>CAMVTO010000031.1 GCA_947170435.1 uncultured Clostridia bacterium | reverse complement strand
TCGAGGGGTTAAAGCGCGACAATCGCGCGGTGCGGGCAGGATGCGAGCGATACGGCCTGCCGGTGACGCTGATCGACGGCGATTATGAGCAAACGATGCGGGAGTTGTCGGACACAAAAGCGATGTAGATTGAGGTGCTTAAATGACGCTTGACGACGTGATTCTGGCTCTGGAGATGACGAACGATGCCTCTGAAGCCTTCTACGACCTTGTGACCAACGAGATCACATGGCTCTACGATTTCGGTATGACGCGGGAGGAATATGAGAAAGCCTCCGACACTTTGGATGAACATGGTTTCAAGCGACTCCCCAGCCGCCGGGATATTGACGAATACGGCATGATGGCAGACTTTGCCGACAGGCATCATCCGTCGGAGCTTCATTCGGCAATCTCCGGCCGCGGAGCGTTTCGGCGTTTCAAAGATGCGGTTCGGCGATTGGGGCTAGAACAGGAATGGTATCAGTTTCGCGACGCGGAGTACAAGCGCGTCGCTCAGGAATGGTGCGAGGACTGCGGAATCATCCTGAGCGGCACCGGTGAGGACAAGCAATGAGCGTGGAAAACGGCGAATGGATCATGCGGGGGCTTGCGTGGGACGACCCGTACCGCATCCGCACCTGGCGCGAGCTGGTGGACTGGATCAACGAGGTCGGCTTCCTGCCGCTTTTTGGAAACGAGATCAAGGGCTTCTCCGTTGAGGAACACGTCTCGCCCGACTTTTGGTGGACGGGCGACCGGGAGCAGGACCCGTGGGAATGGCGCGAGCTCATCGCGCGCAGCCGTGAGGTCGCCTACGGCAAGTTCTTCGGCAGGAAGGCGGGGTTCATCAGCCTCGAATGGCTGCCGTACTTTGCCAACGCCTGCCGCGACGGCTACGACTTCGACTCGCTCTACGAGGAGGGCCTTGCGAACGCGCGGAGCAAGCGGATCATGGACGTCTTTTCGGACGGTGACGGCGGCTGGAAGGACGACCTCATCTTCTCCACCGAGCTTAAAAAGCTCGCGGGCTTCGGCAAAGAGGGCGCGAAGAACTTCCCCAGCGTCGTGACCGACCTCCAGATGCAGCTCTACCTTGTGGTGGTAGACTTCAAACGCCGGCAAAACAAGCGCGGCGGCGAGTACGGGATGCCGGTCTCGCTCCTGCTCCCGCCCGAGGCGGTCTGGGGCTATGCCGCCGTGACCGCCGCCTACTCAGAATCGCCCGAGGACTCCGCGCGGCGCATCGCGGCGCAGATACGAAAGCACTGGGCCTCCGCCGACGAAAAGGCGATTTGGCGAATGGTCGGGAGACGGTGAGGGAAGCGAAACCGATCTGATCCTCTGGAGACCGTGATGAAAATGAAAATCTTTGAAGCCATACGAAACAACAGCTTAGAGCAGGTCGTCGCCTGCGTGGAGGCCGACCCCGCGTGCGTCAACGCCATCGCGCCGAAGAAGCCCAACGACACCAAGGGCATGTCGCCGCTGCAGGCGACGCTGACGACCGGCTGGCATCGGAAGATCGCGTGGTATCTCCTGGAGCACGGCGCGGACGTCAACTTTATCGAGCCGCCCGAGATACGGAAAACGGCGGCCCATCCGGCGTTCTTCGACGCGGCGGCAGTCGCGGTCTACAACGCGAGGCGATACGAGCGGAACGAGGACGAGAGCGGCTATCATCGGGTACATACCAAGGAAGACGCCGATGAAGCGTTCGCGTTCCTCAAGGCGGTGGCGGAGCACGGCGCGGATCTGAAGAAGACGGATTACTACGGCAACGGCGTCATATCGCGCATCTTGTTTGAGGCAGGCTGCGTGTATCCCGACCCCAAATACCCAAAATTCAAGCCCTCAAGGGAGCAGGACGAGGACTTGCTGCGCATCTTCGCGTTCCTGCTGGAGCAAGGCGCGGAGAAGTCGACCTTTTCAAGCTACGCAAGGAAGACGTCGACGGAGCTGTACCGCGGCGAGCCGATCTGGAAGCTGGTCGGGGGACTGCTGGAGGAGGACGAAGGCGGCGGCGCGGAGAAATCGCGGCCGGAGGTCGGCACTATGGAGCAGCACAGCGAACAGGACTTACAATACGCCGCGGAGTTCCGGGAGGGCGTCCACGCTGAGGCGCTTGAGCGGATACAAAAGCTGCATCCCGAGATCGGGGAGGTCGTCGACAAGTGGCCCGTGGAGGCGTATTTTCAGGAGCACTGGGACTATCCGGGGAAATGGTACACCGTCGTGGCAATCCCGGCGGAGTGCAAAAGCCGGAAAGCGCTGGTCGACGCCATCGTCAGCGATACGCTGAAGCAGCACGGCATATCGGCGAGCGAGCGGAAAGAGTACAGCGTCAACGCAAAGAAGCTCGACGCAAGGCACTATGACTACGAAAAGCTGTTCACGGTGAAAGTCGATCAGGAAAACCGGAGCTGCACCGTCGTCGGCCGCGATGACAAGAGCCAATATATTCTGGAATACTACGAGGAATACAACCTCGGCAGCGCAGTCGGCTCGGCCAGCGATTACTACGTCTTGACCGACGTGGAATACAAACGCTACGCAAGAATGGCGCTTGTGAACGGGCATCTCACGGAGGCGGACTATGACCGGTTTTGCGGCGGGAACGTACAAGCGAAGGCGGAAACGCCCCCCGCGGGCGACCCATTTTACGCGCTGCTTGCCGAATACCCGCGTCTCGACGTCGAGTATTGCATCGTTCCGGGCAGCCGTTCGTCCTGCCGGGGCTGCGAGGCGCACCGGCTGGCGCTGAAGCAGGCGTTCCGAAAGCTCTCCGCGGACGGCGGGGAGTGGAGCTATGACGTGATCGCGGCGCGCGGGAAGCAGATCGACGCCGGGGAGCTGTTCGCGCCGGCGCGCGAGGCGGATGAGCTGAACTATCGGGGCGCGTTTCTGCACCCGCCCCACGGCTGCCGCTATACCGACGCGGATTTCGATAGGGTCAACGCCGCCCTGTTCCCGAACGGGACGGACGGCCTCGAGGTCTACCGGTGGACGACCGACTGGTCGGACTATTTTGACGACGGACATGAGTGGTGGGGCACGCTGTGCCTGACCGTGTACGACAAAAGCACAGGCCGCTTCGCCGTGCTCCTGGCGTCGGCGACGGACTGAACTTGAGAAGGCTCCCGGTGGGGCTCAGCGGCTATGAACAGACGAAGCGCAAGCTGTGGGACGGAGGAGTTGAAGATCACGGATGAGATCAGACCGGGGCGCTACCGCCATTTTAAGGGCAACGAATACGAGGTGCTGTACCTTGCGACGCACTCTGAAACGATGGAACCGATGGTCGTCTACCGCGCGCTCTACGGCGAGCGCGGCGTCTGGGTGCGCCCCGCGTCGATGTGGAACGAGAAGGTGGAGCGCGACGGGCAGACATATCGGCGCTTTACGTACATCGGGGAGAACTGATCTATGAAGGCGCGAAGGAGATGCTGGTCGCGGACGTGGACGACGCTGAAAGCCTGCGCGCGGTGCTGACGGCGATGGTCGACGAGCTGCCGGAGACGAAGAAAAAGGAAGGTACGGTCGGAAAATCATCATGCACGAAGTGGAAGCGAAATCGCTGCTGAACAATTACGGCGGGATGAACCTCTATCGCGGCTGCGCGCACGGCTGCGTCTACTGCGACAGCCGAAGCACCTGCTATCAGTTTACGCACCCGTTTGAGGATATCGAGGTGAAACGCAACGCGCCGGAGCTGCTGGAGGCCGTTTTGCGAAGCAAGCGCAAGCGGATCATGATCGGCACCGGCTCCATGAGCGACCCATACCAGCCCTGCGAGGAAGAGCTATGCCTGACGCGGCGCTGCCTTGAGCTGATCGACCGTTACGGCTTCGGCGCGACGGTCATCACGAAATCCGACCGTGTGCTGCGGGACGTCGACCTGTTTGAGAGCATCCACCGCAAGGCGAAAAGCGTGCTGCAAATGACGCTCACTGTGGCGGACGACGCTCTGAGCCGCATTTTGGAGCCAAACGTCTGCCCGAGCAGCCGCCGGTATGAGGTCTTGAAGGAGTTCCAGCGGCGGAAAATCCCCACGGTGGTCTGGCTGACGCCGTTTCTGCCGTTTTTGACGGACATGGACGAGAACTTCGGGCAGTTGATGGACTGGTGCCTTGACGCGGGCGTGCGCGGCATTATCTGCTTCGGCGTCGGTATGACGCTGCGCGACGGCAACCGCGAATACTACTACCGCGCGCTGGACAGGCACTTCCCCGGCCTGAGCGAGCGCTATCGGGAGACCTATGGGAACGCATACGAGGCGGTCAGCGAAAACAGCGCCAGGCTCATGACACGATTCCACGCGCTCTGTGAGGCGCACGGCGTCCTGCACGACCCGGAGCGGTGCTTTGCCTGGCTGCGCGAGCTGCCGGAAAAGAATGAACAGATATCCCTGTTTTGAAATGAAACGGTGAAAGGCGTGCTGTTGTGAAGATATATGAGGATTGGATCAGAGCGCATCTGCCGCCGGAGGTGCGCGGCGAAGCTCTGGATGTGTTCGGCGGGTTTTATCTGGACGGCCTGAGCGTTATGTCGGAGGGCGAACGCGGCGGAGCGGACACGGTCGTCTTTCGGGCGGAGAACGAGGAGGAGCTGCGATACTGGCAGCTGGAGCAGGTATGCCTTCTTGTCAGGGAGCAAGAACCCGCCGAGCGCAAAACGTGGCGCTATTACAGGCATCATGCCGAGAACGGTCAATGGTTTTACACGGAGCGCCGCCGTTACGACTACAACGCGATAGAGGACGCGCGGCTGCACGGTTTCGAGAGCTTCCTTCGCAACCTGAAATACGGCTTTCCGCCGGATCGGTGGGAGGAGAAGGTGCGGGAATCTGTGAAGCTGATGAACTTTTGGTACGACGTGCCGCACTGGGACTATGACCGGGAGAAGCTCCGTTTCGTTGAGATCAGCGATTCCAGAGAGCACGACGAGCGCGGCGGGCCGGAGGAACCGCGTCCGGGCTCGATCATTGAGGTGATTGACGAAGCGCCGGCGACGGACTGAATTTGAGGTATCGAATGAATCCATACATGAAGAACCTGAAAAAGATCGAGTTTATCGTGACAATGGCTTGCACGGGAAAATGCAGGCACTGTTCGGAAGGAGATCATGACGGGTGCTCGGAACACATCGACGCGGCAATCGCCTCGGAAGCCGTTCAAAAGATTTGTTCCTGTTACGATATTGGCAAGACGCTGAAATAACGGAAGTTTGGATGAGGAGGCAAGATATGAGCAGACAAACAGAAAAAACCATGAAGGAATTGAACGCGTTCTTAAAAGCACAGCGGCCGGACGGCCCCAGCGAGGAGGAAATGAACGACCTGATCCAGCAGTTCATGCGGGAGAAAAACGCGCAGCTTTCCCTTGGCGGGGAGGACTTTGAGCCGGAGACAGCTGACGACTATCTGGAACTCGCGGAGGAGGAAAACTCCAAAAAGAAGCAGATAGAACATTTGAATAAGGCGCTTGAGCTTGATCCGGACAATCTGGACGCGGGACGGATGATGGCGGAGCTGACCGCCAAGAATCCCTATGCGCTCATGGAGGAGCTGTCGCGGCTGCTGGAAAAAGGCAACCGCCAGATGATGAAGGAGGGCTATTTCGCGCCCGAGTACAAGGGTGACTTCTGGGGCGTGATCGAAACGCGGCCTTATATGCGCCTCCGACATCTCTATATGCAGACGCTGACGGAGTGCGGTATGCTGCGCCGCGCGGCGCGGGAGTGCGAGGAGCTGCTCGAGCTGTGCGAAAACGACAATCTCGGCGTCCGCTATGATTTGATGCACCTCTACGCGATGCTTGAGGAGGAAGAACCGGCGAGGGCTGTGCTGGAGAAATTCCCCGAGGAGGAAACGCAGACGCTCCTGCCGCTCTCGATCCTCCATTTCAAGCTCGGGCAGACGGACGAGGCGCTTGAGGAATTGAAGCGCCTGAGCCGCATCAACAAAGATACCAAGAAGTTCCTGAACGCGATGCGGTCCGACTCCGGCAAGCTCGAAAAGTATCTCTGGGAGATGAGCTCCTACGGCTACCGCCCGTTCAGCATCGAGGAGCTGATCATGGAGGTGTCTTCGTACGCTTTCCTGTTCGAGAGCGCGCACGCCTATTTTGAATGGGGCTATCAGGCACTGAAAAAAGAAACCGCAAAGAAGTAAAAGTGCGCAAGGGGTGTCGCCCGTTTGGGAGCGATACCCCTTGCGTCATTTATTTTCCCTCATCCTCCGAGGCGACCGCCTCGATCAGCTCCGTGACGACGGCGCCATCTGCGCGGCGTTCTGCGCGGTGACGACGCTCTGCCCGGTCTCCGCCTCCAATGCCTCGCGGGCGACCCTGGCGACGCTGCCGCCGCGCTTTGCCACGCGCTTGCTCTCCGTGAACCCCTCCGGCTTCTCGGCGCGGGAGATGTCCCGCGTGGACGCCTCGGCGAGCATCGTGAGCACCAGTTCTGTGTCGCTCATGTTGTCGCGCAGGTTCTCCTTTTTGAGCCGCTTGAGGTCCTTGTACTGCCGCGTGGTCATGCCCGACCAGGAGCGCGTGGTCGATGGCCTGCTCCGGGTCGATGGTCTCCTCGATGCGCTCGCGGCCCACCTGCGCGAGCCAGAGCTTGAACGGCTCTGCCTTGGGCGACGGGATGGACTGGATGATGCGCAGAAGCTGCTCCGTGTCGGCGACGTCGGTCAAATACCGTTTGCCATCCTTGGGGGATTTCATTTTCAGTTGGTTACAGGATGTAACCAACTGACTACCCTCTTTGTTCAATCGGTTTTTTAATACCTTCCAATAGTTTCTCGCGCCGTCATAGTCCGGCTGCTCGGTCAGCACGCCCACGACGTCCACCACGGAAAACAGCCATTCCTCGTTCTCCGCGTCCCACGCGGTGCGGATTGGCTGATCCTCAAAAAGCTGCATTTCGTTCTGCTCGTTCATATTCCGCGCCTCCGTAATGTTTCGAGCACATTTTACATTCTTTTTTCGGCAATGGCAATACCGTACAGTTCGAACAAAGTATTACTGTCGGAGTGCCGCTCGCCGGAGCGCAGATCACTGTGACAGAAATCGGAAAGGGCGCGTTTATCCCATGGGTTGGGCAAGCAGCATCAGGGTCAACCGGCGGTCTTTCGCATACTCCATCGCCCGATCCACGGCATCGCCGCGCGCGGTTGCGGGATCGTAGACGGCAAGCACCATATCGGCGTAGTCGATGATTTTGCGGTAGGCGTCGTATTCGCACTCCGGCGTCCAGCGATGGCTTGCCAGCTCCATGAGGGTGCAATCCTCCAACAGCTTGAAATAGCGGTTTCGCAGGTCGGGCGTCCACTTGGTCGCCTGTTCCTCATGCGGAGTTACGACAAAGAGCATCAGCTCGGTGTCGTGCAGGCGCAGAGCGTTGATGCACTCCCCGGCGTACAGCCCGACGCCGCAGTCCGCGACGACGGCGAAGCGCGTCACGCCCTGCTGCCGCAGCTCCATGATTTTCTGCGCCAACGCCAGCTTGAGCTCCTGGCAGCCGCAGTCCTCCTCGTCGAAGCCCCACGGGAAGCGCATCGGCGGTTGCCCGATGATCGCGCAGCAAAGGTCTTGTTGTTCCATATCCGTCACCTTTTCGTTCTGTTTTCGGTCATCATATCACAAAACTGCCAATTTGTCTATTATCGTAGACAGAATTAAGGGAGTTAGCCCTTACTGTTGTTACGAGAGGTGTCTGCGATGATAGACTTTGATAGAATGGCCGTTGCGCGAGCCATCTACAAACTCCGGCAGGAGAAAGATTTATCTCAGGAAGTATTCAGCGGTCTGGCAGGCTTGGCACGCAGCCATATCGCCATGATCGAAAACGGAACAAAGCAACCGAACTTCGAGACCATCTGGCGCATTGCGAACGCATTCGACCTTGCACCACATGAGCTTGTCGAACGCATTGAGCGCGAAGCGGAAAATAACGACAAATAACGCGCGTCCGACGTATCGGGCGCGCGTTTCTCTATACGCCTAACCTAACCTGCCCGGCGAGCACTTCTGACAACATTGTCAGAACCGACCCTGCTCCTTTTTCCGCTCGGACTGCTTTGCCTTCTTGCCCTCGACGCGCTCCAGCTCCCGCTCGATCTGCGGCGCTTCTCCCGCGATCTCCGCGCACAGCTTCAACTTCTTCCGCTCCGCGCGGATGGCGCGGTTCACCTCGGCAAGCTCCTCGCATGGAGATGGGTTATATGGAGGACGACGAGTTTACGCGGTGGAAGGACGAGACGGCGCAAAAGCGTGACCAGTGCCTGGCGGGCAAGCTGGACGCGGAGGAGTTCCTCGCGTGGGTGGACGCCACGAGCAGGAGACGGTAAGGCAAAAAACTTCGGCAGATTTTGGCGTTGGCCAAAATCTGCCGAAACTCTAGCCGCTGTCTTTTGGCTGTTTTCGACAAAAAGGCTTGTAGGAAATCGGGTTGCGTTATATACTAAAATTGATGTGGTATGGACTAGCACGAAAAATGTGCTTTTGAAAGCGTGGCGAGGCAACGAATGATGGAAGTGACGGCAGCGGTCATCTGGCGAGGGGACAAGTTCCTGATCTGCCAGCGCCCGCGAGAGAAATACTGCGGTCTGCTCTGGGAGTTCCCTGGCGGAAAAATCGAGCCGGGAGAAACGGCGGAGGCGTGCATCGTCCGCGAGTGCCTCGAAGAGCTGGGCGTCACGCTGAAGGTACACGGTGAGTTCTACGACACCGTGCAGGAGCACCCGGACCGCGTGGTGCATCTGCACTTTTTCAGCGCCGAGATCGCCTCCGGCAAGCTGGCGCCGCTGGAGCACAATGCCGTCGCATGGGTCACGCAGGCGGAAACGGCGGGGTATGAGTTCTGCCCGGCGGACGCGAAGATGCTGCGGGAGAATAAGCTGAAACAATACGACTGAGCGTGTGGAGGGATTTGCATGGCGGAAGTAAAGTATGGAAAGAAGTGGTCGGAGGATGAGACCATTCTGGCTTTTTACTACTATTGTCAAATCCCTTTCGGCAAGATACACAAGACAAATCCAGAGATAATGCATATCGCTTCAATACTAGGGAGAACACCCAGTTCCGTTGTCTTGAAGATGGGAAACCTTGAATCTGTAAAGGAGGCACACACCATGTTGGAAGTCGGAACAAAAGCGCCGCAGTTTACGCTGCCGGACAAGGACGGCAACGCCGTCAGCCTCAGCGATTTTCTGGGCAAAAAGGTCGTGCTGTATTTCTACCCGCGGGACAACACGCCGGGCTGCTCCCGGCAGGCCTGCGCGTTTGCGAAGAACTATGAGGGCTTCCGGCGCAAGGACGTGGTCGTGATCGGCATCAGCAAGGACTCCGTCGCGTCACATCAGAAGTTTGCCGAAAAATATGACCTGCCCTTTATTCTGCTCTCCGACCCGGAGCGTCAGGCCATCGAAGCCTACGGCGTTTGGCAGGAGAAGAAAAACTACGGCAAGGTCAGCATGGGCGTGGTGCGCTCGACCTATCTCATCGACGAGCAGGGTGTGATCGAAAAGGTCATGCCGAGGGTCAAGCCCGACACCAATGCCGAGGAGATTCTCGCGTATTTGGGCTGATGGATGTGGACACGCTTGTTTTCAACGGCGCGTGAACGGTGAAAAGAGAATCCATGGACTGCCGCAACATTTTGAACATCGACAACCGCGCCGCGTTCCGTGCGTGGCTCGCCACGAACGGCGCAGCCGAGCCGGAGTGCTGGGTGGCGCTCAAGCGCGGGAGGCCGGTGGACGACGAGCACTTCTGGTATCTGGACGCGGTGGAGGAGGCGCTTTGCTTCGGCTGGATCGACAGCACGCTGCGCCCCATCGACGGCGTACCGATGCAGCGCTTCACCCCGCGCAAAAAGGGCAGCGTCTGGACGGAACTGAACAAGGAGCGCGTCCGCCGTTTAGAGGCGCTGGGTCTGATGACCGACGCGGGCCGCGCGGTGCTGCCCGCCATGGGGCCGCGCAGCTTCCGCGTTGACCCGGACATCGAAGCGGCGCTGAAAAAAGCTCGCGTGTGGACGAAGTTCCGCGCCTTTCCGCCGCTCTACCAACGGGTGCGGGCGTACAACACTGCCTTTTACAAGCGGAGCAATCCGGAGGGCTACCGGAAACGGCTGGAACGCCTGATTGAGGAAACAAAGCAGGGCCGTATGTTCGGCGAATGGAACGACTACGGCAGACTGCTGGAATATGAGGGGGCGTGGCATGGCATTTGACTTTATGCCCAAGGCGACGCCGGAGAAGTGGAAAACGGTCATCCGGCACCCGATTCGGAGAAAGGGCTAAAAAATGGCGTCGACAGACGACAGGGAATTACTGGCATCGGTGCTGACGGCAATGGTTGACGAACTGCCCGCGCCAAAGAACGCGAGGTGATGGACGTGGGTACGCTTTTTTACTTTGACGGCAAGTCGGACGCCGCCGACGCGCCGATCATCTTCCTGCTGACCGGCGACGAGGACGGCGCAAGGGTTTGGGACGCGGCGCGGAAGCTGACCGCGCGGCCGTTTTCGTTGGTGACGGTGCCCGTGGCCGACTGGAACCGCGACCTGTCGCCGTGGGCGGCGCGGCGCGTGTTCAAAGGCGAGGAGGATTTCGGCGGCGGCGCGGACGCGTTTCTGCAAACGCTGGAAAGCGAGATTGTCCCGGCGGTCAGGGCGGAGGCCGACGCGCCCCGCATCCTCGCGGGCTATTCGCTGGCGGGGCTGTGCGCGGCCTATGCCGCCTATCGGACAACGGCGTTTTCGGGCGTCATCTCCGCCTCCGGCTCGCTGTGGTTTCCGGGCTTTTTGGACTTTGCCGCCTCCCACGCTTTTGCCCGCAAACCGGAGCGGCTATACTTTTCCTTGGGCGACAAGGAGAGTCGGACGAAAAATCCGGTGATGCGCCTTGTGGAGGACAACACGCGCAAGCTTTGCGACGCTTACACCGCGCAGGGCATCGAGACAACGTTTGAACGGAATCCGGGCAACCACTTTCAGGACGCAGAGCTGCGGCTTGCCAAGGGTATTGCGTGGATATTGGAGGGCACGCAGACATGACGAGAGAAGAAGTGCTTGCATACGCGCAGGACCGCTACGGCGCGGAGCCGGAATACCTCTGGGAGAAGTTCCCCACGGGTTTTGTGCTGCGCCATCAAAGCAACCGCAAGTGGTTCGCGGTGTCCATGGACGTGCGCCGCGACCGGCTGGGCCTGGAGGGCGACGGCCTTGTCTGCGTGATGGACGTGAAGTGCGGTCCGCTGCTCAGCGGCTCGTATCTGGACAAGCCCGGCGTGATCCCCGCGTGGCACATGAACAAGAGCCAGTGGATTGGTTTCCTCCTTGACGGCACGGCGGAGGACGAGACGATTAAGGAGCTGCTGGAAATCAGCTACGATCTGACGAAGGGAAAATAAGACGATGGAACGGTCCATTATGAAAGACCCGATTTTCCTCGCGCAGAAGTCCGAGCCCGCCACGGCGGAGGATTTGGACGTCGCGCGGGATTTACTGGACACGCTGACCGCCCACAGGGACGGCTGCGTCGGCATGGCGGCGAATATGATCGGCGTTGCCAAGCGCATCATCGCCTTTGACAACGAGGGCGAATATATGCTGATGTTTAACCCGGAGATCGTCAAAGCCTACGACGCTTATGACGCCGAAGAAGGCTGCCTGTCGTTGACGGGTACGCGCAAGGCGAAGCGCTACCGCTCGATCAAGGTGCGCTGGCAGAACGAGGCGATGCAGGTGCGGCTCAAGACCTTCACAGGCTGGACGGCACAGATCATCCAGCACGAGATCGACCACTGCAACGGGATTTTGATTTGAGGGAAGTTATGACGGATATTTTATTGGTCAACGCCTGTGTGCGCCCGGAGTCGCGGACGCTTCGGCTGGCGCGCCGCCTGCTGGACCGTCTGGGCGGACAGGTGACGGAGGTGAATTTGCAGCGGGAGGCGCTGCGCCCACTGGATGCGGAAACGCTGGGCAGGCGGGACGCGCTTCTGGCGCGGGGCGAAACGGACGACCCGATGCTGCGTTACGCGCGGCAGTTCGCGGCGGCGAAGCAGATCGTCGTGGCGGCGCCCTACTGGGATTTGAGCTTTCCGGCGGCGGTCAAGACCTATTTTGAACACGTCACCGTCAACGGCGTTACGTTTTCCTACGGCGCGGACGGTCGCCCCGTCAGCCATTGCCGCGGGGAGCGGCTCTTTTATGTGATGACGGCGGGCGGCCCGATCCTGCCGCCCAACCACGGCTACGGTTACGTGAAGAGCCTTGCGGAGACCTTTTACGGCATCCCCGAAACGACGTGCTTCTCGGCGGAGCTTCTGGACGTGGACGGCATGGACGTGGAAGCAATCCTGCGGAACGCGGAGCGGCGGATCGACGAGTTTTTTACCGGGGAGGCATCTCAAAAGAGCCATGAATAAACATACCTACCGCCATACGGTGCAGTATTATGAGACCGACAAAATGGGTATCGCCCACCACTCCAACTACGTCCGTTGGATGGAGGAGGCGCGGGTCGATCTGCTCTCCAAAATCGGCTGGGACTATGACCGCCTGGAAGCGCTGGGCGTGTTCTCGCCGGTGACGACGGTGGAGTGCCGCTTTCGGCACAGCTGCACCTTCGCCGACGCGGTGGACATTGCCATCACGGCGGAGTCGTTCAGCGGCGTGCGGCTGCGGCTCAAATACGCCATGACCAGCGCGGACGGGACGCTGCTGTGCGAAGCGGCCTCCGAGCACGTCTTTCTGAACGCGGCGGGCAAGCCGATCCGCATGAATAAGCAATACCCGGAGCTGTACCGGATTTTGACGGATATGATCGAGAAAGAGAAGAACTGAGATGGGACTGCTTGATTTGATGAAGCCCCGCGATATCGGCGAGGGCGTCAAGACCTGCAAGGCCACGGCGGGCGCGGTGCTGCTGGACGTGCGCGAGACGGATGAGTACGCCGCCGGACACATTCCAGGGAGCGTCAATCTGCCGTTATCGGCGATTTCGGCGGCGTCGAAGCGCGTGCCGAAAAAGGACACGCCCCTGTTCGTCTACTGCCTTTCGGGCAACCGCAGCGGCAGCGCTGTGGGCGCGCTGAAAAGCATGGGCTATACGAATGTGACCAACATCGGCGGCATCCGAAGCTGGCGCGGCGAGATCGAGAGGTAGGGGCGATGGCGTGGAAATGCCCCAAGTGCGGCAGAACGTTCAGCCGGCAGCAACAGGATCACTACTGCGTGAAGCCGCAAAACATCGATGAGTATATCGCCGCGCAGGACGAGTCGGTGCAGCCGAGGCTCCGCGAGGTTCGCGCCGTGCTGCGCGACGCGCTGCCGGAGGCGGAGGAGCGCATTTCGTGGTCGATGCCCACCTATTGGAAGGGCAAGAATCTCATCCACTTTGCGGCGTTCCAAAAGCATCTGGGCATCTATCCCGGCGACGAGGCAATCGTGGCTTTCGCGGACGAGCTTTCAGGTTACGAGACCAGCAAGGGCGCGATCCGTCTGCCTTACGACAGGGAGCTGCCCGCCGAGCTGCTGACACGGCTTGCCGGATGGTGCTATGAACAATACAGAAAATAGGGTGCATATGGGACACTTTTACTTTGTACGGCACGGGCGAGTCCATGCTTCAGGTGGCGCAGCGCATATACAATCTGCTGGACGACTTGAAGGCGCGTCCGGACAAAACCTACATTCTGGTGGCGCACAACGGCATCGCGCGCATCGTCGAGTCCTATTTCCACGAGATGACCAATGAAGAATTTGCCGACTTCGCGGTGGAGAACTGCTCCATCACGCGGTACGATTTTTGATGGGAGGGCGTATGAGGCTCTTTATCGCGATCCAGCTAGACGATACCATCAAGAACGCGCTGACCGGGATACAGGCGACCCTTCGCGCGGCGCGGGTCAGCGGGAACTATACGAAAATCGAGAATCTGCACCTGACGCTGGCTTTCATCGGCGAGTACGGCGACCCAGACCGGGTGCTGGACGCGATGCGGACAGTTCCCTTTACGCCGATCCCCATTCAGCTGGAGGGCTTCGGCAGCTTTGGCGACCTCTACTGGTGCGGCCTTGCGCGGCAGGATGAGCTGACGGCCTGCGTCAAGCGTCTGCGCCGCGCCCTGGCGGAGGCGGATATCCCCTTTGACCGCAAGCGCTTTTCCCCGCACATCACGCTGCTGCGCAAGGCCAGCTTTGACCGCCTCCCCGGCGTCACCGTGCCGAAGGCGTCCATGACGGCGGAGCGGGTATCGCTGATGCGCTCGGAGCGTGGAAAGAACGGCATGATTTACACAGAAATCGGTAGAATACTTGTTTGAGCATAGACGGCAAGCTCCAATCGCTTAGCGGTCATTTTTTGGCGTGTGTCAAGGAAATAGATATTTTCCCTTGTAAAAAGTTTATTCGGCCCGAACCGAGTCGATTTGAGCCGAATAAAACGCCTATTCTATTGCTTTGTCGATCCGCCTGACGATAAACTGACGGGTACGTTCCATCACTTCCCGCAGCGTTTCAATATCCTTTTGCACATCGTTGGTTTCCAGCGAGTGGTTTGCATCCGGAATCACGGTGCATGGAATATTGCGCGCGGCACACAGGGCGGCGATCCTGCTTTCTTTGCCGCCGACCCAGAGATCGTTGCCGCCCGTGAAGGCGATGGCCTCGCTCAATCGGAACGTGAAGGTATCCTCCAGCGGCGTATACAATACCAGTCTGATACGCTCTCTTGCGGCGCTTTGTGAAGCGAGGCAGGCAGCCACGATCGTACCGACACTTTTGCCGATGAACAGTATGTCGTCGTATGCGGTCAGGTCAACATCCCCGAGAAATTCCACTGACTGCCGCAGCGCAAGCCGGAAGCACTCCTCCATCTTGCCACGGTCGCCGCGTACCTGCTGTGGGAAGCCCCCATAGGTGATCGGTTTGATCTCATAGTCCATCTCCGCCGCGAGCCTCCTGCTGAAATGAAGCAGAGGCCGGTCCATGGTATAACCGATTCCCGGAAAGAAAATCGCAATCCTGCTCATACGAGCGCTCCTTTCGCTCTCAAGGTATGAAGAAAGCATACTACCGGATGAAAGAAGTGTCAATGAGCTGCCCGCGCCGAAGAAAGCAAGGTAATTCAAAACCGCCGCTGGGGGAACTGCCATGATTATCATTCTCTCACCCGCCAAGAAGATGCGTACCGACACGGACAGCTTTCCGGTGCGCGAGCTGTCGCCGTTTCTGGGCAAAACCGAAGCGCTGCTCTCCGCGCTGCGCGCCATGACGCCCGAAGCGCTTCAGAAGCTCTGGAAATGCAACGATTCCATTGCCGCGCTCAATGTGGAGCGGCTTGGCGGCATGGACTTGCGCCGCAATCTGACGCCAGCGCCGCCGCCTGCCGGAAGGTCAGCGCGTCCGGCTCGCACGCCCACAGCGCGGTCAGGCGCCGCTGTGCCGCCTCCGGGAGTTTTTCCGCCTCCTGCTGCGTGTAGAACTGCGCCTTGCGCAGGTTGTTGTTCACCGGCAGCCCGGTGGTGCGGCTGACGGGCTTGCGCACGCCGTTTTCCATCACATAGATCACGGTGTGGTAGTACCCGCCGCGCTTGTCTGCGGCAACGCGCGTCGGCGTGCGGGAAACGCAAAAAAAGAGCGGCCCTCGCGTTGAGGGTCGCTTAAAAAAGGGATTATTGGCAAAGATTTATGCAAGATTTGATTGTCTGCTCATAGTCGGAATCGATCAGTACGACCCGTTCCCCGGCGTGCTGAAAGCCGTCGATGATGCTCTGGTTGTCTGCCTTCAGGCTGTCTGGCGTACAATCTGAATCGACCAGTCTGGATTCTATTTCCGACTCATGTCCAATGATCTCGCCGAAATGAGCCTCTATGTATCGTTCGCTCATGGCGAGACAGATAAACCGGATGGACGGCAAATAGCGATCGCCAAAATCCTGCCGCCAGTTGAACGGGATATAGCATCCCTCAACAATGAGGTTTTGCCCGTTTTCAACAGCAGTCTTCACGATTTCCCTGATGATCGGCCACAGGTGCCATGTAAGCGCCTCATCATCCTCCGACGTAAATTGCGTGTTGCCGCTGCGGATCAGTCCCATTTTCAGATGATCGATTGACAGGTACGGATAGTGGTATTTTTCAAGCAGCCTCTGCGCCAGAAGTGTTTTCCCTGTGTGGGAGGCGCCCGTGAGCAGGATGATCATAGCCTCGCCTCAATTTCTTCCTTGACCTTTGTTAAGTCGCTGCAAGTCAGAAGCGGAATCAAATGGTTGATTTCCTCAATGCTTTTATCCCACCATCTGAAACGAAGCATCAGGTCGATCAACTCGGCATCAAAGCGTTTCCGCAATTCTTTTGCCGGATTGCCGATCACGACGGTATACGGTGCGACGTCGCAGCCGACCACGCTGTTCGCGCCGATGATCGCGCCGTCGCCGATGTGGACGCCGGGCAGAATCACAGCGTTCTGACCAATCCAGACATCATTGCCGATCACCATATCGCCCTTGAACGGCATGTCCGACGGAGCCGGCGGCTCCATGTCCCAGCCCTCCAGCGTATAGAACGGGAAGGTGGAAACGGCGCTCATCTGGTGGTTGGCGTCGTTCATCACGAACTCGACGCCCGCCGCGATCTGGCAAAACTTTCCGATGATGAGTTTATCCCGGCTCCACGGATAAAAGTGCGTGACGTGGCTTTCAAAATCCGAATCCGCGATATAGGTAAAGTCGCCTACCAGAATGTTCGGATTCTGAAGCGTCGGTTTCACATAGATTTCCCGATCATAACCCGCGATCGGATGGATCACATTGGGGTCAGGCGTCTTTCCGCTTTTCATGGCGATCTCCTCTGCATATCTGCGATACAAACACAGTCTAGCATCTCAATGCCCTCCCTGATTCTTATCGCTGCATCATGTAATCCCTGTAATCCTCTTCGGTGGCGAAGAGCTTGTAGCTCCCGTCGACGAGTCCACAGTACCCGAATGAAGAATAGTAGCCGCGCATATCGCTTACCTCCTTTGCTGTTCTGGGCATAGCGTAGCAAATGAGGTGTACGATAAACAGGATTAAATCTTGCAAATCATAAACCGCGTGCGCGATTGAGTTCCAAAAGGGACGCCTTTTCAACGACATGTTTTACGTGGGGTCGTTCGCATTTATTTCATGTGGCGGATGTATCCTTAATTCCCGCGAGCGCAAGGAATTTCTTCTCGGACTGGATCTCATGCGTGAGGAAGCGACCGTCTCGGAAGAGCGTGAAGTTGGTCACCGGCGACGGCGCGTTCTGCGCCGCCTCGCGGCTGTCGATATGGACGATTTTCAGCGGGACGTCGTGGGCCTTTGCCGCCTCGGCGAGGCGCGGCACCCAGTAGTAGGTATAGGGGCACTGGTCGGAATAATAGAGCACGAAACCAGCCTCCGTGACCTGCGGATGCTTTGCGCAGTCCTTGAAGCGCGGGGGTTCTTCACTGTCGCGCAACGGCAGATACCAGAGCTGTATCCCGCAGTCGACTTCGTCCGCAACCCGGAAGCCCTTATGCTTGAGGAATTTGGGGTCGGCGAGAAAGCCCTTCTTTTTGGCGGAGGACAGGATGGACAGCCCCTTTTTCTTCTGCGCCTTTGCGTCCCTGACGCATTCGTTCAGAAGATCGTTTGCGTATCCGTGACCCTTGAGCACGCCGGATACCCACAAGCAGTCGATGTGCAGATACCCGTCCGCGTCCAGCGGATGCCAAGCGTTTTCGGCGGGGATGTACTCGATAAAGCATTTTCCGCGTTGTTCGCTTCGGTAGAAGACCAGCCCTTCGTCAAAGCGTTCCCTGAGCCAATCTTTTTTCCTGTCGCTCTGCTTGTTTGACATGGCGCAGCAGATGTGCTCGGCGCCAATGTTCTCCGCCGTGATCCTGATAAAGCCCATATGACGACCTTCTTTCCAGCCGGTTTTTTGTGTTATCAATTATAGCGCCGTCTTCCAACCATCCGCCAAACCGCCTTTTCGTCGGCGGAGGGCCGGCGCCTATAAATCTGCTCCGCAATGCGCTGCGCAGAGTCCTCGGGCGATTCCGAGTAGGCGGCGGCAACGGCGTCATAGCCCCAGACCGCCTCAGGCGGGAGCAGAATCAAGACCGGCATGCAAGACTGATGAACCCTGCTTTCTTATCGAAGAACTTGCCGTAAGCAACCTGTCGGCTGCGGGCGATGCGCTCGCGCCAAATCTCAAAATCACGCCATTATTCTACACCATCCGCCCCTTGCCCGCAAGCGGTAAAGTGTTTGTTGAAGTGGCCGCCGTGTAGGACTACAATACATATCCGGGTTCTACGGTCTGCTGCGGCCCTTTGACGGCGTGACGCCATACCGCCTGGAAATGGAGCTGTCCGTGGGCGGCTGCCGCGACCTCTACGAGTTCTGGGACGATTCCCTTGCGGAAACCGTCTGCGCGGAGAGCGACTGCATCATCAACCTTGCGTCGAAAGAGTACAGCCGGTGCATCGGAAAGCACCTGCCCCCAAACGTGTGGTTTGTAACGGCGGTGTTCGGAGAGCACATCGGCGGCAAAACCGTCGAAAAAGGCACCATGTGCAAATGGCGCGGGGCGAGATGGTGCGCT
Source organism: uncultured Clostridia bacterium (assembly GCA_947170435.1). Classification (GTDB taxonomy): domain Bacteria; phylum Bacillota; class Clostridia; order Oscillospirales; family Oscillospiraceae; genus Hominicoprocola. The sequence continues at coordinate 11,843 of CAMVTO010000031.1, read as the reverse complement.
ATCGGGCGGCTCAAATGAGCCGCTTGATTTTTGTATTTACATTGACGGAGAAACTGATAAAATAGCAGGGTAAAGTTCCGGCAAATCTTATCAGACCAATCTGTTCTTCTTTTTTTGGAGGAAAACAACTATGACGAAGAACCTTGTGATCTACTATTCCCGCAGGGGTGAAAACTACTTCGGCGGCGCCATCCGCAGCATTGCCAAGGGCAACACGGAATACTGCGTTGAGTACATTCAGAACGCGGTCGGCGCGGACACGTTTCGGATTGAGACGGTCAAGGAGTATTCTTCGGACTATATGACCTGCACACAGGAGGCGCAGGCGGAGTCCCGCAGCGGCGAGCGTCCCGAGCTCAAGGAGTATCTTGACAGTATCGCGGATTACGACAATATCTTTGTCTGCGGTCCGTGCTGGTGGGGCACGTTCCCCTGCGCGATGCTGGGCCAGTTGGAGAGGCTGGACTGGATGGGTAAAAACGTGTTTCCGCTGATGACCCATGAGGGCAGCGGCCTCGGCCATTGTGAGAGCGACCTCAAGAAGATCTGTAAGGGCGCGAGCGTCGGCCGTGGTCTCGCGGTTTCCGGCAGCTCCGCGCAGGGCAGCGAGAGCGCAGTCGCTGCGTGGGCGCAGAAGTGCGTGGGGTAAGAGCGGCGTCCTTGACAACCCATCGGCAATCCTGTATGCTGGCAGGGAACATATTGGGAGGCAGATCGGATGCACATTTTGGAACGCCTGCCCCGGGAAACGGGCCGGGATTACGCTTTGCGCACCATCAAGGAGAACATTGTCCACCTGGAGCTGGAGCCGGGAAGCCAGATCAGCGAGAATGAGCTGGCCGCGGAGATGGGCCTGAGCCGCACGCCTGTGCGGGAGGCGCTTATTGAGCTGAGCAAGGTGAAGATCGTTGAGATCCAGCCGCAGAAAAAGACCACCGTGGCGCTGATCGACTACAAGCTGGTGGATGAGGCCCGGTTCATGCGCAATCTCATGGAGTGTGCCGTGGCGGAGCTGGATTGCCGGATGGCGTCGGAGCAGGACATCGCGCGGCTGCGGGAGAATGTGAGGCTGCAAACGTTCTATCTGGAGAGTTACTATCCCGACTCGCTGATGACACTGGACAACGAGTTCCATGCGCTGCTCTTTGAAATCGCGCAGAAGTCACAGGTCTACCAGCTTATGCAGGGCATTGCGATCCACTTTGACCGCGTGCGGAGCCTTGCACTCAACAGCGTCAAGAATCCGAAGATCATCGAAGACCATGAGGCGATCATCGACGCCATCGAGCAACGGGACGTCGCAAAGGCGCATGAGCAGATGGACAGACATCTCAATCGTTACCGGATTGACGAGCAGGCAATTCGCGCGGCCTATCCCCGGTATTTCACCGACTGAACCGAAAAGAGTCCCGCTCTCGTGCAAAACGGGCAGCGGGACGTAAAAAACCTTCAGAACAGGCGAAAAAAATATTGACGCGCCGCAGGAGTTGTGTTAATATACTCTTCGGCTGTGGAGCTGTGCTGGTGTAGCTCAGTTGGTAGAGCAGCTGATTCGTAATCAGCAGGTCGCTGACTGTCCGTAAGGTAACATTTTTACAAACAGGTTCCGGCTGAAATGCCGCCCCTCATATTCGCTGGTGTAGCTCAGTTGGTAGAGCAGCTGATTCGTAATCAGCAGGTCGCCGGTTCGAGTCCGGCCACCAGCTCCAAAAAATCTCCGAAAATCATTGATTTTCGGAGATTTTTGATTCTAAAAGTTGCAAAAACAGTTTTCTCAAAACTCGTAACGAAGCGGCTGCGGTTCGCCGTAAGGATTCCGCGCCGATGCAGCGATCAAACCACCGCGTCCAGCGCGCGCTTCACCTCTGCCTTGATCTTCTCGTAGTTGTCGCCGGGATGCGCCTCGTAGAGCTTGTCCGCTCCGGCATAGATCGTCGGGACGTAATAGTAGTCGGTGTAGCGGCCCGCCGTCTCGCTCTCGCGCTCCTCCTCGATCCACTCGACCGCGACGCCGCGGTAGGCGGGATTCTCCTCGCGCAGCTCGTCGAGCGCGCGGCGCGCCTTGTGGCAGTAGGGGCAGTTGTCGAGGTGCAGGATCGTGAGCGTTTTCTCTGTGCTTGTCCACTCGCCGCCGAGCATCAGCATCTTGTCCCGGTTCCGCGCGATCTCGCCGTGCTCGATACGCTCGTCCCATTCCTCGGGCGGAACGGCTTCATAGGAGATGTTGATGTGCTCCTGACGGCAGCCCCACAGGTCGAGAAGCACCTCGTTGATGCGCTCCGCGACCTCGCGGATGGTCTCGTCATCCTTGGGAAAGCCTTTGATGGCAATGTAGGGCATGGGATGACCTCCTTTATCGTTATGAATCAAAAAAGCTTATCTGAGGGAATCGCTCCGGCAACTCCTGCATAAAGCGGAAACAGTCCTCCGGCTCACTGAGGATACCGTGCTCCGCACAGACGCCGCGAAACATCTCCATAAGCTCCTTCGCGCGCGGGCTCGGCAGCTCATAGGCGTTTCCGTACCGCTCGATATAGCGTTCCTTCATCCCAGGAAAGTGCTTGTCCAACGCCGCGTAAAAGTATTCCCGGCTGCCCTCGCGGAGCGTCAGGCCCATGTCAAAGCAGACGATCCCCGTCACGCCCGCGCGGACGCACTCGTTCAGAATCGCCGCGACGTTCTCCTCCGTGTCGTTGATAAACGGCAGGATGGGCGTCAGCCAAACGACCGTCGGGATGCCGCGCTGTCGCATGGTTTCCAGCACCTCGACCCGCCGCTTTGTGTTGCAGACGTTCGGCTCAAGGATTGCGCACAGCGCGTCGTCGTAGGTCGTGAGCGTCATTTCCACCACGCACTTGGCGGTCTTATTGATCTCATCGAGCAGGTCAACGTCGCGTAGGATACGGTCGGACTTCGTCTGGATCGCCAGACCGAAGCCGTTGTCCCGAATGATTTCGAGGCACCTGCGCGTGAGTCTGAGTTCTTCTTCGCAGTGCATGTAGGGATCGGACATGGAGCCGGTCCCGATCATGCACTTTTTTCGTTTGGATTTTAAGGCTTTTTCCAGAAGCGCGGGGGCGTTCTGTTTGACCTCGACGTCCTCGAACGGGTGCGTGAACTGGTAGCAGCGGCTCCTGCTGTCGCAGTAGACGCAGCCGTGCGTGCAGCCGCGGTAGATGTTCATGCCGCAGCGCCCGCCGCTCGCGGTGAGGATTCCTTTTGCATCGACAAAGTGCATAGTGTACGCTCCGGTGAAAGAGTCAGGCTTTTTGTTTGGCTCGGTTCGGTTCGTTTCGTTAGACGGCGGGATGTGACGGGGTGGAGCTCAGGCGTGCGTCACACCACTGCGTCCAGTGTTTTCCTTATGCTCGCCCTGCAGACGATTCATCATTTTCCTCCCGGCGGGACTGCGTGATCCATTCGGCAACGTCATCTTCGAACGTAAGCCCCGCCGCGGTGGTCTGCCCCTTCATCTGCTCCTGAAGCATATGCATCGCATGTGCATTGGTGGGCGATTTCTCTCTGCTTATCCACTTGCCGCCAAGCATCAGCATCTTGTCCCGATTCCGCGCGATCTCGCCGCGCTCGATGCGATCGTCCCACTCCTCGGGTGGCACGGCCTCATAGGAGATGTTGATGTGCTCCTGCTGGCAGCCCCAGAGGTCAAGCAGCGCGGCGTTGATGCGCTCGGCGACCTTGCGCATGGTCTCGTCGTCCTTGGGGAAGCCTTTGATGGCAATGTAAGGCATGGGATGTCTCCTTTTTCGGTCATATATGCAGTGCGAATCATTACTCCAAGATAGGTTTGTTCGATTAGTATTCCCTATACGATTTAAGCTGAGTTCGCAACTGCCCCGCATAGCCACGTGCTTTTCCGAGATCATCCCAACTATCAGACAACAATCTGCTAATCATGCGTGCTCTCCTCAAATACGGAACCCTGCTTGGACGATCCTGCAAATAGTACTTTAGATAAATATGGCCCAAACGAGTAGCACATTGATAGTACTCTTGATCAGTAATGCCTTGTTCCTCAAATGATGTCTTGCTTTCTTCTAAATAACGCATTGCATTTGCTATGTCATTCGTATCAGATAGATACTGTCCATAGAGCCACAATAAAGAGGCATATGATTTCGTCTGCTGTATTCCAGCGTATTGCTCTATGGTCTTAATAGCGTACACTGCATCGTTAAATGCTTTTTTTATGGTATCTTCATGTTTCTGAGACAATATATTTGATCGATCTATCAACTGCAAAATTCGCGCCTTTTGATACTTTATAAAGGGATGCGCGGTTAATTGCTCTGCCTCATCACTCTTATGTGCAAACTCTTCAAGTGTTGATTCAACTTTGAACTTGTTGGAATGATTACAGGCGACTTTGACTTCACCATACATATTATACATTTCTGCGGCGGTGATTTGATCAACATCAGTAATAATGAGCCAATCTTTTATTATTTTTGCAAGGGCTGATCTGTTACTGATATCATCGTGAAGTTTATCGAGCGATGCTTCAACTTGCCGCCGCCGCAAAAGGATTTCTTGTGAAAGGCGTTCGTATGTTTCAGCATCCGGCAAAAAACGGCCAACTATATATTTTTCAGCAAATCCATTCAATGAATATTGAGCGTCGTTTTTCTCTAAGATAAGAAAAGAGCAAAGAATGTCAACAACCGCTTCAATATTGGGATAGGATTCATGAGTAAGTAAACAAAGCGTACTAATATCTGTTCCGTCGCTTTGAATTACAGCAAACACCTTAAGAATCTTGTAAAAGAGTTCTGCATTTTCAGAAAAGGTTTTTTCGATATGCTCAAAAGTGTCCTTATACATGAATTCAGCAACAACTTCATAAGCGTTCGACGGAGTTTTTGAAAGCGTGCTTTTTAGTGATTTCCATGCGTTGCCAGAATTAAATTCAGCTTTCAACGCATTCACTGTAGAAAGATTTCTGCTAAGTCGTCTCATGCTTAGCACCAAAACCAGAGTATTCCCCTTTGCAAGAGCAAGCAATTCGCCTTCGTCGCTAGCAGGCAAAGACAAATTCAAAGAATTTTCCTCACAGTAGGTATTTATAAACTCTTTTCCGGTCTTCTCATCAAAGCCGGCAAGCTTGTAATTTATCTCGTATTCTTCACTACTCCTTGATGTAAGAATAAACTGCATTTCAGAGGGAGTTTGAGTTTCAACAAATGCCTTTACCTTTTGACGCTCTTCGGCAGACAGCGTCTCAAGATTGTCTACGACAATCAATCCATCTTCGTGAAATTTTCGGAGGCTATCGAGTTTCAAGGTCGAAAGAATTAATTCTATCAATTCAGCCGCTGTTTCAAAGTGGCTTCGCATCGGTTGTTCGATAAAACGTCCAGTTTCAGAAGCTAAGGCCAATTTTCTCCTCTTGGCGGAGAAAAATAGAATATAGCTTGGAGAATAATCGCTTGCTATAGAACCATCTTGAAGGTCACCTACAATTTGTTTTAGAGTTTCAAGGACAAGGGCAGTCTTTCCGACACCGCCATAGCCATAAATACAGCAAGAATGTTGTTTTCTAAGATTTTCTGGTTTTCCATATACGAAATTTTTGAGTGTTTGTACTTCGGCGTCTCGGCATACAATACGAGAATCCCCGTATGGCATATCATAGAAATTGTGAACTCGAACAGGAATCGATGTCCTTTTCTGCTGTAATGCAGTTATTTCGGCCACAAGCTGTTCTCGAGTTTTTTGCAAGAAACAATTATCATCAAGAAAAAGGCATATGTCTTTCACAAACGAAAGTACTGGAATCAAATGCACATCTTCTAATGTGCGACTGCCTGGGTGATCTAACTTGTTTCTTGCATAGCGATACTTTTCGGCAAGATCACAGTATTTACTATACGTTCCAAACAACGAATATAGATTTCCAAAACTCTCTGTGAGAGAAAAAGTCACCAGATTAAGTGCGCCAACCATAGGAATGTCAATGTCTTCTGCAACAATTTCGCTTGTTGACGACGTTGCTGTTTGAAATAATGAATATGTCCTTTTAAGTGTGTTATTGGCACAGGCTTTTGGCAATATGTTTCTCAAGTAATCCGGGCTGATTGGTGTAAGCTGTGCATTTTTTAGCCGCATTGCAGCATCAAAAGCATCATCAGATTGATAAACTGTCATAACGATATCAGCAATATATTTTCTAAATGGGATTTCAAATCCCATTAATAAAGTGCGAAAAGCATCGTGCTGCTTAATTGTAAGGTACATATTTCTCCCTCTTTTCTTTCTGTTTTTAAGAGAATCTCTCCAAACCACGCACGTTCATAGGCATCGGCATCAAGATATAATTGCATATATTTCTATTATACTGTAAACCTCTCCGCCAGCTGCGCGAACGTCGAATACGGCTGTATCTGCTGGGACGGGATAAACACATAGCGCCATTCCTTATAGCCGTTGGCCTTGCCCCAGCGTGAGACGACCGCGCAGTATTCGATACCGCGTTCTTTCTTGGCGAGCACGTCAGGATCATTGAGCTTGTCCTCTCCTTTGACTTCGACCATGTAGATCATCTTTTCGGTCTCGACCACGAAGTCCGGCTGATAATTCTGCCCGCGATTGTAGGTGATGTTGAACTCCTTGAGCGCGGGCCGCAACCAATTCTGCACATCCGTATCGCCCTCAATGATGCGCGCGAACAGAAGCTCCGGGCGGCTCTGGAACTTCACGGACGCAAATACACCTTTCTTTACTCCGTCGAAAAGAACGGAGCGAATATCGCCCGTGTATTCTTCATAAAGTCCCACGCGCGACTGGTATTCGTAGTGCTGCGGCAAATTTAGGCCGTTCGGTTCGATAACTTCTTCTTGGAGGAAGCCTTCCTTGCAATAGAAGTGTCGCATCATCTGCGTGTAGATTTTCCCGGCGACGTCACGCTTGAACATCATGACGATGTTCCGCATACCATTCTCGCCATGCTTGCTCTCATAATGGTCGCAGACCTGTGTGATCAGCTTGAACAGCAGAGCGGAGCATCGTTCATAATCAATTTCCGGCTTCTCGCGCAACTCCGCAAGAATGGTTCTCTTTGGATTGTATCCGTCAAAATCGATATGGTCGCCTTCGATCCGGTTCCTGTCCTCCTGGCTTTCGAGATTTACAATTAGCAGCTCGTTTTTTACGGGTACATGATTGAACTCGGAAAGGTCGATATCGAAATCCACAAAGATATACTCTTCGACGCCCGCGTCCGTTACCTTAATGCGGGGGATGGGAATGAACTTGCTGATTGCTGTGCGGTGCGTTTCCTCCGCTTGTTGCCGTGTCCACGCAAGGAGCGGATCGCGGTTGTCCTTGAAAACATCGCCCAAATCCGCGTCCTCGGCAAGCTCCGCGCCAACGCTTTCCGCAATCTGCGTGGCCTGCTCCATGGTCAGCTTTACGGCATGGTTCTCGCGGATATGGCGCTGTACCTTGTCCTGTACCTTCTGATTGACCTTTTTAATTAGCTCATCCGTCTGCTCGGTTTTCTGAATGCCCGTCTGCTCATAGGCGGATCGGAGCGTCTTGTCCTCTGAAATGTCAAGCGAAAGCTGGGCGTCCTCCGCTTCTTCCGGCTCGATGTCCTCCGCTTTGATGACGTTGCCAGCCTTGAAGATGGAGTCGCCTTTTTTCGCTTCCTCCAAAATGTCTGCAAATTTATCGTGCGCCGTCAGCATCACAGCGTCCACATCCTTGTCGCCGGTGCGCTCGCCGTACGGGAGACGTAAACCGCGACCGACCATCTGTTCGCGCAGGATCTTAGACGCTGCCGTGCGAAGCGGAACGATGGTGTAGAGGTTGTTGACGTCCCAGCCCTCCTTGAGCATATTGACGTGGATCACAATCTCCACGTTGTTGTTGGCATCTTCCACATCCAACAGGCGGCGCAAATTCTCATCGCTCTCAGCGCCGCGCTGCTTGGAATGTACAACGATTGTCTTATTTTTGTAGGCGCCGTCGCGGAACGCATCCGAGCGAATATAGTCGCTGACCTGCTGCGCGTGATCGGTATCCTTGCAGACGACCAGCATAAATGGCTTGACAACACGGACGGGATGTTCCGGCGTGCTGTGGTTGGCGGCATACGCCTTGAGCTTTGCTTTAGCCTTTTCGTGGCACTTAATGCCGTCCGTCAGCATCAGCCTGTCCAACGCTTCTTCTCCAAAATTGAAGAAGTCGACGTCGCTGCGCGTTACGGCATAGGGCGTACGGGTGTAGCCGTCCTCAATGGCTTTAGACAGCGGATATTCGTAAACCACATTTTTGAACGGCACCTGCTTGGCACCTTGATTGACAAGCGGCGTTGCCGTCAGCTCCAAGCCTAGCAGCGGGTGAAGATCGTTCAGTGCCGCGGCACCGCGCTCCGCGCGGTAATGGTGTGATTCATCCATAATCAGCACCAAATCAGGCAGTTCAGAGAGATACTTGTAGAAGGACTCTCCCAGCACCTCGTGGACCTGCTTCATATTTGCGCCCTCTTTGTTGAACTTGTCGATGTTGTATACAAAGAGGCGAACGTCGGAATCATAAAACGAAATGTTCTTATCGTTGTAATCGGAGTCCGTAATCACCTGCGGAGGCGCACTAAAGCACCCCAAGCCCTTGAAGACGTACTTGGAGTTGTTGGGATCGCTCAGTTCCCGCTTCAGCTTTTCATAGATCGTTGTATTCGGCGCGACGACAAAATAGTTTTTAACGTTGAGGTGCGTGTAGAGATAGGCGATAAACGCGCCCATGAGCCGCGTCTTGCCGACGCCGGTGGCGAGTGCGAAGGTCAGCGACGGGAACTCACGCTCAAAGTCCGTGCAGGTCGGGTACATGGCACGGACAGCGCCCAGCGCCGCTTTTAGGTTCATGCCCTTGCGGAGCTGCACCGCAGCGACGATCTCCGCAAGAATCTCCAACGATTTCTTCTGCGGCTTGCGGAGGCTCATCACGCCGCTGATGTAGTCAGTCGTATACTGCGGGAAGAAGTTACTCATCGCAAGTTTCCTCCTCGTCCTCATAGACCGGCGGGTGGACGATGTTCAGGTTATAATCCGTCTTGCCAAACTCGCAGCGGTCGAGCAGCATTTGGGGAATCTTCTTGATGGATATTTCAGGATATGTTTTTTCCAGCCCTTTGTCGAAAGAACGGCAGGCGATCAGAAGGTATTCTCCATCTTCCATTGAGTTGTGGATGGAATCGAGGAAAGCGGCGGTCATGTGCCGCGTGGTAACGAACAGCCACGATTTTTCGTTGCCGACGGATTGCTTCCAGAAGCTGCCGCCGTCCGGCTGATAGGTGAAGCCCTCATGCAGCGCGACTGCCGCCGCGAGCTGGTCGGCGTCATAGTCGGGGTTGATGACAGCCTCGCCAAAAGCGTCTTCGTTGATAAGGGAAGGCGCAAGCTCAAAGAAACGGTATCCGCCGCCGCCCTGCCAGTTTGCGGATTTGGTAATGCCACCTTTGTCCTCTCCGGCGATAACCTTATCAAGACGAATCTTACATAATGTATAGGCGTGATTACCCATTTCAACGCCAATATATCTGCGCCCCATTTTATGCGCGACAGATGCTGTTGTACCAGAGCCAAGAAATGAATCCAGCACTATGTCGTTGGAACTTGTTGAAATATCCAATATAAGTTTTATTAGTTTCTCTGGTTTGGGTGTGTCAAAGGCTTTTTCTGTTTTGAACAATGCCTTTATTTCAGACTTGGAAACACGATTGCTTCCGGCATCTTCAAAGCGCCACAGCGTTTCCGGCGGACGGCTCTTGTGTTCGTCAGCATAAATTTTATAATACGGAGACCAGCCTCTTCTTCCGTTAACCCATTCAATAAGATTAGTCTTTTCTTTGACTTTTGACAAAGACCACCGCCAAGTCCCATCGGAACCATCAGGGCGCCGAGGATAGACAACAGAACCGTCGGGAGCGGTCAAAGGATAGTAAAGATTTGGACGAGCTTCGCGAGAATCGTTTTGGTTCATAGCGCGAAGCGGCTTAAGATAGTAGCGCCTACCATCGCTTTCTTGCTTGTCGTAATGTTCAGGGACGGCATCCGATTCGATTTGCTTGATGACAACGTTCTCAATATTTTTTGCGTAGACGAGAGTGTGATCGTATCGCGTTGAGAACAGCTTTGCATCCATTCGAGGACTATCTGACTTTTCCCAAGCAACATCGGCAATGAAGTTTCGCCGACCAAAAATCTCATCGCATAGAACTTTCAAATAATGAGCTTCATTATCATCGAGCGAAATCCAAAGACTACCTGTTTCGGAAAGCAGGTTGCGGAGTAATCTAATTCGTGTGTGCATTAAATTGAGCCATATAGAATGCTCCATGCTATCATCGTACTGCCCAAATGCAGAGCCTGTATTATACGGCGGATCAATGTAGACGCACTTGACCTGCCCCGCATATTTACGCTCCAACGCCTTCAGCGCCAGCAGATTGTCGCCGTGGATGAGCATATTCTCGGTATCCGGATCGGCGGCGCAGTTTGACAGCGCGGCGTTCTCTATCAGCAGGCGCGGCTCCACCTTGATCGGCGTCTCCTTGCCGTACCACGTCAGTTCCAGCTTGTTAGGCATCGTTTTTGCGCTCCTTGTCTGTGTTTTTGGAATATTGCAATAGTTATTGTGCGCCCCGGAAAGTCACTTATCGACAGGGACAATAGCTTATCATTTATAGATTTAACATGAGTTCGTTATAATCAAAACGATATCTTCGCTCTACATACCTGCCAATTCCATCCAGTCCTGGAAACAATGTCTTTTCATTTATTCCAATCGTGTCAAGTTCTCTTAGGATAGTTTGTTTCGTGTCTGCATGGACAAGAAAGCAGAACAGCAATGCTTCTACTTCGTGCGTTCCAAATGACCTGATACCGTTATCTGTTTCTGGCAACCTCATGCAAAATTTTTCTTCCGAAAACATTTTTTCAAAGGGCTCATTTTTTGCGCCCCATACCATAAAATAGCTACTTTGCGCGCTCATTCTGGTATCTACATAAAAAGGAGTATAGACTAAAGGATAAATAAAATCTTCACTGCCCTCAATAATTTGCGCGACAATTTCTCGCCGTGTCATATTAGGTAATGGATGATCTGCAATTGGAATCCTCTCGTAATTCTTCGAGTGTAAAAGCCAAACGCATCCGACCTTATCTTTTTTATCTCTACACGCAAAATACAGCGCAACCAACGGATTACTACTCCAATCCAATAATCTGGTTGGTACTCCGTAATGCTGTGCATATTCCGCCCATCTGCTCAAATCACTTGACGGCAAAGATATTATGCTACTTGCCTCTTGAATAAACGCCTGCAGAATGTCGCGTTCCTTGCCAAAAGCTAAATAAGTGCTGTTCTCAACAGAGTAATTATTTTCTTCGTCGTAAATATCGGTTTGCTTTCTTAATAATCCTGGCAGAAGATTGTAACTTTTATCAGATAGACCTCGATATAAAAAAGTGATTGATGTAGGATTATTCGCTAACATTTGATTTGGGTAATATGTTTTCAACTTCTCGATAGCGCCAAGGTAATCACTAAGTTTGGAAATATATAATTCCTGCATAGGCGCGTCCTTTCATATTAACAATTTCTCTATCAGAGAGCAGATGCACTACTATCATAGAGTATATTTGACAATATTCTACACCATCTGCAACACAATATCAATACGAATTCTACTCTCCATCGCGCCCATTCTCTCACCCAACCTGTCCCATAATCCGCCCTACCGATAGAGCGCCGCGATCCCTTCGATATGCGCCTTCATCTGCTCCGCCGCGCTCGTCGGAGCGAGGAGCTGCGCGTCCGCGCCG
>CAMVTO010000030.1 GCA_947170435.1 uncultured Clostridia bacterium | reverse complement strand
GGACGAGAACGCGCCGCAGCCTTTCTTAAAGCGCCTGCTGTTCGGCGAGGAAAAACCCGACCTTTCGGAGCTGGAATCCGGCTCCACCACCATTCTCGACATTCTTTCGCCCACCGCCATTGATACGAAAAGCCGTGACTACATCGTAGTCGACGGCGTTTTTCATGCTTATCTCTATGTCACGGGCTACGGCTACGCCACGACAGTCGGCTCCTGCTGGCTCTCTCCGCTGGTGGAAGCCGGCGAGGGCGTCAGTGTCAGCTTCCTGTTTGAGCGTCAGTCCCGCGATAAGATCCTCTCGAAGATCTCACAGACGACCATGATGAACCGCTCCCGGATGCGGGACGTTGGGGATACCCGTCAGGACTTCGAGGAGCTGGACAGTGCCATCGCCTCCGGCTTGTACCTCAAGGACGCCATGAACCGACAGGGCGAGGACTTCTACTATATGCATACGCTGATCGAGGTCGTAGCGGATGACCCCGAAACACTGGAGCAGCGCGTGACCGCGGTGGAAAAGCTCTGCGTGTCGGTGGACATGATCGCGCGTCGCTGCGATTACAAGCAGGAGCAGGCGTTTCTCTCCGCGCTCCCGCTGCTGTCCCTCAACGCCGACCTTGAGCGAAAGGCACGGAGAAATGCGCTGACCAGCGGCGTCGCGGCGGCGTTTCCATTCGCGTCCTATGAGCTGAGCGACCGCAACGGTGTTTTTCTCGGCCTCAATATGTACAACCGCTCGCCCGCGTTTCTGGACCCCTACGACGACTACAAGTACACCAACGGCAACATCTGGATCGGCGGCAGCTCCGGCGCGGGCAAGACCTTTACGCTCAACTGTCTGGGCGGACGGCTGCGGCAGCAGGGAAAACGCGTTATCTTTATCATTCCCAAGAAAGGGCATGAGTTCCGTCCGCTCTGTGAGCTGATGGGCGGGCTATATCTGCGTCTCTCTCCGTCATCAAAGGACTGCCCGAACATCATGGCGATCCGGCGCAAGTCTCTGGATTCCTATGCGGGGCTCAAAAACCTTGCCGCAAGAGATGACAGTGTGCTGGCAGAGAAGATTTCCCACCTCATCATCTGGTACTCGCTCCAGAAGCGTGACCTCTCCGACGAGGACAAGAACCATCTGGACAGTTCGCTGGTGGAGTGCTACCGGCGCTACGGTATCACCTTCGATAACGCCTCCATCGTCCGTGAGGACGGCAGCTTCAAGGAAATGCCGATCATACCGGACTGGTACGCAGTCCTGAATGAAAAGCCGGAGACGAAGCACCTCGCCGTGGTGCTTGCCCGATACGTCACCGGCAGCGCCGCGGCCATGGGACAGCGCAACGATATCGACCTCAACAACAAGTACATCGTTCTCGATGCCTCCGGTATGCCGGACGACCTGCTCCTGCCCGGCATCTTCTGGGCGACGGACGTGGCGAACGACCTCATCATGGACGCAGGCTCGGAGCTCTCCGCGCTGATCGCGGACGAGCTGTGGAGTCTTGTCGGGGCGAACTCCAACCCGCTCGCTGCGGGCTTCGTGCAGGAGATGGTCAAGACGATCCGCGGACTCGGCGGTATCGCGGTCACGTCCACGCAGGGGATGCAAGACCTGTTCGGGCTGGACGGCGGCAAATACGGCAAGGGTATTCTGGATTCCAGCCGCATCAAGCTGGTCATGCAGATGGAGGAACAGGAGGCGCGGCTCATTCAGGGCGTGCTGAATCTTTCGGAGGACGAGGTGCGGCAGATCACTCGGTTCCGGCGCGGTGAGGGGCTGCTGTGCATCGGTTATAATCACGTCCCCATCGCGTTCTACGCGACGGAGCGGGAATACAACGCCATTACGACGTCCTCCACAGACCTGCGGAGGCGGAAAAGCGGAGGCGGCGAATGAACGATTTCAAAAGGGACATGGCACACATTCAGACGCTTGTGGGCAACTCGTTTACGGCGACGGGCGGGCTTGTCGCGCTCGCCGACGGCGGACAGATGACACCTGCCAAACTGAGAAAGACGTTGGAACAAGCAGTCGGATGCTTTGAGTCGGCAACGGTGGAGCTGCGGCAGCTCTGTGAGCGGTACATGCCGCCCGCGGGCTATCCCGGGGAAAAACCGACGATCCCGCAGCGAGAGGTCACGGGCAGCGTGGAGCTGCTGGAATACCACTGGCTGCACATCCGAATCAACACGCTGTTGCCGAGCGCGGCGTATCAGGTTCCGGTATGGCTCAGCGACACGATCCGTCGGCTGCTGGACGAATACGAGGCAGGCGGGCGAGAGCTTCCCTATTATGAACACGCGCTCATGGTGATCGACGAGCGTTCGGATATCGAGGGGCGCAGGGTGTTCGATCAGGACAACAAGGGTTTTAAGGCGGTGAGCAACGCCGTCAAGGGCAGGTTGATTCCCGACGACGACCAGTACACGCTGGGCGTGGCGCTGCTGTCCGCGCGGAGCAGCGAAAACACCTGCCATATCACGCTGCTGGACAGCGCCGACGCGGCGGATTTCTTCTCGCTGCGTACCGGCGATTATGCGTTTTAGAAGCCGCCCCCTATCGGAAAAAACGCAAAAAGCACATTTTCTTGGATTTGACCAAAAGCAAAAAATCCGATAACCCCCTATGGCGAGAAAACGTGCTTTTTATACGGTATGCGTGCTATGGAATTTTGCCGGTTGTTTCCAAAAATCCGACATCCACGGGGGGCTGTCGGAAAAATAAAAATGCGACTACTGCGGGAGGCCGAAATCGTTCGAACACCGGAACGGTGTGAGAATGATTTCGACCTCTCGCAGACACGGAGGGAATAACGATGGTATTCAGTATATGCGATGTCGAACTGCTGCGTCTGTTGCGGTGGTGCCGGTATATTGCCCCTTCTGACCTTCTGGGGTTTGACGAACTGACAATCGAAAGCCTAAAGACGATGAAGCTGATTCGTTCCCAACGCTCCAGCAAGTACCTGACGCTCACCGGAAAGGGAAACGACTTTCTTGAAAGGCTGTATTCCAGCATTCCCGAGCGGATGCCGGTGTCTTATAAGGCACACGACGCGCTACGGCGTGCGCGAATATCCAAGATTGCGCTGACCTCCTACGCAGCAGGGCTTGTCGTATTTACCAACAACTTGCTCTGTCTGAATGATGATTTGCATTATTACCTTCCAACTCTTATGAGGGGGAACAGCGCCAACCCGTGGAGCAACTCCCGCATTGCCGCGCTGCTACGGCTGGGAGACACGCTCTACGCCGCGCACTATGTCTGTCCCGGTATCGGCGTGCTGCTGCTCAATGATGAACTGAACGCTTTTATGAACAACACCGCGCAGATCAAAAATGTCCGCCGCGCCTTCGTCTTCGCGGGCGACAGCTACGAGAGCATCTTGGCAGAGCTTGACGCGGCACCGGCAAAGGAGCCGGGGCGCTACGTCAGCTATGCCGACGCCTTCCGGCAGCTTGACCTGCCGGTGCATCTGCTGTCCTGCGACGCCGTGGGAGCAATGCAGCTTCGGCTCATGGCAATATCGGACTATCGGCAAACCCTGAGCCGGGCGGCGCTCAAGGGACAGTTCACGGCAGCGCCGAGCGACGTACCGGCGTGGGATGCGATATACGAGGGAAAACCCTTTGTTGTTGCGGCGGACATGGATCTCAACCGCATCGACGGTGCCATTCGTACCGCGCAGGAACGAAACCTTATGCCCATTTCCATGATCGCGCTCAAGCCGCAGTTCGACACGGTACTCAGAAAGCGGTACCGGGAGAAGGGGCTGGCGAGGGTATTCACGCTCAAGGAAGATATGCTCCGTGAGCTGGGCGTCAGCCAGTTGTTTGTTCCGTCCTCGGACGCCTATAAAACTGAGAAAGGAGAGGTGATCAATGCCCCGCTTATCCAAGCTGCTCGAAAAGCTGGAGGATCAGGCAATCGGTAGATTTGGCGGCTGGTATGACCGCCACAAAGACAGATTTACATTCTATATCCCGGCAGGGTTGATCCTCTGGTATGTCTATGGCCTGTTCCTCAACTCACTCAGGCTTGGGATCGAGCAGACCTTTCATGACCCGAATCATGAGATCGTCAGCATCTGGGTTTGGAATCCCTTTCGGAATCTGCTGGCAGTCTTCACGCCTTTCGGCTTCATCACGACGGCAGTGATCGTCCTTCTGGTCTGCCTCATCATGAAAAAGGGGTACAGCCGTTTCTCCGGCTACAAGTACACCCACGACAGTCGCGGTTTCGATATCCTGCCGGACGCGACCCACGGCTCCTCCGGCTTCCTGACGGAGAAGGAAATGCGTGCCTTTTTGGAGCTGGGCGCGGTGCGGGACGTGACGGGCATGCTGCTCGGAAAGGCAAAACGCCACCCGGACGACCCGGACAAGTACGCCGTGTATGTAGCGCACCGCATGAAACCCGGTGACAACAACAATCTGCTGTGCATTGGCGCGCCCGGCAGCGGCAAGTCCCGCGGCTTTATCATTCCGTTCCTCATGGGCTGCGCCAAGAGAGAAGAGTCCGTATTCATTACAGACCCCAAGGGGGAGCTGTTTGAGAAGCTCTCTCCATATTTCCGGGAGCATGGACACTACGTCAAGGCGGTAAACTTCCTCGATATGGAGCATTCCGACGGCTGGAACTGCCTCTATGGCCTGGATACTGAGACGCAGTTGGTGCAGACCGTGGCAAACACGATCATCGCCAACACCTCCGGCTCCCATGAGTCCGACGACTTCTGGAGCCGGGCGGAGCTGAACCTGCTGATGGCGATGATCCACTATGTCGCCAATCTGAAGGACGAACACGGAAGACTGCTGCCCATCGAGCAGCGCGGCCTCGGAAAGATCTACAAGATGCTGTCCACCATGAGCATCGCGGAGCTCAACCGTGTCTTTGCCAAGCTCCCGCCCGACCATCCGGCGCGCGGGCCTTACGGCCTGTTCCTCAAGGCAAGGGAAAACCTCTGGGGCAATATCATCATCGGTCTCGGCAACCGGCTTGCCATCTTCCAGAGTCGGCTGGTGGACAAAATCACTCGCAATCACGACGTCGATTTGACACGACCGGGAAAAGAGCCCTGCGCCTATTTTGTCATCATCTCCGCGCAGGACAGCGCCTACCGCTTTTTAAGCTCACTGTTTTTCTCGCTGGCGATCCCGCAGCTCTCGGACTATGCGAGGCTTCGCTGCGAGGGAGGACGGCTGCCGGTGCTGGTGAACTTCTGCCTCGACGAATACTGCAACATCGGCTACATGGACGGTATGGCGGATGCGCTCAACAGCATCCGCGGCTTCAACATGAGCTGCCAGATCGTCGTGCAGAGCCTGTCTCAGTGGCAGGAGAAGTATCCCGGCAAGGAGTGGGAAAACCAGCTCGCAACCTTCAACCAAACGCTCTACATGGGCTGCAACGACAACACGACGGCGAAGTATCTGTCTGAGAAGTGCGGCAGGGTGACGATCTCCGTGACCAATAACCAGATGCCGCTTATGCCGCTGTTCTCGCCGGTCTATACCAGTACACGACCGTATTCGCAGACCCGGAGCAACACGGCGCGGGAGCTGATGCAGCCCGACGAGGTGCTGCGGCTGGACAGCAGAAAGTGCATCGCGATGTTTCAGGGGCAGAAGCCGGCGCTGCTGTATAAGCTGACGCCGGAGGAGCTGCCGGACTATCCGGAGCTGAAAACCTGCCGCGTGATCGACTACATTCCCGAATGGAAGCTCCGCGAGCAGGAAGCGGCACAAACGCAGGAAGCTGCTCCGCCCAAAGCGCCGGGGGAGCCGGAGACAGCACCGGCGCAGGACGCCCCGCCGGAACATGATCCGGAAAGCTTCGACATCATTGGCGACGCCCGTCAAACCGCCGATCAGAACGACATCGGCATGACAGAGTGCGGCGCAGACCTTGTGATCGGCATGGAAGACCCGGATCTTCCGCCGCGGTAAAGGCAGGAGCAACATATCAGAAAATCTGAAATCGGCGCACCCGCCCAAGCTTGGAGCAGGGTGCGCCTTCGTATGGAAGGGAGGCCCGTATGAGGGCAGCGCAAATGAAAGAGCGGCCTGACTTCGCACTGATGCGGCAGACCGACATTGAAAGCATCTACTACATGAAAATGCCGCGCTGGCTGTTTTTCGACCCGCGCTACGCGGAACTGAGTCTGGAGGCGAAGGTGGCGTACACCTTTCTGCTCAACCGGTTTCAGCTCTCCCGCAGGCACGGCTGGGTGAACGAACAGGGCGAGGTGTTTGTCATCTTCCCCCGCAAGGCACTGGCAAAGGAACTGCGCATTTGCGAGCAGCGCGTCACAGCGGCGTTCCGGCAGCTGGTAGAGGCAAAGTTGGTCTGGGAGAAACGCTGCGGGCGCGGCGACGCCAATCAGATCTATCTGGCAAAGGTGGAGCCGGAGGACGATCCGACATACGAATGCGCGCCCTTCTCCTCCGACGGATATGAAAGCGACAGCGCAAGAACCGCGGATTCTGCGGTTCTTGACGACACAGCAGCTTCGCAAGAACCACGGGATCAGAGCTTCAAGAACCGCGAAATCTGCGGTTCAAGAAGCACGGATATTGCGGTTTCAGAACCGCAGGATCTGCGGCCAAGTAAGAAAGAAAAGAGAAAGATAGAAGGGATTCAGAAAGAAGTCAGTCTGTCCGTTGCCGCGCCGCGCCCGCACGAGCAGACAGACGGACAGGACGATGACGAAGAACTACAGGAAATTCTGGACGATTGTGAACTGGCGTGGTTTCCACCGGAGACGGCACGGGTGCTGGAGAACGCTATCGAGCGGCTGTACTACTCAGACAGCTTCCGCATCGGCAATGCCACGCTGCCGCAAAAGCGCGTCCGCTCCCGGCTGCGATGTCTGGATCACATGATCCTGCGGGACACGGTGAGCAAGCTGTCGGCCAACTTGGACCGCAGCGTGAAGAATTCCACCGCCTACACCATGGCGACGCTGTTCAACTGCATCACGGAGAGCGAGAGCGACCTGATGGTCGACCCGGACCTCAACGCCATCGGTGCGCCGGACGCGGCTTGTGCGGGGAGGTGAGGAAATGATCCTGACTGTGCAGCAGAAGTTTATGCTTACCGCGATCCAAAGCCTCGGCTGCGTCCGCGAAGACCAGCTGGTAACGCTGTTTCGCCCGGCCTTTTGCGCGGAGCGTCCCGACGCTGCGGAACGCGTGGCGGGCGCTGCGCTGTACCGCTTGCGATGCTGTTGCCAGCAGATACGCCAAGCGGACGGCGTCTGGCACATGAGCAACGCCAAAGAGGACGCGCAGATGCTGGAGGCCATAGACGTCATGCTTGAACTGAGCGGGGCAAGACCACTGAACTTTCAAAAGGCAAAGCGCCCCGCGCTTCTCCGGTTTACGGTGCAGGAGCAGAAGGTCCGGCGCTTCGTGGTCGCGGCGTACGAAGAGGAGCTGACTGACTTGCAGCTTGGCCCGTATGACCGCGTGATCCTGTTATTTGACGGACAGGGGCAGGCGCAGCCCCTGTCCGTTTCAAATAAACAATTTTTTGCCGTGCGGCAGGAGAATGGGACCCACCGCTTTTTTGCCGCAGACGGCGGATAAGGAGGAAAATGACTATGGCAAGAAAGAAAACTGTTACAGAGGAGCCGCTGGAAGCGACAGTGCCGGAGGAAACTGCCGAGGCACCGGAGCCTGCTGTGCTCACAGAGGAAGCCATTCCGACCGAGGAGGCGGAGGACTTCAGCGAGCCATCCGCTGCCGGCGCGGCGGAGCCGGAGATCGACGTGCCGGAGCCGGACATGGAGCAGGCTCCCGATTTTTGGAGCGACGCACTGGAGGTTTCCCCGGCCGATGTGCCGCCGGACACCGCTGAGGAAGCAATCGAAGCGGAGGATGATGCAAGTGCCGACGCGCCGGCGCAGCCCGATGACGGCGAACGCAGGGAGCTTCCGCAGCCGGAAGGGGCAATACCGTACCGTCCGGAGGATGACGCCCCGCCGCCGGAACAGCGCGTGCCAACCAGACCGGGACTTATGACGGAGGGCGCAGAGCGCCGTGCGTTCTTCGGCTTGGACTTCCGGGGGCTGGATCGCAATCTTTCCCAGCGCGAGCGGCAGGAGTGGAACAACATCTATGCCTCCTTCCGCGGCCACAGCGTCATGAGCGGGAAGGTCGCCGGCATTGATCCGCACAGCTTCCGCATCCGGGACCGCCGTACCGGTGAGATCGTGACGCGCAGGTTCCTCTGCGCGGTGGTGATTCCCTTCCGCGTCCCGATCCTGATCCCCGAAACGGAGCTGTGGTTCAGAGGGGAGGAACGGCCGCGGAACGTTACGCGCAACATCGGCGGTTCAACCATCGACTTCGTGATCACGCAGGTGGATCGAGAAAAGAGCTTTGTCGTGGCTTCGCGCCGTCTGGCGCTGGTCTCGCGGCGCTACTTCTTTTCCACGCAGCCGCAGTTGAACCGTCCCGGATCGTTCTCGGAGTGCAGGGTGCTCACAGTCGGACACCGGCGCCTGTTGGCGACCTGCCACGGGTATGACATTACCCTGACTCAGCGGGATCTGGATTATACGGCAATCCCCGACCTGAAGGAACAGTTCCGCAGGGACAATGTGCTGGAGTGCCTTGTGACGGAGTACAACAGCCGGCAGAACCACTTGATGATTTCCGTGAAGGAGACCATCCCGAATCCCTTTGAGGGCGCGGAGTTCCGTCACCCGCTGGGATGCAGCCGGCAGGCGCTGATCGCGGGCAAGTACGGCGGAGGCGTGTTCTGCAACCTGACGGACGGCGTGACCGTCATGTGCAACTACTCCTTCCAGTACACGGACAGCGACTTCCTCATCGGCGACAGCGTCACCGTGGTCATCCAGCGGTACGACAACGGAAAGAAGCAGATCTACGGCAAGATCGTGGCGAAGGAATAAACAAAACGCATCCTCCCCATCGCAAGGCGGTGGGGAGGATTTTTACTGCTTGGCTGTGATCCAGTCGATGAACAGCCGCACCTTTTCAAGATCGTCGTCGCTCAACGCTGAGATATGATTTTGCAGGGCAACACGGGCGCTTTGCTCAGCGGCTATTCCGTTGAAGAATTCCGCCGGCGTCATGCCGAAGTATTCGATGATGTTGAATAGCTCGCGCAGCGAGGGCAAGGCTCTGCCGCTTGAGATGCTTCTGATGTAAGAGCCACTTTTGCCAAGGTCAAGGCTCATCTGATGCTCGGAAATATTTTTGCTCAGTCGCAGCTGTGTGATCCGTTCCCTCAGCAGCGACTCGTATTGCTCTGACATGTACCCGCCTCCAGAATCCAATGTTTAAACCGTATTGTATTCTATTTGCGGGCGGAGAGTTCGTAATCGTGTTACCAAAAGAACACTTGATTGTGTAAAAAATGGTGATATAATCGTTAATCAGAAAAGACGATTAATAATTTAATTACTAATTGTAGATTTTGCAAGGGAGATAAATATGAGAGACACAAATCATTTCATGCCGGAGATAGAGGGCGAAATCGGGGAGATTAAGCTGATCGAAGAGCTTTGCCCCGGCGTGTTCTATGTCGCTGCCCGTGAACCGGAGACAGGGCTGGTGCAGGAATACTACATAGCGGATCAGAAAACAGCGCCGCTTACCGAAGAAGCGAAAGCTTATGGCCTGCCATTGGAAACGGACGCCGGACTGCTAAAGTTCCCGATAGAGGCTGACAGAGGCGGAGCGCCCGTTGTCAAATATGAAGTGCAGAGGTATCGTGCGGCACATCAGCTGGCACCTTTGGACGACGACAGTGCGCTGCTGACTGCTGTTTATGGGATGGAACGCTACCCGGAGTATTTTGGCGATTACCCCGTGCCTCCCATGACCCCGCGGGGCGCAACGACTCGTCACAAGCGCCTTGCAAGCGGCGTCTATGCGCTGGAAACGGAAACCTTTGAGCGTATGATCGCGGTGTGCTACCCAGTCTGGTCGTGCGATCTTTCCGATTATACAATCGCGCAGGCGGAGCAGTTGGATTCGGACGCGCGGCAGGGCATTGACAGCACGCTTGGCTATTTATATTTCCCGGCAAGCGCAGGATGCCTTGCGCTCTTTGAGCTTTGGAAGTGGTATGAGGAGTTTATGTCGTCGGGACTAATTGACCGGGCTGCCATGATGAACGTGATCTACTTAAACCATCCGGAATACGCCGTGCAGCATAACCGCCGGGAACAGGAGGGCCTAAACGACGCTGGCGCGCAATTCTGGAGATGGCTCGGCTTTGATGTGGAACCGGAAGGAAGGGCGGATAACCTGATCACGCTTTACTCTGGCGTCGGAGTGGACTATTTGCGGTTTTAATTGTTTGGGACGATCCGGCACAACGACGGAAGGATCTGAACGCCGGAGATGGTGTCACTCAATCAATCCTGTCGCCACCCGACCTGAAGCAGTTTCAGGTATACACGGAAGATATCGTGCGCTACAATAAACCCGTATTTCAGGGCGGATCTTTTTTTAGGGTGGATCTTTCTTAGGGCGGAGCATCAAGACAAGGGGGCAGTGCGCCCTTTTGGCTCCCAATGAGACCTTGAAGTGCGAAATACGAAGGACCAAGAAGACTGTAAATGCCTTTATTCAGGGCGTTTGCGGTCTTTTTTTGTCCTCAGAATCAAGAAAGGAGCAATCGAATGAATGTCAGACAGTAAACTCATGCCGGTTGTCTACTACAACCCGGCGCAGGTAACACGCCTCACGGCATACGCCGATACCGTCGTCATGGAGCGGGTAGGAAACGAAGCTTTCCTCCGCGGTATACGCTTCGGAGGGTATCCGGAGTCGGTACAGGCCATTTCAGACGCGATCTATGCCGGCGCGCGGATCGACGTAACGATCAACGGCAAGCAGTACAGCTTGAAAAGCGAATCCAAACGGTATGACCGGCAGGTCAATCGCGACGGCGTATATGCCGAGGCAACGATTTTGGCGAAGGATGACAACCAGAACGCAAAAAAAGACGAAAACAGTGAGGAAGGTGAAGAAAAAAAGAAGGAGCCTGAAACAACCACCGATCTGCCGCCACGCAAATGTATCATTTTTTGCCCGGCGGGCGACAGGGATCGACTGTATGAGGAGGTGGACCGCAAGACCGCAGTGCCGCTGATTCCGGAGTTCCGGGACTATGTGCTCGATGAGATGGAGCAGCGCGGCATCCTGCGGCGGCTGATCGTCGTATCCATTCGTGAGAAGCTGGACGCATGGGTGATGCAGTGCGAGAACGAGGACAAGAACATCATTTCTGTTGTGGAGGATGGGCTTGCCAGCGGAGCGATTCAGATTCCCGGCGAGGTCAAAAATCCGGGCGGATTTGACGGCGTGAAAAATGTCACCGGTTACCTGAATACCTTCGGCGTGACCGTGGCGCAGCGCATCCGCAAGCAGTTTCAGCCGCTGTTTGATCCGGCAACGGAGCCTCTTTCGCAGGAAGTGCTGGTGATCAACGACTATGTGCGTCGGCGTGCAGGGTATCCGCTCTATGATCCCCAGCTTGCCGTGGCGGAGGCGGTCAAACGGCAACTCAAAAAAGACAAGTGCGCCTTTATCGTCGCGGAATGCGGCAGCGGAAAGACGAAGATCGGCTCCGTCGCTATGTTGGCGGCCCTGCGCAGCATCCGGCACTCGGCGCGAAAGACCTTCAATGTGATCCTCTGCCCCTCCCACGTCGCAAAGAAGTGGGTGCGGGAAATTGCCGAGACGCTGCCGGACACCTTTGGCATGGTGGTTCACAGCATCACCGAGTTCGACCAGCTCTACAAGCTGTATGAGCAGGGAGACAAAAGCGTGTGCGCCATCATCTCCAAGGAGAAAGCCCGGGATGGCTATATGAGGCGGCCCGCAGTTCTCTTTCACAAATCCGGAAAAGGCGTGATGGCGGAGAAGCAGTACCTTTGCCCGGACTGTATGCGGGCAATCGAAGTACCTTTTATAGAAGATGGCGTCAACTACATGGTTCCGGCAACGCAGCTGCACTTCCGCAAGGAAAGCAAGAAGAATCACAAATGCCCGAACTGCGGGACGGCGCTGTGGACGACGACGAACCCGGATGAACAGAGCAACTGGGTCAAGATCGGCGGCTATGGTTGGGTCTACCGCTATCGGGCGTGGGAACACTATGAAAAGACGAAAAACGAAGCGGTCATAGAAAAGCTTCACGAGATCGAGACGCATCCTGACGCGCCCTACCGCACAGTGGGTGCCTGCCGGCGCTATCCGCTCAGCTCCTATATCAAAAGGAAGTACAAGGGAAGAATAGACTGCCTGATTGCCGACGAGCTGCATCAGTATAACAACGACAGCGGCCAGGGTGACGCCATGGGTGAAATTTACGCCGCGGCACGAAAGTTCATCGGCATGACGGCCACGCTCATCAACGGTTACGCCTCCGGCATCTTTCATCTGCTTTACCGCACGGTGCCGGACTTGATGCTCCGGGACGGGAAGCCCTATTCCAGCCCGGGTGAGTTCAACTCGGAATACGGTGTGGAGCAGGTCATTTATGAGGAGATCGACGCGGACTATGCGTCGAACCGCAGAGCGACCAAGTCGGACCGCCGCGTAAAGCAGCTGCCGGGCGTTTCACCGCTGGTGTATTCCCGGTTCCTGCTGGAAAAGACGGCGTTTCTCTCTTTGAGCGACATGGGAAAGCAGCTGCCGGACTACGAGGAGATACCTGTTGCGGTGAACATGGAGCCGAACGTCGCGGAGGAGTATGAGAAAACGCAGAATGTGCTTCGAGGCGTTCTCAAGAACGATAGGAAAATCGCGCAAAAGATACTCTCGTCTTATCTGAATCTGCTGACGATCTATCCCGACCAGCCATACGACCAACCGCCCATTGTCAATCCCATGAGCGGCGTACCCATCGTAGAGCCCGCAAGCATCGGGGATTTCGACACGCTGGGAGAGAAGGAGACCGCGGTGCTGGAGGTGGTGCAGCGCAAGATGATAACAGGTGAGCACGTCCTGATCTACACCAGCTGGGTCCGCAGCGACTCGCAGAAAAAGCTGTTGAAGCTGCTGACGGACAACGGCATCCGCACAGAGATCATGAGCGAAAAGGTCTCGCCCGCTGACCGTGAGGACTGGGTGCAAAAGCGCCTGTCTGACGGAATGCAGGTGCTGATCACGAACCCGTCGCTGGTGGAAACCGGCCTGGACCTCAATACCTTTACGACGCTGATTTTCTACAGCATGGGCTACAAGCTGTTCACGCTGCGGCAAGCGTCGCGCAGGTCATGGCGCATCAACCAGACCGCACCGAAGGTTGAGGTCTACCTGTTTTACTATCGGGACACGATGCAACACAAAGCGATGAAGCTGATGGCATCGAAGCTGGCGGTGGCCGGCCTGATCGAGGGCAATTTCAGTGAGGAAGGCCTCGCCGCCATGAGCGACGTGCAGGACATGACCTCGCAGATGGCGAAGGAGCTGATGCTCGGCATTCGGGACAGCGTGGAGGACGTTGCATCTGCCTTCAAGAAGATGGCAATCGTCAACCACAACCGTCATGCGCCGGCACTTCCGAAGCCGAAGCCGGAAATCCAAGAAGCAAAGCAAAGCGTCACGGTGGCTGTTATGCCGCCGGTGCGCAAGATCGACCCCGAAACCGCCGCGCGTTACGCGGTGCTTTTGGAGGAACAGAAAAAAAGAAAGAAGCCGAAGAAGGTCGCTGCGGATGAAAACCAGCTGACACTCTTCGACTTTGTCGCATGAAGGGAGAGAGCATGAAAATCGTTGCTAACAGAGAAGAGCTGCTGTCCGCCGCGCGGGACGCGCAGTTGGTGGCTCCG
The DNA here is from genome assembly GCA_947170435.1 of uncultured Clostridia bacterium. Lineage (GTDB taxonomy): Bacteria > Bacillota > Clostridia > Oscillospirales > Oscillospiraceae > Hominicoprocola. Next base: position 16,876 of record CAMVTO010000030.1, on the reverse strand, counting down.
GACAAATCACCGCTGGATGTGCTGGAATGCGCGTACCTTGCGACGGAGGACGGCAAGCTGACCGTCGCCGCCGGCAATCTGGAGACGTCGATGGAGCGGCGCATCCCTGTTCAGATCGAGAAAGAGGGCGTTACCGTCATCAAGGCGAATCTGCTGGCAGAGATGCTGCGGCACCTCACCGGGGATCGCGTGACCATCGAGCAGAAGGACGATCGACGGGTGGAGATCACCTGCGGGGAATCGTTCTATGGCTTTTCCACCTTGGATGCCGCGACGTATCCCCGCCTGGAGATACCCTTTCCAGGGGATACGGTCACAGTCAAGGGCCTGGCCGCCATGGCAAAGCGGACGGTATTCGCGGCGGCGGAGGAATCGGATAAGCCGCAAATGAAATGCGTGCATCTCATCTTTGACTCCAACGGCCTGCGCGCCGTCAGCAGCGACAGCTTTCGCATTGCCGCCGCAAAGGGCGACTCCAAGAGCGCCGGAGCGGTGGATATGCTGATCCCCGCAGCGTCTCTTGAAAAAGCGGCACGGCTTATGGGGGCCAGGGATGTTCAGGTCGGCACCACGGGAAAAGCGGTAGTGTTCATGAGAGAGGATATGATCTTTTCTGCGCGGCTGGTGGAAGGCGGGTACTTCGACGACGCGCAGATGTTCTCCATGGCCAAGACACAGTTCATCGTACTCAGCGATGCGGAGAGCCTGCGGCGGACGATGTCCTCTGTGTATGCCGTGGTCGGAGCGCAGAATCGCTTCAACCTGTCCTTCAGCGCCAACAAGCTGCGGATGACCTGCGAGAGCGAGTACGGCACATCGTCCGCGGAAACAGAGGTCGTGCCGCTCAGTGGCGTCCCGTCCGGCATCTACTGGTACAACCCTTTGAAGCTGTTGGAATGCTTTAAGGCGCTGACCGGAACGCTGCGGCTGGAGGTTGCGCAGAATGGCGCGCTGCTCATGCGGACGGATGAACTGACCTGTATGCAGGTCTGCATGCGGGAGCCAAAGCCCATCGAGAAAAAGGCTCCGAAGACTGCGGAGAAAAAGACGGAAAAGCCGGACAAGAAAGAGAAAAAAACCAAGGAGAGCAAAGCGAAAGGAGCGGCAAAGAGAAAGAAAAAGGAGCCTGCGGAGCTTTCCGAGGCCGCATAGAGCAAGGAGGTGGTCTGGCTTTGAGAAAACCGGAGATCTGCCGTTATTGCGGCGGCGTGATCCGACTTGTACCCGCAAAGCAGGTACTCGGCGCGTCGGCAAGGCGGTTGGGACAGGAGAGAGAGTACATATACCAGTGCCAGAACTGCAACGCCCGCGTGGGTTGCCACAAGGGTACGGATCAACCGCTTGGCAACGTGGCGAACGAGACGCTGCGGCTCAAGCGCATGGAGACGCACAAGGTATTTGACGCCTTTTGGAAATCCCGGCACATGACCCGTCACAACGCCTACAAATGGCTCTCGCAGCAGCTGCGGCTGCCTATGAGCGAGACGCATATCGCGGGTTTTGAGATGGATCAGTGCCAGAGGGTGATCGAGCTGTGCGGCACAGAGGAACGAGAGGGGGCCGCGTGAAGCATATCGCGAGTTGTTCCTTCGGGAAGGATAGTCTGGCGACCGTCCTCTTGGCGTTGGAACATGGCGAGCCGCTGGATGAGGCGGTCTATTGCGAGGTCATGTTCGATGAATACACCTCGGGCGAGGTGCCGGAGCATCGAGATTTTATCCTCGATTGCGCAATTCCGTTTCTGGAAAGGAGCGGTGTCAGGGTGGTGACTCTGCGCTCACCGATTACGTTCGTCCAATCGTTCTACAGGATTCTGAAAAAAGGCGCGAACGCTGGAAAGCTCAATGCATGGCCCCTGTGTGGACTCTGCTGCATCCAGAGAGACTGTAAGCTGCCGCCGATTCGGCAATACAAGCGTTCGCTGGAGAGGGACGCGGTGCAGTATATCGGTATCGCTTCTGATGAAGAGGAACGCCTTGCACGCTTGGACGGTACAAGGAAGGTATCTCTTTTGTCAAAGTACAACCTGACCGAGCATGACGCTACGGAGCTATGCAGGTCGGCGGGGCTGTTGTCCCCGATTTACCACTTTGCCAAGAGAAACGGATGCTTTTTCTGCCCCAACGCGGGGATGAACGAGCTTCGCCATCTTCACAGGCACCACCCCGAGCTGTGGCAAAAGCTGATGGATTGTCAGAAAGCAGAAAACAAGGCGACGGAGCTGTTCAATCGCAGCTATCGCATTGACGAGCTCGATGAACTGTTCCGCGCGGAGGAAAATCAGCTTACGCTGTTTGAGAACATGATGACGCCGGCGGCGTGAAAAAGGAGAGAGTATGAAAGAGAACCAGAACTGCGGACATGAGCAGGACGAGATGTGTGCCTGCATCCGCGACATGAGCACGGCAAACCAGATGATCCACACTGCGGGAAATATCCGCGATGTGAGCTGGGAGCTGGATTATGAGACACTGGAAGCACCGAAACGGGTGCGTTTGTGTATCGTCGGAAGCTGCGGCAAATGTGGCAAACGACTGTGCTATGGTCTGCACATCGGAAATGAAATGACCGGCGAAACGCTGATCGAGAGTGTCTACACCTATATCGTCCTGTTTCACAAGCTCATTGGGCTAAAGCTGTCAGGAGGGCAGTTTGATGCTGACTTCTGCGGCCTGTTCCACGAGCCAGACCACCCTACTGTGAAAGCGTGGATGGAAAAGAGGTGCGGCGAATGAAAACAGGACTGTATGTTGTGACCGAAGCCATCGAAGCGTGTGGCAAATGCATGGAGATCGTTTCGCTGGAAGATAGTGAGGGCGGTGTATTTGAAGACGGCGCGCTTGCCTTGCAGGCGATTCTTAAAGATACGTCCGCCGAACCCGCGCGCGACAGATTCCTCTATGCCGCGAGCTTTGAGGATGGAGCGCTACAGCTGGACGGACTGATTTTCGGCCTGTGCTTCGATCAGAAAACAAATCGCTACCGACTGCTGAGAGAACCAAAATAAAAGAAAGAGAGGAAAAATCATGAAAACCACTACCACCATTGAGGAGCGCAATGCCATTGTAGAGAAAAACCTTTTATTGATCGATATGGTGATGACGAAGCATCGCGATGTCATCAAAGCCGGTCACATGGAAAGAGACGACGTGTACCAGCAGCTTGCGGAGCGGCTGATCAACGCCGTGGATGCCTATGACCCCGCCAAGGGTGAGCTTGAGGTCTACCTCGAAATCCAACTGGAGCGCGAGCTGTTCAACTGCGCGCATCCGCGCCGGCTCTACGGCCAGATGGACACGCCGACCCCGTTCCGCAAAAATCGTGCCGTGCCGCTTGATGTCTTAAATGAAACAGTGATCGAGCAGGAAAAACTGCTCGCGGCATGATGATATGAAGTACAAAGCCATATATCGCAGGAGAGGAAGACGGGAAAATGCGTGTTGTGATGGGCCGCATCGAGCTGACACCAGAAGAGGACGCCGCACTGACCGAGGCACACATAATCGTCGCGGAACGCGCAAAGAAGGAAAATGGCAATTACAGCGATGAGATGCTGGAATGGTGGCTGCTTGCCAGACTGAACACAGGGCAATCCACCAAAGAACTGTTGGAATGGGCGCGCACAGCGCCCTTCCAGCCGGAGAGAAAGCTCATGAGAGGATACGCATGAAAGAGAAACGAGACGCGCTGCAATTCCAGCTTGCAAAGGCGCGTGCCGAAAAGAAGGAACTGGAGCGTATGCCGGAACTGATCCGGGATACACTTGCCGACTACTTCTGTATGCCAGTGGAGAGCCTGCGCAAGCAAGCATGGACGCATGTGCGCGAAACAGAGAGCAAAGACGGCTGGGAGGTCGTGACCAAGCATTGCTGCCTCGGCGGGTGCGATATGGACGTGTATACCCTGCCGTCCGAACGTGACGCGCTGATCTTTTTGGCGGTATTGCGCGCGATTGGGTACCGACCGCCGCACAATGTTGCCTGCGAGAGATGCTATGCCGAGTACACAAAGGAATGCATTTGAGGAAGAGGTAAGCCAAATGAAAATCAAATACCATGACAATCTGAACCCGCCGGAAAGAGCTCTCGATGGGAGCCTTTCGGATAACTGGGACAGAGCAGCAGCCTATGGAAATGAGTATGTTAATGCGCATTTTCGCATCGATACGCCTGCGTATGATGAGAAAAAGAACTGGGATGAACAGCATATCGCGGAGTTTGACGCCGATTGCAGGGCTGCCTTTGAAAAGCTCGGCTGGGAAGTAACATCGCCGCGGCGCTCCGGCAGCTGCGCAACGGTTCGCAAAGGCAAATCCAGCCTGTACTTGCATCCGCAGGATTTCAGCGGTGAGGTACTGAAGGCCGAAGTTGTGAGCATCGCCGAGACACTCACTGCGGCGGAGTCGTTTTCCATCCAATGGGTAGACCTCTACGAGACGGTCTATGACATGACGGACGAGACGTACTATGCCTATCTGAACGGTCAAACGGAACGTATCCGTGCAGAAGTGCTGAAGAAGAGCATGACGACTCAGCGGACAAGGTTCTACCGCGATTATGACATCGCTTGCCACGTCGCTTCCATTGTGAGGCTGCGCCGGATCGGAGAAGACGACGGACGATATGGGGGCGCTGGGAAAACGGCAAACTACATCATCAGAGTGATCGACCGGCTGATCGCCGAAGGCTATCTGGCGTCAACCATGTCAAGAAACGGCTCGCGTCTGATCCGCACGATCAACAAGACAGAGCAGAAACAAAAGAAACTGTATGTTGCCTGAGGAGGGGCTTCAACATGATTTTGAACAAGCAAGGCGAATCCTTTGCCGTCGAGGGCAGAACGTTTCTGATCGGCGGCATGGTCTGGGCGAATGACGAAAGCGATTATCGCGGGCTGTTCGGCCGCATCACGGAGATCCGAGACAGTGCCGACAGGGAGACGGAGAATGAGGGGCCGGATATCTATTGTGATTTCATGGTTCCCGAGCAGGAGTACATGGTCAATGAGATCGAGAAACGCTTTTCCGCGCTCTATCGGACGCCGAAGCACATGAACGAGCTGCCGCTTGACGGTGTCATCATGGCGCCGGAGATGCTGGAGCCGGTCGCGGAAACGCTGGGCAGCAGCGAGGGCAAGCTGTATGCGCTGGCCTTTATCTATGACGGGGAATGTGACAGCACCATCGGCATGGTTGCGGTTTCCGCAGACAAGAGCGTGCTCATGCGAGCGATGTTTGATGATCTGGACACGTTTCTGAAAAAAGAGAAGTACAAGGCGGTGTTGTCGAGTACCTTCCGTGAGAAAGGCAGGGAGCGTTATACCTTTGAGCCTGCCGCCGTGGAGGAATCGAGCTTCACGCTGGACTACATCATCTTTGAGGTGCCGATCTATGGCGGCGCGAAAGGCGGTGCGGTGGCGTGAGCTTGCGGGATAAGATGCTCGCCGTCATTGACGACGTAAACGCGCAGGTGGTGGAACGCGAGGAATTGGTCGAGATGATTGCTATCGCGCTGTTGACGCGAAAGAATCTGTTTATTCTAGGCAATCCTGGCCAGGCCAAGAGCTATGCCATCAACGCATTCCGCAGCCGGATTACCGGCGCGGTGCAGTTTGAGCGGCTACTGTCCAAGCAGACCGACGAGGAGCAAATCTTCGGCCGCATCGACCTTGCGAGCTTGATTCCCGGCTCCGTGCCGGAGGAAGTTCTCAAAAAAGATTCCCGGTACCAGGAGATGCGGAGAGAACTCGAAGCAGCGATGGACGATCAGCGAAACAGCATGGACGATGGTTCTCTGACCAAGCGAGTCGAGGGATTGATTGCTGGGTTGGAGACGTATCGCAAGGCAATGGCTACGCTGTACCCGGCCACGCCGACAGTTAATACAAGCGGCAAGCTGCCGGAGGCGCACATCTGCTTCCTTGATGAAATCTTCAAATGTAACGACGGTGTGCTGAATTCGCTGCTCACTGCGCTCAATGAGCGGAAATACACCAATGAGGGACGCACCTACAACATCCCGACGATCTCCTTCATGGCAGCGTCGAACGAAATTCCAAATTTCAACGACCCCCAGGAGAAAATCCTCGCGGCCCTCTACGACCGGCTGGAACTCAAAGTGGTGACGGCGAACATCGCGGACCGTAGCAAGCGTCTTTCCGTCCTGCGGGACAAACAGGGCGGAGCCTTCGGCGCGGTCAGCGCGACCATTACGCTGGATGAACTGGAGGATATGCAGAAGGAGGCTGCGGCGATTCCTGTGCCGGACGCCATCAACGAGCTTGCTGACGATATTCTGTGTGAGCTGCGGAAGGAAGTTCCAGTGTCTGACCGAAAGTACCTGAACTATTATCCCATCGCCCAGGCAAAAGCGTGGCTGGAAGGCCATGCGGAGGTCCAATCGGAGGATCTTCTGGCGCTGAAAAACTACCTCTGGTACAAGCCCGCGGATATTCCGACCGTGGAGGCAACGCTCACCCGTATGTGCGTCAATCCGATGCAGGATAAGGTGAATGACCTCTGGTGGACGGCCCAGGGCGTTTCTGAGGAGCTGAACGAATCGGTGAACGGAGGTGTGGAGCCGCGCAAGGCGTTTCGGAAGTTCCGCACGGAAATGATCCGCGTATACGGGCTTTACAGCGAGCTTGCGGGAAAGGCCCAGGGCGACAGCGAGCAGAAGCTGGTGGATAAGCTGCTCTCCGACATGGAGGATTTGAGCCGCAGCGCCCATGAAAAGTTCGGCTTTACGCCCATGCCCTTGAAGGAACTGGCAGAATTGAACTGAAGAAAGGAAAGAGGAAATATGCTGAATTACATTTTTATCATGGGCCGGCTGACCCAAGATCCCGAACTGCGCCGCACCGGGGATACGCCCGTCTGCACTTTCCGCATTGCCTGCGACCGGGACTACAAGACCAAGGACGGAAATAAGGAAACGGACTTTGTCGATGTGGTTGCGTGGCGCGGTCTCGCGGAAACGGTGGCGAAGTATTTTGCCAAAGGCCGCATGGCCATCGTGGAAGGAAGGCTTCAGATTCGTCCGTGGACGGATAAGGACGGCAACAAGCGCTACGCTACCGAAATCGTGGCAGAGCGTGTCCGCTTCGGCGACTCCAAACCGAAGGAGAACGACGGCGGCAGCGGTGGCTATGCCCCTGCGCCCGCATACGACCCGCCCGAGGATTGGGTGCCGGACTTTGCGGACGTGGACGGCGAACTGCCGCGATAAAAGACGGAATGAGGGAGGGGCATTTGCCTCTCCCTCTAAATTGAGACTGAGAAAGGAAAGATTATGAAAGAGAGAATCAGCTATGCGGAACTGGTGCAAATGTTCCGCGATCACGAAGGAAAACACCCGGAAGATCATTTGACGGGGATTCTTGTTTTTACCGAGGACAGCTTTGAGCAGACGTACTCTCTCGCGGCAAGAACCTATCTGGTCAGCAGCGACAACAAGGCATACCAGCCCAAAATGGGCGGATACAGCATTTATGGCGCCTGTGCCGATGGAACGGACCCCATGGTTCGCCTGGAGAAGTATATGGCCGCGGAACAGGGCGGCAAAAATGGCTGGAAGGTCGAATACTGCTATCTTGCGGAGAAGATTGACCGCAACAGCGACCGTATCAGCGTGGACGGACACACCGGTACCTGGTATGTCATCGACGAAGGCATTTATCGGACGAAGCAAGCCAGACGGGACGTGCGCTGCTATCTGCTGGAAAGTGAGCAGTATGGCGAGGACGCGGCCCATGTCATTGTTGACAATTACGGCGTGTTGCTTTTGGATGATGTCTACAATGGCTTCGATGATTTGATCGAGGCAGACTGGATCAAATGTGAGACTGCAAAGGAGAATGAGGATGGCTAAGAAAAAACCGCTTACGGCGGAAATCATAGGCAGGCTGACGGTCGAATGCCCGTTCCCGGAGGTGTTCGAGGACACCGAAAGCGCGGATGGAATCATCAAGACGCCGAAACAGAAGATCGCGCACATCCGGGCGGACCATGACGGCTACCAGTGGTGGAACACCGTTTGGCCGGCTCACGATGAACTGGCTTCCATGGAAATGAAGCGAGAGATCGACGCGACCTATCAGGCGCTGACCGCTCCCGATGCTTTTGCGGACCTCAACACAGTGACCCGGTTCTGTCTATCGCACACGGAAGCCTGCCCCAGCAAGGAGCATTTGGATGAATTCAACTTCTATCTGCGTGGCGAGCTGTGCGATTACTGGATTCGCCTGATTACGAGGAAGGGAGACTACAATATGTATCTTTCTGCCTATACAAAGAAGGAAACCGCTGAGCAAAACCCGAATCAGGAGTATTTCGACTATCTGGAACAGCTGCGGGAGAGCGGCGAAACGAACATGATGGGCGCGGTGCCGTACCTGCAAAGGAAGTTCCCGGAGCTGGGCTTCGACATTGACAGGGCCAGGAAAATCCACCGGGAGTGGATGGGTTCCTACAAGGAGGACAAGTCGAGATGATGAAGGCGTATCGCACGATCAACGACGTGCTGCAATCTCCATGGGCGGATCATTCCGCCCGTGGGGAGCGTCCGCAGATGACAGACCGTGTCCTGCGCGCGTCAAAATTGGAGGACAGCATCTATGCCGACCTTCGTGCCGATGACGCGGCGATGGATGAGATTGAGAGCGCAGCAGGACAAAAGCTGCGGACGTTTCCGGCACTTTCCCGAGATGTGTACCAGTCCTTCTATTCGCTCATGCCGAAAAGAAACGAAGAAAGCGTCTTATCCGGCATGGCGCAGAAGTTTAACAGCAGAATCCTGGATCATGTGATGCAGAGCGAGGATTATCCGACCATTAAGAACGTATGTGAAGGCAGAGAGCTGCCCGCATACGAGGCCGCGACGGAATTCGTCGAACAGGCGGCCGGAGAACTGGACCAACTGCTGTCTGACATCGGCGGGAAAACCGGCGCTCTGAACACGCTGGAGAAGAAGCAAGCGGCTCAGCAAAAGGCCGAGGAGGAGTTGGCCGGACTTCTGGAACGGCTCCGCAGATCGGGAACTCAAAACGAAACGCTGGAGCAGGCCGCTGTAACAGCCGCCAACAAGGCAGAGAGTTTGAAGCGACAGGTTGAAGCGATTGCCGGAGCGATAGACGCATCCTCGGCAAATCACAAGGACGCGATTTCCGCAATCCTCGCACACGCCGCCAAAGCCGCGGCGCAAAAGGCGGAGGAAACGCAGAGCATCCTGGCAGCCTGGGGAGACAGCGCGGGCAATATGGAGCGCAGCGAGGTCAACCTATCTTTGCTGGAAGCGGTGCGGAGAAGCGATTCGCTGAAGGACATAGCGAGGTATTTGGGACGGTTCCGGGAGATATTCGCGCAGGGGAAAAGGAATGGCTACACATACGGCCGAGGGGAGAAATACTCCCTGGAGCTGGGTAATAACCTATCCCGCGCCCTGACTTCGGAGCTTGCCATGTTGGCGGCGCCCGCAACCATGCCACTGTTTCTGCGGAAGTACCAGAAGAAGCAGATCAAGCAGTACCAGCGCAGAGAGCCGATCTACAAGGGCAGCGGGGATATCATCTGCTGCCTTGACGAATCGGATTCCACCAGAGGGGACGAAGCCGCGTGGGGCAAGGCGATAGCACTTGCGCTCCTGGATATCGCCGCCGATGGTGGCCGCAGTTTTGCGCTGGTCCATTTTTCCGGTGCCGGTGGCTTGCAGACGGACGTTTTTCGCCCGGGAGAGTACACAGCGGCGGATAAACTGGCCGCGGCGCAGCGTTTTCTCGGAGGCGGCACGGATTTTAAGCCGCCGATGCGAGAAGCGGTGGAGTTGATGGAGTCCGGCGGATTTGAGCAGGCCGATGTGGTTTTCATCACGGACGGCGAGTGCATCCTGCCGCCCGACTTTATCGAATGGCTCCAAGACAAGCAGGCCGCAAACGGATTTTCCGTGACGGGCATCCTGCTTGACGCCGGGAGCAGTATGTCCTTCAGCCTGGAAGCGTTTTGCCAAAAGGTCTATCGCACATCGGAACTGATGGGGGACGAAATCGCAAGGGAACTCATTATGAACAGAGTATAAAAAACACAGGTGCAATCCCATCACACAATCGATTAGAATGAAGAAAAGGAGTCGTGATACCAATGGATGAAAAACCTTGACCTGTCCATGGAAGACACCCTGAAAGCGATGGGCATTCCTCCGAAGGAACAGTGCGGATAACGAGGTTTTGAGAAAATACACCCCCGCTTCATACCACGAAGCGGGGGTGTATAATGAGCAGCTTTTATGTGCCTATGCTGTCTTTTTTGCGCTGTGGCGCATGAGTCCAACCTTAATGCCGCCCCATAATCCCAGCATATCCATCAGAACGTCGTCTATATCAAAAGAGCCACATTTGAGTAATACGCGAACACAATAGAACAGAATCAACCCACATAGTATTATTGAGTAGAGTTTTAGTCTGCTTCTTCGGTTGGTAAACAGCGTCGGGCAAAGCAATACAATAGTATACCCCGGAAAAACGCCTACAAGCAAATGTGCTAACAACGTGAGAAGTAGATTATGACTGCTTGTATTGATAGCTTCGATAACTGTATAGAATGGGATTATGTTTGAAAACTCATGTACATACTCATTTACTGAGGCACCTTGCCAAAGCGTTGGGCTGTATATTAGTCGGAAAAAGAAAAATGCAGCAAACACAACGAGAGTATATGCAATCAGGGCATTAGAAAGGTATTTGTGCCTAATTGCTTTAGGAGAGGTATTATAAGTCATAGTAGAATACATCACCCGAACCTTCCAGATAATCGTTATCAGCAAGCCCGTCAATAGCCGTTACATCAAGGACAAATATTCCATTACAAAGGCCGCTGGTATGACCGTTTACATTAGTCCCCGCAATAAATGTCCAAGATCCTCCGCCTGATCCCTTGAGGGTAGTTCGGTTCAGATTCATTTGATATCTATAGTTGGAATATAAATACGTAACATCCGTGCGTTCCAGAGTATCCCGAATAATTCGTGCCTCACCGTCGATATGGGCCATTTGACCGTTTATGTAGAATTTGGGTGGATTGTACGTTTTGTACCGAATACTGAAGTCATAGTGATGAATAAGGTATCTCGACGCGCTTTCTTGCGGGCTATATGCGTTTTGGGTAGGGCTGGTAAAAGCAAAGTATTCCTTTGTCGTTGCATTGTAGAAAGAATAGAATTTTTGCGAACAGGCATCGACAAAATCAAGATAAATTGTCATTCCGTCGACGATTTCAGTTTTTGTCCTAGCCGGAATGACGATTTCGTTAATGGTAATCTCGCTGCTCGTGATCCCGTAGTTTCCCTCTGCAAATGCAAAGACCATCGTAGAGGTCATCGACATAATCATCATCAATGCGAGGAAACTGCAAATAAATTTTTTCATTGCTTAACTCCTTCGTATCCTCCACTGTGTTTTTTGCTTTCTGTGGTTATCGCAATTCTTCTGCGATAATTACAACATCTTCAGCCTTGTTCTTAACAATCAACACACGACTGCCATTATCTGAGCTTAGCATCGCCCAATCGCACTCAGTCATTGAATAGCGTTGTTCTTTTGGAATTGCTAATATGTAACACACATCTTCCAGCATGTTACCAATCATTTCATTGAAGCCATTTCCAGTACGTTTGCTAATCTGCTCACCGCGCCGGTTGCGAGTTGCCGATGGAACAACCACATTACCTCGCAAGACCGAATAACGACATCCCTCGTTAAATGCTGTGTGGTCGGAAGTCGCAAAGTAGAGTTCCTGGCAAGACGAGATATACAAGTTCCACTTGCTGATGTATGCTGCAACCGCGTGTACCGGAGGGTCGGCCTTTTCACCACTTGGAAGCTCATACTTCACAAATGCGATAAGGAGCCCAGTATATAAAGTAATAGCTAAAATAAGTGATACAAATGGTAGAAATGGCTCCAGTTTTTTCATTTTCCAATGCTCCGCGTTACAACGACGTGATAGGGTACAATGACTCCTGCGTCTTGCGCACGAGCCATAGTATCAACAGCCATGTCTTGAAGGCTTACATAGGTAGCACCCGACTTACCCGTATAAGTACCACTTTTTACAATGGTTCCATTGCCGCTGATGCTCCAAGACCGAACTACTTTCCAGCCGCCTCTGCTATTGTACTCTTCCAGATATAAGGTTCCTCTCGTGGAAATCGAACGGTCAGTCGAAATAAACGCCGAAGCTGTTATTTCGCGTCCCACGTTGGAGATATCTGGAATCGCTTGATCTGTGTCTACCCACATCGGCCTTATCGTGCTTTCGAGAGTGATAGCACCCAGCTTGTCGTTTGCCGCAGCAAATGCGGGCACAGTTTGTGCTTGCGACGTTACAAAAACCGCCGCCGCAAGTACCAGAATTGCCTTTTTCCCTTTGCACATAAAATAATCCTCCTTGTGCTTTTATAGGGATTCCACCAATATAACGCACAAGGAGGAAAACGGGGACAAAAATTTTTAATTATTTTTTTCTATGTTGCTTGCGACTTTCCACAGCTCCTCAACGTCGGCTGTTCCATATATTGAGTAATACTCCCCATCACGTTCAAAGCATACATAGCGCAATGAGTCTTTCGCAAACCAATAACCTTCTAATTCACCCAACTGCAGTGGATGAATCTCTGCGCCTTCTGAATTGACATAGATTTTCTTGTTAGCGGTGCAGACCATGATTTTAATGCTCTGCGAGCCATTTACTTCATATTCATAGTAAGTGAAGTCGGCCTCGTTAAACGAGTCAACAAGCTCCGCGCCTTCCGGCAAATAGGAAAAAGTATAATTTCTCGGATTTGCTGAAGGCTTGTTATCCTCTCCACTCATATCAAACACGCTGTACTTTTCGTAGGTCTCGACAAGCCATGCGATCACGCGCTCACGGAAGTCCGCGCTGGCGGCCATGAGCATTGTGAACATCAGCGCCGCAACGAGCGCGGCGATTGCGAGCGTGCGGCGGATCGTTCTGAATGCGTGCTTGCCCTTAAAGGGAACCACCTTGCTCGTCTCGTCGGCGTCGCCCATCTCATTGCGCAGGTAGTCGTCCATTACGATTTTGCAGGCGCTCTCCAGCGAGGCGTCCGAAATCTGCTCGTTTTTCCGCAGGCCAATGCAATCGGAAAGCAAGCGCCGATAATAGCGGAACCGTCCTTTTGCGTTCTCAAATCCATAGAGCTGCTCGGTATCAGCCGGAGAAAACTCAAAACAGTACTTGCTCAGCATGAGGACGACGCCCTCGTGCGGGAGAAAGAGCATTTTCCGGCTCAGTTCCTTGATTTTGTCCTCCGGCAAGTCCACCGAGAGGATCGACGCCATATCGGAACGCTCAAGATCAGCGAGATCTTGCTGCAAACTGATCTTGACCGCTTCCCGCAGGCAATCCCGCAAGGTCATATCCATAGCCTTACTCATCCTCCCCGTACTTTGCTTTCAGCTTCTTCACAAGCCTTTGAGCGCGCTTTTTGGCGTTTTCCTCCGAAATTCCAAGTAACCCACTGATTTCCGAAAAGCCCAGTTCTTGCTCATAGCGCAGCTGGAGCAGGCGCTTATCCTCGTCAGACAGTCCCTTAACCAACTTGGCGAGCTTCTGAACGTCGGCGTTGCGAATGCAGATGCTCTCCACGTCATCCTCCGGGTCTGTGCTCTCCATCTCCCAATCGTCGGTGCTGACCAACTTTTTTGAGCGGCGGATCATGTCGATGGAAGTGTTCTTTACCATAGTAACGCAGAAGGCGGCTATTTGGGGACAGGGTAATTCAGAAATTTTTTCAATATTGTCGATGATTTTGATGTAGACCGAGGAAACGACGTCCTCCGCATCAGCCTCCGAGTTCAGTATTTTAAGGGAAATCTGTTGAAATTGCGCGTGATGCTCTTGAAACAGCTTCTCAACAAACTCACTTTGTTCTTCGTTTAAGACGGCAAAGATGAAAATGATCATATATCTCTCTCCGAGCGTGAAATAGAGCGGGCAAACGGACTATAGGTGTTCGCTGCTCTCAAAACATACATATTCTAATTACTTGCTGAGCATATGGCAAGAGTTGCTTTTTCGCTGAACAACTGTCGTCGGCATAGATTCACTAAATATCGTCAGTTTGCATATGAATGAGTCGCAATTTTTGTTTAATAGCACAAATGTCGTGCTTTGCGTTTTTTCTGTGTCCCGATTATGCTCTTGCAGCGTTTACATTGTGGGGCGAGCAAAAGGAGGGATAATTATTACAAAATGATATTCTTCAAAAGAAAAATAATGCGAAAAAGAAAAATGATAAGGAGATTATGTAATGAATAAGAATATACTTAAGCGCATTCTGACTTTGCTGCTTGCAATGGGGATTTGTTCCTCGTTGAGTATTCCTTCATTTGCACAATTTGCAAGTAGCCAATATATCCGTATTCCAAGACAGAACCCGGCTTCTTAGATTAAAAGCATATGCGAAAATCTTTTGCGCTTATTATTACTGCTGCCGCTTTGACGCTGATACTGTCTGCTTGGCTGATTATTGCCAGCTATCCGCGAGACATATCGTTCACATTGCCTGCATATGCGATTTCCGATGAACTCAAAATGAAAACGGAATTAGAGATCACCGGAAAGCTGAAAAAGCATATCTTCGGAAAGTGCAAGTATAGTTTTTCGGGATCTGTTGTGGTTGACGCCATTCCATATACGCAAAAAAATGATGCCTGGCCCGTGGAATTGCAATTCGTTGAGTCGGATTTTGCAACGGATGAAAGAGTGTTGATTGCAACGGGCTTATACAATAGCCCAGACGGTACGCCCAAAACACGTCCCAACGGCTTTTGCACCTTGGCGGCCACGGAAGATTTTACAACACTGATTCTGGAGTTGGGTTCCTATAAAGGAGATTTTTCCGGCTGGGTCGTTGCGCCTGCAAATAACGAGTTAGAAGCTGATAATACGTTGAATCGTTTTTTGGAAAAGTGTGTATACGACCATCGTATCTCAGAATTACGGAACCCTTGTGAATTATGCTCAGATGACGCTTCTTGACAAGTACGACAACGGCGAACTGTCAAAACCGTGCAGACACAACGGAGCCTGCGGACTTCTGTAAAATTGACCGGTACCCTCATGCCGCTGAACCGCCACGCGACACGGCAAGCAACGAAGATTGGCGAATAATTTCGTATATCAACGATAGTTCCGGATACTTGTAACAATGCTATCGGTATTGCTTGGCTTGAAAGAATACAATATGAGACAAGGACGCGGCTTCGCAACAGCGAAGCTGCGCCCTTGTTTTCTGCATGACTCGCAATCCTGAAAAGAAAGCGTATCACCAACCGGTGCCGACGATCTCGCAGCGCCAGCCGTCCGGAACCCGATAGGCATAGCCGCAGCGGGAGTATTCATACGCGCCGGTCGGCACGTCCGGATCGCTGCCGGTGTAATCGCCGGTGTTGCCCGCCATGGACCAGTTGAGCGCCCGCCCGTTCTCGGGCACGAACGCGGTGGAGAGGAAGAAGCACCAGGTATTCTCGTCAATATTGCCGATGCTGCGGAAATGCGCCGTTTGCTCCTCCGCTGACTTTACTGTGGGACGGACGAAGGTGTATTTGTATTTGCTGCCCGGGGTTGCCTGAAGGTGGATGCCTTCAAAGCGCTCACAGAACTCCTGCGCCGCTTCCAGCCATGTCTGGCCGCGGTCGGGGATAACGATCTCGTTCTGCTTCCGATCATCGCCGCCGAGGGCGTTATACTCCGCTTCGTCATACCAGTCGCGCATCAAATCTCCCGCGACGGTGTCCCCGACGGCATAGACCGCGCGGAAGCTCCGCTCCGCGCCGCCGCGGTCGATCCACAGCAGATCGTTCGTACCCTCCCAAAAGCGGAGCCGGTCGCCGGTGGTCTGGATCGTCAGCTCAATGGCGTTTTCATGCGGTGCCGAAGACTCGGTTGGCTCGAAGGAGACGTCTACGCTGCGGAACAGGTAGTTCATGAAGAAGCGGAAGTTGCCGCTCGCTCGTGCGTCCTCGTCGCTGACCGATTCGACCGTGCTTTCGCCATAGACGGAGGAGAGCCGCAGGGTGATCGGCTCGCCTGCTCCGTTTGCGTCACAGACGGAATCCAGCAGCGCGCGAACCGGGGAAGCGGCGTCGGCGACAATGTGCTCCGCTGTGCTGCCTTCGTTCAAATCAACCTCCCGACTGGCGGCTTGCCCAGAGTTGATAGCTGTATCTTCCTCAATGACAAAGTTGGGCAGAAACACATCAATCCCGCGCTCATACAGCTTGCCATCCTGCCCGGTCAGCGCGGCCTGCAAATTCAGCTCCGCCAGATTGTCGGTATGAATCGTGTATTCACGCCCCGCTTCCCAATGGGATACGTCGGGAAACAGCTCGTATTCATGGACACTCCTGCTCATGCCGTCCGGGTAGACCGCGCGGCCCGAAATGTGAATATCCCAGACCTCCGGCCGTCCGTATTCAGGCAGCGTAAACGCGACACAGCTCACACCTTGGTCGTCGTTCCGCATGGTGATGCTTGCCTCCAGCGCGTCCAGCGCTTCCTCCTCGGTCATGGGAATGGGGCGCGCCCCCGTAAACGTCGCCGCGCAGACAATGCCCGTCAGCGCCAGCGCGGCAACCAGAGCGACGGCAAGGGGCCGCTTGTGCTCGGCAATCCGCTGGATGCGCTCCTTCATCTGCCGCTTGCCCGCCGTCATGGTGGTGGCGGCAAGCATCGGGTCGCCGCCGCGACGCACCGGAACCAGCGCCAACAGCGTTTCGCCGTAGGGAATCCGCTCCGACTCGCCCAGTCGTGCCAGCACGCCCTCGTCGCAGGCAAGCTCACAATCCGCTTTGGAGCAGTACG
>CAMVTO010000029.1 GCA_947170435.1 uncultured Clostridia bacterium | reverse complement strand
ACATCGCTTTCTGGTGCTTGTCTGTTCTTCGTTGTTTAATTTACAAGGTACTCGCTCCGCTCTCGGTCTCGCCGTGCGGCTCAACCGCGGAACAGTTGATACTATACTCTCCTATTTGTGAAAAGTCAAGAGCTTTTTTCATATTTTTTGAAAATATTTTTCTGCGTTGATGGAGACAAAGTTCGACGGATATGCTATATTATAGGTTAATGTCTCAAAGGGGGTGATTGTGTGCGTTTTCGCAAGCTCAGCGCAACGTTCGGCGTGTTGGATCGGCGCACGCTCACGTTTGCTCCGGGGCTCAACATTGTGGAGGCGCCAAACGAATCGGGCAAATCGACGCTCAGTGCGTTTCTGCGCGTAATGCTCTACGGCCTCTCCACGCGGGATCGAGGCACACTCGCCGACAAGAACCGCTATCTTCCCTGGTCCGGTGCGCCGATGCAGGGCACGCTTGAGCTGGAGAGTGAGGAGTACGGTGACATTACGCTGCGGCGCGATACTGCACGCGCCAATAGCCCGATGGGACGCTTTTTTGCAACCTTTACCGGTACCGGCGACGAAGTGCCGGGCCTGACCGCCGCCGATTGCGGTGAGGCGCTGCTGGGCGTGCCGCGGGAGGTCTACGAGCGCAGCGCGTTTATCCGGCAGAGCGGTCTTGCCATTGAGCCGAACGCGGAGCTGGAGCGGCGCATCGCCGCGCTCATCACCACCGGGGAGGAGGGCGCGTCCTATTCCGAGGCCGCCGCGGCGCTCAAAAAGCAGCTCAATGCCCGGCGCTCCAACGCACGCAACGGACAGATCCCCGCGCTGGAGCGGGAGATCGAGGCAAGCGAGGCCGCGCTCAACGAATTGCGCACACTGCGCGCGGAGCGCGCGGAGACGGAAACCGCCATCGCTGATCTGACTGCAAAGGAAGCGCAGCTGCGCGAAGCTCTTTCCGCCCACGAACTCGCCGACCGTCAGGCACAATACCTGGCGCGGGAGGGCGCCAAGCGCAGCGCGGATGATGCCGCGCGGGAGGCGCGCATCTTCCGACGGATGCTGGAGGATTCCCATGTGCCGCCGCGGGAGGTGTTGGAGGAGAACAAGAGCCGCCTGCGCACCGTTGACGAGCTTTCCCGGCAACAAAAGGATTCGGAGCGCAAGCGCGAAGACGCCCGGCTGGCGCTGAGCAGCTTTGACGCGAGCGGCAAGCCCGCAGCGCTGCGACCGGTCGGATTGTTGTGGCTTCTATTATTAATAGGATGCATTGCGATCCTGCCCGCCGTCTTGTTGCTGCATTGGGAATGGCCTGCCGCCGCGCTCTATGGCTCTGTGGTCGGCGTGGTGGTCTTTGCCGCGCTTCTTGTACTCGAGTGGATGCGTGGGCGTGACCGGCAAAGGATGCACGCAAGTGAGCGCGCCAAGCTTGAAGCCGCGCTGCGCGGCGCCGAGACCACCTGCGAGATGCTCAAGTCGCAGGCGACGGAGGTCATGGAGGCGGTCTACGCCGCCATCCCCGCCGGAGACGCGATCAGCGCCAACAGCTATGTGCACGAGAATCTCGCACGCTACGATACGCTGGCGCAGATGGAGGCCCAGGCGCAAAACAAAAAGCAATACTACGAGAATTACCCTGTTACTGACCTCGGGGACGTACCTGTTAAGCCGGTGGAGCGTCCGGAGAAAGGCCGCGAGGCGCTGCAATTTGAGCTGGAGCGCACGGTCACGCAGCGCGCCGAAGCGCAAAGCCGCGCCGATCATCTGGCAGGACAGCTGCAATCCATCGGCGATTTTGCCGAGCTGGAGGCCGCGCTGTCACAGAAGCGAGGCCAACTTGCGGAGGCGCAGGAGGAATATGACGCCATCGCGCTGGCGATGGAAACGCTGGAGCGTGCCAACGCCGCGCTGCAAAACCGCTTTTCCCCGGAGTTGGGCAAGCGGGCGGCGGAGTACTTTTCCGCACTGACCGGCGGGAAATATGATTCTCTTGTCCTTGACCGCGCGTTCCACGCGCTCGCCACCGAGTCCGGCGAAAGCGTTCCGCGGGACGCGGCGCTGCTCAGCCAGGGTGCGGGTGACCAGCTCTACCTCGCGGTGCGCCTCGCGATCTGCGACATGGTGCTGCCCGAGGACAGGCACATCCCGCTGGTGCTGGATGACGCGCTGATCAACTTTGACGACGCACGCTGCGCCGCTGCGCTGGAGCTGCTCGTCAGAGCTGCGGACACGCGGCAGATCCTTCTGCTCACCTGCCAGCACCGCGAAGCGGCGTATCTGGGTGATCGTAAAAACGTCCATCTCATAACATTATAAATGAAGGAGAACACACATGAGCGAAGCAACCGTAGAAAACTGCACACATAACTGCTCCACCTGCGGTGAGAGCTGCGCCTCGCGCACCTCGCCCCAGTCTTTTCTCAAGGAGCACCATCCCGACGCGGTCGTGCGCCGCGTGTACGGCGTTGTGTCCGGCAAGGGCGGCGTTGGCAAGAGCATGGTCACGAGTCAGCTTGCCGTGCTGCTGCGCCGCCGCGGCTACGCCGTGGGCATCATGGACGCGGACGTCACCGGCCCGTCCATCCCGCAGGCCTTCGGCATTCACGAAAAGGCCGTCGGCACTGAAAATGCGCTGCTGCCCTGCGTCAGCAAGGGCGGCGTTCAGGTCATGAGCATCAACGTCCTGCTGGACGATGAGACCGATCCCGTCATCTGGCGCGGCCCGGTCATCGGCGGCGTGGTGCAGCAGTTCTGGACCGACGTCATCTGGGATGTGGACTTTCTGCTGGTGGATATGCCCCCGGGAACCGGTGACGTGTCCCTGAACGTATTCCAGCAGATCCCGCTGGACGGCATCATTGTTGTCACCTCGCCGCAGGATCTCGTGAGCATGGTCGTCGAGAAGGCGGTCAAGATGGCGGAGAAGATGGGCGTGCCCATCGTGGGACTCGTAGAGAACATGAGCTACCTCCCCTGCCCCGACTGCGGCAAGAAAATCTATCTCTTCGGCGAGGGCAAGACTGAGGAGGCGGCGCGCCGCCACGGTCTCGCGCTGCTCTCCCAGATGCCCATCGACCCGGCGCTCGCGAAGCTGGTGGACGAGGGCAGGATCGAGCAGATGCAAAGCACGGCGCTCGAGCCGGTGGTCGACGTGATGGTCGGGCCGCAGGAATAAGGACGCAAAAAAGAAGAACGCCGAGGGCGTTCTTCTTTTTTCTTATTTGCGTTTCTTGCCGAGATACGCTTCCTTTACGCTCTCGTCCGCCAGCAGCTCCGCGCCGGTACCGGTCATCGTGATCCTGCCGGTTTCCAGCACATAGGCGAGGTCGGCGGTCTTCAGCGCCATGTTGGCATTCTGCTCGATCAGCAGGATCGTCACGCCCTGGCGGTTGATCTCACGGATGATGTCGAAGATGCCCTGCACCACCAGCGGCGCGAGGCCCAACGACGGTTCG
Source organism: uncultured Clostridia bacterium (assembly GCA_947170435.1). GTDB lineage: Bacteria > Bacillota > Clostridia > Oscillospirales > Oscillospiraceae > Hominicoprocola. Next base: position 27,720 of record CAMVTO010000029.1, on the reverse strand, counting down.
TCCATCATCAACACCTTCGGGCGGGACATGAGCCCGCGGCCCACGGCGAGCATCTGCTGCTCGCCGCCGGAGAGCGTGCCAGCCAGCTGCCACGAGCGCTCCTGCAAACGGGGAAACAGCTCGTAGACCCACTGGATGTCCTTCTCAATGCCGTCCTTATCCTTGCGGAGATATGCGCCGGCCTTGAGGTTTTCCAGCACCGTGAGGTTGGCGAACACGCGGCGGCCCTCCGGCACCTGCGCAATACCAGCTTCCAGGATCTTGTTGATGGGCATGCCCAGCAGCTCAGTGCCGTCGTAGGTGATAGAGCCGGAGGATGCCTTGACGAGGCCGGAGATCGTGCGCAGCGTGGTGGATTTGCCCGCGCCGTTCGCGCCGATCAAGGTGACGATCTTGCCGTCCGGTACCTCGAGGCTGATGCCGCGCAGCGCCTGAATGCCACCGTAGGCGACCTGGAGGTTTTCGATTTTAAGCATCCTCTTCCACCCCCAAGTACGCGTCGATGACGCGCTGATCGTTCTGGATGACCTCCGGCGTTCCGTGGGCGATGAGCTTGCCGAAGTCGATGACGTAGATGCGGTCGGAGATGTCCATGACCAGATCCATGTGGTGTTCGATGAGCAGGATCGTCATGTCGAAGTCCTTGCGAACGCGACCGATGAACGCCGTCAGCTCGTCGGTCTCCTGCGGGTTCATGCCCGCCGCCGGCTCGTCGAGCATCAGCAGCTTCGGCTGCGTCGCGAGCGCGCGGGCAATCTCAAGCCTGCGCTGCTTGCCGTATGGCAGGCTGGTCGCCAGCTCGTTCCTCACATCGGAGAGGCCAACGATTTCCAGCAGCTCCGCAACCTCCTCGCGCTGCTTCGCCTCCTCCGCGCGGTTGAGGCGGAAGGTGGCAGAGAACACGTTGGACGTGCGCAGCATATGCTTGGCGATGAGCACGTTGTCAAACACGGTCTGTGTCTTCCACAAGCGGATGTTCTGGAACGTACGCGCCATACCCAGTGCTGTGATCTTGTCCGGCGTCGGGTTCAGCACCGGCTCATGGGCAAACTTCTCCGCGTCCGAACCCTTGTACGCCTTTTTCATTTTACCCTGCGGGTGGTTGCGCACAATGGGCTTGCCAAGGAAGCTGACCTGCCCGTTCGTCGGCTCATAGACGCCGGTGATGGTGTTGAACGCGGTGGTCTTGCCCGCGCCGTTGGGTCCGATCAGGGCGACGATCTCACCCTTGTTGATCTCCATGCTCAGGTTGTCCACGGCGACGACACCGCCAAACTGCATGGTGACGTTTTCGAGCTTCAATACGTTCTCGCTCACTGCGCGTCGCCTCCCTTCTTCGCCGCCTTCCTGCGCGGCTTGAACAGGTCGGGCAGCTCACGGTCGCCCATGATGCCCTTGCGGAAGAACAGCACCACGATCATGATGATAACCGAGACGATCGCCATGCGGAAGCCGTTCTTGAAGATCGGGGACGAGATGCCGAGGAACGTGCCGGAGTCGAGGCCGCGCAGCAGCCACTCAAGGCTCGCAATGTAGAGGAAGCTCGTGAGCACCGAACCGGTGATGGAGCCGATGCCCCCCATGACGACGATCAGCAGAATCTCATAGGTCATGGCGCTCTTGAACGAGAGCGCCTGCACCGTGCCCATGTACATCGCCAGCATACCGCCGCCGACGCCGGCGAAGAACGAGCTGATGATGAACGCAAGGCGCTTGTGGTGCGCAAGGTTGACGCCCATCGCCTCCGCCGCGACTTCGTCGTCGCGAATTGCCATGAACGCGCGGCCATAGGTGGAGTTCACCAGCAGCAGGATGATCGCGATGAAGATGCCCACCAGAATGACGTACGCCGCCGCGCCGCCGAGGTCAGGGTAGTTCTTGAGCAGGTTGGAGCCGTTGGTCAGCGGGCCGAGTGCGTTCCACTGGAAGAACGCGCGGAGAATCTCCGCAAAGCCCAGCGTGGCGATGGCGAGATAGTCGCTCTTGAGGCGCAACACCGGCAGGCCGATCAGATACGCGCACAGCGCGGCAATCAAGCCGCCGATGAGCAATGCGCAGAGCATCCCGACCACACCGCCCACGGTGTCACCCAATATACCGGAGAAGATCTCCGGCAGCGAGAACTGCACAATACCGCCGTCAAAGTACTGATAAACACCCGCGCGCTTGGCGACGGGGATGCACAGCACCGCGTAGGAATACGCGCCGAGCAGCATGAAGCCCGCCTGGCCCAGCGAAAACAGGCCGGTAAAGCCGTTGAGAAGGTTCATGCTCACCGCAACCAGCGAGTAAACACAGGCCTTCTTCACGACCTTGATCGCAATGTGATAACTCGGCAGCGTCGCGTCCAGCACGAACGCGCCGACGAGCAGTGCCAAAAGGACAGCCGCGGTGATGAGGTGTTCGCGTTTCATGTGTTTCATCCTCGCACCTCCTTACACCTTGTCGGTGACTTTCTCACCGAACAGACCCGTGGGCCGCACGCAAAGCACGACGATCAGCAGTGCAAAGGTGAACGCGTCCGAGAACGTCGAGTACCCGAGGCCCTTGATCAGCTCCTCGGAAATGCCGATCAGGAACGCGCCGACCACCGCTCCGGGGATCGAGCCGATGCCGCCGAACACCGCCGCAACAAACGCCTTCAATCCAGGCATACCGCCGGAGGTGATGGCGACCGAGGGGTAGTTCGTGAAGTACAGCATCGCGCCCACCGCAGCGAGGAACGAGCCGACCACAAAGGTCATGGAAATCACGCTGTTGATCTTGATGCCCATGAGCTGCGCAGTCTCAAAGTCCTTGGACACGGCGCGCATGCCCATGCCGATCTTCGTATGGTTGATGAAATACACCAGCGCCACCACGAGCAGTGCCGTCAGGATCGGCGTGACCAGCGTCACTCGCTTGGTGGATTCGCCGAAAACCGTCACGTTCTCCGAAATCCACGGGATCGGGTTGGTGACAGGCTGGGGCAGGCCGCCGGTAAAGTAGAACGCGAGGTTCTGGATGAGATAGCTCACACCGATGGCGGAGATCATCAGCGACATCCGCGGCGCCGTGCGCAGCGGCTTATAGGCCGCGCGCTCAATGGTAAAGCCCAGCACGACCGTGAGGATCAGCACCAGCGGAATCGAGAGATACATCGGCATCGTCGCCGAAGAATAGACCATGATGAGTCCCGCGACCATGAAGACATCGCCGTGGGCGAAGTTGATCAGGCGCAGGATACCGTAGACCAGCGTGTAGCCGATGGCAATCAGCGCGTACTGACCGCCGACGGAGACGCCGTTGATGAGATAGGGAAGCAGTCCTTGCATGCTTGCGCCTCTCTTTCTATTGATGTAGCGGCTGTGATATCAAAACTTGGCGGGGCGTTTGCCCCGCCAAGCTCAGTGGTTGCTGTGGGAAAAGCTCAGGAATCAGTTGACGCCCTGAATCGTGACGAAGTCCCACTCACCGGTCTCAGTGTTGGCGGCCTTGATGTAGGCGGCATCGCGCTTGGCATCGCCGATCTCGTCAAACTCGATCAGGCCGGACACGCCCTCGTAGCTGACGCCGGGCAGCGCCTTGAGCACGGCAGCAGGCTCGGTGGAGCCGGCGGCCTTGAGCGCCTCGAGCGCCACGAAGTAGGCGTCGTAGCCCATGGCGGTGACGGCGGAGATCATGTCGTTGCCGCCGTTGTTGGTCTTGGCGTCGGCGTTGGAGTTGATCCACGCCTTGATGCCCTCGTCGAACGCGGCGTTGCCGCCCTCCTGATAGAAGGTGGTGATGTCGACGACGACGTTCTTGCCCTGTGCGCTCTCAACGACCATGTTGTTGTCCCAGGTGTCGGAGCCGAGCAGCGCGCCCTCAAAGCCCTGCGCGGAGGCGGCCTCGATGATCAGCTGCGCGTAGTTGGTGGAAACGGGGGCAAAGATAACGCCGGCGCCCGCCGCCTTGGCATTGTTGATGTAGGAGACAAAGTTCGCGCTGCCTTCGGGGAAGTCCTCGTTGGTAACTGTGCCGCCGAGCGCCTGGAACGCCTCGGTGAAGTAGTGGACGAGACCCTGGTCATAGTCGCTGCCCAGCATCGCCAGCGTGTATGCGTTGGTCACGCCCAGCGTGTTGTACGCATAGTTGGCGAGGACGGTGCCCTGGAACGGATCCAGGAAGCAGATGCGGTAATACACATCGCAGTCCGAGGTAACCTGCGGGTTGGTGCAGGTGACGCCGATGGCGGGCACGCCTGCCTCAGCGAACACCGCGCCGCCGGCCATGGACACGCCGGAGCCATAGGAGCCGAGAACGACGGACACGCCGCGGTTCATCAGCTCAGCCGCCGCAGAGGGGCCGTTCTCCGCCGTGGTGCGGTTGTCGACGATCTCCAGCTGGACGTTGTAGGTCTGCCCGCCGATCTCGACGGTGGGCTGGACAAAGTTGGCATACTGCATGCCGAGGATCTCCTGCTTGCCGCCGGCGCCATTGTCGCCGGTCTGGGGCTCGAACACGCCGATCTTCACGGTGCCGCCCGCCGCGGCGCTGCTGCTCTCGCTGCTGTTGCCGCTGCTGCCTGAGGACGAGCCGCCGCAGGCGACGAGCGCCAGGGTCATCGCAAGTGCCAGAACAAGTGCAAATAGCTTCTTCATCGTTGTATCCTCCCTTACGATTCGCGTACAGTATTAAATTTTATAAAGTACACGATTACAGGTAATATACCGCAAAAGTAAAACGCTGACAAGGGGCAAAATCGCCGGATTTTCACCCTTTGTCAGCGTTTCAAGTATCTGTGGTTCATCCGCGGATGTCCTCTTGCGGTGGACAACTGACTTTATGCGCCGGTCACGTCTCCTTCTGTGTCCGCCGGAGAAAGACTCGCCGTCTGGTCAGATTGCACAAAAACCGCACGGAATTCCTCCGCGCTCATCGTCTCATTCTTCAGCAGGAACTCCGCCACCTCGGTCAGCTTATCGCGCTCGCGCTTGAGAATCTCCTCGCAGCGGGCGTAGGCCGCGTCAATGATGCGCTTCACCTCGGCGTCGATCTGTGCGGCAACCTCCTCGGAGTAGCTCTTTGAGCGCGCCATCTCGCGGCCGATGAAGATCTCGTCGTGTCCGGTCTCAAAGGATACGGCGCCCAGTTTCTCGCTCATGCCGTAGACCGTGACCATTTTGCGGGCAATCTGACTGGCGCGCTGAATATCGTTGGACGCACCGGTGGAGATATCACCGAGCGCCAATGCCTCCGCCACGCGTCCGCCGAGGAGCGATACAATCTGCTCCTCCATATAGCGCTTGGACTGGTAGGAGCGATCCTCTTCGGGCAGTGCGATGGTCATGCCGCCCGCCTGTCCGCGGGGAACGATGGTGATCTGATGCACCGGCTCATGGGTCGGCAGCGCGTGCATGACGACGGCGTGGCCCGCCTCATGGTAGGCGGTAAGCCTGCGCTCGTGGGGCGTCACCACGCGGCTCTTCTTCTCCGGGCCGGCGATGACCTTGATCTCCGCCTCATCGAACTCCGCCTTGCCAAGGAACTTCTTATCCCGGCGCGCGGAGATCAGCGCCGCCTCGTTGGTGAGATTTTCCAGATCCGCGCCGGTGAAGCCGGAGGTGCCGCGGGCGACCTGCTTTAAGTCAACATCCTCGGCCAACGGCTTGTTCCTGGTGTGGATCTTCAGGATCTCTTCCCTGCCCTTGATATCGGGCAGGCCGACGTAGACCTGCCGGTCAAACCGCCCCGGACGCAGCAGCGCGGGATCGAGAATATCGGCACGGTTGGTCGCCGCCATGACGACGACGCCCTCGTTGGTGCCGAAGCCGTCCATCTCGACGAGCAACTGGTTAAGCGTCTGCTCGCGTTCGTCGTGTCCGCCGCCGAGGCCGGTGCCGCGCTGACGGCCAACGGCGTCGATCTCGTCGATGAAGACAATGGCGGGAGCCGCCTTCTTCGCCTGCTCAAACAGATCGCGGACGCGGCTCGCGCCCACGCCGACGTACATCTCCACAAAGTCGGAGCCGGAGATGGAGAGGAACTCCACATCCGCCTCGCCCGCGACGGCGCGGGCCAGCAGCGTCTTGCCGGTGCCCGGAGGGCCGACCAGCAGCACGCCCTTGGGGATGCGTGCGCCGAGGTCGATGAACTTCTGCGGTTCGCGCAGGAAATCGACGATCTCCTGCAATTCCTCTTTTTCCTCGTCCGCGCCCGCCACGTCGTCAAAGGTCGTGGGGCGCTTGTTGTCCTTGGCGCTGCGCACAGCGGCGGTGCCGAACTTCGCCATGGTGTTTCCGCCGCCGGCAGTGCGCATGCTCAGGAAATACCAGATGGCAAAGATCCCGATGATCGCCACCACATAGGGCAGCATCATACCGATATAGTTTGGCGAGTGGTTGGCGTGGTAGTCGTAGTCCTCCAGGATCCCGGCGGCATACTGCTCCTCCACCAGATCGTTCATGTCCTGATAAAAGAGATCAAAGTCATAGAGATCCTTGGTCACCGTACGGCTGCCACCGGTCTCTGGATCGCGGAGCACCAGCGTCAGCTCGGTATCGGCGACGGTGAAAGAGCGCACCTTCTGCTGCTCAAACAGCTCGCGGATTTCGGCATAGGACGGCTGCTCCGCGCGCGGCTGCATCCAGCGGCCCAGCAGCGCCAGCGCCGCCAGCAGCAGCACGAGATATAAAAACAGGTTTGGGCGTCTTTCCTGCTGCGTCAAGCGGCAACGCCTCCTTTAATCATTTTCGTAGATCTCCGGCTTCATCACGCCGATGTAGGGCACATTGCGGTACTGCTGCTTGAAGTCCAGCCCGTAGCCCACCACAAACTCGTTGGGCGCAGTGAACCCGACATAGTCCGCATAAATAGGCTTCTCGCGGCGCTCGGGCTTATCCAGCAGTGTCACGATGGTCACGCTCCGCGCGCCCTTGGTTTTAAAATATTGTGTGAGAAAGTAGAGCGTGTTGCCGGAGTCGAGAATGTCCTCGACCACGATCAGATCGCGCCCGGTGATGTCGTATTGCAGGTCGCGGGTGATCTGCACGTTGCCGCTGCTCTCGTAGCCGTTGCCATAGGACGAGACGGCGATGAACTCCACCTCGCTCTTGATCTGGCAGGCGCGGACGAGGTCGGACATGAAGAGGAAGCACCCCTTCAACACGCCGACAAACAGTGGATTTCTGTCCTTGAACTTCTCAAACAGCTCGTCGCCCAGCTCCTGAACGCGGGCTTTGATCTGCTCATCGCTGTACAGCACGCGCAGCAAGTCCTGATCCATCGTACTCTTTGCCATAGTTTCTCCCCTTCCCGTTACAATTATGTTTTTGCTTTCTGATCTGCTGCACACAGAGACAATACGCCGCCCCGGCGCTCCGCGGTCACGCCGCGGGGCAGGTCGAGATGGGTGCCGTATGGGCTCTCGCACAAATCCTCAATCGCGCGATAATGCCGCGCGGAAAAATCCTTTTTGCCCACCGGCAGAGCGTCCAGCAGCAGCCGAACCATGCGGCCGCGCAGCGCCTCCGGCGCAGCGATGAGCGTTTTGCAGGGCACGGTCACGCGCGTCTCGCCGTATCGCGCGCCGCCGGCTTCCAGCCGCTCGGCGGCCAGCACATCCAGATACTCGCTCTCCATGCGCAGCGTCTGCGCCGTCTCCGCGATATGGACCGCCGCCGCGCGGTTGAGCGTCGCGAGCCGCGGCATGATCTCATGGCGGATATAGTTGCGGGCGTAGGCGTCGTCCAGATTCATCGCATCCAGTCGGTGCGCGAGGCCGTTCGCCTCGGCGTAGGCCTCGATCTGTGCGCGGGTCACACCCAGAAACGGGCGGATATAAAGATCCCGCTGCGGCGCGATGCCGCCGAGGCCGCTCCGCGCACCGCGAATGAGCTGAAACAGCAGCGTCTCGGCGTTGTCGTCGGCATGGTGCGCCGTGGCGACGCGATCCGCGCCGATCTCCCGCGCCGTGCGGGACAAAAAGTCATAGCGCGCCGCGCGTCCCGCCTCCTCGGTGGACACGCCCATGCGCTCCGCCAGCGCGCCGACGTCGGCATGCTCGACATAGAAAGGAATGTCTCGTGTCAAGCAAAATTCCTTGACAAACGCCTCATCGCCGTCTGCCGCCTCACCCCGCAGGCCATGGTGCAGGTGCGCCGCGGCGACGCGGACGCCCCGCGCGTGCAGCCAATGCAGCAACGAGATGGAGTCCACTCCGCCGGACACCGCAGCCAGCACGAACGCGCCCTCCGGCAGCAGGCGCTTCGCCAGCGCCTCCGCCGCGTCCAGCCTCACCATCCGCTGTCCTCGTCGCGGTTCTGCTCCAGCGTGGAGAACGTCGTAAACTCGGGCGACCACTTCAGATTGATCTTGCCCGTGGAGCCGTGGCGGTTCTTAGCGATAATACATTCCGCAATATTTCTCTGCTCCGAATCCTCTTTGTAATAATCGTCGCGGTAGATGAACATGACGATGTCCGCGTCCTGCTCAATGGCACCGGAGTCGCGAAGGTCGGAGAGCATGGGGCGCTTGTCGTCGCGCTTTTCATTGGCGCGGGAGAGCTGCGAAAGGCACAGCACCGGCACGCTCAGCTCCTTGGCCATGATCTTGAGCATACGAGACATATCACTGACCATCTGCTGACGGCTCTCCGTGCCGTGGCCGTTTTTGCTGCCCGATGAGGTCATCAGCTGCAGGTAGTCGATCACGATCAGTCCGAGATTGTCAATGCGGCGGCACTTGGCGTTCATGTCCGCCACCGTCAGCAGCGGATTGTCGTCGATGCGGATATCCAGCGGGCTGAGGATGACCGTCGCCTCGGAAATCTCGTCCCAGTCGCGTTCGCTGAGGTTGCCGGTGAGCAGCTTATGGCTGTCCACCCGGGCTTCGTTGGACAAAACGCGCGTCACCAGCTGCTCCTTGGACATTTCGAGAGAAAAGACGGCAACGGCCTTTCGCGTGCTCTTTGCCACGTTGAGCGCGATGTTCAGCGCAAGGCTGGTCTTGCCCATGCCGGGACGCGCCGCCAGCAGCACCAGATCACTGTCGCCAAAGCCGGCGGTCTTGTCGTCGATGGCGGAAAACCCAATGGGCAAGCCCGGCTGGGCCTGACCGCCCGCGGCAGACAGCTCCACCAGATGATCCACCACGCCCTTGAGTACGGGGCCGATGCGCTCCATATCCTGCGCGCTGCGTCCGCGGCGGATCGCGTAGATCTTCTGCTCCGCCGACTCCAACACCGTTGACGCTCCGCCCGAGCCGTCCTGCACCAACGCGGTGATCTCTCCCGCCGCGGAGGCAACGGCACGAAGCAGTGCCTTATCCAGCACGATGTCGGCGTACTCCAGCACGTTGGCGCTCGTCGGCGTGACCTCCATCAGCTCCGCAAGATAGGCGCGCGTGGTGGCGTCGTCATAGGTGCCGTTTTTCTCCATCTCGCCCACCACCGTCAGCGCGTCGATGGGTCGGCTGTAGAGGAACATGGACTGAATGGTTTCAAACACCTCGCGGTTCTGGCGCAGATAGAAATCCTCGGGGCGCAGCTTTTCCATCACGTCCTTGATGCAGTTCGCGTCGATGAGCATGGAACCGAGCACCGCCTGCTCCGCCTCCAGACTGTGCGGCATCTGGCGGTATAACAGTTCGTCGTCCATAGCGGGCATGATGGAATCACCTCCCTTGTGTTTCGGTATGAATGTGGTTACGCTTCCTCAACGACCTCAACGGAGAACGGCACGCTGACCTCGTAGCCCAGCTTCGCCTTGATCTCGTGCGTGCCGAAGGTTTTGATGGGGTCCAGCACCAGCTGCTGCTTCGCAACCTCGACGCCGAACTGAACGCTCAGCGCCTCGGAGATCTCCTTGCCGGTGACGGCGCCGAAGAGCTTGCCGCTCTCGCCGCCCTTGGCGGAAACCTTGACGGTCTTGCCGCGGATCTTGTCCGCGGTCGCCACGGCAGCGGCGCGGTTCGCAGCCTCCTCCTTGCGACGGGCTGCATCCTGCAGCTTCATGGTGTTGATGGCGTCGGGCGTCGCGGGGATCGCCAGCTTGCGCGGCAGCAAATAGTTGCGCGCGTAGCCCTCGGCGGCCTCGATCATCTCGCCCTTCTTGCCCTTGCCTCTGACGTCCTGCTGTAAAATGACTTTCATCTTGTGTTTCTCCTTTTCGGATATAGTTTATTCTTCCAAGTATTCCTCAATCGCGTTCATCAGCTGCTCGCGCACAGCGTCCACCGTGCCCTGCGCCACCTGCGCGCCTGCAGCGGTGGAGTTTCCGCCGCCGCCCAGCTTTTCCATGATGATCTGCACATTGATCTCGCCCAGTGAGCGGGCGGAGAGGTTGACGCCCTCGCCCTTTTTGAACAGCACGAAGGACGCGCGCACGCCCTGCAGCGTCAGCAGCTCGTCCGTCGCCTTGGCAGCCGTGACGCGGTCGACCTCCTCCTCCAGCGCGGCGATGGCGATGTCGTCATGGAACATCTCCGCGTGGCGGATGATGTTGTAGCGCTCCACCATCTCGTCGAGTCTGCCCTGAAACAGGCGCTGCACATCCGCCGTATCCGCGCCCGCGCGGCGCAGGTACGCCGCCGCGTCAAAGGTGCGTCCGCCGGTGCGCTGGGTAAAGTTCTTGGTATCCAGCACCATGCCCGCGAGCAGCGCCTCCGCCTCGGCGCGAAGAATGTCGCCCGGCTCAACCAAGTATTGCAGCAGCTCCGTCACCAGTTCCGACGCGCTGGACGCGTAGGGCTCATGGAAGTTGAGCGCCGCGGATTCGATGTAGCTGGCGGCGCGGCGGTGATGGTCGATGACCGCCACACGGTTGACCGCGTCGAGCAGCGGCTCCGACTCCACAAAGTCGGGCCGGTTGGTGTCCACCACCACCAGCAGTGCGCCGGAGCGCGCCATGATGAAGGCGTCATTGCCGCTGATAAAGGTGTCCTGATACTCCGGCAGCGTTTTGAGCCGCGCGAGCACCGCCTGCGAGGCGTTGTCCTCCATGTCGATGACGATCTGCGCTTTCTTGCCCTTCTTGCGGGCAATGCACGCCACACCCGCAGCCGCGCCCACAGCGTCCATATCCGCGTGCTTGTGGCCCATGATGAACACCTGCGACGCGTCGGCGATCAGCTCGCCCAGCGCGTTGGCCATAACGCGGGACTTGACCTTGGTGCGCTTCTCCGACGCCTGCGATTTGCCGCCGTAGAATTCAAAATCGAGGCTGTTGCGCACAACCACCTGGTCGCCGCCGCGGGAGAGCGCCATCTCAATGGACAGCGACGCGTACTGGAAGAGGGTCGCGAAGTCCGGCACGTCCTTGCCCACGCCGATGGACAGTGTCGCGGCGACACCGTCCTCGGTGACCACCTCGCGCACAGAGTCCAGCACGGAGAACTTCGCCCGCACCAGCTCGTTGTACTTCTCCTGTGTGATTACAAACAGGTACTGGTTGCGGTCAAGGCGGCAGAACAGCGCATCGGAGCCGTCAAACCACGCGTTGAGCCTTTCGTTGATCCGCGCCAGTCGCGCGGAGCGGCTTGCCTCGGTGCCCGCCTTCATCAGCTCGTCGTAGTTGTCCACCATGATCTTGCCGACCACAGGGCGGCCGCGGTCACGCTCGGCACGCAGCGCGTCCTCTTCCGTCACGTCGAACCAGTAGGTGGTGGCAAGCATTGTGCCGCGGCGCACGCCGCTGGGGTGCGTGAGCGTGCCGAACACACGGAAGTGCCGCTCATTCACCACGACGGACTCCGGCGATTCGCTGCGTCCCTCCAGCAGCCATTGATACGAAAACGAGGGCAGCGCGTCCTCTATCAGGTTTTCAAAGATGTCTTCCTTCACGCCCGTGAGCGCGCGGAAGCTGGCGTTGCTCCACAGCAGCTCCCGCGTATCGGGGCGGAACGCCATCATGGCGATGGGCGCCGAGAGCATCGACGCCTTGTCCGCAGTGGTCATATCGTCGGTCACGTCGTCGATGTAGCGCTGGATCGCGTCGCGGCGCTTTTTCGCCGCCTTGCGATAGTTATAATAGAGCAGCGCAACGATCAGCATCTCAATGGCCGCCAGCTCCAGCCGCGGGATTGGCGTACAGAACGTCGCCACCACAAACAGCACCGCGCAGATAAAGTACAGGCGCATGCTGGGTTCCGTCAGTTTTGTGATTCGTTTGCCCACAGGGTCTGCCCCCTTTTCGGGAAGGATTTTTGCCTATAGATAAGGTATTATAGCACAAGTCGCCCGCTTCTTACAACACAAAACTTGTTCAAATTTGAAATTTCAGAAAAGATGTATACTTTTCCGGTTTTCTGTGATATACTGTATTACTGGTGATGTTTGACTGCACGGGTGTGACGCCGCGCGGTTACATATATAGACAACCGAACGGGACAGACGCAGGACGCCGCAGGGTGCCATCGCTTCGTGAAACAGGGCGAAGCGCCGGCACGGACGTCTCTTGTGTTGTTGCGTGCTTTTGCACGGTTCTGTTCGGCCCTTACTTAAAATGATTATCGAAACAGGAGTGTACTACCATTGGCTGAACAATTAAAGATCATCCCCCTCGGGGGGCTGGACGAGATCGGCAAGAACATGACCGTCTATGAGTACGGCGGCGAGATCATCGTCGTCGACTGCGGCATGGCGTTCCCGGACGAGGAGATGTACGGCATCGACTGCGTCATCCCCGACGTCAGCTATCTTGTCAAGCACAAAAACCGCATCCGCGGTTTGTTTATCACCCACGGGCACGAGGACCACATCGGGGCCATCCCCTATGTGCTCAAGCAGGTCAACATGCCCATTTACTGCACCCGCCTCACGGCGGGGCTCATCCGCCTCAAGCTGGAGGAGCACGGTTTGCTCAAGTCCACCAAAATCGTCACGGTGGAGAGCGGCATGACCGTCAAGGCGGGCAAATTCTCCGTGGAGTTCATCCACGTCAATCACTCGATCGCGGACAGCGTCGCGTTTGCCATCCACACAGGGCTCGGCGCCGTCGTCCACACCGGCGACTTCAAGATCGACTCCACGCCCATTGACGGCGAGGTCATCGACCTTGCGCGCTTCGGCGCGCTGGGCAAGGAGGGCGTGCTGGCGATGCTGGCGGACTCCACCAACGTCGAGCGGCCGGGCTACACGATGAGCGAGAGCATGGTGGGCAAGACCTTCGAGCGGCTGTTTGCCGGCTGCAAGCAGCGCATCATCGTCACCACGTTTGCCTCCAACGTTCACCGCATCCAGCAGGTGATCGACGCGGCGGCCGCCTGCGGGCGCAAGGTCGCCGTCTCCGGCCGCAGCATGGAGAACGTCACCAAGGTCGCCACCGATCTCGGCTACATGAAGCTGCCGAAGAACACCGTCGTCGACCTCAATAAGATCAAGTCTCTCCCGCTCGACAAGCAGGTGATCGTCACCACCGGCTCGCAGGGCGAGGAAATGAGCGCGCTGTACCGCATGGCGTTCTCTCAGCACAAGCAGATCGAAGTCGGTCCCGGCGATCGCGTCATCATCTCGGCGAGCGCCATTCCCGGCAACGAAAACACGGTCTCGCGTGTTATCAACGAGCTGTTCCGCAAGGGCGTGGAGGTGATTTACGACCGCGCGGACATGCTGCATGTCTCCGGCCACGCGTGTCAGGAGGAGCTCAAGATCATCCACGCGCTGGTCAAGCCCAAGTACTTCATCCCCGTCCACGGCGAGCAGCGCATGCTTCAAATCCACAAGGATCTCGCGGTGAAGATGGGCATGGAGCGCAAGAACATCGCCATCTGTGAAAACGGCGACTGCATCGAGATCACGGCGCGGCAGATGAAGGTCGTGCCCGGCGCCGTCAACGCCGGCGAGGTGCTGGTGGACGGCAGCGGCGTGGGCGACGTGGGCGCGGTGGTGCTGCGCGACCGCAAGCATCTGGCTGAGGACGGCATGGTGGTCGTGGTGCTGCCCATTTCGGCGCAGAACGGCGAAATGCTCTCCGAGCCGGAGATCGTCACCCGCGGCTTCATCTACGTCAAGGAGTCCGAGGATCTGATGGAGCAGCTCAAGACCATCACCATGAGCGCCGCCGAGGGCGTCCGCGGACGCCGCAGCCGTGACATGGGCGAGCTGCGCGGCGCGATCAAGAGCGCGGTGAGCAACTATCTGTTCAAGACCACCAAGCGCAGCCCCATGGTAATCCCGGTCATCACGCGGCTGTAAGGCTGTAAACGCAGCGAGGCGCAGGCAAAAGCCCGCGCCTCGCCTTGCTTTCATGGTGATAAGCGGAACACGCTTTTCAGCAGCCTCGCTCCCGCCTCCGTGCGCACGACGCGGCGCAGGAACTGCTCGATGCTCGCGGCGTCATATCCGTTTTCGGAGGCGTTGGCGATGTAATCCGCCTCCACCAGAATCTGATAGTCGATTCCGTCGATGTTCGTGAACGTGTGATGGTGCCCGACAAGGTACTTGACCCGCTCAAGCTGCGCTTCGCTCATGCCGCTCCCGCGCAGAAACGCCTCCGCCATGGGCGCGCCCTCGGCCTCCTGATGCTTGCCGTTGGTGTTGCCGTACTTCTCGCGGCAGAGCGGGCAGGCGATATCGTGGACAATCGCCGCCGCTTCGAGGACGTACTGTGTCTCCGCGTCCAGTCCCTCCAGCTCCCCGATCATTTTGGCATACGTCCACACGCGGATCAGGTGATCAATGTCATGGAGATTGCCCTCGGAAAACGCGATCATCTTCTCCAAAATCCGCGAGATGCTCATTGCCTCCATCAGAACCTCTCTTTCAGCGCCAGTGACGCGGCATACAGCTCGTTTTTGCTGTAGGTGTTGTTCTCATCCTTCAGCAGCAGCTTGATGGCGTCCTTGACGTTGACGTCGTTGCGCACCATGCAGTCCACCAGCATCGCCTCAGGAGTGCTGACGTGCTCCACTTCCCGCAGGAAGTATCCGTCCTGCACCTCGGCGATCATCGCGTACTCACCCTTTTCATAGTTTCCCTTGGCGAGCAGCTGCTCGCGCACCTCGGCAGGCGTACCGCGGAAAGTCATCTCGTGGAGCTTCGTCATGTCGTTGCACAGGCACAGCTGCACGTCCGCGCCCGCGTCCACGAGGAACTCCACCGCACCCATGATGCGTTTGGGGGATTCATAGAACGCATAGGTCTTCGTGTCACCCTTGCGCATCATGTCCAGCACGCGGCGGCGATCGGCGTTCTCCCGCGGGAAAAAGCCGTAGAAAAAGAAGGTGGAGAGGTCGAAGCCGGAGATGGACAGCGCCGTGACCGCGGCGCAGGCGCCGGGAACTCCCACCACACGCACGCCGTTTTCGATGGCGGTTTTGATCAGCTCGTTGCCGGGGTCGGAGATGCAGGGCGTGCCCGCGTCGGTGATGACGGCGATGCTCTTGCCGTCGAGCAGCTGGGATAAAAACCACTTCGCCTTGCCGTGCTCGTTGAACTTGTGGTTGGCGGAGAGGTCGTTGCGGATGCCCAGCTTGTTGAGCAGCACCACGCTGCGGCGAGTATCCTCCGCCGCAATGATGTCCACCGTCTCAAGAATCTCCCGCCCGCGCTCGCTCATATCCCGGGAATTGCCGATGGGCGTGGCGACGATGTATAGCGTGCCGATTTGCTGTTCCATAGTGTCCTCCAGGCAGATTTTTTTATCAGTATAGTCCAAAAAAAAGCGAATTACAACATTTGACTTTGCATTTTGCAGTATTGGGTTTTATACTGTATACTACATGCAAAATCACCCCCCAAGGAGACCAGATATGAAGCAAATGATCCGCCGGCTCTGTGCCGTGCTTTGCGCCCTCGCGCTGTGCCTGACCTCCGTCAGCGCATTGTCCGTGGAGGACGCCCTCCGACTGCTGGAGAGCAACTACGTCGACCCGCTGCCCGCCGCGGCCTATGAAGCCAAAACGCTGGATGAGCTGTTCGCCGCCATCGGCGATCCGTACACATACTACATGAGCGGCGTCGAATATGAGAAATTCACCGCCGGCGTGGAAAGGGAATCCACCCTAACCGGCATCGGCGTGGCGATCGAGTACACCGCCAACGGAATCCGCATCACCTCGGTGCTCGACGGCGGTGCCGCAAAGGACGCCGGACTGCAATTCGGTGACCATATCATCGCCATCGACGGCATCAGCTGCGTACCGGCCGAAGAAGCGCACTACAACCTCTTCGTCGGCGAGGCGGGCACCTACATCACGATCACTGTCCGCCACGCGGACGGCACAACGCAGGATTACCGCCTGGAACGCCGCGTCATACCACTGCACAACACGACCATCACGGTGACAGATGGCGTCGGAACCATTGACAGCGACAGTTTCGGCTCGCAAACCGAGTCCTATTTCCGCGACGGCGTCACAGCGAACGATGACAAGGTGGAACACTGGATCGTCGACCTGCGCGGCAATCTCGGCGGCCTCGCCGACGCTGCGGTGGGCGCGTTGGGCACCTTTACCGGCACCGGCCCCAAGCTCTACTACCGTCTGAATGACGGCAGCTCTTTGTACACGATGTACTTCCCTGACGGGCTGACGGACAAGCCGGTGATCGTTCTGGTCAACGCGAATACCGCCAGCGCGTCCGAGATCTTCTCCGGCGGCATTCGCGCGCAGGACGCCGGCATTGTCATCGGCTCGCGCACCTACGGCAAAGGGACCGCGCAGATCGTGCTGGACAAGGATAAGTACCCCGATCTGTTTGACAGGGATTCCCTGAAGGTCACGACTTACCGCTTTTACTGCTCCGACGGCAACACCACCGACCGCATTGGCGTCATTCCGACGCTGCTGGTTCCCGATGAATTCACCCGGGACGTGGCCGCGTTGCTTCAGGTGGATGCGCCGAAGTCCGGCGAATATCTGAGTTTTCCGCTGAACGGGCATGATTATTACGTCGATCTGCCCGCCGCGCGCAAAAACGCAGCCGCGCTCAGCGCGCTGTTTGCCGCGCTGCCGCCCGATCTGCTTGTCAACTGTGCATCCGGCGGCAAGGTGATCTCGCGCCTCGATCCCGCGGGCACCGCAGATCGTCTTGGCATCGACTATGCCGACCGCCGTTTCACCGACCTCGCGGACAGCGCCTACCCCACACAGATCGACACGATGGGCGTTTACGGCATCCTCGCCGGCGACGGAACGGGCCGCTTCCGCCCCGACGCTGCGCTGACGCGCGCGGAGCTCGCCGCGCTGCTGGCGCAGGCGCTGAACGTCACCGGTCAGAATACCGGCCGCTTTGCCGACGTATCCGCCGACCGCTGGTACAGCGGCGACGTCAGCGCGATCACCTTCCTCGGCTTCATGAACGGCGTCAGCCCCCGGTACTTTGACCCGAACGGTACGCTGACGCAGGAGCAGTTCATCGCGGTCATGGGTCGTCTCGCACGCTTCCTCAACTTCCGCGCCGACGATTACGCGCTGAAGCTGACCGAGGACAGCCTCGCGTCCTACGCCGCCTTCGCCGCGTGGGCGCGCACGGAAGCAAGCGTGCTGACCGACTACGACGGCAATATGCTCTACACATCGCTCGATCACATCGACCCCCACGCGCCCGTCACCCGCGAGCAGGCGGCGGCGACGCTTTGCAACATGCTCAAAATACTGGATATTTTGTCATACTGAAAGGAGTCTTCTTATGGCATCGAAGGTTTATTTCTCCCGCGAAATCTCCCCCGAAAAGGTCGTTGCTCTTTATAAGCAGCTCGGCATTACCCTGCCCGGCAAGGTCGCCGTCAAGGTACACTCCGGCGAAAAGGGCAACCAGAACTTTCTGCGTCCCGAATTCTGGCGTCCGATGGTGGAGGCTGTGGACGGCACCATCGTCGAGTGCAACACCGCCTACGGCGACTTTTACGGCAACGGCGTCCGCGACCAGACAGAGTCCCACCGCAAGCTCATCGAGTACCACGGCTGGAGCAAGCTCTTCCAGGTCGATCTGATGGACGCCGAAGGTCCCGACCTCGAATGGCCCGTTGAGAACGGCAAGGTGCTCCGCAGCAATCTCGTCGGCAAGAACATTGTGAACTATGACTCCATGCTTGTGCTGGCGCACTTCAAGGGTCACCCCATGGGCGGCTACGGCGGCGCGCTCAAGCAGCTGTCCATTGGCTGCGCGTCCCGCGCGGGCAAGTCCAGAATCCACTCCGGCGGCGCGACAGACAGCAACATGGAGGCGTGGGACAAGCACGCCGAGCAGGATCGCTTCCTTGAGGCGATGGCGGACGCGGCTTCCACCGTGGTCAAGCACTTCGCCGGCAAGATCGCGTTCGTGAACGTGATGAAAAACCTCACCGTGGACTGCGACTGCTGCAACGTCGCGGAAGACCCCTGCATGAAGGATATCGGCATCCTCGCCTCCCTCGACCCCATTGCCATCGACCAGGCGTGCATCGACCTCGTCTACGCAGCGAAGGACGATCCCGGTCAGGCGCATTTCCTTGAGCGCGTGGAATCCCGACACGGCATCCACACGATTGAGCACGCCGCGGAGCTGGGCTACGGCTCTCGCGAATACGAGCTGATCGAAGTCTGATGTAAGGCAGCAAAAAAGCAACCCGATTACGGGTTGCTTTTTCTTATCTCTGCGGAGGCATGGCGCCGGACATGTCGGCCATGCCGTCCATCGGTGGCTGTTGATTCCCCTGCGGTGGCTGTCGGTCGCCGCCCATCGCCATCGGACCGCTGCCCTGCGGCGGCTGTCCACCGGGCAAAGCACCGTCCTGCGGGGGCTGTCCTTCGGGCAGCTCGCCCTCCGGCATGGCGGGGCGCTCCATGTCGCCGCGCTCTTCCAGGAAGTCGTCCCGCGCTTCGGGCGGTTTCCGGTCGTCCGCATCTTCGCGGGCTTCGTCCCCGCGAGCATCGTCGATCTCCCCGCGCGGGGGCTGTCCGCGGTTCTCCGGCAGCGCGGGCGGCGTCTCACCGTCCGTCGGCAGCTCGGGCTGCTCGCTGTCCGGTGAGAACGCGGGGCGTTCGTCGCTCCTCTCAGGCAGCTCCGGTTCCTCCGCCTTCTCCGCTTCATCAGGCGTTTGCTGATCTTCCTCGTCCTCGGCGTGCCAACGACCGCCGCCGCGCTCAAACGCCAAGCGTCCCGCGCTCATATCCTGTTCGCCCGCGGCGCGGCGCTCGTCGCGGCTGATCTCCAGTGTGACAAGCTCCATGTTGCCGCGCTCGCGGCGCTCCATGCCGCGCTCTACCGCGTCTTGCAGGTCGGCGCTACGCCGCTCCGTCTCGCCGGTGACGCCGGCCACCACGGTGGACGCACCGTCCATATGGGTCATCGCCTCGTCCACGGCGTCCTCCACCTTCATGCGGCGGAGGTTGGCGGAAAGCTCCTGCGCCAGCTCACTGGAATCCTCGTCCAGCGCCCGCACCTTCACCACACGGCCCATGCGGTTGACCGCAAGCTCCACTGAGGTCTCCTCGGTGTCCAGCGTCACATAGGACGCCTCCGCCACGTTGGTATAGGTGTACGCGCCGCCGGTGACCGCCAGCGCCAGCGCCGCTGCCACCGCGGTGCGGGCAATACGCCTGCCCTGCGCAGGGAACGCGACCACCTTTTCATTCAGTTCGATGGTTGTGCCAACCTCGCCCAGCTGCCTCGTCTTGACGACCAGGCCGTCCTCCCGCAGCGCGGCGGCGTAGCCATCTTTTACTTCCAGTATGATTGCTTTCATGTGCTCACGCCTCCTTTACATAGGATAGATAGCCCGCGAGGATGGGAAAATCGCCGTCCAGAATCTCCGCGCCCGCGATGATGTACTTGCGGTGCCGCTCCAGGATTTTGCGCACCACGCCGCTCTCGGCGCTCAGCTCCTTGATCGGCAGCAGGTGCGCAAGGCGCATCTTTGCCAGCAGCACGACGCTCGCGATCAACGTGCGGATCGCGACGCCGCAGCTGCGCTTGGTCTTATCCGCCTTGGGCGACGCCTCCGCGAGATCGAAGAACGAGAAGCCATAGCCGTGCAGGATCTCCTGCATCTCAGCGATCTCGGCGCGGGCGCGCTCCGCAGTGTCGTCGGCGGCGTCCGCCGCCTCCTCGCCCATGCGCCGCTCCACCGCCAGCTCCACACCCGCCGCCGTGTCGTCGTCCAGCGAGCCGTCAAAGGCGTCGGGCGTGACAGACAACTCATCGTAGCGGGACTGCGAGCGGATGTAGTCCAGGATCCGCCGCTTGATGACGATGGCGGCAAGACCGTGGAACGAACCCTTGTCGCCCTCAAAGTCGCGCACCGCCTCGGAAAAGGCGAGCAGCGCGATGCTCCACTCGTCGTCACTGTCTGTGATATAGCGGTGCGTCGTCTCCGACGCGCAGCGCAGGATGAACGAGCGGTTTTCCTCAATAAGATCCGCCAGCGCGTTCTCGTCCTCCTTCGCCTTCATCACGTTTTGTTCCAGATCGTTCACAGCGGTTTCCCCTTTGTGCCCAGAATACTTTATGGCATCATAGCAGTTTTCCGCGGGATCCGCAAGTGCGGCATTGGTTCCCATGGCTCTCCCCCTTTTGTTTTTCACTCATGTATTCGGATCGTGCCGCGAAAAAAACGGGGTCACCTGCAAAAAAACAGGGATGGCACTGCCATCCCTGCTCTTTTTTGATTCGTTACAGCTCCACTTCCACCGGCTCGTCCAGCGTGACGCTGCCGCCGATATAGGCGGCCGTGACCGCGCCGCCGCGGCGCTCCACCGTGGCACGTACCGTACCGGCGGGCTGGACGTAATCGCGCTCAAAGACGCCGTCGGTCTGCTCGGCGCTCTCCGCCGCGGCCGCCGCCAGAGAGCCGCTGCCGCAGCTGCCCTCCCAAACCAGCGTACCCGCCGCGGGAACCTTGACCAGCGGGGTCATGCGCCCGTCGTGCAGGAAGATGACGCCATAGGCCTCCACACCCGCGAAGCCGCCCTGGTCGCGCGGTGCGTTGATGATCGGCTCCGCCTTGTCCATCACCGCCGCGTCGGGCTGACGGTGGGTGACGTAGTGGACGATGCCGCCCAGATCCACCAGCGTGCCCTCCACGCCGTCGACCGTCGCCTTGCCCGCCACACGGGGCAGGGGCATGGCCGCGCGGGCGGTGCCCGCTTCCACGTCCAGATCGACCGCCACGGGGCGGTCGCTGCCGCTGACCTCCAGCGTCAGGTGCTGTTTGCCGGTCAGGCCGCGCTGATGCGCTGTCAGCATCCCGTAGGCGCGGCTGGCGTTGCCGCAGAACTCGCCGCCCGCCATCTCCATGTGGCCGTCGTAGCCCGCGTTCACGTCGCAGGCGAAGCCCACCTGCTCGGCGGCAAAGCTCTCGATCTCCATCAGCTTCGACGCGACGGCGGGGCGGTCGGCCTTCGCCACCGGGTCGAGCACATACAGCGTGATATTTCCCGCGGGATTCGCGCGGACAACATGGTATTTCATGGGTCATGCGCCTCCTTAAAATTTTTTATCAGTATAGCACACTTTTTGTCTGTTGTCTCGCTTTTTTCTGATTGCTGTGAATTTTCAGCAGCTTGACCAGAGGATAGACGCCCAGCGCCGCCCAAGGCAACCGGTCAAGAAACCTGTGGTAGAATCAAAGAAAATCCGCGGAAATTCTCGCGACACAATAACAAATACAAATACAATAACAAATACATATACAGAAAAGAAAAGCAAGGAAAAGAAATGCCGCGCGGTTCCCCTATTCGATCGTGCCCCCGCCGACGACGCGCTCGCCGTCGTAGAACACCACCGCCTGTCCCGCGGTGATCGCCCGCTGCGGCTCGTCGAAGTCCACCCGCGCCGTACCGGCCCCTGTCGGCGTCACGGTCGCCGCCGCCTCGCGCTGGCTGTAGCGCGTCTTGGCGGTCACGCGAATCGGCGCGTCCGGCTCCGGCTCGATCCAGTTGAGCCGCGTCGCCGTCAGCGTGGTCGAAAACAAGTCCGCGTCGTCCCCCAGCAGCACCGTGTTCGTTTTCGCGTCCTTGGAGATCACATACAGTCTGCTCGCCGCGCTCACGCCGAGGCCCTTGCGCTGGCCCGTGGTGTAGGCAGCCAGTCCTTTGTGCCGGCCCAGCACAGCGCCGCTCTTGTCCACGAAGTCGCCCTCGGTCAGCGTAACGTGTCCGTAGGATCGCAGGAAGTTTACATAATCCCCATCCGGCACAAAGCAGATGTCCTGCGAGTCCGGCTTTTCGGCGTTGATGAGTCCCGCCTCCGCCGCCGTCGCGCGGATGGTGGGCTTGTCGTACTCGCCGACGGGCAGCAGCAGATGCGCCAGCTGCTCCTGCGTCAGCTGATAGAGTACATAGCTCTGATCCTTGCCCCGATCCTTGCCCCGCAGAAGATGGTAACGCCCGCCCTCGAAGCGCACGCGGGCATAGTGTCCCGTGGCGATGTAGTCATACCCCAGCGTCAGCGCGCGGTCAAGGAATGCGCCGAACTTGAGACAGCGGTTGCAGTCGATGCAGGGGTTGGGCGTATGTCCCGCGCAATACTCCGCCACGAAGAAATCCATCACGTCACGCGCGAAGCGCTCGGTCTCGTTGAACACATAAAAGTCCATGCCGAGGCGGTATGCCACGCTGCGGGCGTCCTCCGCGTCGTCGGCGGAGCAGCAGCCGCCCTCCGCCGTCTCGCCGTCGTAGAGCTTCATCATCGCGCCCGCGCAGTCATAGCCCTGCCGTTTGAGCAAAAGCGCGGCGGCGCTGGAATCCACGCCGCCGCTCATGGCGATCAAAACCTTCTTTGCCATTTTCGCCGTCCTCAATCCAGATACTGATAGGTGAAGGCCGACGCGCTCAGCGCGTCCGACAGCTCCAGCAGCGTGCGGTTGAATCCCCCGCTGTAAGACGCCTTCGGCTGACGCATCGTCGCGCCCGCCGCGCGCTCGTTGGGCAGCGCCACGGTGAACGTCGCGCCCTTGCCCTCCTCGGACTCCGCCACAATGCTGCCGCCGTGGCCGCGCGCGATGCGGCGGCAGATGGCAAGCCCCAGCCCGATGCCGTGGGGCGGCGGGTCCATGGCGTCGGTCTCCAGGAACCGGTCGAAAACGTGCTCAAGCTTGTCCGGCGCGATGCCGCGTCCTGTGTCCGAAACCGACAGATACACCCGCTGCGGCGTCACGCGCACGCGCACGTCGACGCTGCCGCCCCTGGGTGTGAACTTGAGGGCGTTGGACAGCAGGTTCAGCAGCAGCCGCTCGATGCGCTCGGCATCCATGGCGATAACATGCCCCGGCTTGTCGCTCTGAAACGTCAGCGTCACGCCCTCTGCCTCGAACGGCGCCTCCGCCTGTTCGCACACGGCGCGCACCACACCGACAATATCGTCGTTGGCAAGCGCGAACTTCCCCGTCTCCGCGAGACCCGCCGCGTCGGTCAGGTTGCCGATGACACGGTACATTCTATAGTAGCTTTGGGTAAAGATCGCGGCATTCCTGTCGACGGTCTCATCTTTTTCACGCACCTCTGGCGGCGCGAGGCGGCTCGCCGCGGTATAGACGTTCGCCATTGCCCCGCGCAGCTCCTGCGCAACGTTGGGCAGCACCTCGGTCAGCAGCCGCAGTTCTTCTTCTGAAAAATCTCTCATCGTCATATCCTCTGTAGTTTGTGCGTTTCGCACCGTTCACACATGGAAATCACAGGGTAAGGATAGCAAAGTTTTGTCGAAAACACAAGAATTTTGTCGGCGGGCCGCGATTTTCAAAAAACCGCTTGCAATCCGGCAAAAAAAGAATATAATATCGGTCGTACCATACGTTTGATATATTCCAGAAATTTGAAAGGAACTATGATTATGAGCAAGACGAGAGTTGGTATCAACGGTTTCGGTCGCATCGGCCGCATGATTTTCCGCAACAGCCTCAACCACCCCGACGTTGAGATCGTCGGCATCAACGACCTCTGTGACGCCGAGTATCTGGCTTACCTGCTGAAGTATGACTCCATGCACGGCAAGTTCCCCGGCGAGGTCAGCTACGCTGACGGCAAGCTGGTCGTCAACGGCAAGGCGATTCCCGTGTTCTGCGAGAAGGACGCCAACAACCTGCATTGGGGCGACATCGGCGCCGAGATCGTCACCGAGTCCACCGGTCTGAACCTCACCAAGGAGAAGGCTCAGCCCCACATCAACGCCGGTGCCAAGCACGTCATCATGGGCGCTCCCGCGAAGGACGACACCCCGATGTTCGTCTGCGGCGTCAACCTGGACAAGTACACCCCGGACATGACGTTCGTTTCCAACGCGTCCTGCACCACCAACTGCCTCGCCCCCATCGCCAAGGTCATCGAAGAGAACTTCGGCATTGAGAAGGGTCTCATGACCACCGTTCACTCCGTCACCCCGACCCAGAAGATCCTCGACGGCGTGTCCCTGAAGGATTGGCGCGGCGGCCGCACTGCTGCGCAGAACATCATCCCCAGCTCCACCGGCGCCGCCAAGGCTGTCGGCAAGGTTCTGCCCGCGGTTGCCGGCAAGCTGACCGGTATGTCCATGCGCGTTCCCACCTGCGACGTCTCCGTCGTCGACCTGACCGTCGTGCTGAAGAAGGCTGCTTCCTATGCCGACATCTGCGCCGCGATGAAGAAAGCCAGCGAGAACGAGCTCAAGGGCATCCTTGGTTACACCAACGAGCAGGTCGTCTCCTCCGACTTCCTGAGCGATCCGCGCACCTCCATCTTCGATGAGCTGGCCGGTATCGCCCTCGACGATCACTTCGTCAAGGTCGTCTCCTGGTACGACAACGAGTTCGGTTATTCCGACAAGATGCTCTGCCTGGCCGAGCATATGCACAAGGTCGACGAGGCGGCAAAATAAGGCAAGGACGGGAGGAATACTTCCTGTTTTTGAAGAGCCCGCGGCGAATTTCGCCGTGGGCTTGCTTTTTTACTCTCTTTTGCGGTATAATTGAACCCAAACTTTTTGATTGAGGTTGTGCGCTATGTTTCAAGGCTTTCCCCCCGAGGCGGTGGAGTTCCTCTGGGGCGTCAAATTCAACAACAATCGCGAGTGGTTCGGCGAGCATAAACAGGACTATCTGGACTATGTGGATAAGCCGCTGCGGGAGCTGTCCCAACAACTGCTGGACGCGATGAACGCGGCGTATCCCAAGCTGGGCTTGCAGCAGCACGTCAGCCGCATTTACCGCGATGCGCGGCGGCTGTTCGGCCGTGGGCCGTACAAGGACCACATGTGGCTGGTCGTCGCAAAGCCCCACGAGGATCATCTGGGGCATCCGGCGTTCTACTTTGAGATCGCGCCCAACTACTACAGCTATGGCTGCGGCTGCTGGGATATGACGCCGGAGACCACCGCCAAGCTCCGCGCGCGCATCGACCATGACCCCAAGCCCATGGAGAAGCTGGCGCGGCAAATCAACAAGTCGAAGTTCTCCCTCTACGGCGAGGAATACAAGCGTCCCAAGGGCGACGTGGGCAAGCTGCTGAACCCGTGGTACAACCGCAAAAACATCGGCGTATCCTATGACGACAACTGCGAAGGCGTGCTGTTTACGCCGGCGCTGTTCGACGACGTTTTGGAGGGCTTTCGCTTTCTGATGCCCTTCTACCAGTATTTTGACACTCTGCCGGGCGATCCGGCGCCGGAGAAGCCGTTATGAAAGCTGAACGCAATTATCCCCGTGTCCTCGTCACCGCCAAAGGCGCGCGTTGGGTGGACAACGGTCACCCCTGGATCTATGAAAGCGATGTGGCGAGCGTCGAGGGTGCGCCGGAGAACGGCGCGCTGGTGGACGCGGTGAGCGAGAAGGGCAAGTACCTCGGCACCGGCTTTTTGAGCGAGCAGAGCAAGATCCGCGTGCGGCTCGTCTCCCGCAACGCCAACGACGCCTTTGACGAGGCGTTCTGGCGGCGGCGCATCCGCTACGCCTGGGACTACCGCAAAGCCGTCATGGGTGCGGACACATCCTGCTGCCGCGTGATCTTCGGCGAAGCCGACGGCTTCCCCGGCCTGACCGTGGATCGCTTCCACGATCTGCTTGTCACGCAGACGCTCTCCGTTGGCATGGAGCGCATCAAGCCAATGCTCTTCCCGCTGCTGATTGAGGTACTGCGGGAGGACGGCGCGGAGATCGCGGGCCTCTACGAGCGCAACGACGTGGTGATCCGTGAGCGTGAGGGTCTCGCGCAGGGCAAGGGCTGGTTCGCAGGGTTGCCGCACCCCGACAGTCCGATCACCGAGATCTGCGAAAACGGCGTTTTCTACAGCGTAGACGTAGAGAATGGGCAAAAGACCGGCTTCTTCCTCGATCAGAAGTATAACCGCCGCGCTGTGGCACAGCTCGCCAAGGGCCGCCGCGTGCTGGACTGCTTCACCCACACGGGCAGCTTTGCGCTCAACGCCGCCATGGGTGGTGCAGAGGGCGTTACCGCCGTGGACGTGTCTGAGAGCGCCATCGCCATGGCGCGCGCCAACGCCGAGCGCAACGGGCTGGACGACCGCATGGTGTTCCTCTGCGCCGACGTGTTCGATCTGCTGCCCACGCTGGAGGCACAGGGTAAAAAGCCCTTCGACTTCATCATTCTCGATCCCCCGGCGTTCACCAAGTCCCGGGAGACCGCGGACAGCGCGGAGCGCGGCTATAAGGAGATCAACCACCGCGCCATGCGCCTGTTGCCGCGCGGCGGCTACCTCGCCACCGCGTCGTGCAGCCACTTCATGCCCGCCGAGCGCTTCGAGAGGATGCTCCGCGCGGCGGCGCGGGACGCCAAAGTGGAGCTGCGCCAGATCGAGGCGCGTCAGCAGGCTCCCGATCACCCGATTCTTTGGAACGTGCCGGAGACAGACTACCTGAAGTTTTATCTGTTTCAGGTCGTGTGACCGCGGTCGCATTCTGCGGCAGTCTCTCCATCGGCACACAGGACGGCGCGATGGGCGCGAGGAAGCAAGGCTGAACCAAACAGCAAAAGCGAGCGGTTCTGTGAACCGCTCGCTTTTTTATGCCCGGATTTAGTTTTTCTCGTCCTCCAGCAAGCCCTTGAAGCTCGCCGCGAGGCCGGCAAGGCTCTGAATCTCGCTGGGAATGATGATCTTTGTCGCCTGTCCGTCGGCGGCCTTCTCGTAGGCCTCCAGCGCCTTGATCTTCACAACCTGATCGTTGGGGTTCGCTTCGTTGAGCATCTTGATGGAGTCCGCCAGGGCCTGCTGCACCTTGCGGATCGCCTCGGCTTCGCCCTCCGCCTTGAGGATCGCCGCCTCACGTTCGGCTTCGGCGCGGAGCACCGCGGACTGCTTCTCGCCCTCGGCAACAAGGATCTGGCTCTGCTTCTGACCCTCGGCCTGGAGAATGGACTCGCGGCGCTCGCGCTCTGCCTTCATCTGCTTCTCCATCGCGTTCTGGATTTCTTTCGGGGGCAGGATGTTCTTGAGCTCTACGCGATTGACCTTGATGCCCCACGGGTCGGTCGCCTCGTCGAGGATCGAGCGCATCTTGGCGTTGATCACGTCGCGGGAGGTGAGGCTCTGGTCGAGCTCCATGTCGCCAATGATGTTACGCAGTGTCGTCGCCGTCAGGTTCTCGATGGCATTCATCGGGTGCTCCACGCCGTAGGTGTAGAGCTTGGGGTCGGTGATCTGGAAATAGATCACCGTGTCGATCTGCATGGTGACGTTATCCTTGGTGATAACCGGCTGGGGATCGAAATCCGCCACTTGTTCCTTGAGCGAAACCTTTTTCACGACGCGCTCAATGAACGGGATCTTGAGGTGCAGGCCAACGCCCCAGGTCGCGCTGTAAGCGCCGAGGCGCTCGACGACGTAGGCGCGCGACTGCTGCACCACCTGAATGTTGC
>CAMVTO010000028.1 GCA_947170435.1 uncultured Clostridia bacterium | reverse complement strand
TTCGCTTCCGCAGCCGCTTCTTTCTTTTCCTCTTTCTCGACCTTGGCCGCTTTCTTGGGCGCAACCTTCTTGGCAGCCTTCGCAGGCGTTTTCTTCTCCGCCTTCGGTGCTTCAGCGGTCACGGCCGAAGCCTCCACCTTCGCCGGTTCCTCAACTGTCGCGGCTGGTGCTTCCGCCTTCGCCGGTTCCTCAATGGTCGCGATGGGCGCGGTCTCCTCCACCGGCGCTGCAACCGTAGCGGTCTCCTGCGCTTTTTTCACAACGGCGGCATTCTTCTTCGCGCTCTTGGCGAGCTTCTTCCCTTTTGCCATAGTTTTCTCCTCCAACACATGATGATAACTGTATTGTAACGCGATATGATAAAAATGGCAACAAAAATAGCAGCACGCTACGCTTTTTCTTGCGGAGCGTGCTGCTGTTAGAGAGGGAAAATGAAATTGAGCAGTGTTTCTACACACTGTTATTTTAGTTTGCCTTCCTGCTAAAAGCAAGAGGCTATTGCAAGCAATATGCTTCCGTTCCACATCGTTGCGGGAGGTCCGCCTTATGGCAGGTCTCCCACATTTTGATATACACCGCAGTCAGCGCGCATTGTCCTCCTATGCGGTCTTTTCCGTCGGCTGTGCCTTATAATAATAGTGGCAATATAGATTATAGTCCCTCTCGCGCGTGATGAGCCGCAGCCAAACGTGGAAGTGCGGCGTCTCGGCAAAAAGGTTATAGGTGTTCGGGTCTTCCTCTGCCACGATCTCGGCGCAGTTCCTGCACATCTTTCGGAGCGTGTGGAGCGTCTGAAACTCCGGCAACGCAAGCAGCGCGCCGTACAAGCCGTCCACTTCGCCAATCAGCGCGGCATCCTTCGGCAAGTCCTGGCATCGGGTCCATGTGGTATGCCAGCGGTAGCCATCGTGGTCGGCGCGGGCATAGCAAAGCTCGCTCATGGGAAATCCGTTCGGATGCCCCCATACCTCGCGTCGCGGCTGCTCGAACACCTCGGGAAAACCGCACGTCGGCATGAGCGTCACTTCACCCTCGACAGGCGCGACAGATGCCTCGGCGTTCTGCGCAGCGTGCCAGTTCCGAAGTGGCAGCGCCTTTCCGTCCCAGTCGAGCATCGCTTCCTCGGTGCCGCATTCGGGGCAGATCTGCACGTCGATGTACCGTGAAAGCGCGCAATGGCTGATCTTCGACGGCATCGCTCTCCCGCAGCGCAGGCATTTGGGCGGTTCGCCCGCCGCTGTCTCATACCATTTCGTGTCCCTTCTCCACTTATCGAGTAGGTCCTTTTTCGGGAAAATGTCGATATTCATGTCTTTCTCCTTCAATTTTTACTTATTCTATCTTCTTACGCGATCTTCTGTTCGCCCCAGCGGATATGGAAATGGCCTTCATCGTCCACCTCCCGCCGCATCAGCAGCGCAAGCAGGTCGTAGTCCACGCCGAACTTCTCATAGATTTCGTCAAGATCGGTGTCCTCGCCCTTCATAAAGAGGTTGATCTTCTCCTTTGCCAGCACCATCTGCATCAGATTGGACTCCAGACTCCCTGCATAGGTCAGGAAGTAGATATCCTTGTACTGCGTGGAGGTGTAGCGGATAAACCTCATATAAAACTGGCTCATGGAAGCATTGTTATAGTGCAGCTCCGGTATGATGATCTTGTTGACGAATTCGAAATTGACGCTGCTGGGCAAGCTCTGCTGCGTACAGAGCAGTATCCCGTTTCCGCTTTCCCTGAGCGTTTTGCGGAGCTTGCGCCGCTGTGCGAAGGTGGTAGTGCCGCCCGTGACGACAAACAACGGGCGATCCGGCAGGTACTCGCGGATCGCGTCGGCGTACTTGTTCAGCACCTCAACATGCCGAACGCCGATCACAACGCATTCGTCCGCCCACTGCGCCGCCATTTCAGCGGCAGCCATGATCTTGACCGGCGTATCGCCCATATACTCCTTGAGGGTGTTCGGAGCCGCGCCGACGCGCAGCAGGAGCGTGATCTGCTGCATGAGCCGCAGCATAGCGTCCTTGCGGCTGTTGCCCGTGGACGCAAAGTAATCCCGCTGGATCTTGCCGAACTCCTTCATCACCACCTGATACACCGCTCGCTCTTCGTCGGAAAACGACATGGGCACCTGATGGATGCGGCGGATCTCCTTGCCCGTGACCTCCTCAAACGTGCGGGTGATCACGGTCTTTGCCAGAATATCGTTCAGTTCGTCGGCGTTATAGATATCCTGCGTCCGCTCTCCGATGCCAAACACCGTCGTTTTTTCCGGCAAGTGACTCTTGGCGAAGAGCCGATACCCCGCCTTATACGCCGGGATCGGGCGCCCATACATCGGATTCGGCTTGCTAGTGAGCTCATCTTCACCCTTGTCGTACTGGTAGATGCAATAGCACCATGAGATCATGTTGATGGAGTTGTTATAGAGCAGCTCCAGCTGCGGGGCAAACTCGGAGATGTTATTGCGTGTGCTGGTGCCTGTCGTCAGCAGCTTCGCCCGGCAGCGGCGAAAGCAGGAAAGCGCAGCCTTCGCACGGGCGGTATTCGGATTGGATATCTCGTCGCTCTCGTCCAAAACGAGCTGCACCTTCTGGCTATGTAGCTTCAGCCAGCGTTTGATCTGGCGTTTGAATTGGCACAGCTTGTTGAGCGTGATGATCACAAAATCGCCCTGACGGATCTTCTCAAGATCGCGCAGCCGCTCAACAAACACATACGGCAGGCTGTAGTTCGACAGCACGACGTCCCAGTTGTTCCGAATGGAGATCGCCGTTGAGACCACCCAAGTCGAGTGGATATTCTGATACAGCATCCGATAGGTGCCGACAGCGATTGCCGCGAGTGTTTTGCCGCTGCCCTGCTCCCACTGGAGCATACCATAGCGTTTTTGCAGCATAAGGTTGACGTCATGTCGCTGCATGTCATTGAGGCGGATGTTCTCCTCGTTCTCCTTATCCCATATCGTAAACCGATCCAGCCAGAACGCAATCGAGGCGTCCAGCTCCATATCCGAAAACGGTCTCTCCTGATCCTCATACTCCCTGCGCTTCCTACGCAGAAGCCGCTCGTACCCGGGGAACTCCTCCGGCTTCTTGTTGAGCACCGCCTCAAGGATCGACACAGGCTCACGCATACTCGGCGTCATCAGGCGGCGCATCTTGGCACTGTACGCTTTTCGGACAAACTGGTCGTCCTGTTTGACCAGTCGGATCTCGTCTCGTTCCGGCGGTCTGCTCTGGCGGCGCAGCGCCCGCTTGAGATACTGCAGCACCTTCTTTTCTGTCAGTTTGATACGGTCCCATTCCTTATCGTCCATCTCGGGCGGCTTTTCCTGCGTGTAAAAGCGGCGCAGATACTCACAGCAACGCGCATAGCGGTCTCTGGTCGCCGGATGCGCCTTGATCTGATACAGCAGCTTCTGCGTCTGATACGCAAAGTCCTTTGATGTGACTCGGGTACGCGCCAATTCCAGCAGAACGTAGGACTTGTTCTTCTCCAGATCGGCTTTTGGAAGTGCCAGCACCTTCTCATAGAGCGCCTTTGCCTCCTCCTCGACCTCGTAATCATCGGGAAGCGCATACAGAAGCTCCGTTGTGTACCGGCGTGTGCTCCAGCCGGGGGCGTCGCTTTTCTTCTGCCAGAATTGCAGCTTGGTTGGAAACTTGCTGACGCCAAGCTGTGCAAATTCATCATCCGGCAGGCCGATTTGACCGAGAAAGCTGAATCGCGTCTCCAGATCGCGGATCATACGCTTGTCGGTAAAGTCATCCGCCAGGAACGACTGCGGCACGACAATTCCCATAATGCCGAGCGGCTTCAACAACTCCGCCGCCTTCACACAAAAGTACAGCTGCGAGAGCTGGTCTTCGCCGTCTGCGTACCATTTGAGGTTGAAGGGCGGGTTGCCGACCACATAGTCAAAGCGTGCTTCGCTTTGATACGTGCGAATGTCCCCTTGCGTCAAATTCGCGTCAGGAAACAGATAATGCGCCACCTTGTATGCTTTTTCGTCCAACTCGCAGCCGTAGGCATTTGCCTCAATGGGCAGAAAGTTGAAAAAGCTGCCCTTGCCGCAGGTGAGATCGGCAACAAGATCGGATACCGACGGCGCCAACGCCTCACATACCAGCCGACAAACATCGGGCGGGGTGAAAAACTGACCGTTCTCGATCTCTTTCTTTGCCTCGCTGTACGCATGATAGTTTTCGTAGTCCGCACGATTCAGCCCGTGCAGGCCGCCATCGCCGGTGTATGCGTTGAACATTTCCTCGGCGCTGATGCCGTACTCCGCCTCCGTACCGCTGTCGATCAGGTAGAGGACCTTCTCATTCAGCGCCGCCCGACGGGCAGGGTCGCGGGGAACCGGATAATACTGATACTTCATGCTCTGCCGCCTCCTCATGCCGCCGCGTCGAGGTAGTCTCTGACAAACTTCTCGGCGCAGGCGGCGGATACGAATTTCAGATAGACGTTACCGTTCTTGAACATCTTGAGCTGCCGGACCTTTCCGCAGTCCTCGAAATCCACGACGTCCAAAATGTTTCGGTCGGTCAGCAGATCCTCGACGTCTCGCGGGAAGTTTTTGTATCTGCCGGTCTCATAATGTCCAACGCCTGACATGACGGCTTTCATCTTGTCTTTCAGCTGCCAGTCTGGGTCTTGCCAGCCGCGGTGGCGGTAGATATAGCGGCTGAAATCGCTCAAAAACCGGATCGTGTCCTTCTTCAGTTCATACCGCCGCTCATGCTTGGCTTCGTCCCATGCCGCTTTGTGGCAGCCGGATTTCAGCTCGTACATCGCCTGTTCGGGGAAGCTGCGTCCATCCGTCTGCTGAAAGATCAGGTCAAGGATATCCTGATACCGCAGCATCAAGTCCTCCATTTTCTCCTGATACGCTGCTATGTCCTCCTCTTCCGCGCCATAGTCGGGCTTTTTCGGCAACAGCGCCCTGCGGATCTTGTCGGTATTCAGGCCAATGTGATAGCTGTCGCTGAAATACTCCACGATGCGGTCAAGGTAGTCGCTATGCACTTTTTCAATATGCTTCCAAACAGCTTCCGCATCGATATACGCCCCGCTCTCTTTGGACAGATATCGGAAATAGATAGGGTTTTGCTCTCGGTCTGGCTCACCGAGGATATCGCACTGCGCCTTTTCCATGCTCTCCCAGAAGCCTGTCAGCTCCCGGTAGGAAGTCACGGCATCCTCATACGCAGCTTGGTTCTTCTCGCAAAAGAGTTTGTCGCCTTCGGAGATCAGGTTGACCGACTTCACCTCCACCGCGTCAAACTTTGCGAGCAGATCGTTCATGCCATTCATGGTGTTCCTCCATTTTTTTCATATATAAAGCCGGAGGAGCTGTGCTTGATCGCAGCTCCTCCGGCAGGTACGTTAGTCCCGTGCGGGATCGTCATTCAGTTTTTTGCAGGCTCATGATCTCTGTCAGGATTGATTCGACCTTATCGGTATACTGCGTGCTATCATCCAAAAAATAGACTAGCGGCGCAGTATCAATAAAAACTCTTTTATATCCGGTCATTGTTTCTCAACCCTGCCACATAGTCTTGAGCATCTGTCTCAGGAATCATCTTCTTGCCTCTGCCTCTGTATTTGTGCAAATTGATAGGTGACTTGTTCTCGTGAATCATTATCGTCACGCTTTTGCCTTCATACTGGCGCAGGTCGTCATCGACCAATACTGTATTGCCGCGAATTACGCCTTGAACCTCAAGCATATGATCGCCTCCATCATTTCCGTGCCATAGGGATGCCACGATCCTATGGTTATTATACCTTCTGCTCTCTCAAAGCGCAACGGCTTTTTCTTACAATTTCGCGTGCAGGAGGCTTCTCCATAACCGCTGCATGGGAGGCCGCAAATGCGGCGCTCCCCTGCGTATGCGGTTATTTTAGCCGAACGATCAGGCGGCTATGCGCTCCTCTGTCTGGTACTCTATGAAAGCGCAAGCGTCGAGCGAAGCGATCTCACTGCCTTGGAAGCCCGTCGGCGTGCCGGTCATTCCGGTCATGCGGTACGCGGTCGCACAGTCCAGCAGCTCGTAGCGAAGCTGATTGAAAATGTGCTGCTTGAGCGCACCCTTGTCGGGGTCATAGGTTCCAACCGCTCGGATCAGCCGGATGCTCAGATCCTGATACACGTCGTCACGGTCAAGGCGAGCCGCCTTGATCAGCGCACGGTTTTGCTTCATAACCGCCTTGATGCACCAAAGATGCTCCTCCACAATGCGGTTGCGTTCTTCAATCGTATAGGTATTCTTCATGGCTCTCTACTCTTCCTTTCTCTTTATAGGAGTCCAGAAGCGGCAATATCCTCGTGCCTGGTCCTCCAGATACATTTCCTCTGTGTACTCTGCCGAGGTATACCGCTGATTCCGGCAGTGCTGACGCAGCAGGCCGATCGTCGGGTGCTGCGTGGTGTCCTTTTGCAGGTAGGAATACTGACAGTTGCCGCAGGTTTTTTCGCACTCGTGCAATCGCAGCCCTCCTTTGTCTCAAGCCGCCTTGGCGCACCGCGCCTCATGCAAGCGCATCGGAAGCACCATGGCGGTTGCGTTGCCGCCGTGGAGCACGATGGGCGACAAGCCGCTGATCGCGTCGATCTGCACAAGTTCGACACCACCAAGGTGCTCGACTGCCTGCCGCATATAAGCAAGGTTGAACGCATAGCGCACCTCGCTGTTGCCCTCTACGAGCTGTACTTTAGCGGCATACTTCCCATGCCGGTCATAGGCAATCAGGAGACCTTCGTCGAACACGACTTTGATCTGCTCCTTGGCGTTTGTGCAGTCCGTAAGGTACTTGAGCGCGTCAAGGTACTCTCTGCGGTTTACCTTGTAGGTCTCGGTGAGCCTTTTCGGCATCGCCGTCTCGATCTTCAGCTCGTCGCTGCGCTCCACCAGCGGGCAAGTCAGTGTCATGCCGCCCGCGGTGATCGCGGCGTAGTCCTTGCCGACCGCAAGCACACCGTTTTTGTCCTTGAACGCCCCCAGATGCTTGAGCGCAGATGCGGGCAAGATAAAAGGCTCCGATACACTCAGCGAATCGTCCTGATGGATCGCCATCCGATAGCCGTCTACGCACCAAAGGCGCTTATCCTCGAAGCGGACGCCGGCCGATGCGGGTCTATCTTTGCGGATGCAGGTTGCATAGGCAACACTGGTTACACGTTGCCGAAGCGTTTTGAGATCGACCTCGTACCGCCGGAGCGGAATCACGCGCGAGATCTCATCGTGGGCTGCATCCTCCAGGACCGGGAACTCGCCGGCTTTTTCGGATGTATGCAGATAAATCTTCCTGTCGTTATCCGTCCCGGACGCTTCAAGGGTCAATTCTCCGCCGAGGTGCGGAAGCACTCGAAGCAGCTTCTCGGTGTTGCGGAACACAAACGAGAACTGCTCCCCCGTCGCCGGAATATCCACCGAGAGCCAGGCGCGGCCATCGGTTGCGCTCACTCTGCAAGCGTCGTCTGCAAGCTGCACACGAACCTGTGCGAGCTGCGGCACCTCGAATTTGGTCAGGATGCCGCTGACGCTCTTGACTGCCGCCGCAAATGCCGCGGCGTCCAATGTGCTTTTCATGCTGCTTTTGCTCCTTTCCAACTGCTCTCTGCGCTTTCTTCATCCAGTGCGGCAAACAGCCGTTCGAGCCGAATGGCCAGTTCCGTCCGGCTTTTGCACCGGATATGTGTCTCATGGCCCATACGCTTACCGTTCCCACCGATTCTGACGTAGGAGATGCGCAGCGCAGCAGCCGACGTCTGTGTGATCCACAGACGGCAGCCCGTCGCGCGATCCTCCGCGCAGATCCAAAGAGGTGTGAGCTGGGCGGTGTAATCGTTGTTGCCCCAGCAGCTGCGGTCGTCATAGGTAAATCCGGGTACGCTCCGCTTGCGCTTTTGCAGGATCTTATAGATCCCCTTGTACTTCATAGGCTTTTACTCCTTCTTCGTTTTGTTTGGGTCGAACAGCGTTTCCATCTGGTACCCATTTGGCGTGAGGTAGAAGCAGACAGGCTTCAGCCCGTCGTCGATCTCCACCACCTGATACAGCTCTACTTTCGTCGGCAGCCCCAGGTCGGCGCCATACTCATGGCAGCGTCGCCAGAACTCCCTCGGCGTCAGCGGGATCGTACCTGTGAACACCGGTTTATAACGGTGCTCCTGCGGCGAGACCTTGCCGGACGTCGCTGCGCGGAAATAATGCATCTGTTCCGCTTCATCGCTCGCAAAGCCAAAAACGCGAACTTCACAGGGGTCCTTGCGCTTCGGGCACCAGCTCGGCGGTTTGCGTATCATGTACCCCTTTCGGATCAACTTGGGCCGCTTTGTCGCGGTGCAATATCTCTCAAAGGGTTTCATGCGCGTGCCGTCTCGAATCTGTCCGATGCTGCCTTCATAGTCCAGCCTGCACGGGCAATCCATACAGGTTGGTATCCGAATGTCTTTCACGTATGCGTACCTCCCGCGTCCTCAATGCTCCTGCGGCGCGCTTTCAGTTCTTTCATGCGCTCATTCCACGCACGCTCTGCCGCCTGCCGCCGTTGGATCTCTGCTCGCAGTTCGTCCGGGGACATTGCTTCATAGCGATATTCCTGTTGTTCCTGAAGTAAGTCCCTGCGGAAAGCGCGCAGGATTGCTAAGGCACGTTCCGTTACTGTGGGCTCATGGTTTTCCATCGCACTGTTTCCTGCACGGAATATCTCCAAATAACGCTCGTACTGCGCTTGCGTGATAAACTCCCAGCCGTAGGCTTCCTGTATGTCCGCCTCGCTGCGGTAGCCCATCACCAGTTCAAATTCCTCACGCCGCTTGTCCGCTTCCTTATCGACATGGCGCACGTATTTGTCGATCAGGCGGTCCAGCTCGCGGAGCACCTTATCACAGGCGTCCGCTTCCATAAGCGCGCCGGCCTTCTTGGGGTCTGAATATCTCTTTGCCACGGCCGCCACCTCACGCGGGTATCTTGCGCTGCTCTTCCGCCGGGAGACGCCGGTTCATGTCAAACCTGCGCCCGTCTTCGTAGCCTGCCCGAGCATACTCATTGAGCCAGCCGTCCACCTTCGCTGTTGCAAATATCACCGGCTTCAGATCTGCTGCGTTGTCTCTGACCGCCTTTGGCACGACCATGACAAGCCCCCATTCCTGATGCTCCTGTTCCTGCGCCTCAAACGCTTTCTTCAAGCCACTGCAAAAGCCCCAGCCATAGGCGTTGCAGAGCTGCCGGATCTCGGAACCCGGCCAGCCTTCCTTTTTATGCTCCGCATTCAGCTGCTTACAGCGGCTTTTCACCGAGTCATAGGCGTAACGTACCGCCTGCTCGCAAACAGCGAAATCGTCCTTTAGCCCAACAAGGCCAAGCTCGACGCTCTTCTGCCCACGAAGATGACTGCGGAACGAAACGCAGCAGTAATGCTCTGCGA
This sequence comes from uncultured Clostridia bacterium, assembly GCA_947170435.1. Taxonomy (GTDB): domain Bacteria; phylum Bacillota; class Clostridia; order Oscillospirales; family Oscillospiraceae; genus Hominicoprocola. Next base: position 22,294 of record CAMVTO010000028.1, on the reverse strand, counting down.
TGACGGCGTTCAGCGTAGTCGCCCACGCATCCGTCATTTTGGTGCAATGGATACCGATGGTCCTGCGGATCACGGCCTGGCTGTCTTGCTCTCGGACTTCTTCGGGACGGAGCTTATGCTCCGCCATGAGCGCCCGTGCCTTGAGCAGCGCGGCTTTCGCCTCGTTCTCGTTCGGGCTCTCCGCCAACGCAAGCAGCTTGGCGACCTTGTCTTTGATGTTGTCCATGCTTGACTCTCCTCTTTCTTGAGCGGAAGCGGCAGCTGTCGCTTTCCGCATCGTAGTTGCAAGGCAGGCTTCTGCCCTTTCGGCACTCGCTGCACAGCAGAACCAATTTGCCGCACACCGGGCAATACGCCGTATAGCCAAACTCCTCCACGCTCCAGCGGATCGTGAACTCGTACTCGCAATGTGGGCACAGCTCAGTTACCATGTAGTCGCCGACTTCGGGCAAGTCCCAATCAGGCATCTGTCTCTGCCTCTCTTTCCTTGATCTCCTGTCTGAGCCGCATTACGCGGTCTCTTGCCTCCGACCACGCCCGCATTGAGGGCTGGTGATAGCCGTGCGGGCTATACGGCTTTACAGTTTCCCTGTAATACCGCTCTTCCGCTCGTACGAGCATCTTTTTCAGCGTTGCCAGCGCATATCTTCTCTTTGCCATATCGACTCCTCACTGCTCCGGTATCAGGTATGAAACCCGTAGTATGCCGTCGCCAGATCGTTGTGATGGTTGTGGAAGATGATACCGCCGCAGATGCCGGTCTCGCCATTGCGCTTCTCCGTGAAGCCGAAGCTGTACGGCACAAAATCGTCGTAGATAACGATCTCTTCCGCACCCGGCCAGCGGAAGTGCAAAGCGAGCTCCTTGCGAAGCTTACGGTAGATCTTGCGGTTGGCAAGCACCGCTTTGAGATTCCGCTTGGAGTGGAACACGAGGCGCGGATATTGCTGTTCCGTCAGCGCGAGCGCAGCCCACCGTTTCGGTTCGTTCGGATCCTCGCTTGCCCGAATGAACGACATCATCGGGGCATAGGGGATTGTCAGGCTCTCCTCGCGCCCGCGGAGTTCGCTGTCCCCGCAGCGCGTCAGCCATGTGAACGTGAACGTAACGGTGTTGCCGCAGCTTCCTTTCCGCATCGTCAGGAAAGACGGCTATCCAGCGCAACGGCGTAGCCGTTCAGGTCAAGCTCTTCAAACTTATCCCGATGGATGTAGAAGCCTCGCGAGGAGCCATACGTCCGGCTGTAGGTGTTCAGCACAAGGTATTCGCTGTCCGAGTGGATCTTGAGCATGATCCTATCCTTCACTTGTCCATTCCTCCTCTCACGCGGCACGCGGACTGTTCTCGCGCTCCGCGTGTGTTTCGGTAACATACACAACGCGCCAGTTTTCGGATTCAGATAGTCCTTTTACGACCCGATCCAGCAGCTTGCGCCGGGCGCACACCGCACAGCGCTGCCATTTACCCTCTTTGCGCTTTTCTAATGCGTACAAGCAGGCTCCTCCTTTGCTTCTTCCTTGAGCAGCTTCATCAGCTCTGCCATGTTTGCCCGATACTGGGGCAGAAACGGTTTTGACAGGTCATAGCCAAAATAGAGGTAGTAGAGGATCTTGAACACCAGCCCTTTGTATTGCTCTTCGCCGAGCGCCTGAAGCGCCTTGCCGAGTTCCGGAAGCACCTCATAATGTGCTTTCAGGAAGTCCCGCGCTTCTCTTGGGAAGTTCGCGTCGAGCCAATCCTTGACCTTGACCGAGCCAGCGCCAAAATGGTGCTGCTGTTCCCGAAAGAGGCAGTAATAGAAGTCCCTGCCTCTCTCGCCCGGCGACACCCCAAAGGGATACATCCTACACACCTGCGGCCGCGCCTCATACACGCTGCAGCGGTCGTCTTTCAGGAAGACGCAGGCATGGTCCTCGCCTTCGGTATTGGCCTGAAAGATGGGATAGATGCCCTCCAGCAAATTCGGATGAGCATACTGTGCCAGCATATCCTCCGTGCCGATGATCTCCTGCCCCTGCTCACGCAGGTGTTTGGACAGGTTGTAGATATCGAACGGATCGAGCATCAATGCGTTTTCCAGATTGCGGCAGCACCGCGCGCAGCGTTCACAACGGAACGGGATGCGTGCGTTGGTGCTGACGTATTCCATGTTCTCTTTCACTTTGAACTCCTTCCACAAACGCGGAAAATGCCACAGCCGCATAAAGCGCGACTGTGGCATTGTTCCGTTTTCCCGGTGCATAACACCGGGCAGCTCTCCTATGCGGCAGCGAGCGCCGGCGTCTCAGCCATGGCGGTCTGCACCGAGGTGGGAAGCAGAAGCGTGTAGTTGGTGTTCAGCGTCTCGAAACAGATCCCCGTAGGGCTGATCGAGTCGATGGACACCACCTCAGACGTTCTGATCCTCCCGCCGTTGTGCCGGATTACCGCACTTGTGCCAAGACGCAGCGGGAGCAGCAGCGTCCCGCTCAGGATCGTGGTCTTCTTGCCATTCATTTCCAAAGCCTCACTTTCTTTTCTTGTTTGTCCGCTCACAGATAGAGCTTCATATACACCTGATACAGTTCCTTGAGCAGTCGGCTGACGCGCCGGCGGTCAATGCCCTGTTCTCTGGCGATCTCCATGATGGAGTAGCCTTGCAGCCGCATAGACGCCAGCTCATACTGCCGCGCGTCCGACACGGTGACCAGGTCTTGCAGGAGCAGCTTATACTCCAGATCCTCAAAGGGGTCTTTCCCGGTTTCCGCCGCTCGCTCGGCATACGCCGTTTCATGGCTTCTCCGGCGAGCTTCTGCGCGTTGTTGGTTGGCAACGCTTTGCTTCATCTTTCTCCACGCGATGGTGGAAAAAGCGTAGCTATGCAGCTTAGGGTTTGAGAGATATTGCATGACCGCGGCGAGGTAGCCAAGCGCGGCAACGTCGTAATACTCATCCGCGCTCCAGCCTTTTTCGTGCAGAAACCGATAGATCAGGCCGTGGTTCTCCGCCGCGTACCTGCGCTGCTCGTCCGTCAGAGCAGTCGGGGTAGGCCGCACCGCTGCTAAAGAGGGCGGCGGTCGCTGCTCCGGTACATACTCTACCCCGGACGCATCACGCAGGCAGGCTCTCGCGCTCGCCGTTGAGCACGGGAGCGGTAGCAGCTCCGATCTCGAAGTGCGCCTCGTTGTCGGGGATATTGATCGCCCCTGCTTCGATCTGCGCGTTTTCCTGCGCGGCGCTCTTGTTCATCTCGGCACGCTGCTCCAGTCCGAGCTTGGCCTGCTCACGGAAGGTCTTGACGTAGTCCGCCACCTGCTTGAGCTCGTCGCCCTCGAAGTCGCGCACCTTGCGGAACACCGCAACGCTGTAGTCAAAGCCGTTGCTGCTCTTGCGTTTGAGCGTGATCTCGACAAGACTCCCGAAAACCGGGCGGCGGCGATACAGGAACGCCGCATTGACGAAATCGTTGTACGGCTTGAGGCTGGTGGGCGGAAGATTGAGGATCAGCGGCATCATGTCCCCGCTGCGAAGCAGGTACAAAGAGCGCATATTCTTGCAGGCTTTCCCCTTGCCGTTGCTGACCGAGCCGAATGCGTTGAGTGCGCAGGCGGCACAGGCGCCTCCCGGTGTGCCGTAGCCGAGCTTGCCGTCCGTGGACTGGCACAGCGGCGGCACATCGTCGTCATACTCGCTGCCCTCCGGCCAATAGGCGTTGGTCAGGTGGTTAAAGACGATGATGCCCTCCAGCTTCTGCTCGAACACGGGATGTTCGGGGTCTTCGCCGGGCATCTCAAACTGCGGGACTCCGCCGCCCGGGATCTTCACGCGCTGGAACGACGGGGTAACGCCGTCCATATCGTCCATGAGATCCACGTCCGTGAAATTGCTCTCCGGCGCTGCGCCGGGAAGGACGAAGGGCGCGTAGGTCTGCTGCGTCGTGGTTGTGATTGCGTTCATTGCTGTATACCTCCAATTTTATTTCAGCCCGCCGTGATCAAGCGGCGATGCTGTTGACATGGTTGATTGCGCGGAACAGCTCCGGGGACATTGTGAGTACGCTGTACCCGATCTGCTCCAGCTTGGATGCGCGGTCATAGTTCTCCACATCCTGCGAGAACTTTGTCACCGCGTTTGCGAGACCGTACACGGAATAGTCGGCCTCCTCAATAAGCCGCTGCAAGACGCCCTTTCCTTCGTCCTCGGAAAAGCCGAAGCTGGCTCCTGTCAGCTTGACGAGAGCGGGAAGGTCGTGGGTGTCGAGCTTTCTCTCTTTGCTCTTGCGCATCGTGTCAACGACACGCGCGAACTTGATCTCCTCAACGGCGGCGCGCACGGAGTCCTGAATCTTCATAATGAACGCGTGGTCGTCCGCCTTGAGCGTTTCCTTGGAGTAGATCTCAAAGTTCTCCTCGCTTTCGGCAAGGCGGCCCACGTGGTTGCGCCGTGTGCCGATCTCGTCAACGGTCATGCCGTTTTTGCAGACAAGGCGGAAAATCATCGGGCGGATATACACCGCGCCGCAGCCCGTCTCGCTGTTGGAGATCACGATGCCGGACTGCACCACGTCTCCGGGCGTCACCTCGGCAGTCAGCCTCGGGTTGACCGCTTTGATATACATGAAGTCCTCCGTGACCTCGCAGCTTTCAAAGCGCACCTCCGGCAGATCAAAGAGGATCGGCAGCGTCACCTGCGCGATATCCAGATTGTCGATGCGCCGGTAGCGGTTGCTGAGAAATGCGCGGGCGTGGCCGTCAATCGTGCGCAGCATACGCTGCTCCGGCTTGCGCTCAAACCAGCGGTTGACGTTGTAGGAGAGAAGATCTGCGTCCTCCGACTGCATCCTCTCGTAATACTTGCGCGGGATGCCGAGGTAGTCGCCGATCTGCACATGCGCTCTCTGCCGCACGTCAAGCGGCTCAATGAGGTCGCTGCCGCTGTTGTCGAGGACATGGAGCATCGGCCGGCTGTCCCAAGACTCCATGCGGAGATTGGACGTGTTCACCAGATAGTCCTCTTTCGATTTGCTCTGGCGGTCGATCTCCGTCAGAAGCTCCTGAATCGTTTTCCCTGCTTTCATGCGTGTTCACTCCTTCCGCCGTTTACCACGAAAGCTGGATGCAGTCGTCCAGTTGTGTTGCCGTCAGCCCCGCATTCTTCAGAACTTCCACCAGCTTCGGCCAATAGACCTTCGCCGGGAAATCGCGGAGCCTGCTTTGGGGTACGTCTTCCCCGCCCGCAACGGGGCGTATGGAGATTTCGCCATCCTCTTTGAGATAGAGCCTGCTGTGGCCCTTTGAGTTGAGATCCGCAACGATCTGCTCCAGCGTGTCTTTCGCGCTCTGCTCATACCACGTCTGCGGCGAAACCTGCTGCTGATTCGGCGGCAGAGCACCGGGGCTCTTGCCTCCGGTAACAGGGGCGAGCTTCAACAGTGTGCACGAAAGATTTGCGTTCTGATCGATCGTGACGTCTGCGTAGTCATAATCGGGGATGCCGTACACACGGATGCGTCCGGTGCCGCCCTGCGCCGCAAAGAGCGCGGGATCGTCCATCGTCCACTCCCAATGCGCGTCAGGAAAGCTGCTTCTCAGCGCCGCTGACACGCGGTAGTTGACGTGGCGGAGCAGCGTGTGAGCAAGTTCCTGTTTCGTGGTTCCAGATGCGGCCAGCTCACGCCGCCCTTTTCTGCGTAGCAGCACCCGTCTTCGATATCCGCGGTTGAGACGCCACGCAGGGATCAGGAGCCGGACGACGACCCACAGGCCCCACAGCACAAAAACCGCAAGCAGCAGCGGGATCTCCCACTTGCCCCGCACAAGGGCAAGCACGGCAATGACCGCGCCGATCAGGATCGAAATACTGCTCCAAAGTTCTGAATGAGCATGTTTCATTTGCTTAAGCCTTCTTTCTCTTTTTCTGAACAAGCAAAAAAGAGGCACCATACCAGTCTTTTCTTTGCGAAACAACTGATATAGTGCCTCTTTGCATTGTGCCGGATGTTACTCCGGCAGGTTTTCCCGATCCCCGTCGATAACCTCGGCTGTGCCGAAGTCCGTCTGATCCGGGAACGGTGCGCTTTCCGCTGGGCGCTGCTGCCTCCGTTGAGGCTGGGCAAAGCGCCAGTCTGTGAGCGTGAGCTTGAGCTGCTTATCACGGGTGATTCCGTCCTTTTTGACGTACTCCACAAGCTCCAGAGAGCCGCTTACCCATAAATAGCTGTTCTTCTTCACGCCAGCTTGTTTGAGCTGATCCGCCAGCTGCCCAAAGGCCCAGACCTGGATATACTGTTGTCTTGCCGCGTCTCTTTTCCCGACGCGCTCGACCACCGTAAACCGGGCATAGGGGTTTCCTTTTGCGCTGACCTTCAGCTCCGGGTCGGCTGTTACCCAACCCAATACCTGTAACTGGGACATATCCCTCCTTTCTGCCGCGCGGCAATTTATATATAAAAAGTACCCGCGGCAGTCTGACGCCAAATGAAAAGGGCGCAGTAATACCGCTGGTACTTGCGTACAATCCAACATAACGTGTGCAAGGCGGAGACACAGGGTTTCCGCAATAGGAGGCACATGGCCAACTCCCGTACTGGGACGCACATACAATCAATTACATTGGTAATGTACCACAATATATTGTATTTGTCAATACATCAAATCTATATATTGTGTCTTATGCGCGGCATTTAGCTGTATTTGGAAATCCATGATGATCTCAACACGATCTCCTCTGTCATAAAAATGAAAAAACCTTGGTAGTTTTTCTTCACTACCATCCATATATTTGAGAATGATTTCCACAAAAGGGATAGCGGGCCGAAGCCCGCTATCCCTTTTGCCATCATTTATGGAGAAGTCTTTTTTACTTTGCCGCACTCGTGCTGTAGCGCATGAGCATCGTCGCCACTTGGGCGCGGGTCGCCTTGCCCGCGGGGACAAGGTTGCCGTCGATGCCGTTGATGATGCCGGAGCCGACCGCCCACTGCATCGCGGAGGTCGCCCAGCTACTGACAGTCTGTGCGTCGCCATAGTTGCCGAGACTCGCGGTTGCGCTCACATCAGCCTTCTTGTACTGTGCGTAGCGGTAGAGCATCGTCGCGAGCTGCTCGCGGGTCACCGCGCCGTTGGGGTTGAAGATCATGCCGGCGTCGTCCGGATTTTCGTAGCCGGTGACAATGCCCTCTGTGCTCGCCCAGCGCACCGCCTCGGTGTACCAAGTATCAGCGTCCACATCGGTAAACTCGCTCGCGCCTGCATAGGCGGGGCTTCCCTCCATGCGCCAGAGCATCGTCACGACCATGGCGCGGGTGGTGTCGCCGTTGGGGTTGAAGTACTTCGGGCTGACGCCGTTCATCACGCCGTTATCCAGCGCCCAGCGCACCGCATCCGCATACCAGTCGGAGGCGTTGACGTCGACAAACCTTGCGAGCGCGTCCGTTTTGCTTACCGCCTTGAAGGTCACGTCAACCTTGACCTTGCCGCTGGGTTGGGTGAAGGTGTAGGTCGTGTCGTTCACCTTGGTCACGCTGACCGCCTTGCCGTTCGCGTCCGTGACGGTCACGGTATCGACCTCGAAGCCCTCATTGGGCTTGGCGGTGATCGTCACCTTATCCCCTGCCTTCGGGGCGGTCGGGCTGAGGCTCACCACGCCGTTGGCGGGATTGCTGACCGTGGGTGCGTAGGTTGCGCCACTGTTGCTGCTGCTGCCGTGTGTCGGCGACTTCGCGTCCGGATTATAGCCGATCGCATAGGTAGAGAACTGATTGGTGTAGAGGGAGATCATGTTGCCCGCTTTATCGACGTAGAAATGTCCATCCGTATTGCTCGGCGCACTGTCACGCGTCAGGGCAGATGTGCTCGCCGTGCCGTTCTCGTCAATGTGGTGGCGATAGAACATGATCTGGTAGGTTTGTTTGCCCGTCATGTCATAGGGGATATAGATTGTAATGACATTCGGTGTTTGCGTGACTGCCTCTGTACTCTCGATGACGCCGTCCTTGAGGATCTCCTTTTCGATGCCGATGTTGAGATAGGAGAGTTCTTCGGTCTTGGCAACGCTGTTGAGGTTTTCGATGGCATCAATGGCGTCCTTCGTATCTTTGTCAGTCGTTATCTTGTCCTGCGACTCGACGGACATTGTAACATTGACACTGCGATCCTCGACCTTCTGATTCTCGGCCACGGTGTCCAGCCCGCCGACGATGACGGGAGGCGTATCCTCCTTCACCTCAACGAGAGAGCTGGTGTCTCCGCTGGGCATGACGATCCTCTCCGAATCGTCTGCGCCAAAGCTGACCTTGCTTGTTGCACCGCTTCCGCTGACAGTTACGGCGGCAGTACGGGTCAGAGCCTCCTCATAATCGCCCGTTTCGCCGGTCTTCGCGACGACCTGCATGGCGACAAGGTTGTACGAGCCATTGGGAACGCCGGTAAAGTTGTAGTCTCCTTCATATTTTCCGCTTTCCTTCAACTCCAGCGTAACAACCTGTGTGCCTCCGACTTGGGTGCTGCCGCTCATGAGCTTCAGCTCCACGCTACCGGGATAATCGCTGATGACCGCGCCGTCGACCTTCTTGCCGCTATCGACCCACACCGCGTAGAGCGTCACCGTTCCGGTTCCGGTTGTCAGGTTCTTCACATTTTGCTTGTCCGTGTAGATCACAGCGCCATTCGAGCTGGTCGCCCAGCCCGCAAAGGTATAGCCCTCACGGGTAAAAGCAAGTTCTGTTGCCGTTTTAAGCGTCACTGATGAATCGTATGTGGCGTTTAATTTCGTACCGCTTGTCGTATTCCCATTTTGGAACGCGATGCTGTAGGTATTCGCCGTCCAATGGGCGTAAAGCGTTTTCGATTCGCTCAGAGTTCCGGTTACTTCATTTTCGCCAGTCTTCGCGTCATACCATCCGGCGAATGTATAGCCGCTTCTTGTGGGAGTATGCGCCTTGTCGGTCTTGGCGTAAACGGTGATGGTTGCGGGAGACGTGGCCGTCTGCGGAGCGGGTGCATTGCTGCCGCCGTTGGTGTCGTAGGCGACGGAATACTGGGTCAGGTTGAATGGGGCGGATACAACAGAATTAGAGGGATTTGCGTAATTGCTGTCCGCGCGATAGCGGAGATTGACGGTGTGATTTCCTGCCGACAGCGCGCCCAGCGTGAACTGGCCGTCTTTGTTGAGCGTGGGAACGCTAATCCATTTGCCATCAGCTGTACCGTCCACCTGATACTCAAGCGCCTTCCCACGATCCGCTTCCGCAATCGTCACAACAAGGCTGTTGTCGCTGACCACGGGAGCGGTAGGAGCAGTACGCGCATCTGTAGTACTCTTTGTCACCGTGAAGGTAACAGGCTCGGTGGTGTAATCGTGGTAAATATTATTTCCATCGATGACCGCCCGCATATAGTAGTTGCTGCCGACGGAAAGGCTATTTGCCGCATCCGCTGTCCACACCGCCCATTCGCCGGAGGCGCCGACTCGATACTGGAACGTCGGTGTTGCCGCATCGTCGTTGAGTGCAATGCTCAAAGCGGGTGCTTTCCCGTCCGTATAGCCCTGATACTCGAAGTTCCGGGCGACCACGGTGGGCGCGACGTCAAAGGGATAGGGCTTTGCCAGTGTTGAAACATTCTCCTTGCTGACCGCTACGCCCTGCTCCTGCCAATCAGGAGACAAGGTGCTGCTGCCGGTGCGGACATAAACCTTGTAGCTCGTGTTCTGCGTCAGTCCGGTCAGCACGTTGCCGTCCTGCCACTCCAAGCCATTCTTGCTGTACTCATAGCGGCGCGTGGGGGTGTTGGTGAAGCCGCTGACGGTGATTGTGTTCTGCGTCGCGCTCGTTTTGATGTTGGCCGCGCTCAGCGTAGCCTTGGGAGCCTTCGCAACCTTCTCGCTTGTCGCGCTCTTTTCACCGACCTTCACCGTGAGCGTCTTGTCGAAGTCCGCGCTGGTAAGAAGGTAGCTGCTGCCGGTGGCGCCGGGGATCAGCTCACTTCCGTAGTACCATTGGTACGTCACGCCGGTGGCGTTTGTCGGCTCCAGCTCGGCGGTGAGGCTGTCGCCCACGCGGGTCGCCGTGTCGCCGCTACTGCGAATCGTAACCTCTTTGAGCGCGATTGTCTCTCTCGGCGTGGTGACGCTGAGGATGTCGGAGGTCTCGACGCCCTCGGTGTACTTGGTCTCCACGGTACGCACGCGGAGCTGATAGGTCGTGCCGGCGGTCAGGCCGCTGAAGGTGTAGGTCGCGCCATTCTGCGCGCCCGTCCACGTCTCGCCGCCGTCCTTGCTGAACACATACTCCGCCTTGGTCAGCGGGCTGGCATTGTAGAAGCCGTGGATCTGGATGGAATCGCTGGTGGTGACGATCTTCGTCTCGCTGAGAACGGGCTTGAGGTTGACTGCCTTGGCGATGGTCACCGTGACGTACGCCGGGACGGTGTCGTTGTGGTTTTCGTCGCCGGCTTTGTACCACACATAGTAGGTACCGATTTCGGTACCGGTGGGGATGGATTCCGAATACGCACTTGTGGCTTCGGTTTTTGTTCCGGTGGCGTACTTCATCGTGCCGCCTGTTGCAGAGCCGGCAACTACAAGGTCCTGTGCAGAAGCTTTGTAGCTCAGACTCTTCGCTGTAGGCGCGGTTGCGGTTGCATTTGCCTTACCAATGTTCACTCGGACCTTGTCCGGTGTGCTGTCGTTGTGGTTGTTGTCTCCCACAGCCGCATAGTACCATACATAGTAGTCTCCAGCATTGGTGGCAGTGGGGATGGATGCGCTATAAGACCCATTGGCTGCGGTTTCGGTGCCGAGGGCATAGCGCAATTGGCCGACTGTCGCAGAACCGGCGGTGACCAATTCCTGCGCGGAGCCGTTGTAAGTCAGTTCATTTGCCTCCGGCGTTGTGGTCACGGTCGTGTTCGCCCGTTTGATTGTCACAGTCACTTCCTTGGTCGTCTCTGCGTAGCTGCCAGGAACAGCCGCCGCCGTTACGATGACGTAGGCTTTGTCGCCATCCAGAGGAACCGCTATGACCGTCAGCGCTCCGGAAGAGGGATCCACGGCAATGTACTTCTCGCTGCCGGACTTGACGGCATATCTGATTGCGCCGCCGCCGTTGGTGCTGGCGCTGACGCTCTTGCCCGTTTCGTCGTAGGCGACTTCCACATCTTTGGCAGTGATGGTTTGCGTCGGCTGGGCGCTGATGGTCACAGTGATTGGCGTCGCGGAGAGCGCCTCGTAATTACCGTCCGCAGCAACCTTGACATTCACGGTCACGGTGCCGATGGTATTCCCAGCGGTCAGCAAACCTTCCTCCAATTTGCAGCCGTTTGCATTGCCGCTGATTTCATAGCTGACAGCGCCGGTTGCGCCGTTCAAATTGACGTTGCTTGCAAGATTAATCTTGTCTTCGGTCCTAACCTCCGCGGTGGCGTTTACCGTCGCGGGATTCGCCGCCTTGCCAACCTGCACGCTCACATCCACATCGTTCTTGCTGTTGTAGTTGTCGGTATCATTTGGCGTGAAGTTGGCCTTGAAGGTCGCCACCGGGGTAACCACATTGCCCACGCTCTGGGTGTCGTCCGCCCACGCCCATGTTCCCGGCGTGTTGCCCGCCGGGTTGGTCAGCGTCACATTGGCAAGGGTCTGGCCGTAAGTCGCTGTTACGCCGGTCGGCGCGACCGCAGTGGGATCTGCCTTGCCAACCGTCACCGTCACGTCAACCTCAACCGTCTTATAATGCACCTTATCGGCGGGAGTGAATGTTGCCCTAAACGTGTTCGTTCCCACATTGCCGACGCTGGAGCCGGGGTTCACCCAAGTCCAAGTACCTTCCGTGTTTCCGGCCGGATTGGTCAGCATATCATTCTTCAGTGTCTGCCCATAGGTTGCAGTCGCTGCGGGTGCGTTCGCGGTGGGCGTAGCCTTGCCCAGCGACACCATCACATAGGCTGGGTCGCTGATGATCGAAGATTCATCAGCGGTGCTTACAACTCTGTACCAAACATAGTAAACGCCAGGGTTTGTTTGTTTGGGAATCGTATCACTCCAATCCCCGGTCCGCCATACATAGTAATAGTGATAGCCGTCTTCGCCGCCTTCAAATCCTTTTCTGTTTGTATCGCCCTGATCGGCTGTGGGCGCCTCAGATCTTCTTTCGCCGAGGGCGTACTGCATCTTGCCGTATTCAGTGTTTCCTGCGGTAACCAGTTCCTGGTCATCGCCGTTATAGGTAAGAGTCTTTGCTACCGGGGGAACGGGGGCGGTATTGCTCACGACAATCACCGAGTAAGCGGGCTTGTAGCTGTTGCTTTCGTGTTCGGGATTGTCGGTAATCGCATACCCGGTCTTGTTCGGGAACTCGGACTCCATAGCGTTGCCGTGGTTCTTGTCACCGGCGACTCGATAGAACACATAGAACGGACCTTTGCCGGAGCCTGTGGGAATCATCTTGCTCCACTTATCTGCCGCCGGGATCGTGGTCGCATTCTCTCCGAGGGCAAACTCAAAGGTGCTGGTATCCGTGTCATCGACCTTCTTGATTGCGCCCTCTTCAACGGTAATCAGCGGCTGCTCGGATGCGCCAAACGCAAAGTTCGCGTTTTTCTGCGGCGATTTCAGCACCGGGCTATGGAATCGCTTATAGATCCTGTAATCGACAGATGCCGTTTCTCTGCCAATCGTGATTTTTGCTGTGTAAGTTCCGGCATCCTTGGGAGCGTCGCCCAACTCTATGCCACTATCTTTCTCGTAGTATTTGATGGCGCTGGCATCCACGCCGGTCAGCGCTTTGAAGTCCAGCGCCGCTATATCTGCATCAGTAAAAGTGGAAACGGAAACGCTGATGCCGTTGACTTTTCCGTCGGGGTCTGCCACAGCGGTACTCGTTTTAAGCGTCTGATCTCCCACATTCTGCATGGTCAGCGTCGCATAAGGAGAAGCGCCCTTGTCGTATTCGCCATCCTTCTTGTTGAGCTCATCCATCCAGTAGACATACAGGGTGGGCTTGACAATGGAAATGGATACCTTGTTCTGGTCAAGGTAGCAGCCCTCTTCGCTGCAGGTTGCCGTAATCGTCCACGGGGTATTCGGATCAACCGAATAAGCGAATTTGTGCTCATGGTTGTTGTAAAACAGACCCTGTTCTGTTCTGCCGTGGTCGGGGCGGGCGTATCTGCCGTCTATGTTGAGAGATTGGCTGCCATCACCGGCGTTAATATTTCGGGTAAGTCCCTGATACGTCGTTCCGGCATTACCGGCCAGCACAGTACAGCCATTGAACATTGCGGTAGAAGTTTTGACACTGCTTGTGTCCCACTGATCCCCAACAACGATCTTTGTCAAAGAAGAACAGCCTTGGAACATAGCTGCCATATTGGCTACCTTTGCTGTACCCAGATGGCTGAGGTCGAGTTCGGTCAGGCTGCTGCACCCAAAGAACATTGCCTGCATCGATTCCACCGAAGAAGTGTCAAGTCCGGAAAAGTCAACAGATGCAAGTTTTGACCAGTCTCTGAACATTCCTGCGGCGCTGTCAGTCAGCTCTACACTTTTTTCGCCTTCATTCAAAAAAACGACGCTGGTGATATTGTCTCTGTAATTTCTGATAAAGTTGTCATTCGCAAACGCCAGACGCCAATCTTCCAGTGTGAATTTGCTTGTGCCAATGCTGCTGTATACCGTCAGCACGCCATTCTCTATTTTATAATTGTCATTCAGGCTATCATCATCCGTGCCGGTGGCTTTCAGCAGCATTTTGCTCTTGCTGGGCGCTTTGCTGCTTTCAATGGTGTACCGCGCTGTGCCGAGCCAGCCTTCAATGGCAAACGCCACTGTGTTGTTCTCAGGCAGCTTATACCGGTTGTTGCTCAGGCCGCTGGCGGTTGCGGTATAAGTGCCGATCGCCGTTTTTTCGCCGGTCACGATCACGTCGCATTTATCACCGCCGACAAGCCCCGTAGCCGTAGCCGTGGGAGCATGGGGCTTGCCGTCATAGTGGAACGTGGTCTCCCCCCATGTCAGACCGATTTCCTTCTGCGCGATGGAATAGTCCACAGAAAGCTCATAGCGGCCACCCGCTACATTACTAATCGTAACTTTTGCGGTGTATTCGCCCGGAGTGGTTGGAGCGGCCATAGAAGCGGAACTGCCCTCCTTATAGTAGGAGATCGTATTCCAACCGCTCGTTCCGGTCGCTGTTTTGAAAGCATCTTTCCCTTCGAGGGTTGCATCGGCAGATTTGCCGTCATCATAGACTGTCTTCTCAGGTGCTTTCAGCGTCAGCACGACCTGATGGTCTGTCAGACTGCAGCCATCGACGGAACAGGTTGCCGTCAGGGTCTTCCCGTCGGCGGAAACGGAATAGGTGAACTCATGCCAATGCACCACGGCATCCGCGCTGGTCAGATAACCTGGCTGATCGGCTGTGTCGATGACAGCCTTGGTATAATCGCCGGTACCCGTGCACTTTGTTCCTTTTTCGCCAATCAGCTTGGTGCAGTCGGAGAATGTACCGCTGCCTGCCGCGTTGTTTACGTTCCAATCGTCGCTGACCCTGATGGTGACCAGATTCGAGCAGCCGGAGAACGTCTGCGACAGGCTGCGCTTCCCCGCGCCTGTATAGCCACCGAAGACGCTGAGGTCAAGCTCGGTCAGGCTGACACATCCCTGGAACATCTGGCTCATGTCCTTAACATCGGATGCCGCCAGATTTGAGAAGTCAACGGAAGCAAGCGCCGACCAATCCATGAACATTTTTGACGCGCTTTCGGTCAGTGTAGAGCCGGTTTCAAATTTGACGCTCTTGATCGTGGTTTTAGAATTTGCAAACGCCGCAATCCACTGCTCTCCCGTGAAGCTGCCGCTCTTTACCGTCAGCACACCGTTGTCAATCACATACGGCGCGGTGCCGATTTTGGCAACAATGGAGAATTGTTGCTCCACGTTGGCAGGCAGCTTATACCGGTTGTTGCTCAGGCCGGTGGCGGTGGCGGTATAGGTGCCGATCTCGGTTCTTTCGCCGGTAACGGTAACGGTGCATTGATCGTTGTCGACAAGCCCCGTGACCGCGGCCGTGGGAGCGTGAGACTTACCGTCATAGTTGAATTCGGTGTCCGACCATGTCAGGCCGACTTCCTTTTGGGCAATGGTGTAATCCGCTGCGAGGTTATAAGACTTGCCTGCCACACCGGAGATAGTCACTTTGACGGTGTATTCTCCGGGAGTAGTAGGTGCAGATGTAGAGGTATCGCTGCCCTTCTTGTAATACTCATAGTATTGCGATGAACCGATATTTAAACCGGTCGCCTGATTGAACGCTTCTCTACCTTCGAGTGTTGCCGCAGCTGAGTTACTGTCGCCGTAGACGGTTTTGGTCGGGGGCGTCAGCGTCAGTTCAACTTTGCTGCCTGTGAGCGTACAATCACTGGCAGAACAGGTCGCCGTCAACGTGCTTCCGCTGGCGGAATATGAAAATTCGTGGCGATGCTCAACGGGAACGCTTGCGCTGGTGAAATACCCCTTCTGACCGTCCTTGCCATCGATGATGGCTTTGGTATAATCGCCTGAACCATTGGCTTTAGTACCGTTGCCGCCGACCAGTTCCCAGCAGCCGTAGAATGTTTCATTACCATATGCATTTTCGACATTCCAATCATCGCTTACCCTGATTGTCTTCAGATTCGAGCAGTTATAGAACATTTGGTACAGGTTGCGTGTGCCATTGCCCGTATAACTCTTGAAGGTGCTGAGGTCAAGTGCAGTCAGGTAGCTGCACCCCCTGAACATCTGCCGCATATTATTAATCTTGCTTGTATCGAACCCAGAGCCAAAGGTAACAGAAGTAAGTTTTTTGCTATCCATAAACATAAATCCAATATGTGTAACATTGGATGCCGTCAGGTTTGTTAAATCAACCGATCGCAAAGCTGTCCAGCCATAAAACATGTACATGCTGTTATCAGATGTCAGCGTGGCGCCGCTCTCAAACGTCACGGATTTGATGCTCTTTGCGGTGGCGTTGGGTGAGCCTCCGCCGAACACCGACGTCCACTCGTTGATTGTGAATTCGCCGCTGCCAACGGTCAATACACCGCTGTCATCAATAGTGTATGACGCGTTGCCGATTGTACCGCTGCTAGCTTCCGCATACGCCGTCAGGCTCATGCCCGGCAGCAGCGACAGCATCAGCGCGAGGCTGAGCAGCCAGCTCAATGCTTGCTTTGTCCTGTGTTTCATATAGGTTCCTCCTTTATTGAATCCATACAATGTATTGAAAAGCCATCGTCTTACGGAAACCCGTAAGACGTATTCGCATATGCGAATACGATGGCCTTTCACGACCGGGCGGCGGCTTCGCCGCGTGACCCGCCTTTGGGCAATGGATCTGCGCGATGTTCATGGCGGTTCCTCCTGTGCTGTGGGCGCAATACAACATTCTGTGCATTATGTGGTGATTACATAACTTAAGATACTATATTATAGCAGAAGCACACCGAAAAAACAACATCGATTTTGTGAAATATCGGTGACTTCGGTGTATTTCGAGCAGATATTGTTGCCGGATTGCCTATTTTAGCGCCATCCGGCTTTTGCCATATTCGATTGTTTCTCCGGTGCGGAGCTTTTTCTCCGGCGCGGGGCTTTTTCTCCGGCTTTTCGTGGTCGCTCTGGCGTGTTGTGGGGCTGCGTTTACCACATATTGCACAGTATGTGGTTAGAGTATCAGGCGGAGCTGTCCGAGCTGCCGCCTTTCTTCTTTTCCGCTTCGGGCGGTATAGATTCGAGTTGTGTCGATGCTGCTGTGTCCGAGAATATCGGCAAGCCGCACGATGTCCTTGAACTTGGCGTAGTGCGTCCGGGCGAACAGGTGGCGCAGGTTGTGGGGAAAGACCTTCTTCGAGAGCACCTTCGCCGCCTCAGCCAGCTTTTTGAGCATCTTCCAGATGTTGCTGCGGTCCAGCGGTTTGCCCGTCCGGGTGACGAATACGCTGCCGCTGACGATGCCGCGTCTCTCGCAGTAGTCAGCCAGCTTCTTTGCCAGCGCGTGAGGAATGAGGATCGTCCGCAACTTGCCCTTGTTCTGGATGGTAGCCTCGCCAGTGGTGAGGCTCTCCATGGTGATTGCCTTTAGCTCGCTCACGCGCAGGCCGAGGGCACAGAGCGTCTGCACCAGCAGGGCAAGGCGGGTATCGCCGCGCTGTTCGGCGGTGTGTGCCATGCGCTCATATTCCTTGTGGGACAGCTCACGGTCGGCTGGCAGAAAGGTCTTGTGCTGGACCCGCAGGTATTTGAGGCGCCAGTCCAAGCCGGAAAACGCAAGGAACAGGTTGACCGCGCCGAGGATGGAATTGACGCTGGACGGCGCGTAGCCCCGCTCCGTGAGGTAAGCGCGAAACCCCACCAGCGCCGCCTTGTCCGGGATGCCGTCGGGGGCGTAGTCCATGAGCAGCCGCAGATCGTGGGCGTACTTGGAGATTGTCGCGGGGCTGTACTCCCGCTCCGCGAGAGAGGCTGCAAAGAGCCGAATGTCGGCGTCGGTGATAATGAGCATGATTTGTTCTCCTTTTCCGTAAACATGGGTAAAATAGTATATCATGCTCGTTTTATGAGGTTTTATGCGGTCTACTTATAGAAGCTCCGCGATGTTTTCAACGTGCATTTCCTCAATTATCGTCTATTTCTCCACGCGCTACCATCTCGCCAAGCTGCCCCGCAAGGTACTCTTGCAGCTCATAGCAGGCCGCTAACGCTTTGCAAAGGTGATAGTCATGCAGAATGTCCTGCGCCTTGATGCGATCTATCTCGCTTGTGACAAGATCATAAAACTGTTCGTAGTCCATTCAAAATCCCTCCAAAAAACGGTTTGTAAATTGCGATATGTTTCAAAAAAATCCGGCATGGCTAAATAATAGCCATATCGGTATGGCCATTATAGCGGTCATAATAAAGCCTGTAAAGGGGGCTTTGGTATGATTTGCTATGCGCCGCTGTGGAAAACGATGGAATTGCAGGGAGCGACGACCTATACGCTGCGGTTCAAGTACGGCATGAGCCACGCGACCGTCCAGCGGCTGCAAAAGGATATGCCGGTATCGACGCACACACTCAACAAGCTGTGCCAGATATTGAATTGCCGCTTGGAAGATGTGGCCGAGTATGTCCCTGATAAGTAACTGACCGCGCCGCCTTCGGGCGGCGCTTTTGTTATGCTGCTTTTGCTTTCTGTTAAGTCTAAATGACCTGTTTATAATACATAATGCTTTATAAATAAGTCAATAGCTTTTATATCAATGCTGTCCGACAAATTCGGAAAGACTATAATCGAGGCAGAGGAAAGGCGGCGTTGTCAATGGCAAAAGAACCGATCAGCTTTAAGAACAGAGATAGATTCATTCAGCTTGGCATTGCCATCGCCGCGCTGCGGAAGATGCGCGGAATGTCGCAGGATCAGCTTGCGGAGAAGGCAAATATCAGTCGTTCCCATTTGAGCGCCATAGAAGCGCCGAACATGGTGCGGGCGTTCTCTATGGAAGCGTTCTACAACATAGCCGACGCGCTGGAGGTCGATCCTGCGGAGCTGATCAATGCCGCGATCATTCCCGAGCACATATTGAACAAGAAATAAAAACGCCCGCCCACTTCTTAACTGCGCCTCACGGGGACACATTTTGCTATGGCGTCCTTGAATAGATGCGCCGCTTTTGGCAAAAATAAGTTAATACTTTTAGAAATTATAAAAGTATTGCACTATGTTTGTCAACGCTGCTTTTAGTTATTCTAAAAGCGAAAGGCGGTGTAGCTAGTGAGAGAGAAGAAAGAGGTAAACGTCAAAATTGGGGCAAGAGTGAGAGAAGCCCGTGAACGCTTATCCATGACGCAGGAGCAGTTGGCGGAAAAGCTGGATTGTTCTCCGCAATTCGTGTCCGATCTGGAGCGCGGCGTCGTCGGCCTTTCTATCCCTACTCTCAAAGGGCTTTGCCTTGCTTTGGGCATATCAAGTGACAGTATTCTGTTTGACAGGACGCCGGAGCGCAATTACAGCGCCATAGAGGAAAAGTGCCGTGCTTTGACGGACGAACAGTACAAGCTGCTTGCGGAGATCATCGGCAAGTATATTGAGGCTGTCAATCTGCGCTGACGTTTCCGCTAAATGTTTTTCACGCAATCTTGTGCAGAATAAAAAAGCGATCCCCACAACGCTGTTCAGGCGCTGTGGGGATCATTGTATTGTGTTACAATCGCTCGTTGCCTACCGTTCCGGCTTCAGCGCAACCCACCATCGTTTCTCATCGAACCATAGCTTGGCGGTCTGTCCGCGGATGCGGCAGTCATAGCAGGTGCCGACGCCGCCCGCTTTCTGGCAGGCGGCTGGATAGCTTGACAGCACCTTGTCTATCGTGTAGGTTTCATCGTTGACCACGATGCTCTGCGGCGTGATGCCCCCTTCTTCATCATAAAGCACCAATGCCCGCACAAACTCACGCTTATATAGCTTTTCCGTCTTTATCACCCCGCAAAGTAGCCCACCGGATGAATAGTGTGGTCATCCTTTGGGTTGATGCCCGCCAAGAGCGGGTCTGTTCTTATGATGGCGTGTTGTATGGATTGATAGCCGAACCGTCTCCGCAGACCATCCATCGTCGTGTCGATTCGCTCGCGGCGTTCCCGCTTCTTATCGTCCTCATAGAGCGAGAGCTGCATGACGTCGGTTGCCTCCACCAGCCCGGAGCCGCGTACTCCGACGCTGCGGATGGGCTTGTTCCAGTGATAGTTTTTTCTGAACAGGTTGAACGCTGTTTCTGCGATTTCGTTGCTGGAGCAGGTCGGCGTCAGGATTTTCCTTTGCCGGGTGAAGGAGAAAAGGTCGCTGTCCCGCACCGATACCTCTTTTTCATGCCCGTTTGACGCTTACTACCTATCATCCATATATTCGAGAATGATTCCCACAAAAGGAATAGCGGGCCGAAACACGCTATCCCTGCGTTGAGTTGGACTGTTTACTTCGCTGCTTTTCCGCAGAAGCGCTCGGTCATTGCTGTGACCTGCGCGCGGGAGGCGTTGCCTTGTGTGTTCAGCGAAACGCTGCCGTCAGCGTTCTCCGAGCCGTTGAGGATGCCGACGCCAACCGCCCACGCCATCGCGTCGGTTGCCCAAGAGGACGTGCGGCCATTGTCCGCGAAACGGCTCATATCGCCGCGGTCGGAAGTGCGATAGCCCTTCATGTCTGCGTAGTTGTAGAGCATGACCGCGAGCTGCTCGCGCGTCACGGCATCGTTTGCGCCGAAGCTGCTGCCTTCACCGCGCGCAACGCCGTTGCTAACCGCCCACGTCACACTGTCCGCGTACCAATCGTTCGCGGAAACGTCGGTGAACGTCGGGATTGCGCCGTCCGCTTTGCCGCTGTCAAGGTTGTAGAGGATCTGCGTGACCATCGCGCAGTTCGTATCTGCGTTTGGTGCAAACGTATTTCTGCTGACGCCGTTCATCACTTCACGGCTTGCCGCCCATGTCACGTTGTCCGCGTACCACTCGCTGCCGCTCACGTCGTTGAAGGTTCTTGTGTTGTCCACGACCTTGACCGACGCGCCGCTCTCCAGCGCCAATACGACGCCGTTCCCGCTGGTGGTGGAGGTCTTGACGATCTCCTCCGTGCCGTCCTCATGGACGATGATCGCAACCGTCCCGGGCTTCACGTCCTCGACGGGGATCTCGACCTTGACGCTCTCCGCGTCCTTCGGGACGGTGATTTCCACCGCCGTAGCGTTCTCTGCGCTCTGCGCCGCCGTCACCGTGACGGGCAGCGTGACCGCTTCGCCGGACTTTGCCGCGCTCTCCGCGGCGGTTTCGCTGACCTTCGCCTCGACGGCTACGATCTTACCGCTCTCGTCGCTGACGACCTTGCCGGTGCTGCCGTCCGTCGTCTCAACTGCTTTCTCGGTGGTGACAACCGTGGTCTTAGTGCCGTCTGCCGCCGTGGTGGTGGCGGTTTCGGTAGCGCCGCATATGCCACTCAGTACCATCATGATATCCAATTGATACTGCGCCAAAAAACTGATCACGCTCATAGATTCGCTCTCTTTCTATACCGAAATCGACTGGAAGTGCCTAAAAACGCTGCAATTATAGCCGCAAGCTCACCACAACTTCGTTCTTATTGCGGTGTGATCCTGACCTGCGAGTGGCCACCATCATCCGTGTAAATGTCCAATGCGTAATGATACGCGTTGTCCCCGTCATAAATGGTCATAGCGGTAGTGCCATACTTGCTCGCATGAATTTGGATCATACTGCTCTCGCCGGTCGACGCTACCGACACCGATGCCAGCTCCGTATCCTCAACCGTCACGGCGGCGGACTCTGTAAGAATCGGATCGTCCGGAAGGAACATGGAAACATTGATATCGACCTGCGGAGTCCGGATCGCGATAACGGCAACGGCCAGGATCGCCGCAAGCAGGCCGACCAACTTCTTCTGCAGCCCGCCGAAAAAGGTGAACACATACAAAAGCACTTGCGCGAAGCAAAACATGGCCGCCACCAGCTGACTTGGAAAACTCCTCGCACAGGCTGATGCGCAATCGTACCCGGTATATGCGAGGAAAGCAAGGACCGGCAGAAAAATCAGTACGCTCAACCAATTCTTCTTCGTGATGTACCAGCCGATGTACGCCATTGGGAACGTAAGCAGCGTCATGATAAACCAGTTTCTATAATAGCCGAACAATGCCCATCCTATGGAGGAGAACGGCACTTGAATCAAGTAGATCAGCGGCTGACTGACAAGAAAGAACACAAATACTTTGAGCGCCGATTCCATCGGCTTCTTGCAGTTTGACATGATGATGACTGCAAGGAATATCCACGCCTCGAGATATACGCCCATTCTTTCAAAAGAAGTGCCTTTAAAAGCGGGGACGATCAGAAAAGCGGCGGTGAGAGCTGCCGCGCTTACGGCAAGCAAAAGCACTTTCGCCCAGCTCAGATTCAACCCGCCGTAGAGTTTATCGGTCAAATGCTTAAGGGTTCCCTTGTCTTCTCGTGTCATGGATACACTCCTTTTATAACCTATTCGACAAGTATATTGCAAAGTGCTGGGAAAATATTGTCATTTCTCTTTTTGACTCTTCACGTCTTGATATATACCGAAACCCAAAAACACAACGCCAGCAACAAGTGAAATAATGGACGTAATCTTCAGGTTTGGGCCTATATATCTTAATCCCGGCTGGAAGAGAGTTGAATCCCAACTGTTAACATTACTCATAGCTTAAGAGATTGTCTGTGATTCGCCAGATTATCCAGCGTTTACAAAAACGGTGTTTTCGCC
>CAMVTO010000027.1 GCA_947170435.1 uncultured Clostridia bacterium | reverse complement strand
CCTCATCGGTAAAATTCTTCCGGGCAGTAACTAAAAAAGGGCCGAAAACGCAAAAGAATACGCTCCGTTGCCGGAGCGCGTTTCGATTCTGTCTATGACTTGGGCTGTGGTCAAAATTTTTCTGGAATTAAAAATGCAACTTTTGAAAAAGAAATTCCACCGAAATTGAACAATTTCGGTGGAATTTTGGTCCGAGTGGCGGGATTTGAACCCACGGCCTCTTGGTCCCGAACCAAGCGCGCTACCAACTGCGCTACACCCGGATGCGCCATACGCGCAACAAGGGTATTATACGCACCGGTGTGGAAAAAGTCAAGAGCGAATCGAGTGGATTGGAAAAATATTTTGTTAACTGCTTTTCTGCTTCTGTTTTTCTTTTTTTACTTGACATCAGGCTGTTTCTGTGTTTTTGTTTTACTGGAATAATAGGTAACATATACTATACAATCATGCCAAAGGAGAAGCTTAACATGAGCAATCAGCCGATCTTTCGCGGTGTTGCCACCGCACTCATCACCCCGCTGTCCGACTCTGGCGTGGACTATGACCGCCTCGGGCGCGTCATCGACTGGCAGATCGAGCAGGGCGTCAACGCCCTTGTCATCGCCGGTACCACCGGCGAGGGCTCCACGCTCGACGACGAGGAGCACCGCGCCGTCGTCAAATACTCCGTTGAACGTGTCGCGCACCGCGTCCCTGTGATCGCCGGCACCGGTTCCAACGACACCGCCTACGCCTGCTCCCTCACCCGCTATTGCTGCGACGTGGGCGCGGACGCCATGCTGGTGGTGACGCCATACTACAATAAGGCGACGCAAAAGGGCCTTATTACCATGTTCAAGACCATCGCGGACGCCTCCACCAAGCCGATCATCCTCTATAACGTGCCGTCGCGCACCGGTGTGAACATCGAGCCGAGCACCTACGCGGCACTGGCGGGCTATCCCAACATTGCCGCCATCAAGGAGGCCAACGGCAACATCTCCAAGATTGTTGAGGCCGCGGCGGTCGTCGGCGACAAGCTGGACATCTACTCCGGCAACGACGACCAGATCGTGCCGATCCTCGCCATGGGCGGGCAGGGCGTGATCTCAGTGCTGTCCAACGTCGCGCCGAAGCTGACGGTGGAGATTTGCGAGCGCTTCTTCCGCGGCGACGTCGCAGGCGCGGCAAGGCTCCAGTGTGAGCTGCTGCCGCTGATCAACGCGCTGTTCTGCGAGGTGAACCCCATCCCCGTCAAGGCGGGCATGGCGGCGCTGGGCTGGTGTGAGAACTATCTCCGCCTGCCGCTGACGCCCATGGAGCCGGAGCATGAGGAAAAGCTGCTCTCGCTGATGCGTCAGCACGGGTTGCTGTGAGGCGCGGTGTATGCGTATCTTAGTAAGCGGGCTGGGCGGCGCCATGGGCCGTGAGGTGGCGAAGCTGGCGCTCACCGGCTATCGCGGCGCAGAACTGGCGGGCGGCGTCAGCCCTCACAGCTGCAGCGATTTTAACGTTCCCTGCGCGGTGGACTTTGACCGCGCGGTGACGGACGTGGACTGCGTGGTGGACTTCTCTCACCACAGCGCGACGAGTGCTCTGTTGTCTTTCGTGAAAGAAAACCACCTGCCGCTGGTCCTCGCCACCACCGGGCATACGGAGGAGGAAAAGGCCGCGATCCTTGCGGCGGCGACCGAGGTGCCGCTGTTCTTCTCCGCCAACTGCTCGCTGGGTGTGGCATTGCTCATGGAGCTGGCGAAAAAAACCGCCGCGGCGATGCCCGACGCGGAGATTGAGATCATCGAAAAGCACCACAACCGCAAGCTGGACGCGCCCAGCGGCACAGCACTCGCCATCGCGGACGCCATACGCGAGGTGCGTCCCGAGGCGACGGTGCTTACCGGCCGCAGCGGACACGGCAGACGCGTGCCCAATGAGATCGGCATCCACGCCATCCGCATGGGCAATATTGTCGGTGAGCACGAGGTGATGATCGGCACTGATAGTCAGACCATCACGCTCAGGCATGAAGCGCACAGCCGCGCGCTGTTCGCCGAGGGCGCGCTGGCCGCGGCGGCGTTTTTGCAGGGCAAGAGCGCCGGACTCTATGACATGAAAAGCATGATATCGCTGTAAAAGCAAATTTCATTGAAAGGACTCTCTTACTATGAAACTCGCGATCTACGGCTACGGCAACATCGGGCGCGGCGTGGAGTGCGCCATTGCCCAAAATCCCGACGCGGAGCTCGTCGGCGTGTTCACGCGCCGCGCTCCCGCAAGCGTCAAGACGCTCACCGGCGCGCCCGTGTTTGCGGCGTCCGAGCTGGACGCGCGCGCGAGCGGTATTGACGTGCTGATCATCTGCGGCGGCAGCGCCACGGATCTGCCCGAAATGACCCCGGCGCTGGCGAAAAAAATCAACGTCGTGGACAGCTTTGATACCCACGCCCGCATCCCAGAGCACTTCGCCAATGTGGACGCCGCCGCGAAAGAAAGCGGTCATGTGGCGCTGATCTCCGGCGGCTGGGACCCGGGCATGTTTTCCCTCGCCCGGCTCTATGGCTCCGTGATCCTGCCCGAGGGCAAAGATTACACCTTCTGGGGCCGCGGCGTCAGCCAGGGCCACAGCGACGCGGTGCGCCGCATCGACGGCGTCGCAGACGCGCGGCAGTACACCATCCCTGTGCCCGAGGCGCTGGACGCGGTGCGCAGCGGCTCCATGCCGGAGCTGACCACTCGGCAGAAGCACCGCCGCGAGGTCTTTGTTGTGGCGGAGGACGGCGCGGACAAAGCCGCGATCGAACAGGCAATCGTCACCATGCCCAACTACTTTGACGAGTACGATACCACGGTCACGTTCATCTCCGCGGACGAGATGGCGCGCGATCACCGTGAGCTGCCCCACGGCGGCTTCGTGTTCCGCACGGGCAAGACGGGGCTGGACAAGAATCACAGCCATACCATCGAATACCGCCTGACACTGGATTCCAACCCCGAGTTCACCGCAGGCGTGCTGGTGGCACTCGCCCGCGCCGTGAACAGGATGGCGAAGCGCGGCGACCAGGGCTGCAAAACCATCTTCGATATCGCGCCCGCCGACCTCTCCCCGCTCTCCGGCGAAGAACTGCGCGCGCACATGCTGTAAGAAACAGAGGGTATTGGAAATGTTCACCTGTGACAACCTCGGCGTCAACGACACCGGGCACCTGACTTTTGCCGGGCAGGATACCGCCGCTCTCGCCGCACAGTACGGCACGCCGCTGTACCTCATGGACGAGGCGCGCATCCGGCACAACTGCCGCGTTTACTTAGACGCGATGCGCCGGCATTTCCGCGCGGGCTCCCGCCCGCTCTTTGCGGGCAAGGCCTGCTGCTTCACGCAGATGTACCGCATTCTCTCCGAGCTGGGCATGGGCATCGACGTGGTGTCCTGCGGCGAGATCTGCACCGCCGCCAAAGCGGGATACGACCTCGCAAACGCGTATTTCCACGGAAATTGCAAAACTGACGCGGACATCGCCTGCGCCATGGATCATGGCGTGGGCTGCTTTGTCGCGGACAGCGCCGAGGAACTGGCCGCCATCGACGCGGAGGCTGCCAGGCGCGGCATGCGCCAGCCGGTTCTGCTGCGGCTGACGCCGGGCATCGACACCCATACCTACGCGGCGGTGAACACCGGCAAGGTGGACAGTAAATTCGGCGCCGCGATCGAGACCGGACAGGCCGCGGAGCTGACCGCCGCCGCGCTGGGGCTTTCGCACATTGATCTGGCGGGGTTCCATTGCCACGTCGGCTCGCAGGTGTTCGCGGAGGATGTGTTCGAGCGCGCCGCGGTCATCATGCTGGAGTTCATTGCCGCCATGCGCAATCAGCACGGCTACACCGCGCGGCAGCTCGACCTCGGCGGCGGCTACGGCGTGCGCTATACAGAGGACGATCCCATACCGGACATTGCCGGAAAGATCGGCAGCGTCGCCGATGTGGTCCACGAGACCTGCCAACGGCTTGAAATTCCCGAGCCAGCGATCCTGATGGAGCCGGGAAGGAGCATTGTCGCCGACGCGGGGCTGACGCTCTACAGCGTCGGCGCGGTCAAGCGCATTCCGGGCTACAAAAACTATGTCGCCATCGACGGCGGCATGGGGGACAACCCCCGTTTTGCGCTCTACCGGTCACGCTATACCGTACTCCCCGCGGGAAATATGGGCGCGCCGAGGCCGTTTGTGTGCTCCGTGGTGGGACGCTGCTGTGAGAGCGGCGACATCATTCAGGAAAACGTTCCCATGCCGGAGGATATCCGCCGCGGCGATCTGGTCGCCGTGTGCACCACCGGCGCATATAACTACTCCATGGCGTCTAACTATAACCGGCTTCCGCGCCCGCCCATCGTGATGCTGCGCGGCGGCGAGAGCTATGTCGCCGTCCGGCGCGAGACCTTTGAGGATCTGACGGCGCTGGATCTCATCGAAAACGCACAATAAAAAAGAGGGAGACGGTCGTCTCCCTCTTCTCATTTTTCTGCGAGATAGTCCGTTCCGAAGCGCAGCGCCAGCGCGTCGCACAGCGTCAGCGCCACCGCGCTGTCCACCACCGCACGGGCACGGTGGACAATGGCGGGATCGTGCCGCCCGCTGAGCTGTAGCTGCGTCCGCTCGCCCGTGGTCAGATGGATCGTCTCCTGCGGCTTGCGGATCGACGGTGTGGGCTTCACTGCACAGCGCAGCAGCAGCGGCATACCGTTGCTGATCCCGCCGTTGATCCCGCCGCTGTGATTGCTCGCGGTGCGCACGATGCCGTTCTCCATCTGCAGCGCGTCATTGCTCTCGCTGCCGCGCAAGTTGGCGAGCGCAAAGCCGTCGCCAAACTCCACGCCCTTGATCGCGGGGATTGAGAACAGAATATGGGCAAGCTGTCCCTCCAACGTGTCGAACCACGGCTCGCCTACTCCCGCGGGGAGTCGCGTCACCGCTGTTTCCAGCACACCGCCCACGCTGTCACCCTCCGCCGCAGCGGCCTCGATGGCGGCGCGCATTGCCTCGCCCCGCGCGTCGTCCAGCACGGCAAAGCGCTTCTCCGCCAGCGCGGCGATATCCGCGCGCAAATCCTCAAAGTCACGATCCGCAACGCCACCGCAGCGGGCAATGTGGGTGCCGATGGCAATGCCTCGACTCCGCAGCGCTGTCAGTGCCACCGCGCCCACGGCAACCAGCGCCGCGGTAACGCGACCGGAGAAGTGGCCCCCACCGCGATAGTCCGCAAAGCCGTGGTATTTCACATGGGCCGTATAGTCCGCGTGACCGGGTCGTGCCAGATCGCGGTCATAAGCCGCGCTGTTGGCGTCCGTGTTGCGGATCAGGATGCACAGCGGCGTCCCGGTCGTCTTGCCCTCGAACACGCCGCTGACGATCTCAACGGCGTCCGGCTCCCGCCGCGCCGTAGAGATCGTGCCGCAGGGTCGGCGCAGCTCTAATTGCCGGGCGATAAACGCTTCGTCCACCGGCACGCCGGGCGCCATACCGTCCAGCACCGCGCCTACCGCCGCTCCGTGGCTCTCGCCGAATAACGTCACCGCCACGCTGCTGCCAAAGGTGTTCTTCATCTGCGTTCCTCCATTCGCTGCTGCTGATACTCCCGCGAGAGGCGCATCACGCCGCGCTGAAAGTCCTGATACAGCGCCCGGATCGCGGGATTGTCGATCTGTGCTGCGCCGCGCTCGATCACTCGCGCCTCCTGCGCTTCATCCAGAACGGGCAGGCCGTGCGCCTGCTTCCAGTCCGCGATCGCCTCCGCCGCCGCCATGCGCCGCTCAAACAGCGCCGCCATTTCCCGGTCAATGGCCGCGATCTCGGCCCTTGCCTCCTCCAGCGTCATGGATCTCACCTCGTTTTGTGGAATAATTAAAGCTACCATCGAACCCAAAGCCCTGTCAAGTTTTTTTCATATTGACCTCGTCACCGGAACACGATATTCTATAGAGAGTGACAAAAAGAGGTATCTTGCATGAAGACTGTTTTTATCGGCTCCGTGCCCCTCGGCGCGGGGCTGCCTAAAATTGCCGCGCCCATCGTTGGCCGGACGGCGGAGGAGATTTTGCGCAGCGCGCGCGTAGTCGCCGCCGCGCCCTGCGACATTGTGGAGTGGCGCGCGGATTATTACGACGACGTACTCGACCGCGCCGCGCTGCTGCGCACCCTTGCGGCGCTGCGTGACGCGCTGGGCAAAAAGCCCCTGCTGTTCACCTTTCGCACGATGAAGGAGGGCGGCGAACGGGAGGCTTCCCCCACTGCGTACATCGCGCTCACCGCAGCGGCGGCGGAGTCCGGCTGCGTGGACGCCGTTGATCTGGAGATCCATACCGGCGATGCTCCGGTGCGCGCAGGTATCGAAGCGGCGCACCGCGCCGGCGTGACCGTCATCGGCTCCTGCCACGATTTCCACAGGACGCCGCCCAAGGATACGCTGATCGCGTGGCTGCGCAAGGCACAGGATATGGGCGCGGATGTGGCGAAGATCGCGGTCATGCCCAAGTCTCCCGCCGACGTGCTGACGCTGCTTCAGGCCACCGAGGAGATGACGCGCCGCTACGCCGACCGGCCCATCGCCACCATGTCCATGTCACCATTGGGCGCGATCAGCCGCCTGTGCGGCGAGGTCTTCGGCTCCGCGCTGACCTTCGGCACGGCGGATCAGCGCTCCGCCCCCGGACAGCTCCCCGTGACGGAGCTGCGCGCAACGCTTGAGCTGCTGCACGACACGGCGGAATAACCCATTTCTTTTCTCAATCGGAGGACGTTATGAATCACGAAACAGATGCCCTGCGGCCCGAAGATTACGCTGAACCTCGCTGCCTGCTGGGTGATGAGCATTACGGCTCCGCGCCGGAGGTCATCCCGATCCCGCAGCAGCGCATCGCCGAAAAGCTGGATGAATATATGAGCCGCCGCGACTACGGCGGCGTGGAACGGCACCTGCTCTATTGGATGGAGGAGGCGAAGCTGGGCCACGATCTGCGCGGCGAGCTGTTCCTCTGCAACGAGCTGATCGGCCACTACCGCAAGACCGGCGCGCGGGACAACGCCCTGCGGTACGTCGACCGTGCCCTGGCGCTGCTGGACGCGCTGGACATGGCGGGCACCGTCACGGCCGGCACCACACTGGTCAACGCCGCCACCGCCTGCAACGCGTTCGGCGAGAACGCGCGTGCGCTGGAGCTCTTTCAGCAGGCGAAAGCGGTCTATGAGGCGATCCCCGACGTGCAGCCGCAGCTGCTTGGCGGGCTTTACAACAATATGGCGGTGGTCTGCACCGCACTGGGCCGCTACGCTGAGGCGCACGGGCTCTACGACTTTGCCATGGAGCGCATGGCAAAGGTGCGCGGCGGTACGCTGGAGCAGGCGGTCACCTGCCTCAACCGCGCGGATACCATCGCCGCGGAGCGCGGCGTTGAGGACAGCGAGGCAGAGATCTCGGCGCTGCTCGAGCGCGCCTACGATCTGCTTCAGACCACCGACGCACCGCGCGACGGCTACTATGCCTTCGTGTGCGAGAAGTGTGCGCCGGGCTTTTCCTACTACGGCTGGTTTGCCGCGGCGGCGGAGCTGCGGGAGACGGCGGAGAGGCTTTACCATGAAGGGTCTTGACTTATCCCGCGCGTTCTATGAGGAATGCGGCAAGCCCATGCTGGAACGGGAATTCCCTGCGCTGCTGCCGTTTCTGGCGGTGGGACTGTTCGGCAGCGGATCGGAGTGCTTTGGCTACGACGACGAGGTTTCCCGCGATCACGATTTTGAACCGGGCTTCTGCATCTTTCTCCCCGGTGAGGACATCGTTGACCGGCGCGGCGAGTTCCTGCTCGAGCGTGCTTATGCCAAGCTGCCCAAAACGTTTCGCGGCATTTCCCGGGAAATCCTGCTGCCCGTGGGCGGCAACCGCCACGGCGTACTGCGGACAGAGGAGTTTTTCCAAAAAACCGTCGGCTCCCCCAATGCTGAGCTGACCGTCGAGCAATGGCTGACGCTGCCGGAGCAAGCGTTGGCGGAGGCCACCAACGGCGCAGTGTTCTTTGACGAATACGGCGAGGTCTCGCGAATTCGCGAAGCGCTGCGGTACTTTCCCGAGGATGTGCGGCGCAAGCGCCTTGCCGGGCAGCTGCTGCTGATGGGACAAGCCGGGCAGTACAATTTCTCCCGCTGCCTCGCCCACAGCGAGCGCGCCGCGGCGCGGCTCGCCGCCCATGAGTTTGTGCGCGCCGCCCTGTCCGCGCTGTTTCTGCTGGAGCGTCGCTATCAGCCGTATTACAAATGGAGCTTTCGCGCCCTGCGGGAGCTGCCGGAGGCGCCGTCCTTGGCACAGCCGCTGGAAGCGCTGCTCACCGGCGGCGGTATCGCGGAGATCGAGCGCGTTTGCGCCGCGGTCGCCGCGGCACTGCGCGAGCAGCAGCTTTCCGACGTGCCGGACAACGAGCTGGAGCGCCACGCCTACGCCGTCAACGATCGCATCCGTGACTCGTTCATCCGCAACCTGCACATCCTTGCAACCGTATGAAAAAGCATCCCGCTTGCCGCGGGATGCTTTCGTTTATGCGGTTTCAGCTGCTTCCAGCGCCGCGAACGCCTCGTACTGCGCCTGCAGCCAGTTCTTCATGATCTCCACGCCTTCGTCTGTCCAGTCGAAGGTCTCCGTCTCCCGATCATCCGCCGCCTCGAAGCAGGCTTTGGAATAGGTGGTCGCCGTGACCTTCTTCTCCTTGGCGTCCATCTCCAGCCGATAGCGGAAGTCATGGAACAACGGGCCGTACGAGCCGTTGTACAGGTAGGCACGGTTCAGCCAGTTCGGGGTAATTTGCGCAAAACAGTCCAACACGTCGGGGTCAGCTCCTATCGTTTTTGTAATACGTTTGATTTTCAGACAGCGGGCAGAAAACGCGCACAATCGTGCCGCCGCCCTCCCGCGGCAGAATCTCCAGCGTGCCGTCACACATCATGGCAAGGCGCTTGCGGACGTTGCGCAGGGCAATGTGCGATTCATCGTCCTCCAGCGGCGCATAGCCGGGGCCGGTGTCCTCCACCGTGACTGTGACCCCCTTCTCTGTCCGCGCCGTGCGCACAACAATCGACAGCGGGTTGCGGTCGGGCAGAACGCCGTACTTGACCGCGTTCTCCACAATGGGCTGAAGCGTCAGCGCCGGCAGTAAAAAGTCTGTCACCGGCAGATCAAAGCTCACGGACAGCTGTTCCTCAAAGCGCGCCGTTTCCACCTCAAGGTAAGCTTGCGTATGCTCCAGCTCCTCGGCAAAGGGAACCGGCTCCATCTTCGTCACCGTGCGGAAGTTCCGCTGCAAATAGTCGGTAAAGCGGCCAACCACGCGCTGCGCCTTCTTCGCGTCCGTGCCGCACAGATAGTAGATGCTCGTGAGCGTATTGCAGATAAAATGCGGCCGCATTTGCAGCATCATAATACTGATCTGCTGCTGGGCGCGCTCCTCCACCTGTCCGCGAAGGATGAAGAAAAACATCGTGAGTCCCGCCAGCTCCGTGCCAAAGAGGATCGTATAGAGTCCGAAGTAGATCATCTGGACCACCATGCCGGCGGTAGGAAGCACGAGATACGCGAGAAACGCGGTACGCTCGTTGCTCGAAAGATTCTTCCACTGGGTGATCAGCGCCGCCAGATTCAGCAGCATGGACACCACCGGGAACACCAGCAGCAGGGGATACCACGGCCCGCGGTGATAGGCGCCGTCCTCGGTATAGTAGTAGATCACCGTCGTGAACTGTGTCACGATCAGCAGCACAACGTATATCGCCCAGGCCAGCAGCACGCTGTAAAAGATTCGACTCCTGCGCCAATCCGCGCCGGCACAGTACAGCAGAAAATGCGTGATGAGCGGCAGGAGCATCGACGAAACCAGCGACTCCAAAAACAATCCGCCCTTTGCGCCGCCGATCCAAATCGGGTTCCAAAAAAGCGACGCAGCCTGACTGGTCAGATCGGAAGCAACGTAGACCGTCATCAGCAAAAAGAAAATGACAAAATACCGGCGCAGCCAACGCTCCATATACTCGCTGCTGACAGAGAGCAGCAATCCCAGGAGCATGAGCATCGCACCGGCGATCCCCGTTGAAAAATTGATGATGTCGACCATCTGGATCTCGTTTCCCATACTCGGTCTCCGCGCAAAATTCATCCACAAAAAACAGTATAATCTTTCATTATTATAGCCGCTCTCCAGAAAAAAGCAAGGGCATTTTTGCAGGTTATGATTCTATGGCAAGATCCGTAAAACGGAGTACCTTTCCGCATTCTTTTGGTAATATTGAACAAATTTCAGTATGTATACTTGTATATTATATCTAGTTTTTGACTTGCTTTTTCCCGGATTTGGGACTATGATATGGACAATCCAAGCGAGAAAGGAAGCGATACACATGAGTGAAGTGTACGAGAGCGAGATGCAGTTCCCCAATCTTCTTGAGGATAAAGATTTCATCTGCTACTCCTGGACTTTGCCCTTTGCCGTTCTGTAAGACAGCGAACCACAAAGAAAATCCAAGCCTTATGGCTTTCACATGATCAACAGGAAACCCTCCCGCACGGGAGGGTTTCCTGTTGTCTTTTCTTGGTTTGTCTTACAGCACCACGCCATCCTTGAAGATGGAGATTTCGCGTGCGCCGTGCTTCTCTGCCTTGGTTTCCTCGCCGGAGGCCACACGCAGCACATAGTCCAGCAGGCGGTCGCCCGCGTCGTCCAAGCTCTCGCCCTCGGCAACCGTCCCGGCGTTGAAGTCGATCCAGTTGCCCTTCTTTTCATAGAGCGCCGTATTGGTGGAGATCTTCACCGTAGGCGCCGGTGCGCCGAAAGGCGTGCCGCGGCCCGTGGTGAACAGGATGATATGCGCGCCCGCCGCGGTCAGCGCCGTGGAGGCAACAAGGTCGTTGCCCGGCGCGCTGAGGATGCTCAAGCCCTTGGTCTTGACCGCGTCGGCGTAGCCCAGCACGTCTACGATCTGGGCGCTGCCGCCCTTTTGCACGCAGCCGCAGGACTTGTCCTCGAGCGTTGTGATACCGCCCGCCTTGTTGCCGGGGCTGGGATTTTCGTACACCACCTGATCGTGGCTGACGTAATACTCCTTAAAGCCGTTGACCATCTTCACAGCGCGGTCAAACACCGCTTTGTTCTCGCAGCGGGAGAACAGAATGTTCTCCGCGCCGAACATCTCCGGCACCTCGGTGAGCACCGTGGAACCGCCCAGCGCCACCAGACGGTCAGAGAAGCGGCCGACAGTCGGGTTCGCGGTGATGCCCGAAAGCCCGTCGGAGCCGCCGCACTTCAAGCCGACCACCAGCTCACTGGCGGGCAGGGTCTCGCGCTTAAACTGACCGGCGTACTCGGCCAGCTCACGCAGCAGCGCGGAGCCTGCCTCGATCTCGTCCTCCACCTGCTGGCAGACGAGGAACTTGACGCGATTGTCGTCCCACTCGCCCAGCTCCGCCTTGAACTGCTCCTGCGTCAGGTTCTCGCAGCCCAGCGACAGCACCAGCACGCCGCCGGCATTCGGGTGGCGCACCAGCGCCGCCAACAGCTTACGGGTCTGGGCATGGTCGTCGCCCATCTGGCTGCATCCGAAGGGATGGCCGTAGTAGTAAAGCCCGTCGATGCTGCCCTGCACGAGATCCTGATTCTCCCGCACCAGCGCCGCGGCAACGTTGTTGACGCAGCCGACTGTGGGGATGATCCACAGCTCGTTGCGCACGGCGGCGCGGCCATCGGCACGCCGATAGCCCTCAAAGGTGCGGGGCGCGACCTGCGGCAGCGGATAGGTCTTGTGGTCGTAGACATAGTCCGCGGTCTCAGAGAGTCCGGTGCGGACGTTATGGACGTGTACCCACTGTCCCGGTGCGATGTCCTCCTTGGCTAGTCCGATGGGGTTGCCGTACTTGACGATGGGTGCGTCCTTGGCGATGGCCGTCAGCGCGAACTTGTGACCGCGGGCGATGTTCTCGGCAGCGGTGACGCTCACGCCATCGACGTTCAACGCTTCGCCCTTGTTGATGTCCTCCAGCGCAACGGCAACGTTGTCCGTCGGATGGATCTTGATGAGTTTCATAAGCATTCTCCCTTACAGGACAGGGGCGGGCAGACGGCCCGTCCCTGTTCGTTTTTATTTTACAGGCACTCCTTCATGGCCTCGTACATACCGACGGCCTCAATGCGCTCCAGCGCCGCGACAACCGCATCCTCGAAGCCGGGGAGCTTCGCGAGTGTGTCGCCCCACATGCGCTCGTTGTTCACGACCGCGTGAGCGATGGCCTTGGCGTCGTCGTTTTTGTGCTCCAGATAGAAGTCCAGTGTCCAATCGTCGTCCTTGATGTTGTAGGTGCCGTCGCCGCGCTTGCCGACGAGGCAGTTCTCGCCCTTCTCCTTGGCGGTGTGATAGAACGCGATATACGCCGCGAACGAGAAGGTGATGCACTTGGGCAGCTTGCCCTGGCGCTTGTAGAACTCGGTCAGGCTGGGCATGACGCGCGCCTTCCACTTGGCGGTGGAGTTGAGCGAGATGTCAAGCAGCTGGTGGTCGATGTAGGGGTTGTTGAAGCGGTCGATAACAGAGCCCGCAAACTCGGTCAGCTCATCCTTCGGCAGATCAAGGGTCGGAATGACCTCGTCGAAGATGGTCTTGTTCATGAAGTCGCGGATCGTCTCATCCTCCATGCACTCGCGCACAATGTTCTTGCCCGCGAGATAAGCGCCGAGTACCATAGATGTGTGCGCGCCGTTGAGGATGCGCACCTTGCGCTGCTTATATGGCGTGTGGTCATCGACAACGATGATGGGCAGCCCAGCTTTCTCAAACGGGAACTCATCCTTGATCCACTGCGGACCCTCGATGACCCAGAAGCCAAAGACCTCGGCAGTGTCGATGATGTTGTCCTGATAGCCCAGCTCCTTGCAGATCTGCTCGGCTTCCTTGCGGGGATAGCCCGTGACGATGCGGTCGACCAGCGTGGAGCAGAAGACGTTCTCCTTCTCGACCCACGCGGCAAACTCATCCTCGAGCTTCCAGAGCTTGATGTACTCCTTCACGCAACGCTTGAGCTCGTCGCCGTTGTGGTCGATCAGCTCGCAGGAGAGGATCACGAAGCCCTTGAAGCCGGTTTTCCAGCGCTCGTGCAGAAACACGGTCAGCTTGCCGGGGAAGCTGCTGGGGGGCGTATCGTCGAACTTGCAGTTCGGGTCAAACACGATGCCCGCTTCGGTGGTGTTGGAGACGAGGAAGCGGAGATCGGGATTCTTGGCGTTGTCCAGCAGGCCCTGATAGTCCTCATAAGGGTTGTTGCAGCTCTTGACGCAGGAGATCACGCGCTTCTTGTTGACCTGCTGACCGTTCTCACGGCCGCGGAGAAACAGCGTGTAGAGTCCTTCCTGCTCATTGATCATCGGGGCGAGGCCCGGAGCGATGGGTTGGGTCAGCACGACCTTGGCGTCGAAGCCTGCCTTCTCGTTCATCATATCGATAAAGTAATCGACAAACGCACGCAGGAAGTTGCCCTCGCCGAACTGCAGCACGCGCACCGGAGCATCCTTGAGCAGATACCCGTCGTAGCCCTGCGCTTCCAGAGTCTTGTAGCATAATTTTTCCATGATGTTGTTCTCCTTTATATCCAAATTACAGTCCAAAATAACGCGCGGCGTTGGTGTAGCTCACGCCCTCGACGATGCGGCGGAGCGCGGCGTCGTTTGCGGGATACTCGCCGTTCTCCACCCAGTTGCCCACGAGGTTGCAGAAAATGCGGCGGAAGTAGTCGTGACGGGCATAGCTCAGGAACGAGCGGGAGTCGGTCAGCATGCCGACAAAGTTGCCGATCAGGCCAAGGTTGGCAAGAGAGCGCATCTGGTTCTCCATGCCGCTCTTGGTGTCCATGAACCACCACGCGCTGCCGAGCTGGATCTTGCCCGGTACCTCGGTGCCCTGGAAGCAGCCGAGCATCGTACCCAGCATATCGTTATCCACACCGTTGAGGGAGTAGAGAATGGTCTTGGGGCACTCGCCGGTCTTGTCGAGCGCAGAGAGGAACTGCGCGATCTGAATGCCGCAGGTGGTCTGGGCGATCATGTCGAAGCCGGTATCGGGGCCGAGCTTCTCATACATGCGCTCGTTGGCGTTGCGGTAGCAGGAATAGTGCAGCTGCATCGCGATGTTCAGGCGGTGATACACGCGGCCTAAGCACATGAGGATGGCAGTCTGATACTCCTCCGCCTCTTCTACGGTGATCTCCTGGCCTTTCATCACCTTGGCGTACACCGCGTTGACCTGCTCCGCGGACGCGGGTCGGTACGGGATATAGTCAAGGCCGTGGTCGCTGGCGCGGCAGCCCATCTTCGCAAAGAACTCCAGACGCTCGATCAGCGCGTCGCAGACCTCGCCGACGGTGCTGAGCTTGTCCTTGCCGACGCTCTTGGCGAGCTTGCCGATGTACTCGACAAAGCCGGGCTTATTGATGTTGATCGCCTTGTCCGGGCGGAAGGACGGGCAGACCTTGACCTTGATGGTCGGGTCAGCGGCAATCTTCTCGTGCCACTCCAGGCTGTCGATGGGGTCGTCGGTCGTGCCGACCATGGCGACGTTTGCCTTCTCGATGATGCCGCGCACGGTGAGCGACGGGTCATTTTGCAGCTTGTCGTTGCAGAAATCCCAACATTCCTTGGCGTTCTCCGGCGTCAGGGGCTTATCGTAGCCGAAGAACTGGCGCAGCTCAAGGTTGCACCAATGGTACATCGGGTTGCCGATGGCGAGCTGCAGCGCCTCGACAAACTTCTCAAAGCGCTCGAAGGCGGGCTTGTTGCCGGTGACATATTCCTCGGCGACGCCATTGGAGCGCATCACGCGCCACTTGTAATGGTCGCCGAAATAGCTGCCGTCCGGGTTCTGACCGCCGAGCCAAACCTCCACGAGGTTGTTGAAGCGGCGGTTTTCGTAGATCTCGCGGGGCGAGATGTGGCAATGATAGTCGACCAGCGGCTGATGCTCCGAATAGTCATGGAACAAATGCTTCGCGGTCTCGGTTTCCAGCAGGAAATCCTTGTCCATAAATGGTTTCATGTAACTACCTCTTTATGTCGTAATTCATGTTCATCAGGTTGCGGATGGTCTCGGCGTCGTCGATGATGTTGCCGTCGCCGTGGATCGTGTGCTTGATGACGCTGCTCGCCACGGCGAAGTTCACCATATCCATGGGCTTGTAGCCGTGCATCATCGCGTAGATGAGGCCGCTGGCGAACGCGTCGCCGCCGCCCACGCGGTCGAGGATGTTGAAGGTGAACAGCTTGCTCTCGAACGTGTGGCCCTGATACCACATGTACGCCATGAGACTGTTCTCACTGCCCGTGTGGGCGTAGCGCACATGGCGCGCAAGGCACTTGAGATTCGGATAGCGCTCCACGAAGTGCTGAAACACCTCGTCCTGCTGCTCATAGCTGGGCTGGAGCGGCACGCCGTCCTTCCAGTCGCCCTTGGCATGGTCGTTCTCGTCCTTCCACAGATGATACGGCTCGATGCCCAGCAGCACGTCCACATAGGGAAGGCACTGCGTGCAGAAGTCCCGCGCCTCATCCCACGTCCAGAGCGTGGAGCGGAAGTTGCCGTCGAAGCTGACGGTCAACCCCTTCTCCTTTGCCTTTTGGAGACAGGCCAGGATAAAGTCGCCGCAGCTCGGAGACAGCGCCGGCGTGATACCGCTCAAATGCAGCCAGTCAAAGCCGTCCAGCAGCCAGTCGAGATCCACCTTGCCGAAGTCATACTCCGTGATGGCGCTGTGCTTGCGGTCATAGGTGACCTTGCTGGGACGGATGCCGTAGCCCGTCTCCAAGTAGTAGGTGCCAAGGCGGTGCGTCGGCGTCTCCTCCGGTGTGCTGAGAATCACGGGCGTGCAATGCACATCGTTGCTGCGCAGCATGCGCACCGCGCTCTTGCCCAGAGAGTTGTTCGGCACGACGGTGAAGAACGTGCTGTCCACACCGAGGTTCGCCAATGCCAACGCAATATTCGCCTCACTGCCGCCGTAGCTGGCCTCGAAGTTGGTCGCAACGCGGATCTTGCCATAGTCCGGCGGGGTCAGGCGAAGCATGATCTCACCGAAGGTGATGAACTTTTGCCCGCTCTTGCCGCTGAGTAACGGATTGGCGTGTTCCATTGTCTTAGCGCTGGATGCGGCCGGAGCCGTCGCCGCCGGCGAGCTTCTCGACCTCAGCGAGGGTCACCATGTTGTAGTCGCCCTCGATGGAGTGCTTGAGCGCGGACGCTGCCACGGCAAACTCCACGGCTTCCTGCGTGGACTTGCCGGAGAGCAGCGCGTAGATCAGACCGCCGCCGAAGCTGTCGCCGCCGCCCACGCGGTCGATGATGCGCAGCTCATACTTCTTGGAGAAGCAATACTCGCCGCTCTTGACGTCGTAGAGCATGGCGCTCCAGCCGTTGTCGCTGGCGCTGTGGCTCTCGCGGAGCGTGATGGCGACCTTCTCAAAGCCGAACTTGTCGGCGAGCTGCTTGGCGACGGACTTGTAGCCCTCGCGGTTGATCTCGCCGGCGTAGATGTCGGTCGCCTCTGCCTCGATGCCGAACACGTCCTTGGCGTCCTCCTCGTTGGAGATGCACACGTCGACATACTGGCACAGGTCGGTCATCGCCGCACGGGCCTCCTGGCGGGTCCACAGCTTGCCGCGGTAGTTCAGGTCGCAGCTGATCTTCACGCCGTGCGCCTTAGCGGCCTTGCAGGCTTCCTTGCAGATCTCAACGACGTTGGGGCCGAGCGCCGGGGTGATGCCGGTGAAGTGGAACCAATCCACACCCTCGAAGATCTTGTCCCAGTCGAAGTCGGCGGTGGTAGCTTCCTGAATCGCGCTGTGGGCGCGGTCATAGATGCAGACGCTGCCGCGCTGGCTCGCGCCCTTCTCGTTGAAGTAGATGCCCACACGGTCGCCGCCGCGGACGATCATGCTGGTGTCCACGCCGTAGCGGCGCAGGCTGTTGACCGCGCACTGACCGATGGCGTGCGCCGGAAGCTTGGTGACGTACGCGGCGTCCATGCCATAGTTGGCCAGGGACACGGCAACGTTCGCCTCGCCGCCGCCGAAGCTGAACTCCAGGTGGTCGGCCTGCACAAAGCGCTCATAGTTATAGGGCTGAAGGCGGATCATGATCTCGCCGAAGGTGACAATTTTAGGCATAGTGATTTCTCCTTAAAGTTATTTTTGCGACACAGGCGCGCATAGCACTGTGTTTTCAATTCACGCGGCGTTTTTGCGCGCCGTTGTGTCGCCAGCTTTTGATCTATTTCGCGGCGTAAGCCGCGATTATCTTGTTCAGTAAGCTTTGCTTACTGAACAAGGTGGATCGCGAAGCCCGCGAACTCGCCCTTGAGATAGACGAACTTGGCCGCGCCCTTGTCGTTGTAGGTGATGCTGCTCTCGTCAAACTCGATGCCCTGGCGACCGAGGTGATACATGGCGCGCTCAACACTGTTGGTCTTAAACCCGATGTGGCCGTGGGTGCCGGGAGCGGCCTTGTACATATACTCGATGGCGTCGTTCGCAGCAAACCAGCTCTTGCTGGTCTGACGCGCGGAACCGCCGAGCATCGCGGAGACGAGCTTCGCAACCTTCTCCGCCTCGGCGGGATCGCCGCAGTTGACGCCGACGTGTGCGAGACGGATGCCGAGCATCGTCTTGACCGCGTCCTTGCAGATGGCGGTGATCTCATCCCAGCACTCGCCTTCGATGAGATCCTTCTTGACCATCCAAGTGCCGCCGCAGGCAACGATCTGGTCGAAGGAGAGGTAATCCATCATGTTCTTGGTGTTGACGCCGCCGGTGGGCATCCACTTGAGGTTGCGATACGGACCGGCAAGGCTCTTGAGCTTCTTGACGCCGCCGTTGTCCTCCGCCGGGAAGAACTTCACGACCTCAAGGCCCAGCGCCATCGCCTGCTCCATCTCGCCGCCGGTGGCGGTGCCCGGGAGCATCAGCGCGCCCTTGGAAAGGCCGTACTTGACCATCTCGGGATTGAAGCCGGGGCTGACGATGAACTTGCTGCCCGCCGCCAGTGCGCGGTCCAGCTGATCCTTGGTGAGCACGGTACCCGCGCCGACCAGCATCTCCGGAACCTCAGCGGAGATCGCCTTGATCGCGTCCTCGCCCGCCGCGGTGCGGAACGTGACCTCGGCGACCGGCAGGCCGCCCGCGACCAGCGCCTTCGCCAGCGGCACCGCCTTCTTGGCGTCGTCGATGGCGATGACCGGCACAATGCCGATCTTGGAGATGGTTTGCAACACTTCATTCATAGCAGTTTTCCTCCTCTTTCGGTAGAAATAATCACAATACTATTTTATAACTTGTATACTAGAATTCAATATGCGATTGGTAGAATTTTCTCCAGCCATTCTGTGCAATGCGTCAAGGCGTGTAGGCAAACCGCGCGTTGAGCCAGGTCTTGCACAGCTCCACCCACGGCGCGATGGCGGGATAGGGCGTCTCAACCTCCTGATTGCACAGCGAGATTCCGTGCGCGCCGCCCGCAAACAGGTGGCACTCATACGGCACGCCCGCGCGCTGCATGGCGGTCGTCAGCAGCAGGGTGTTCTCCACCGGCACGCTCTCGTCCCCGACGCAGTGCCAGACAAAGGTCGGCGGCATCTGCGCCGTGACGCGCTTTTCGAGCGACAGCTTCTCCAGCAGGGCGGGATCGCCGCCGGAGACGTTGTCCGCGGACTCGCGGTGGGCGTACTTCCCCGTTGTAATGACCGGATAGCACAGTACCAGCGCGTCCGGGCGGCAATTCGCGTCTAAACCGAGCTGCGGATCATCCCACAGGACGCCGAGGCTGCACGCAAGGTGCCCGCCCGCGGAGAAGCCCAGCACCGCGATCTTATCCGGCTTGATGTGCCATTCCTGCGCGTGGGCGCGGATGGTGCGCACGCTCTCCGCCAGCTCTCGCAGAGGGCGATAGTTCCCCGCGCGCTCCCCCGTGGAGTATTCCAGCAGGAACGTTTGATACCCCATGGCGGCAAAGGAAAGCGCCACGGGGTCTTTTTCCCGCGGGGAAAGCCAGCGGTAGCAGCCGCCCGCACAAATCACGATCGCCGGGCGCTCTTTATGTGCGACGAGCCGGTCATGGTCGTCTTGAAGGTAACCTATGACCGGCGCGTCACATGATGTGAAGGAGACTATTTTCATATAGTAAAAGCCTCGCAGTGTTTCGCGCCCGCAGGCGCGAAAGAATCAGATCGTTTTTTCTGACGACATGCGCGTCAGAAAAAACTCTTTACGCGAAGCGCCCGTGCGCCTTGGCGTGCGGGAAGCGAAGCGAGAACCTGTTCAAAAAAGTGCTTGCACTTTTTTGAAGCGCTTCACGGCTGCTTGCCGATATAGGCGAGGATGCCGCCATCGACATACAGGATGTGGCCGTTGACGAAATCGGAAGCGTCGGAGGCCAGGAATACCGCGGGACCCATCAGATCCTCAGGCGTGCCCCAGCGCGCCGCCGGCGTTTTGGCGACGATGAACTGGTCAAACGGATGACGGCTGCCATCCGGCTGACGCTCGCGCAGCGGCGCGGTCTGCGGTGTCGCGATATAGCCCGGGCCGATGCCGTTGCACTGGATGTTCGCCTCGCCGTACTCGGAGCAGATGTTGCGGGTGAGCATCTTGAGACCGCCCTTCGCCGCCGCATAGGCGGAGACGGTCTCGCGGCCCAGCTCGCTCATCATGGAGCAGATGTTGATGATCTTGCCGTGACCCTTCTCGATCATGCCGGGGATGACCGCCTTGGCGCAGATGAACGGGCCGACAAGGTCGATGTCCACGACCTGGCGGAAGTCCTCGGCGCTCATCTCGGTCATGGGGATGCGCTTGATGATGCCCGCGTTGTTGACGAGGATGTCCACACCGCCGAGCTCCGCCTTGATCTTGGCGACGAGGTCGACGACCTGATCCTCCTTGGTCACATCGGCGATGTAGCCATACGCCTCGATGCCCTTTTCCTTGTACGCGGCGAGCGCCTTGTCCATATTCTCCTGATTGCGGCAGTTGAACACGATCTTCGCGCCCGCGCCCGCCAGCGCCTCCGCGATGGCGAAGCCGATGCCGTAGGCGGCGCCGGTGACGAGGGCTACCTTGCCCTCAAGGGAAAAGCTCTTCATAATATCCATATCGTATTACCTCAATTCGTTCGTCTTGATGGTATCCATATCGTCGAATTCCT
Source organism: uncultured Clostridia bacterium (assembly GCA_947170435.1). Taxonomy (GTDB): domain Bacteria; phylum Bacillota; class Clostridia; order Oscillospirales; family Oscillospiraceae; genus Hominicoprocola. The sequence goes on along the minus strand of CAMVTO010000027.1, from coordinate 11,781 downwards.
GGTTTTCGCCGCCCATTGCCCAGATGAAGGTATAGCTGGCGGTACCGGCGGCGGCATGGATCGACCACGACGGGGAGATGACTGCCTGCTCGTTGGTCATGACAATGTGGCGGGTCTGCTGGGGCTGGCCCATCAGATGGATGATCGCCTGATCCTCGGGCACCTCAAAGTACATATAGACCTCCATGCGGCGCTCATGCGTGTGCGCGGGCATGGTGTTCCACACGCTGCCGGACTCCAGCACGGTCATACCCATGGAGAGCTGGCAGGTCTTGAGAACGGCGGGATGGATGAACTGGTTGATGACGCGCTTGTTGGAAGTCGCGGCCTCACCGCAGGGCTTCTTGTTCGCGTCCGCGATCTTCAGGAGCTTGGTCTCGTAGCTGCAATGTGCCGGCGCGGAGACCATATAGAACTTCGCAGGCTTGGCGGAATCATCGCTGGAGAATTTCACGTCCTTGGCGCCCATGGTGATGTACAGGCAGTCCTTGTAGCCCAGCTCGTACACCGTGCCGTCCACCGTGATCTTGCCGGCGCCGCCGATGTTGAAGATGCCGATCTCACGGCGCTCCAGGAAATAGTGCGTGCCGAAGTTTGCCCAGATATCGATGCCCTTGTCGATGGAGACGGTCTCCTTGACCGGCATGCAGCCCAGCGTGACCATGCGGTCGACGTGGCTGTAAACGGCAACGACCTCGTCGGGGCGATACAGGTTCTCAATCAGGAACTCCTTGCGAAGCTCCTCGGTGGTATAGCGCTTGACGTCATTGGGGTTTGCGGAATAACGGATATCCATAATGTCCTCCTAACTGTATTAGTCGATGACTTGCTCCGTCTCCCCATCGAAGAGATAGACGCTCTCATAGGGGATCGAGAAGGTGATCTTGCTGTCTACGTCCGGCGTGTCATGCGGGTCGACCTTCAGGATCGAGTGCTCGCCTTCCATCTCGATGTAGACGTTGGTATTGTCGCCCAGCATTTCCGTCAACTCGACGGTAGCGGGCAGAACATAGGCGTTGTCATGCTCACCGAGCCGGATCGCCTCGGGACGGAAGCCGAAGACCAGCTCCTTGCCCTCATACTGCGCAAGCTTGCTGCCCAGCTTATAGCTGAGGTCGAGCGCCGTCTTGCCGACGGTGATCTTGCCGCCCTGCACCTTGGAGCGGACAAAGTTCATCGGCGGCTCGCCGATGAAGCCCGCGACGAACATATTGACGGGGTTGAAGTACAGCTCGCGCGGCGTACCGACCTGCTGGACGTAGCCTTCCTTCATGACAACGATACGATCCGCCATGGTCATGGCCTCGGTCTGGTCATGGGTGACGTAGATGGTGGTGGCGCCGGTCTCGCGGTGGATCTGAGTGATCTCACTGCGCATGGTGACGCGCTGCTTGGCGTCGAGGTTGGACAGCGGCTCGTCCATCAGGAACACACCAACCTTGCGGATCAGGGCGCGGCCGATGGCGACACGCTGGCGCTGACCGCCGGACAGCGCGCGGGGCAGACGGTCAAGGTAGTCGGTCAGGCCGAGGATGCGCGCCGTATTGCGCACCTTCTCGTCGATGTAGTCCTCATCCGCGCCCTGCAGCTCGAGGCCGAAGGCGATGTTGTCGTACACGGTCATCTGGGGATAGAGCGCGTAGCTCTGGAACACCATCGCGATGCCGCGTTCGCGCGGGCCCTGCTCATTGGCGCGCTTGCCGTCGATCAGGAACTCGCCGTTGCTGATGTCCTCGAGTCCCGCGATCATGCGCAGCGTCGTCGACTTGCCGCAGCCCGACGGCCCGACGAAGACGATAAATTCGCCCTTTTCCATGTCCAGATTGAAGTCATGGACCGCATGGAAGCCGTTCGGATAGATCTTGTTGATGTTTTTCAGCGTTAAGTAGGCCATATTGTTTATCCCCCTTGATCGTTGATCGTTTTGGATTTTTTGACTTCTTATCTATTTACACAGACGAGGCTTTCCCTTGGTCTGAGGACTGGCTTCTCTCCCGGTTTGCAAAATATGATATTTTGAGTCGATTTAGTGAAAGTGGCATATGGACAAAACGGACATCTTTTGATAAAATAATGGAATGCAGAAAGGAGATGGGTTCATGAACGAGATCATTTATGCGGGCAAGCATCTGCTCACGTTTGCCGTGACGCGCCACGCGCACACCAACTGGGAGTTCATCTACTGCACCAGCGGCGACGGCATCCTGTCCTTTGACGATTTTGTCCTGCCCTACAAGGAGGGGGACATCGCCCTGATCCCGCCGTACACCCCGCACTCCAATCAGAGCACTGGCGGCTTTACCAACATTCACGTCAACCTGTCCGCCCCGACGCTGATGCTCAAGGCCCCGATCATCATTTCTGACGACGGCAATCACTTCATCCTCAATGCCTTCAACGGAGCCTTTTATCAGTACAGCGGCTCCCCCGGCAAGCAGACGCCGCTGCTCTCCGCCTACGGTGAGCTGATCGTGCGGCATCTGGCGGCTCATCTCGACGCGCCCAAGTTCAGCGGTGTGGTCAAGGAGATCGTCAACAGCATCACCAACAACTACCCCGACGCCAACTATGAGCTGGACGTTTACCTGCGCTCGCTGCCCTTCAGCTATGACTATCTGCGCAAGCTCTTCAAGAAGGAGCTGGGCGTCACGCCGCACAAATTCCTGATGGATATGCGGCTTCAGACCGCCGCGGAATCCCTCAGCTCCGACTTCGGCGATGCGGGCAATATCTCGGAGATCGCGCACATGTGCGGCTTCCGCGAGCCGCTGTACTTCTCCCGCGTGTTTAAGAACAAGTACGGCGTCTCCCCCAGCGCCTATCAACAGCGGCAGTTTGCCGCCGCCGAACACGCTGACAGCGAAAGCATGAAAATCATCCTGCCAGACGCTTGATTTCCGTGTAGCAGAGAATAAACGGCGCAACGCCCTTGGCATCGTTCTCCACGATCGGCTCGGAGATATAGTACTCATACGAGCCGTCGCGGCGGCGGTTGTTCTCCGGTCCGAGACCCGCCACGAGGCAGATGCCGCCGAGGTTCAGGTTTCCATCCGTAAACGACAAATACTTCTTCACAATGCCGCGGAAGGTCTTTTCACCTTGTGCGGCATATTCCTTGCCCAAAATCCCCAAACGTGCGCCCTTGAGCATCGCGTAGGCGATCATGCAGCTGCCGCTGGTCTCCAGATAATTGCCCTCGCGGCCCACCTGGTCAACAACCTGCCAGTACATGCCGGTCTCTGCGTCGGCGTACTGCTTCACGCCTGCCATCAACTCCGCGAAAATCTTGCGGAGACGGTCGTTGGCATCACCCGCAGGCACGATCTCCAGCAAATCCGCCAACGACACGGCAAACCAGCCCACGCTGCGCAGCCAGAAGTTCTTGCTCCGTCCCGTCTCAGGATCCGCCCAGAACGCCTTGCGGCTGGCATCGTAGCCGTGGTAGTAGAGCTTCTTGCTCTCGTCAAACATTTTGGCGCGCACGGTTTCGATCTGGCGAACGGTGTCCGAGAAATCTCCCTTGCCAAAGTGCTTTTCATAGAGCGCATAGAACGGCTGCGCCATATACAATCCGTCCAGCCACACCTGATTGGGATAGATCGCCTTGTGCCAGAAGTTGCCTTCCGGCGTGCGCGGCTGGCGCTCCAGCTGCCCCCGCAATACGGCGGCGGCTTTTTGATATTTCTCCTTGTGGGTTCTGTCGTACAGCTCGAACAGCACACGGCCTTCATTGACATCGTCGAGGTTGTACTTGCTCTCGTCGTAGGTGCGGATCGTGCCGTCCTCCGCAATGAAGCTGTCGATGAAACCCTCGGCAAAGTCGAAGTAGCGCGCATCGCCCGTGATCTCAGCGATAGACAGCAGCGCCGTGATCATGCAGCCGTCGATATAGTTCCAGTCTGCCGGCTTACCCTGGCGCAGCTTCTCCACGTTCCAGACGGTGCGCTCCGGCGTCGACTCCTCAATGAGCCGCAGAATATAGGCGTCGATCTGTTCGTACATGGTCCAACCACCTCGTGAATATCAATCTTTGTCGATTTCGTCGTAATGCGCCGCGATGAGCTTGTCACCCTCCGCGCCGTCCACCGTGACATTGCGAATGCGGATGTGCTGCACGTTATCCAGATACAGGCCCAGGCGGCAGCGCTCCTTGGCAAAGTTCTCCATGATGGGGATACCCGGCTTCGCGTCCGGCGAGAAGCTGACGTGGAAATTCTCCAGCCGCACCTCGACGATGGGCGCTTCCGGCAGGCCGTCGATATAGCAGGCGGCGACCTCCGCGTTGGTGCAGGTGATGTCACGGAAACGGAAGCGTCCCATATGCGGCGTCCGGTCGTCCACGGGCAGCTTCTCCCGCGACCAGACATACTCGCTCTCGCGATCCGGGTCACAGCAGTTGTACCACATATTGATGGCGATCGGCGTCAGCACGCCGTCCATGCGGATGTTCTCAAACACGATGTTGTTGATGTAGCAGTTCTTGCCGCGACCGCGGCGGGACTTGATGCGAAGCCCGCGATCCGTGCCGACGAACACGCATTTGGACACGTTGAGGTTGCGCACACCCGCGCCGATCTCACTGCCCAGCGTCACCGCACCGTGGCCGTACTGCATCAGGCAGTTGCGAATGGTGTGGTGGTCGGCAGGCTTGTTGAGCTTTGTGCCCAGCTCGATCTTGCCGGACTTGATGGCGATGCAGTCGTCACCGACCGTGAAGCGGCAGCCGATGATCTCCACACCGTCGCAGGACTCGGGGTCGCAGGCGTCGGTGTTGGGGCTGTCCTTCGGTGCGGAAACCAGCACATCGTAGACGCCGATATGCTCGGAATAGTAGGGATGCAGCTGCCAGGACGGCGAGTTGCAGGCATGTACGCCATGGATCATCACGTCCTTGCAGCGATTGAAAAACATCAGCCGCGGACGGGACGTGGAAAACTCCCTGTACGCTGTCCACCAGTCGCTGTTCTGGGCGTTGCCGTCCACCGTGCCGGGGCCGACGATGGTGATGTCTTCGGCGTACTGCGCCGTCAGCAGCGACAGGTACATGGGCATGGTGTTGCCCTCAAAGCCGCCGAAATAGGTCTCGCGGCCCTCCGCTTCGACGACAGAGCCGGGAAGCACGGGATAGCGCTCCCGCTCCGTAGCGCCGAGCAGCGTCGCGCCCTCGGCGAACTCCAGCGTGATGTGGCTCTTGAGCAGCAGCGGGCGGGACAGATAGCGCCCCTCAGGGAAATACAGCCGACCGCCGGCAGGGAGACAGCTGATCGCCGTCTGGATCGCCGTGGTATCATCACTCTTACCGTCACCCACCGCGCCGAAGGCCCGGATGTCCAGAGCACAGGTCTCGGACTTGGTGGAAAAATACAGCCCCTCATCCAGGGTTTCGCCGGCGACGCGGAGCGCGTACTCCGTCTCGGGCTTCAGGCCAAACAGCGAGAACACATTGGTCTCGCATTCGTGCAGGGGCTTCTTGTCAAGATATATCGTGAATTTCTCCGGTGCGTAGTACGGCACGTCGTCTTTCAGCTCAAAGCACGCGGAGGTCGCACTGGAAAAAAGCAGTTTCAACATAATATTTATTTTCCTTTTGCACTTTTTTTCGCGTCTGCAACGATCTGTCGAGCAAGGCGTTTCATAAAGATGAAAAGCAGGTCAAAGCCTGTATAGAAAATGCCAAACAGGACCGTCTCCACGCCAATCGGGACGGTATCGCCGCCGATGACCGAGAGGATCGCAAGGTTCAGCAGGTTGTAGAACATATCCACGCAGGCAAGCAACAGCATCGCGTAGATCATGTTGAAAAAGAAGGTCACATACTTTTTTTGCGGGAACATCATCCAGCGGTCGTTGGCCGCGGGCGTTTTTGCAATATAACGCAGAATATTGTTGGTCAGCACGTCCGTCACAACGCCCAGGGCGATGCCGAACACCAACAGCAGGTCCAGCCGCGCGGTGATGTGCGCGCTGAGGCCCCAGAAGATGAAGAAGCAGACCGATCCGGCAAACCACATCTTGATGAGGATCGCCTTCGCCCAATCCGTTATGTGCAGCTTGGGCCCGGAACGGTATTGCAGCAGTTCGGATTCCGGCACCTCCGGCGAGTTGCTCTCGTCCGCGGTGGCCAGATCGTTGACCGCGTCGGTATGAAGCTTGTAATAGTCGGCTGTCGCCTTGATGTCGTCTCTGGCGTTGCCGTGATTCTTTTTAGCCATACGATTTTTCACGGAATCGGGAGGCTGTGGAGCCTCCCGATTCTGTTTTCCAATCCATCAATCCTCGCCGGAGATGTCGATCTCGCCGAGGTCACCGTTGCCCTCCACGATGATGGAGGTGTTGATCTTGCGCAGCAGCTTGGTGTAGACCGGCATGAGGACGATCAGCGCGATGCCGACGCACTCAATGATGATGTGGTCGTACAGCACGTTGTTCGCCTGAGCGATATAGACCGTCTGCTTGTCGATCACGATGGGGTTATCCGGGCGCGTCAGCGCGTACTGGATCAGCTGTATGTAGTGGAAGTCGCAGAAAATGATGACCGCGAACATCACAAACATCAGCACCACCATCGCCACAACAGGCTTTTTACGGCGCGGGAAAGCGTTGAGGAAGCAGACCAGCGACAGCATGGAGAACAGCATCGTCGCAAATCCGCACAGGCCCATGCCCGAACCCTGGATTTTCGCCGTCGTGTCGGAGATGTGCGTCAGGTTCAGCGAATACTGAAGAAACGCAATCACCAGGACGATCAGCGCGATGACCGACGGGCGGCGCTTGAGGGAAACAAACAGCCTACGGAGAAATTCCGGCATGTGAGCCGGCGCCTTGGCGGCAGTAGTCTTCGCACTCATTTGCTCTCCCCCTTCCGAATGGCGTTGCCCGATTCTTTGTCAAAGAAATGCTTGCGGCTGAAGGAAACGCCGACGTTGTCGCCTTCCTTATAGTCGCACCAGCCGCGGAGCTTGGCCGAGATCTTGTTGCTGGCGGCTTCGCTGCCGCCGATGTGGCCGTGAACCAGCGTGTTCATGCCGAGGTTCTCGTTGGAGAACACCTTCATATTGATGGAGCCGTCCGCCGCCACGTCCTCAGGACGCACGCCAAGGTCGATCTCCTTGCCGGCATAGGGAAGCAGGATACCCTTCTCCTCTTCGCTCAGCGGTACGGTGAAGCCCTTGCCCTCGAGCATACCCTCGCGGACGGTCACGTCGAAGAAGTTCATCGGCGGCAGGCCGATGAAGCTCGCGACGAACTTGTTCGCCGGCGCGTCATACAGCTCGATCGGCGTGCCGACCTGCTGGACGTGGCCCATGGACATGCAGACGATGCGGTCTGCCAGCGTCAGCGCTTCGGTCTGGTCATGCGTGACATACAGCATGGTGGCCTTCAGACGCTTATGCAGCAGCAGGATCTCACGGCGGGTCGCGCCGCGGAGCTTCGCGTCGAGGTTGGAAAGCGGCTCATCGAACAGAAACACCTTCGGGTTGCGGACGATGGAACGGCCCATCGCAACACGCTGGCGCTGGCCGCCGGAAAGCTGAGACGGCTTCTTGTTGAGCTGGCTCGTCAGGCCCAGGATCTCCGCCGCGGCAAGAACCTTCTTGTGGATCACGTTCGGGTTCTCCTTGCGCAGCGTCAGCGAGAACGCCATGTTCTCGTAGATGGTCATGTGGCCGTAGAGCGCGTAGTTCTGGAACACCATCGCCATGTCGCGGTCCTTGGCCGGAGCCTGCGTGATATCCTTGCCGTCGAGCAGCAGATGGCCCGCGGAGATATCCTCAAGGCCGGCGATCATGCGCAGCGTTGTGGACTTGCCGCAGCCGGAGGGGCCGACGAGGACGATCAGCTCGCCGTCCTTGACGTCGAGATTGAAGTCAAAGACTGCCTGGACGTTATTGTCGTAGATCTTGTCTACATGCTGGATTTTCAGCTCTGCCATATCGTTCTCCCCTCCTTTACGCGGCCTTGGATTCCAGCGTCGCGAGGTGGCCCTCCAGCGCACGGCTGCGAATGATGCCCACGATCGCGCCCGCGAAGAGGCACGCCGCGGAGAGCACCAGATAGAGGACGACGCGGGTGAACTGGGCGCCTTCCATCACGGTAACCGCCTGCTCCTGGATCGTGACGACCGCGTTGTGAGCCTTCACCGGATAGATGAAGATACGGACGATCTGAATGATGCCCAACACGATCATCAGGTACGAATAGCCGATCTTGTAGTTCTTGATGCCCTCCGAGGCGAGGAACGCCGCGAGCATAAAGATCAGGTTGTAGAGGATTGAGCCGCCGACGAGGATGGTGTAATACCAGGAACCCACGTCGCTCTCATAGATGCTGATGAAGAAGCACAGGTTGAAGATGATCGCGAGCAGCGCAAGGTTCGCGGACGTCGTGTTCTTCGTAAAACGCATCCGGTCTAATCGAGTGGTTCTCTCGTCGTTCATGCCGCCGCCCCCTTTCCGCTCTCAATGAGCGCCTTCTCTTCCTTCATGAGCTTCATCTTCCACACCGCACAGGCCACGAGCCCCAGAGAAACCAGGATCGAAATGCCAAAGACAAGGTAGTGGATATCAAACCAGAAGGTCGATTCCGTGTATGCGGTCTTCCACATCTCAGCGTGCTCCTTGAGCGCAGCGAAGTCGATGCGCAGGAAGCGGGTCTTGTACGCCTCGATGTACTGGTGCGCCCAGACGGCGACGTAGATGTTCGCCGCCGCAAACGCGCAGATGGGGATGTAGTTGCCGATGTAGTATTTTCTTCTCACGTGCGTGTTGGTGATGTAGAGCAGGCACGCAAGCAGGATCAGCACGATGCTGTAGCGCAGGAACACGCCGTTGAAGCTCTGCATGTTGTAATAAACAATAGAGCCGGGAACGTCTGTCTGCGTCAGATCCGAAGGATTGCGCATCGTCGAGTACAGCGTATCGTACAGATCAGTCATGATGCCGAGCGCATACAGGAATACCAGAGCGCTCGAACAAATCGCCAGTAAGCATAGGAGCTTTTGCAATTTTAATTGTTTTTTATACATTCTGACCTCCCTGCCGTGGGGTTTCCCCATCCGAAAGGGCGCCGCCCTTTCGGATGAGCCTTCCCCGTCGATTAGCCGATCGCGTTGTAGTAGGTGAGCAGACGATCCCAAGCATCCTGCTTGAGCGTCAGGTACTGCTTGCCGCCCCACTCGTCAGCAACCTTGGCGGCGGAAGCCGCGGCGTTGCCCATGCCCTCTTCGGCGTAGCCGGAGACGATCTGGTTGACGAACAGGTTCTCGCCGTCCTTGGAGCTGGAGAAGCGGCCGTTGCTGGTGAGCTGGGTGTACTTGTTGATCATGTCGTTCTCAGCCTTGGTGTTGGGGAGAACGGTCGGGATGGACATGTACCACGGGTTGCTGGACACAGCCAGTTCGGGATGCTTGATGGTGCCAAGACCGATGGCGGTGGAGATGTAGCCCGCGCCGATACGGCCGACGTCACTGGTGCACTGGAACTCGAACGCCTGGCTCTTGGCAAAGCTCAGCGTGGAGCCGAGGAACTGACGGGCGTAGTTGGTGTAGTTGCCGCTGGCCTTCTCCCACAGCTCCGCACGGGTCGCGTCGGCGATCTCGGGCATCTGCTGGCCGTTGAAGGTAAAGGTGACATAGCTGCCGTCGGCGTTGGTCTTGATGAACGCGTCGGGACCATAGCTCATGAGGATCATGCCCTCGGGAGAGTAGGCGTAGTCGATGAGCTTGAGCGCGGCGTTGAGCTTATCCTGGCTGCCCTTGACGCCATCAGCGGAGATGCCCCAGCCGTCGGTCTTAACGCTGCGCCAGGACTCGGTGAAGCGCATGTAGTTGCCGCCGTTGGTGCCGTCCTGCCAGCAAGCGACAGGAACCATGACCGCCATGTACAGCTCGCCGTCGTCGAAGACGCCCTGGCTGGGATCGTTGTACAGGGTCTGGGTGGAGTTGTAGTCGTAGTGCATGAAGCCGCTGTCGTTTTCGAGGTACTGCTTGGTCTTGCCGTCAGCGCTGTTCATGAAGTTGACGGAGATCAGGCCTTCCTTGGCGATGTTGTTCATGCGCTCAAGAGCCTCATAGGTCTCAACATCCTGACGGGCATCGTGGAGCTTGCCGTCGGTGCCGAAGTACAGGTAGTCCTGACGGGACTCGAGGCCGCGGACGCCGAACAGGTGGCCGGCGAAACGGAACATATCGACGCGGCGCTGGTTGTTGTTGTCCTCACGGGAGAACAGGCCCTGAATGCTGTTGGTGCCGTTGAGGGTCTGGGGGTTGGCGACGACGCAGCGGAGCAGCGCGACGAGCTCGTCAGCGTCCCACGCGGCATTCTGGCCGACGAAGAGGTTGGAACGCTCGGTGCCGTAGTATCCGCCATAGGTCTTGTCGATGTACTCACGGAGCATATTGACAGCGGTCACACCGTCAATGCTGCCGGCAGCGTTCATCTTCTCGATGATGTTGCCGTAAGCGTCATAATCCTTGGTCACGGTCTCAACGCCGCTGCCGTCCAGCTTCACGGTGTCGATGTCGATCTTGCCGGAGGTGGGCATGTAGGGCTGATAGACGGGAGCCGCGGTCTTGTTGCTGGCGGAAGCGGTGAACTCGCCCTCGCCGTCAAGCAGCTTCCGAACCATGTCGACACGCATGAGCGGCATACGCTCAATGTCGTTGACGCCGTCGAAGTACGGGGAGAAGTAGATGGCGCCGGTGTCGGTGTTACCGGTGATGGACAGGCGGACGATGGGGTTCGCCTCGAGGTAAGCCTTGAAGTTCGGCATCTGGTCGAGATACTCGGCAATGTTCACGACAACGCCCTGCTCGCCGTTCTCGGTGAGCTTGGCGGCGGTGCCGGAGACCATGTCCACGTCGCCCATGCGCTCTTTCCAGTAGTCAAACTCGTTGGAGGCGCTGTTGCCCTGGTACTTGTCCTCGATCTTGATGTCGAGGACGTTCTCGACCTCAACCCAGGTCGGCTTCAGGTCGCCGGCACGATAGGTCTTGCCGTCGGCCAGGGTGACGCCCTCGCCCGCGACTTCCGCGTCGAAGCTCAGGCCGGTCTTGGTGGAGTTGTAGCCGGTGGCCATGCGCAGCACGGTGCCGCTGGCATAGGTCAGTTCGCTCGGGGCCGCGTCCGTATTGGTCTCGGCCGGGGTCTCGGTCTGGGTGGTGGGCTGCTCATAGCTGTCCACGTCGATCTTGCCGCCGCCGCAGCCGGTCAGCAGCACTGCGATCATCGAGACGGAAAGCAGCAGCGCGATAATGGATTTGCTCTTTTTCATGATATCCTCCTAATTTTTTATCGTTTTCCGGTGAACCGGATGAACTACAGTGTGATTACTCCTTGACGCCGCCGACGTTGGTGCCCTTGGCGAAGTACTTCTGAATGAACGGATAGATGATCAGGATCGGTACAATGGAGCACACGATCAGCGCGTAGATGACCGAGTCGGACGCATAGGGCTGGTTCCAGCCGGCCATGGCCTCGGCGTCGGTGAACTCCTCGAGGCGCAGACGGATGAAGACCTGCAACGGATGCTCGTTGGAGTTGGAGATCATCTGGCGCGCCCAGAAGTAACCGTTCCAGCGGCTGATGCCGAAGAACAGCGCGACGGTCGCGATGGTGGATTTGCTCATGGGCAGGTACACCTTGCTGAGCACCTGGAACTCGGACGCGCCGTCGACGATGGCAGCCTCTTCGATTTCACTGGGCACGCCCTCGAAAGCGTTTCTCAGCAGGATGATGTTCATCGCCGCCATACCCATGGCGATGACGACCAGCCACTTGTCGT
>CAMVTO010000026.1 GCA_947170435.1 uncultured Clostridia bacterium | reverse complement strand
TGATCGTTCGCCCGTTGGAGGGCACGACCGATGAATATGAGGTGATCTCCGGGCACCGGAGGCTCCACGCCGCGCAGAAGGCAGGGATGGATACCGTCCCCGCCTTTATTCATGCCGTGGACCGCGATGCGGCGGCCATCGAGCTGGTGGACAGCAACCTCCACCGCGAGCACATCCTGCCGAGCGAAAAGGCTTTTGCCTACAAGCTGAAGATGGAGGCGCTTGGTCATCAGGGTACTTCTCGCCAAGTCGGCGAGAAGTGGAGCGTCACCCAGATCAGCGAAACAGAGGGCGAAAGCGAGCGCCAAATCCACCGCTATATCCGTCTGACGCACCTCATCCCCGCGCTGCTGGACCTGCTTGACGAGCAGCGTATCGCAATTTCCGTAGGTGTGGAGCTTTCGTTCCTGCCGGCCAACGCACAGGAGCACCTTGTCGAGCTGATTGAGCGCGACGAGGCAACGCCGTCGTATTCGCAGGCGGTGCGGATGCACAAAGAGAGTGCCGAGCTTTTCGGCGGCATAGACCTTGACCGCATTGACGAGGTCATGGCGGAGGAAAAGCCAAATCAGCGGGAGCAGATCAGGCTGCGCCGCGATGATTTTCGCAAGTATTTTCCTGCAAGCTACACCGATGAGCAGATCAGGAAGGACATCATCAAGGGCCTTGACCTGCTAAAGCGTCAGCGCAGCAGAGACGAGAGATCGTGAGGTGACGTTTATGGGTAACAGTTATGATTTCAGCCCTGCGGCGCTTTTCCCCGGCGAGGGGGCCTTTGAGCTTACCATCGGAGGAACGACTTATGAGGTCAGCACGCATTTCAGCGCCGATGGGCGTGAAAGCGTCCTGGAGCAGTTTATGGCGCTCCTGTTGAACGAAAAGCTCATATAACACATTCGACTATGGCAATCGGGCATTGTAAAGTGATGTTGGCCTTTGCAATGCCCGGTTGTCAGGAAGGGAGTTTTTGAAGTATGGCAACAGCAACGAAAAAAGGGCAGGAAGAAGAAAAAATCACCGCTCTCTATGCCCGTCTCAGCGACGACGATCCCGATGAGGAGAAGAAAAAAGGCAAAAGCGGTGAAAAAGAGGATAAAGAATCCAATTCCATACAAAATCAGCGCGAAATCCTTTATGATTATGCCAGAAAGAACGGTTATCTCCATCCGCAGTTTTTCTATGACGACGGTGTGAGCGGTACGACCTTTGAGCGCGAGGGGTTTCAGAAGATGGAAAAACTGGTGGAGGCCGGCAAGGTCTCTACCATCATCGTGAAGGACCTCTCCCGCTTTGGGCGCAACTATCTGGAGGTCGGCAATTATCTCGAAATGGTCTATCCGTCGCTTGGTGTGAAGTTTATCGCCATTCAGGAGAATGTGGACACGCTCGCCGGCACCGGTACGGAAATGATGCCCTTTCACAATATTTTTAATGAATGGTATGCCGCTCAGACGAGCAAGAAAATCAAGGCAGTCTGGGCGATGAAGGCGGCAAACGGCAAGCGAATCAGCTCGACGGTGCCATACGGATATGTGGCAGACGAGAACGACCACGAAAAATGGCTGATTGACGAGCCTGCCGCAGAGGTCGTCCGAAAAATCTTTGCGTTGTGCCTCGATGGGCTGGGACCGCTCCAGATCGCCAAGCAGCTTGAAGCGGAAAAGGTGCTGATTCCCTCTGCGTATATGCAGTCTCAGGGGCGGAAGTCCGGTCACAAGCCCACTGCCAATCCCTATGCGTGGTCACCTGAAACGGTAATTCATATTATGGATAATCGTCAGTATACCGGTTGCGCAGTCAATTTTATGACCACGACCGTCAGCTATAAGGTCCACAAGACCATCTATAAGCCGGAGGACGAGTGGCAGATCATACCCGACATGCAGGAGCCGATTATCGACGAGAACACCTGGCTGCGGGTGCAGGAGCTTCGGCAAAACAAGCGGCGGAACACCAAAACAGGGCGAAAGAGCCTGTTTTCCGGCTTGGTATTCTGTCCCGACTGCGGTTCCAAGCTGCATTTCTGTGCGGCAAAGAGCCTTCGTAGGGATCAGGAGTTCTTCCGCTGTGCCAATTATAAGAGCGGGCGCGGCGAGTGTACCATCCATTATATCCGCGATACCGCCTTGGAGAAGATCGTTCTGGAAGCGGTCAGTGACCTTGCCGATTTCGTCCGCTGTTATCAGCCGGTTTTTCTGTTTATGCTGGCGAAGCAGCAAAATTGCATCCGCAGTCAGGAGATTCAATCGACGAAAAGCAAGCTGACTCGCAGCAGGAAGCGTGTTGACGAGATCGACCGCATCATCACTCGGCTCTATGAGGACAACATCATGGGTAAACTGACCGATGAGCGTTTTTCCAAGATGTCCTCTATGTACGAGACCGAGCAGAAGGAACTGGAGCAGGCCATCGCCGAGTGTGAAGCGCAGCTCAGAGAAGCGGGCAAGGCGCAGGTCGATCTGCACATGCTGCTCAAGGGCTTGCGGGAGTTCACCGAGCTGCGGGAGCTGACACCGACCATCGTGAACACGCTGATCCGCCGCATTGAGGTTCACAACAGCGACCGTTCCGATGGGCACATCCGCGTCAAAGTGGACGTCTACTTTACCGCAATCGGGATGTTCACCATTCCCGCAACGAAAGAGGTTGAGAGCATGATGGAGGAAATCAAGGCGAATCCCAAACAGTACAAGATCGGTCTTTCGGCGTAATAAAGGAAACGGTGCAGTCCCGAAAGGCTGCACCATTCTCCTTAAAATTTTACTTCCTTATGCGTCTGGCTCATTGCGGCTTCTTTTTTTATTCCAGCAGGTATGGCACTTGAAACACGTATACATACCGGTGTCGGGCAAGGCGCTGCATCAGCACGCGGGAGGTCTCGTTGTGCAGAGTTTGCTTGAGGGGGTTCTGCGTCACGAGGCTGGGAATCACCACGGTCAGGTGCTCATGGTGGTGCTGCATACGCTCCTCTGCTTCAATGTGGCGGATCAGAAGATCCTCCGTGTTGCGGTACTCCGTGATATCATAGACAAAGGTGCAGTTGAGACCCAAAGCCTCGATCTGGGCGCGCAGCTCCAGCGCTTCCGTTTCACTGCCACCCACATAGTACAGCTCGATTTCCGTGAAACCCATGTCCTCGGCGCAGTTATACGCCTTGATAAACGCGCGGTTGAGGCGGCGGATCGGCAGGATCGCCTTGCCCGCTTTGGTGGAGCTGAGCATGCTCCGCGCCTCGTCGAGGGAAGGAATGGTCAGATCACGGCGGACATTTATGTAGTGGCGGTGGATGCCCAGCATCAGCTCTGTGAGCAGAAGTATTCCCAGCAGCGTGACCCACGCACCGGAGAGAAAACGTGTCACCACCAGCACCACCAGCGTTATGCTGGTCACGATCAGTGCCAGAGCGTTGATTGCACTGTGCCAGATCCAATGGCTGCCGCGGCTGCGTCGCCAGTAGCGCAGCATGCCCAGTTGATTGAGAAAGAATGAGATGAAGATGCCGCTCGCGAACAGCGGCAGCAGCTTGTGCTGGTCCGCCTCAAAGACCAGCGTCAGGATGCCGGAGGCAAGGAAGAGAAACAGAATGCCGTTGGTGTAGTTGAGACGGCTGCCGCGGAAGATCAGCCGCCGAGGGAGGTAGCGGTCCTCCGCCATCATCGCCATGAGGTGCGGGAGATCGGCGAACGCTGTATTTGCCGCGAGCGACAGTATCACGACGGTCATCAGCTGCACCCAGTAGTAGAGGAAGCTGCCGCGGCCAAACACAACGCCCGCGAGTTGACTCATCACCGTGTTCAGATTCGTTGGTACA
Organism: uncultured Clostridia bacterium; assembly: GCA_947170435.1. Lineage (GTDB taxonomy): Bacteria > Bacillota > Clostridia > Oscillospirales > Oscillospiraceae > Hominicoprocola. Next base: position 29,600 of record CAMVTO010000026.1, on the reverse strand, counting down.
ATACGGTACAGGCTGGAAAGAACGCTGATGCCGAGCAATACCACTGCGACAATCACGCCCATCGCCACCAGCACCCGGCGGGCAGTGCGCTGCGCCGGATTGCGGAAGCTGGCAACGCCGTTGGATACCGCCTCTATGCCGGCCAGCGCCGTACAGCCGGAGGCAAAGGCGCGCAGCATCAAAAACAGCATTTCGCGATCATTCAGCACAAAAGCCTCTGCACTGGTGGGGATATAGGTGACGCCATTCCAGCGCGCAAAGCCGCAGACGATCATCACCAGCATGGTGCCGACAAAAAGATAGGTGGGGATGCCGACGATCACTGCCGCCGCGTGGGTGCCGCGCAGATGAAGCCACGAGAGAAACGCCACCAGGAAAAACGCGATCCACGGTTTGAGTGGTGCGGAGGCGGGGAACACAGATACCACTGCGGCGGCCGCGGCGCTGGCGCTGACCGCGACGATCAGCACATATTCAATTACCAGAGACGCACCGGCGATGACGCCTGCCCGCTCGCCTAAGTTATCCAGTGCCACCGTATACCCGCCGCCGCCCTGCGGATAGGCGGCGATCGTCTGCCGGTAGCCGAGGATCAGAATCAGCAGCAGCAGAACCAATGCCGCCACAATCCACAGGAATCGCCGGTATGCCGCAATGCCGAGAATCGGGATCAGCACCACCAGTATCTCCTCGCCGGCGTAAGTGACAGTGGAGATCGTGTCGCTCGAAAAAACAGGGACGCCCCAGAATACGCTGAGGCGCTCGTTGGCAAGCTCGGAATCCTTGAGCGGCTTGCCGAAGAAGAAGTTGCGGATGCGGTTTTTCATGGCACAGCTCCTCCTGCTTGGTTTATTATTTTAAATATAGTGTATCAAGGCAAATGATCCTTGTCAAGATTCCGTAAAGAACAGCCAGAGGGATAAAATTGATTTCTGCGTCGAAACGTGGTAAACTATAAAAAAACTTCTATGTGGAGGATCAAGCCATGGACGACAACAGGCCAAGAGGCAGGCAACAGCATATCGTCGGACAGGGGCAGGGCGCCTACAAGCGGGGCGACGGCCTCGGAACCGGGCCGGTCGGGAGCGGAGGCCGGCCAACCGGCAACTCAGGCGGCGGAAATCGCGGCAGAAAGCAAAATAGTCCCCTGATGACCATCCTTCTGATTGCAGTCCTGCTGCTCGGCGGCGGAGGCGCCGGCCTCAGCGGTCTGCTGGGAGGTGGATCGACCCAAAGCGGCAGCGGCACTGTGACGCAGGAGATCGTGCAGCAGTTGACGGGTACACCCTCGGCCGGAGGCCTCGGAAGTCTGCTGACGGGCAGCCTTGGCAATGTGTCCACGGGTTGGGCGGCAGGCAGCAATGTAGGTCGTCTCAACACTGCCGTCGCGCCCGGGGCGCGGGAGAAGTACACCGAAATCCTGGGCGATGGCAAGGACACTGTAACGATCATGGTCTATCTTTGCGGCACAGATCTGGAATCCAAGTACAAGATGGGTACCGCCGATCTGGCCGAGATTGCGGCAGCGACGCTGAGCGATCAGGTGAACGTCATCGTTTACACCGGTGGATGCAAACAGTGGCAGAACAACATCGTCTCCAGCAGCGTAAACCAGATCTACAAGGTGGAAAGCGGCGGACTCAAGCTGCTGGAGAAGAACGCGGGCACGGCGGCGATGACCGATCCGGCGAACCTGACGAGCTTCATCAGCTACTGCGCCAAGAACTATCCCGCAAGCCGCATGAATCTGATCTTCTGGGATCACGGCGGCGGATCGCTCTCCGGCTATGGCTATGACGAGAAGAAAGCGAGCGCCGGCTCCATGAGCCTCAGCGGCATCAACAAGGCCCTTGCCGACGCGGATATAAAGTTCGATTTCATCGGCTTTGATGCCTGCCTGATGGCGACGCTTGAAAACGCGCTGATGCTCTCCCGCTATGCAGACTACCTCATTGCATCTGAGGAGACGGAGCCGGGCGTTGGCTGGTACTACACCAACTGGCTCACAAAGCTGTCTGAGAACACCTCCATGCCGACCATCGAGATCGGCAAGAACATCGTGGACGACTTTGTGAGCGTCTGCGCCCAGAAGTGCAGGGGACAGGATACCACGCTCTCGGTGGTAGACCTCGCGGAGCTTTCCGCCACCGTACCGGACGCTTTCCGCGACTTCGCGGTAGACACCTCGGAGCTGGTGCAGGGCAAGGGCTACAAGACCGTCTCCGGCGCACGCAGCAGCACACGGGAGTTCGCGGCGTCCAGCAAGATTGATCAGGTCGATCTTGTACACCTCGCAGCCAACATCGGCACCGACGAGGCAAAGGCCATGAACGACGCGCTGCTTGGCGCGGTAAAGTACAACAAGACCTCCTCCACCGTCACCAACGCCTACGGTCTTTCCATCTACTTCCCGTATCAGAAGACCGGCAAGGTCAAGACCGCGGCGCAGCAGTACGGCGCCATCGGGCTTGATAGCGAGTACACCCGCTGCATTGAGCAGTTTGCCAGTATGGGTGTTGCCGGCCAAGCGGTATCGAGCAACGTCTCCAGTCTTTCGAGCAATCCGCTGGGCGCGCTGCTCGGCGCGGCGGCGTCCTCCGGCGGCAGCAGCATAGCAAGCAGCGATCTGGTGTCCCAAGTGCTGATGGAGCTGCTGTCGAGTTCCTCCAGCTTGGGCCGTTCCCTGGCGCTCGCCTCGGACGGCGCGGTGGAGTATCTCACGGAGAATCAGTTCGATTCTTCGCAGCTGGTATGGCTTGGCGAAGAGCCAACCATCCGGCTGAGCGAGGAACAGTGGGAGCTTGTCAATGATCTGGCGCTGAGCGTCTATTATGATGATGGCGAAGGGTATATTGATCTCGGCCTTGACAACCAGTTTAGCTTTACAGATGATGGCGCGTTGATCGGGAGCTATGAGGGCACCTGGCTGTCCATTGACGGGCAGGTGATTCCATACTACTATATCGGCACCGTCGACGACGGCGACGAGTATACCATCACCGGTTATGTGCCGTGTCTTGTGAACGGCGAACGCTCGGAGCTGCTGCTGGTGTTTGATACAGAGAACCCCTACGGTTATATTGCGGGCGCGCGCAGCGTCTACACCGACGGCGAGACCGAAACCGTCGCCAAGAGCGTGTCCGAGCTGACCGAGGGCGACGAGATCGACTTCGTCTGCGACTACTTCGGCTACGACGGGGAATATGCGGACAGTTATCTGTTCGGAGAGCAGTGGACGTATCATGCCGATGCCGAGATCGGGGACGTGTATCTTCACGCTGACCGTGTGAGCGCGATGTATCGCTTTACGGATATCTACGGACAGCATTACTGGACCCCGGTGATCCCGTAAAGAGGCAAAAAGAAGAGCGGCAACGCCGCTCTTCTTTTTTGCTGATTTTGTTTGCTGGTCTTGCTTTAAAAGCCGCCCATGTCGATCTTACCGGAGACCTTCGCGCCGCGGGACATCGCCAGCGTGCCGGTATGGATATCGCCGACGACCTGAGCGTTCTCGGTCAGTGTGATGTTGCCGGTGACGTTGAGGTTGCCGTGAATGATACCAGAACAGGTCAGGTTACCGGAGTTGATGTTGCCGGTGATGGCAGACTTGCTGTCGACCATCACATCGCCGCTGATGTTGGAGTCACCGCTGAGCGTGCAGCCGACCAGCACGAGCTCCATAGACTCAATGTCGCTGGTGGTGTTGGCGTGGATCGTGACCTTACCCTCAGAAGTGATGGAGCCCTTGAAGTCACCGCAGATCTCCACATCGCTGTCGCAGTGCAGGGTACCTTCCATAGTGGTACCTTCTGCGAAGTAGGTGCAGTTGGTGCGGCGGGGCTTGGACTGGGGCGGGGCGGCAACGACAGATGCCTTCGGGGTGCTTTCGTCAAAGCTGACGGATTCTTCTTCCATATTATCCTCCTTAATGGGCTCCGCGGTCTCTTCAACCACGGAGGTATTCTGGACATCTTCCTGCACGGGCTCCGTTTTTGCTTCAGTCGCATAGTTCAGGTTCTGGAGCTGCTCGAGAGAGCCGATGTCGCCCATGCCATCTTCTCCCTCCTGCGGAGTTTTGCCCAGGCCAAACATCTCGAACATCGCCTGACTGAAATTGTCCTTTTTGCTCATTTCTCTTTCCTCTTTCCGTTCGATTTAATGATTTGTCTATTGTCATTCCGGGTAGTTATACAGCACCGGAAGTGTGCTCGGCGTAATAGGAGCGAATGCAAATCCCTTATCCTTCAATCGGTCGATCACCGGGCCGACGGCTTGAGCCGAAGTGACCTTATCCGCATTATCATGGAACAGAATGAAGCAGCGAACCTTGCCATCGGCGTTTCGCACCACATTGTTCACCAGCGTGTCCACCGACAAAATGCGCCCGGTTGCGGCGTCCTCGCTGGAAATGTTCCAGTCGTAGGGGACAAAGCCGCGGCGAATCATTTCGGAGAGGATCTCCTGATAAAAGCCGCCGTCATAGCCGTTGATGCTGCCGCCGGGGAAGCGAAAAGCGGTGGGCGTGGTACCCGTGACCTCCTGAATTTGCTTGAAGATGCGATAGAATTCATCGAGAAAGCTCTCGACCGAAGCGTAAACCTTGGCGTAATCGTGGGTGTAGGAGTGCATACCGATGGTGTGCCCTTCTTCGACGATTCGGCGCATACGAGCCCAATTCGCCTCATCCTCGTGGCCGATCACGAAAAACGTCGCCTTGACGTTCTTTGCAGCCAACGTATTCAGAATCTCGTCTGTCCGCTCCGATGGGCCGTCATCAAAGGTAAGGTAGGCCGTGTTCTCTGCACGCTCCGTTGCGCCATAGGGCTGTGGTGCGTAAAAGTCCTCATAGAGGAGTTGATACGCGGGAGCGTCAGCAGAGAGAAGAGGGCCTGCTTCCTCGGCAGGAGCCATTTGCTCTGCCAGACCTGCGTCATCTGTTCCATCCGGTTCAAAGACCGTTTCAGGCGATTCGTGGGACGGGGAATCATCCGCAATCAGTGTGCTGCGTGCAGAAACCGCATCGTTGTGGAATTTGAACGCGAAAAACGTGGGTACAATAATCAGGACGCAGACGGTCAGAAAGATTAGATTTTTAAAGAAACGGACACTGCCGAAATACAACGGAGGATCACCTGCCTGGGCAGAAAAGGCTACCCAATCATTTTCTTACAGATTCACAGTATAACACAAATTCTGAATAAGTAAATCACTTTTTTCAGCAAGAATCGAAAAATATTGCAAACAATGGAAAAAGGTTCTATAATCGTATCATCTTGTATAATTCGGAGGATACAATCATGGAGGGTATCGGTACCCAATGCGTACAGAGCGGCTACACGCCGGGGAACGGCGAACCGCGGCAGATCCCTATCATCCAGAGCACGACCTTCAAATACGCTACCGGCGAGGAGATGGCAAAGCTCTTTGATCTCGAATCCAACGGCTATTTCTATACTCGCCTGCAAAATCCCACCAATGACTATGTTGCGGCGAAGATTGCGGTGCTGGAGGGCGGGAGCGCCGGTATGCTGACCTCGTCTGGTCAGGCGGCAAACTTCTACGCCGTGTTCAATATCGCCTCCTGCGGCGATCATGTGGTCAGCTCATCGAGCATCTATGGCGGCACCTACAACCTCTTTGCCGTCACCATGAAGCGCATGGGGATCGATTTCACGTTTGTCTCACCCGACTGCTCCGAGGAGGAGCTGGAGGCGGCATTTCGCCCCAACACCAAGGCGGTATTCGGCGAGACGATCGCCAATCCCGCGCTGACCGTGCTGGATTTTGACAAGTTTGCCAAGGCTGCCCACGCCCATGGCGTGCCGCTGATCGTGGACAACACCTTCGCCACTCCCGTCAACTGCCGCCCGTTTGAGTTCGGCGCGGATATCGTGACCCACTCCACCACCAAATACATGGACGGGCATGGTGCGGGTGTCGGCGGTGCGATCGTGGACAGCGGCAAGTTCGACTGGACGAAGTACCCCGACCGCTTCCCGGGACTGTGCACACCGGACGAGAGCTACCACGGCGTCACCTATACCGAGCGCTTCGGCCTTGCGGGGGCGTTTATCACCAAGGCGACCGCGCAGCTCATGCGTGATTTTGGCTCGATCCAGTCCCCACAGAACGCATTTTTGCTCAACCTCGGCCTTGAGAGCCTGCATGTGCGCATGCAGCGTCACTGCGAAAACGGTCTCGCTGTGGCAAAGTACCTGCAATCCAGCGACAAGATCGCCTGGGTGCAGTATCCGGGGCTTGCGGGCGACAAATACTACGATATTGCGAAGAAATACATGCCCAACGGCACCTGCGGCGTCGTGAGCTTCGGCGTCAAGGGCGGCAGGGAGGCCGCCGAACGCTTCATGGGACGGTTGAAAATCGCCGCCATCGAGACCCACGTCGCCGATGCGCGCACCTGCTGCCTGCATCCCGCCAGCACCACCCACCGCCAGATGAGCGACGCGGAGCTTGCCGCCGCGGGCGTTTCGCCCGACCTCGTGCGCTACTCCTGCGGTCTCGAGGACGCGGCGGACCTGATCGCCGACATCGAGCAAACCCTTACCTTTTCTTAAAAGAGAAAATAAGCAAAAAGAGCGATATTGCGCTACCGACAAACTGCGTTACCAAGCATGGTGACACGGTAACAATCATTTCAATCTGATTTGACAGGTGACCACGATATGCCAATAAGAATTCCCAACGATTTGCCTGCCACCAAGACGCTGACAGACGAGAATATCTTCGTTATGACGGAGACCCGAGCCATCCGGCAGGATATCCGTCCGTTGCAGGTACTGCTTTTAAACCTCATGCCCACCAAAATCGAGACAGAGACGCAGTTGGCCAGACTGTTAGGCAATACCCCTTTACAGGTAGAACTGGAGCTGATGCAGACAGCCAGCCATGAGGCGAAGAATGTTTCACAGGAGCATATGTTCAAGTTCTACTCGACGTTTGATCAGGTGAAGCGCCGCTACTTCGACGGCATGATCATCACCGGCGCGCCGGTGGAAAAGATGGCGTTCGAGGAGGTGGAATACTGGGACGAGCTGTGCGAGATCATGGAATGGAGCAAGACTCACGTCCATTCCACGTTCCACATCTGCTGGGGCGCGCAGGCGGCGCTGTACTATCACTACGGCATCCCCAAGTATCTGCTGGAAGAAAAGCTCTCCGGCGTATTTGAGCATCGGGTCGAGCGGCGCTCCTCCATGCTGGTGCGGGGTTTCGACGATGTGTTTCTCGCGCCGCACTCCCGACATACCACGGTTCGCCGAGAGGATGTGGAGAAGTGCGACAAGCTGCGTATCCTCGCGTCCTCAGACAAGGCGGGTGTCTACATGATGATGACCGACGGCGGACGGCAGGTGTTCATCACCGGACACTCGGAGTACGGCCACGATACGCTGCAAAAGGAGTACCTTCGCGACAAGGGACAGGGGCTCAATCCCCATGTCCCGGAACGGTACTTTCCGAATGACGACGATACGCAGACCCCGCTGGTCACCTGGCGCAGCCACGCAAATTTGCTGTATCAGAACTGGCTGAACTATTACGTCTATCAGACCACACCATACGACATCAACGCCATCGAGCCTATGGCGTGAGGAGGAAAACCATGGAATACCGTAGATTTGACAATACCTACGTCATCCGCCTCGATCCGGGCGAGGAGATTCTGGAACAGATTCGAGTCTTTGCTGAGAAAGAGAATGTGAAGCTTGCCTCGGTGCAGGCCATTGGCGCGGTGAATGAGTTCACCGTGGGCGCATTTGATACGGTCGAGAAACAGTACCACTCCAACGAGTTCCGCGGCACCTATGAGATCACGGCGCTGCTGGGCACCATCAATACTATGGATGGCAAGTTCTATACGCATTTGCACATGACCGCTGCGGACGAGACCGGGCGCGCCGTGGGCGGACATCTCAACCGCGCGGTGATCAGCGCGACCTGCGAGATGATCGTGACCCTGATCCCCGGAACAGTGGACCGTTTGCACAGCGAGCAGGTGGGTCTGAATCTCTTCAAGTTCTGATTGCCTTTTTGCGCAAAAGCAGTTATACTAAGTAGTACGATGAAAAAAATGAGGAGGCGCTTCCATGAATAAGGACGATTATCAGGTTTATACCGAAAAAATGAAGAAGAGTATCGACTCGGTTGCCTCGGACTTTGCCGCTGTGCGCGCCGGCCGTGCCAACGCCGCCGTGCTCGACCGCATCAGCGTCGACTATTACGGCACGCCGACGCCCATCCATCAGATCGCGTCCATCGCGTCCCCCGATCCGCGCCAGCTGGTCATTACCCCATGGGACGGTCAGGCATTGAAGCTCATTGAGCGCTCGATTCAGGAGTCTGACCTCGGCATCAACCCGCAAAACGACGGCAAGTCCATCCGCCTCTCGTTCCCGCAGCTCACCGAGGAGCGCCGCAAGGAGCTGGTCAAGCAGATCCGCAAGTACGCTGAGGGCGGCAAGGTCGCCATCCGCAACATCCGTCGCGACGCCATCGACGCGTTCAAGAAGCAGCAGAAGGCCAGCGAGATCACCGAGGACGACTACAAGATCGCCGAAAAGGATCTCCAGAAGCTGACCGACGACTACTGCAAGGAGCTCGATGACTTGCTGGCAAAGAAGGAAAAGGAGCTTATGGCGGTCTGATGGCCTTTTTTACACAGAAACAAGCGGGGCAGGCGGTCAGCCTGCCTCGTCATGTTGCGGTCATTATGGACGGCAACGGCCGCTGGGCGCAGAAACGCGGCCTCCCGCGTACCGCGGGACACAAGGCGGGGGCGGAGACCTTCCGTACCATCGCAACCTACTGCAAGGATCTGGGGCTGGATTATCTGACGGTCTACGCCTTCTCCACCGAAAACTGGAAGCGCCCGCAGGCTGAGGTGGACGCCATCATGGGGCTGCTGGATCAGTATCTCCATGAGAGTATTGAGAAGATGGCACGGGATCAGATTCGGCTCAAGTTCTTCGGTGACACGACGGTGCTTTCGCCCAAACTGCAAAAGCTGATCGCGGAAACCGACGAGATCACGAAACACATTACGGGCTTTCAGGCAAATATCTGCCTCAACTACGGCGGGCGCGATGAGATCGTGCGCGCCGCGAAGCGCTTTGCACAGGAGTGTGTGGAGGGGAAGCACTCTCCCGACGATCTGACGGAAGTGCAGTTTCCGAACTATCTCTGGTCAGCGGGCATTCCCGACCCGGAGCTGCTGATCCGCCCAGGCGGGGAGATGCGCGTGAGCAACTACCTGCTCTGGCAGATCGCTTACAGTGAGATCTACGTTACCGACACGCTTTGGCCGGACTTCGGCAAGGACGAGCTGGACAAAGCGCTCGCATGGTACCAGACGCGGGATCGCCGCTTCGGGGGACTCACCACAAAATAATCTGTACGGTTTAAAGGACTGATACTATGTTACAACGTTGGTTGGTGGCAATCATCGGCCTGCCGCTGCTGCTTGCGGTGCTGCTGGCGTGCCCGCCGTGGGCGACGGCGCTGCTGGTGTGCGCCATCGCGGGCGTCGCGGCGTATGAGCTGCTGCATGTGGCAGGGAAGAACGTGCCGAAGGTCGTGCTCTGGGGCGTCATTCTCTCCGCCGCGGCGCAATGCTGGCTCAAATACGCGGAGACGCAGACCGCGCTGACGGGGATGCACCAGAGCTATTCTCTGGTTTCCGGCGTCCGTTGGGCGACCGTGATGCTCCTGTTTTTCGCCGCCGTCGTCACCTATGGCACGGAGAGGGCGATGCCGTTCTCGACCGTCGCCGCCGGCGTCGTTGGGGGGATCGTGTTCCCCGCGCTGTACGCTTACCTCATTTTGCTGCGTATGGATTACCCGCGCGCGGGCCTGGAGCAAGCCTACGGGCAAATCTACATCCTCGCGCCGTTCTTCATCGCGTTCGCGGGGGATTCGCTCGCGATGTACTTCGGCATGTGGTTCGGCAAGAAGAAGCTGACGCCCGTCAGCCCCAAAAAGACCTGGGCGGGCTTCTGGGGCGGCGTCCTCGGTTCCGTGCTCGGGATGATGCTGTTGCGCCTGATCGCGGGACAATGGCTCGGATACCATTATCCCTTGACCTGGCTGACCTTCGCGCTCAGCGGCGCGGTCGCCAACGTCTTCGGGCAGCTCGGCGACCTGTCGATGTCGCTCATCAAGCGCGAGGCGGGCGTTAAGGACTACAGCCATTTGTTTTTGACCCACGGCGGTATGCTCGACCGGTTTGATTCGAGCATGTTTATTGCGCCGGTGGTTTACTTCTTTCATTGGATGACATTGATATGACAAGGACAATTACTTTACTTGGTTCCACCGGCTCCATTGGCAAACAGACGCTGGAAGTGGCGCGGGAGCTGGGCTTAAAAGTGGCGGCGTTGACCGCCAATTCCAGCGTGGATCTGATCGAAGCACAAGCGCGGGAATTTTCTCCGCGTCTCGCCGTACTATATGATGAGGACGCGGCGAATGAGCTGCGGCAGCGGCTTTCAGACACCAAGACCCGTGTTATGAGCGGTATGGAGGGCTTGCTTGCCGCTGCCACCATTGACGAGGCGGACACGGTCGTGACCGCTGTGGTGGGCATGATCGGGCTTCGCCCGACTCTCGCCGCCATCGAGAAAAAAAAGCGCATTGCGCTCGCCAACAAGGAGACGCTGGTCTGCGCCGGTGAGTTGGTGATGGACGCCGCTGACCGGTATGGTGCGGAGATCGTTCCGGTGGACAGTGAGCATTCCGCCATTTTCCAGTGCGTGCAGGGCTGTCGCGACCGCGGCGAGATCAAGCGTCTGATCCTGACCTGCTCCGGTGGGCCGTTTTACGGCTTGAGATTCGACGAACTGGCAGGGAAGACCCGCGCGGACGCGCTCAAGCATCCGAACTGGTCGATGGGCGCGAAGATCACGATTGACAGCGCCACGCTGATGAACAAAGGTCTGGAGATCATTGAGGCGATGCGGCTGTACCGTTTGCCGCTCTCGCAGGTCGATGCGGTGATCCATCGCCAGAGCATCGTCCACTCGCTCATTGAGTACCGGGATGGTGCGCTGCTGGCGCAGCTCGGTACGCCGGACATGAAGCTGCCCATCCGCTACGCTATGACCTACCCGTATCGCGCTCAGTCTCCGGCGGAGCCGCTTGACTTGCTCAAATGCCCGCCGCTGACCTTTGCCGAACCGGACGACCGGGCGTTCCGCTGTCTGGCGATTGCCAAGCAATGCGCGAAAGCCGGCGGCACCTCCTGTGCTGTGATGAACGGCGCAAACGAGGTCGCGGTGATGGCGTTTTTGCACGACGAAATCGGCTTCAACGACATTCCCGCGTTGGTGGAGACCGCGCTGAGCGAGGTAAAGCAGGTATCAAATCCCGCGCTTTCGGATATTCTGGAAGCGGACCGTCTCGCGCGTGAGAGCGTGCGGGCACACATTTCGTAGCTTATTTGAGGTATTTATGATCAAATACATTATTATCGCGGTGCTGATGTTTGGCGTGCTGATCGGACTCCACGAGTTCGGGCATTTCATCGCCGCAAAAGCGTTCGGCGTACCGGTGATGGAGTTTTCCATCGGTATGGGGCCGCTGATCTTCCAAAAGAAAAAGGGTGAGACAAATTACTCCTTGCGCCTGTTGCCCATTGGCGGTTTCTGTGCCATGGAGGGCGAGGAGGAGGACTCCGACCACCCCCGGGCGCTCAACAACCAGAAGCTATGGAAGCAGTTTATCATCTTTGTCGCCGGTGCGGCGATGAACTTCCTTACGGGACTTGTGATCCTGCTGTGCCTTTACGCGAGCGCAGACGGTTTTTATAATACCGAGATCATGGGCTTCAACGAGGGCTTTCCCAGCGAGGGCGCGGACGGCATCATGCTGGGCGATGAGATCTACAAGATCAACGGCGAGCGCATCTATCTGCGCAGCGACGTTGCCACCATTTTGCAGTACAAGTCCAAGGGCGAGACCATGGACATCGTGGTGCTCCGCGACGGCGAGCAACTCGCGCGCACCCTCGCCATGCAGACCTATACCGACGAAAACGGCGAGGAGTATCGTGCCTATGGCTTCAGCTTCGGCGGTATCGTCGAGGCGACGCCGCTTCTCAAGCTGAAATACACTTGGTACAACGCCATCGACTATGTACGCCTGGTGAGATTGAGCCTGCAAATGCTCATCACCGGTGCGGCCGGGGTCAAGGATTTGAGCGGCCCGGTAGGGATTGTATCCACCATCTCGGAGATGGGGCAGGAGACGGAGGAGGCCGAGGGCTTTGGCGCGGCGCTGGAGAACGTCTTCTTCTTCGCGGCGCTCATCGCGGTGAACCTTGCGGTGATGAATCTGTTGCCTCTGCCCGCGCTGGACGGTGGCAAAGTGCTGATCCTGCTGGTCAACGCGGTTGCCATGCTGCTGGTAAAGCGCAAGCTGCCGCAGAAATTTGAGCTTGCCGTCAATGCCGCGGGCTTCGTGCTGCTGATGGGACTGATGGCGGTTGTGATGTTCAATGACGTGGCAAAACTGTTGTAAATCTTGATTTTTTCGTACTATATGGTGCGAAACTCTGTGAGGCATGACGATGACAAAACAAATTTTTGCCGGTTCTGTCGCCATTGGCGGCGGTGCGCCGGTCACGATCCAGTCCATGTGCAACACCCGTACCGAGGACGTAGAGGCGACCGTTCGCCAAATTCACGCGCTTGAGGCCGCGGGCTGTGAGATCATCCGCGTCACTGTGCCGAATATGGACGCGGCGCGGGCGCTCAGCGCCATTCGGGACGCCATCCACATCCCGCTGGTTGCGGACATTCACTTTGACTACCGCCTTGCCGTGGAAGCAGCGGCGCGGGGCGCGGACGCGATCCGCATTAACCCGGGCAACATCGGCGGCGAGGACAGGGTTCGCGCCGTGGTGGACGCCTGCCGCGCCCACAATCTGCCCATCCGCGTCGGCGTCAACGGCGGCTCGCTCGAAAAAGAATTGCTGGCGAAGTACGGCCGTGTGACACCGGAGGCGCTGGTAGAGAGTGCGCAGGGGCATATCCGCCTGCTGGAACAATACGACTTTACCGATATCTGTGTATCCGTCAAGTCCAGCGATGTACCGCTGAACATGAAGGCATACCGCCTGCTGCATGAAACCGTAGATTATCCGCTGCACCTCGGCGTGACCGAGGCGGGTACGCCGTCAATGGGACTTATCAAGTCTGCGATCGGCATTGGGGGACTTCTGTGCGACGGCATCGGCGATACGATCCGCGTGTCCCTCACCGCCGATCCGGTGGAGGAGGTCTACGCCGCCAAGCGCATTTTGCAGGCTTGCGGTATCCGCAAAAGCGGTGTGAACCTCGTGTCTTGTCCGACCTGCGGGCGCACATCGTACAACATGATCCCGATTGCGGAGGAGCTGGAAAAGCGACTCGCGGACTGCGACAAGAAAATCACTGTCGCGGTGATGGGCTGTGTGGTCAATGGCCCCGGTGAGGCCAGCGCCGCAGACATCGGCATCGCGGGCGGTAAGGGTGAAGGACTGATTTTCCGACATGGAAAAGTCCTTTACAAAGTGCCGGAAGAAAGACTTTTAGACGCTTTGATGAGTGAGATTGAACAACTGTAAGCACCCGGGAGTACTTATGGCAGAGAGAAAACCGTTTTTTGACATCTTCAGTGATTTTACGCCGGATCTGGCGATCCGGCGTCACCTGAGCCATACCATGATCACGGATATGGTGCTGGATTCCCATGCGCGGACGCTGACGGTGGAGCTGGAGTCGCGGGAGGAGTTTCCGAGCGCCGCCGTCTCCGCCATCGAGGCGCTGCTGGCGCAGCGCTACGAGCTGCGCGCCGCGCATCTGCACCTCACGGTGGTTGCGCCGAAGCCCAAGGCAGAGAGTGCCGAGAAGAAGCCGAAGGCGGCACCGAAACGTATCATGGGCGGCGAAATCAAGGGACGTGCCACACCGATGCGGGAGCTGACCGCCACCATGGGCCGCGCCGTGGTCGAGGGTAAGGTGTTCAAGTTCGAGTGCCGTGAGACGCGGCGCCCCGGCATGTGGGTGGTTATCATTGAGCTGACGGACTACACCGGCTCGGTGATCGTGCGCCGCAACATGATGGAGCGGGAGACCAAGCCCCTGCAGGATCAGATCAAACCCGGCATGTGGCTGCGCATCGCAGGCACGATGGAGCTGACCTATGACGGCAAGGACATTCAACTCAACCCGCGGGATATTTCCGCCGTGACCCATGAGGGCCGCAAGGACAACGCTCCGCTCAAGCGTGTGGAGCTGCATCTGCACACCAAAATGTCCAATATGGACGCGCTGACCGATACCGGCAGTGTGGTAAAGCTGGCGGCGTCGTGGGGCATGCCTGCCATCGCGATCACCGACCACGGTGTGGCGCAGGCGTTCCCGGACGCTTGGAAAGCAGCGGGGGATAAAATCAAAATCCTTTACGGCTGCGAGGGTTACTATATCAACAATCTGGACGACCGTATCGCTGTCCACGGTACAGCGGACGATGATTTTCACGGCGAGATCGTCTGCTTCGACATCGAAACCACCGGCCTCAAGGTCACGCAGGAGGCCATCACGGAGATCGGTGCGGTACTGCTGCGGGACGGAGAGATCGTGGACACGTTCCAAACCTTCGTCGACCCCGAACGCCGCCTGACGCCGGAGATCGTCGGCCTGACCGGCATTACGGACGCCATGCTCGTCGGCGCTCCGAAGCTGGAGGACGCGCTGCGTGCGTTTCTGGACTTTGCAGGCGGGCGGATCCTCGCCGCGCACAACGCGGAGTTTGACATCAGTTTTATCCGCGCGGGCTGCAAAAAGTGCGGTATCCCGTTTGAACCGACCTACCTCGATTCGCTGATCTTTGCGCAGAACCTGCTGCCGGGACTCAAAAACTACAAGCTGGACGTGGTGGCGGAGGAATTGAAGCTGCCCGCGTTCAACCACCACCGCGCGAGTGACGACGCGGTGCCGGTGGCGCAGATGCTGGCAAAGTTCTTCCCGATGCTCGAAGAGCGCGGCGTGACGCGTATTCAGGGCATCAACAACGAAATGCTCAAGCTCCGCCCGCAGAGCAGCCGCGCCAACCGCTATCCCAAGCACATCATCCTCATCGCGCGGAACAAAACGGGCCTCAAAAACCTGTATCAGCTGATTTCTGCGTCGAATCTCAAATATTTCAAGCGCAATCCTACCATCCCCAAGAGCGAGCTGATCGCGCACCGTGAGGGCCTCATCATCGGCTCCGCCTGTGAGGCCGGTGAGCTCTTTCAGGCGGTGCGGGACCATAAGGACTGGGACGAGCTTAAGCGTATCGCGTCGTTCTACGACTATCTGGAGATCCAGCCGCTGTGCAACAACCGTTTTCTTGTCCGCGAGGGTAAGGCGAAGGACGACGAAGAGCTCAAAGACTACAACCGTACCATCGTCCGCCTCGGCGAAGAACTTGGCAAGCCTGTCTGCGCCACCGGCGATGTGCACTTTCAGGAGCCGGAGGACGAGGAGTACCGTCACATTCTGCTCGCGAGCAAGAAGTTTGCGGACGCCAATCAGCCGCTGCCCATCTACTTCCGCACCACGGACGAAATGCTGCGGGAGTTTGATTACCTCGGCAAGGACAAGGCGTACGAGGTGGTGGTGACGAACACCCGCGCCATCGCAGACATGGTGGAAGTCATCGAGCTGCTGCCCAAGGGCAAGCTGTTCCCGCCGCGGCTGGAAAATTCAGAGGAAGACCTCAACCGCATGGTGTGGGAAAAGGCGCATGAGCTTTACGGCGAGGATCTGCCGCAGCTCATCACCGACCGGCTCAACGTGGAGCTTGGCAGCATCCTCGGCAAGTATGACGTGGTGTACATGAGTGCGCAGAAGCTGGTGCAGCGCTCATTGGAAAACGGCTATCTCGTCGGCTCCCGAGGGAGTGTAGGATCTTCGCTGGTGGCGTATATGTCCGGCATCACGGAGGTCAACTCGCTGCCGCCGCACTACCGCTGCCCGAAGTGCAAAAACGTGGAATTTATCCGCGACGGCAGCTACGGCTGCGGCGCGGATATGCCGGACAAAAACTGCCCAGTATGTGGCGAAAAGTATGTAAAAGACGGATTTGACATCCCGTTTGAGACCTTTTTGGGCTATGGCGGCGGCAAGGTGCCGGATATCGACCTCAACTTCTCCGGCGAGTACCAGTCCCGTGCCCACCGCCACGCCATCGAGATGTTCGGCGAGACGCAGGTGTTCCGCGCCGGCACCATCGGCACGTTGGCGGAGAAGACCGCCTACGGCTTCGTCAAGAAGTACCTGGAGGAGAACAACCGCGTCGTCAGCACGCCGGAGATCGACCGGCTCGTGGAGGGATGCGTGGGCGTGCGCCGCACCACGGGCCAGCACCCCGGCGGTCTGGTGGTGGTGCCGGACGACATGGACGTCGAGGATTTCTGCCCGGTGCAGCACCCTGCGGACGACCCCAACAGCGACATCATCACGACCCACTTTGAGTATCACTGCATGGAGGACAACCTCCTGAAGCTGGACATGCTCGGGCACGATGACCCGACGATGATCCGTATGTTGGAGAATCTCACCGGCGTCAACGCCCGTCAGATTCCGCTCGATGACCCGGACACACTGAGCCTGTTTGTCTCGTCAAAGGCGTTAGGCTTTGAGAACGACGATCTGCTCGGTCCCACGGGCGCGGTGGCGATCCCGGAGTTTAACACGCGCTTTACGCGCCAGATGCTGGTGGACACACATCCGATGGATTTCAACACGCTGCTGCGCCTGTCTGGATTCTCCCACGGCACGGACGTGTGGCTGGGCAATGCGAAAGATCTCATCATCAGTGGCACGGCAAGCGTTCTGGAAACGGTGGGCTGCCGCGATGACATCATGCTGTATCTCATCAAGATGGGTCTTGACCCGAAGATGAGCTTTAAGATCATGGAGTCCGTGCGAAAGGGCAAGGTCAAGAAAAACGGCTTTGAAGACGGCTGGGTGGACGCCATGCACGCGCACGACGTGCCGGATTGGTACATCGACTCGCTCTCCAAGATCGGTTATCTGTTCCCGAAGGCACACGCGGTGGCCTACGTCATGATGGCGTTTCGCATTGCGTGGTTCAAGGTGCACGAGCCGCTGGCGTTCTATGCTACGTTCTTCACCGTTCGTGCCAAAGCGTTCGACGCTGCCGAATGCTGTTTCCCTAACGCCGAAGAGGGCGCAGAACGCTGCAAGCGCCGCATCCGGGAAATCGAGAACAACAAGGATGCTACCGCAGTGGAACAGGATCTGATGACCACGCTGGAGGTCTGCTACGAGTTCTATCTTCGAGGCTTCCACTTTGACAACATCGACATCTTCCGTTCTGACGCGACGAAGTTCCTTGTCACGGAAAACGGATTGCTTCCGCCGTTCACCAGCGTTCGCGGCCTCGGCGAGGCGGCGGCGCAGGACACGGTGGAAAAGCGCGAGGGCAAGGAGTTCATCTCCATCGAGGAGTTTGCCATGACCTGCAGCAAGCTCTCCAAGACGCACATCGAGCAGCTCAAGAGCCTCGGCGCGTTTGCCGGCATGAGCGAGACGAGCCAGATCTCGCTGTTTGGGTGAAAAAACGGATGCAACCCCATTTCTTCTTTCGTCTTGCCGAAAGAAGAAACGGTGTCGCCCGCCAAAGAAGAAAGGGCGCTGCGCGACCTTTGCATTAGAGTTCTTGTTGTTCCATCTTCGCAACGCTGTTTCTCCTTGTCGAATCGACTTCCCTCGATTGCCGGCCACCGGGCCGGCCCCGCTTTTCATTTTGAAAAAGGCGCGTACCTCCTTCGGAACGCGCCTTTATGCAGGCTAAGAGAGCACCGAAATAGGTGCGTTTGGCAAGAACGATGAACCCATTTGGTAACATCATCTTGGTGATGTTACATGGAATTTAGAAGAATCCGCGACTTGCGGGAAGATCACGACAAATCACAAAAAGCGATGGCAGATTATTTACATCTGCATCGCAACGTATATCATCGCTATGAAAGCGGCGAACGAGAGGCTCCATCGTGGGTCATCATAAAGCTTGCGGAGTATTATCACGTCAGCACGGACTATATCTTCGGATTAACTGACGATCCCAAGCGCAGATGAGGACCCTCGCCACATTCTGCGTTGCCTTTGCCGCAGGCGTGTTCGCCGCGGGGTATTGGCTTCCGCTGTGGCTGCTGCCGGGCGCGGCGGGCGGATGTTTGATCCTCGGCGTGCTGTGGGCACTGACGCTCCATGGCAACAATCGCCGGAGGGCGTTGATCATAGGCGCTGCGCTGGCAATCGCGCTGCTGTGGTGCAGGGTCTACGCCGAACGGGTGCTTGCGCCCTATGAGGCGATCGCCGGAACGCAACAGACGCTGACCATGGAGGCTGCAGACTACCCGACAGCCACCGACCATGGCTGCCGAGTGGAGGTGCGTGTGGACGGTATGCGCGGCAGAGCAATGTACTATGGCGACGCATTGCTGCTGACATTGGAGCCGGGGATGCGTCTGACCGGCGATGCCTTTGTGAGCAGCGCCGCATCCATCCATGACACAGAGGTGACAACGTTCACCTCCCGCGGTGATAACGCGCTGCTGTACGCAAGGGGAGCGGCTGACGTTGAGCGCGGCAATGCTGGCTCGTGGCGCTATTTGCCGCAGCGGTTGGCGCGCCGTATGCAGGAAAGCATTGCGACCTGCGTTCCGGCACGGTCACAGGCGTTTATGAACGCAATTCTGCTGGGCGACAAGTTTGACCTCTCTGTCGAGGACAAGACGAGCCTCAGCGAAGCGGGACTGTACCATCTCACAGCGGTATCCGGTTTGCACTGCGCGTTTTTGTTGTCTCTGATGAGTGTTCTCATCGGAAACCATCGTCGGCGGCTGCTTTCCGCCGTGGCGATCCCGGTTTTGTTTCTCTATGCGCTGTCTGTGGGGCTGACGCCGTCGGTGGTGCGCGCTTGCGTCATGCTTACCATGCTGCTGATTGCGCCGATCTTTCGCCGGGAAAGCGATCCGCCAACGGCACTGTCGTTTGCGCTGTTTTTGATTCTCGCGGCTAACCCGTGCGCGGCGAAAAGCGTATCGCTTCAGCTGTCCTTCGCCGCTATGGCAGGACTCATTTGGCTGACGCCGAAGCTCTATGACCGTATTCGCGCGCAGAAACACGGGCGGCTTGCGTGGTTTATCCTTGGCTCGCTGTCCGCGACTGCGGGCGCGCTGGTGTTCACCGTCCCGCTGACGGCGTTCTATTTCAGTTATCTGGTACTGATCGCACCGATCAGCAACCTGCTGTGCCTTTGGGCGGCGACGCTGACCTTTGCCTCCGGCCTGGTCACAGCAGTGCTTGGCGTGTTCTTACCATCGCTGGCGAGGATCCTTGCGTATCTGCCGCATGCCGGTGCGCTGTATTTGCTGACAGCGGCGAGGTTGCTCGCGAAGATACCGTATCACGCGGTATACTTTGCGAACAGCTTCTTGAAGCTGTGGCTGGCCTATGTGTACGCCCTGTTTGGGACGTGCTGGTTGATCAAGCGCGGCAAATGGCGCTATGGCATGGCGTCGGGCCTTTCCGCCGCCACGCTGGTACTGGTCGCGTGGCTCGGTACGCTGCCGATGCACGGCGGCACGCTGCACATGGTGGCGCTGGACATCGGGCAGGGGCAGAGCGTGGTGCTGCATGTCAAAGGCGCGACCGCCCTTGTAGACTGTGGCAGCAGCTCCTATGTGGATGCGGGCGACGTAACCGCGGACTACCTGCAAAGCGCTGGCATCCGCACCGTCGATTATATGGTGCTGTCTCACTATCACGAAGATCACTGCAACGGCCTGCCGACTCTTTTAAGCCGGGTGAAGGTGCGGCACCTTATCCTGCCGGACATTGCGGACGGTGACGCGCTCCGCGCCGAGGTGCTGGATTTGGCATCACGATATTATATTCCAGTGATATTCGTCCATACCGTACAGACCGTATCGTTGGGTGAAATGACACTGACCGTCTATCCGCCGGTAACAGAGGATAGTGAGATGAATGAGGAGTGCCTCAGCGTGCTGTGTAGCACAGGCAGCTTTGACGCGCTGTTCACCGGCGACATGGACGCTGACAGCGAATATCGTCTCATCGCGACGCATCGGCTGCCGGATATCGAGGTCCTGATGGTTGGCCACCACGGCTCGCGGTACTCCACCGGCGGAGACTTGCTCGCAGAGGCGCGCCCGGAGACGGCGGTCATCAGCTGCGCGCGGAACAATTCTTACGGGCACCCGCACGAGGAGGCGCTCTACCGGCTCACAGACGCGGGTGCGACGGTTTATCGCACGGATTTGCAGGGAAATATCCATATTACAGTGAATTAGGGGTACCAAATGGCAAAGGTGACGCCCGATAAGGGCTATCAAAAATTGAAAAATGACCTCTCAAACGGTGAGATCGGGCAGGTGTATCTCTTTCACGGTGAGGAGAGCTATCTGCGGGAGTACTACCTGGGCGAACTGAAGAAGGCACTCGTACCCGCGGGCTTTGAGGAGTTCAACTACCACAAGCTGGACGGTAAAACGCTGTCACTTGCGGAGCTTTCTGAGGCCGTGGAGGCGATGCCGATGATGGCGGAGCGCACCATGGTGGTGGTGACGGACTACGACCTTTTCAAGCTGGGGGAGGATGCGCGGAGTGTCGTCATCGGCATGCTGGAGGACTTTCCCGAGTACTGCTGTCTGGTGTTCGTGTACGATCAGGCGGAATATAAGCCCAACAAGGTCTACAAGAAGCTCTGCGCCGCGCTGGACAAAACTGCGACGGTGGTCAAGTTTGACATTCAGGACAAGAACGACCTGATCAACTGGGTGCGCCGCCGCTTCAAAGCGCTGGGGAAGGACATTGATGTTCACGCCGCGGAGCATCTGCTCTTCACCTGCGGCAGCCTGATGACCGGCCTAGTGCCGGAGATCGAGAAGATCGGCGCCTATGCCCGCGGCAACGCGGTCACGATCGACGATATCAACGCTGTGGCCGATCCGGTGCTGGACGCGGTTGTATTCAATATGACCAACGCCATGACACGGGGCGACTACAACGCCGCGGCGGACATCCTGGGTCAACTGCTCAAAAAGCAGGAGGAGCCGTTTATGATTCTTGCCGTCATCAGCAAAGAGCTGCGGCGGCTCTACACCGCGCGCATCGCGTTGGATGAGGGCCGGGACAAGTTTTGGCTCATGGAACAGTGGGGCATGCGCTCGGACTATCCGGCGCGGCTGCTGATGGACGCGGCACGCCGCACGACCAGGGAATGGTGCGCGAACAGTCTTGCACTGTGCCAGAAGCTGGATCTTCGCATGAAGAGCGAGAAGGGCGTGGACGACGAGGGAGAAATCAAGCTGCTGCTCATGGAATTGGCCCAGCGCACTTTTTCTTGAAAGAAAAAGCAACCAAAAAGAACTTTACCGACTGGGGTTGTACCAGTTTATGAAAAAACCATCCATTACTGAAGTCATCGTCGTTGAGGGGCGATACGACAAGAATACGCTTGCGCAGGTCGTCGACGCCACCATTGTGGATGTCGGCGGCTTCGGCGTGTTCAACGACAAGCAGAAGCTTGCGCTGCTGCGCCGGCTGGCACAGGCGCGGGGACTGGTGATCTTCACCGACCCCGACGGTGCTGGCTTCGTGATCAGGAATCACCTGAAGGGCGCGATTCCGCCGGAACAGATCAAGCACGCCTATGCGCCGGATATCTATGGTAAGGAAAAGCGCAAGAAAACAGGCGGCAAGGAGGGTAAGCTGGGCGTTGAGGGCATGAAGCCGGACGTGCTGCTCTCCGCGCTTCGCCGCGCCGGCGCCACCTTTGAAGGTGAGGAATCGCCAGGCAGGGGAGATCCCATCACCAAGGCGGATATGCTGGACGCAGGACTGATCGGAGATGGCAGCAGCGCAGCAAGAGAAGCGCTTGTCAAGGAGTTATCCTTGCCGGAGCATTTGAGCACCAACGCACTCCTGGAGGTGCTGAACCTGCTGTATACCCGCGCGGAGTTTTTGGAAAGATATTGCCAAATGCGATAAAAAGCGATACAATAGCACATTATTTCAAACGAGAGAGGAAATCACTATGGCGGACGAAGTCAAGACAGTTACCGACGAGAGCGCGGAGAGTGAGGGGAAAAACTTTATCTACGCCTTTGTCGAAGAGGATATTGGCCCCGGAGGACGCTTTGAGGGCAAGCAGGTACACACCCGCTTCCCGCCCGAGCCCAACGGCTATCTGCACATTGGTCACTGCAAGGCGCTGACCATTGACTTTGGTACAGCGGAGAAGTTCGGCGGCATCTGCAACCTGCGTATGGATGACACGAACCCCGCCAAGGAGGACACCGAGTATGTCGACGCCATTCAGGAGGACATTCATTGGCTTGGCTTTGACTGGGGTGACCGGTTCTTCTACGGCAGCGATTACTTTGAAAAGGACTATGAGTACGCAGTGGAGCTCATCAAAAAGGGGCTCGCCTACGTCTGCGACCTGACGCCGGAGGAGTTCCGCGAGAACAGAGGCGACATTGGCAAGCCTGCCGTCTCGCCTTACCGCGACCGCGACATCGAGGAGAACCTCGACCTCTTTGAGCGCATGAAAAACGGCGAGTTCCCCGAGGGGAGCAAGACGCTGCGCGCAAAGATCGACCTGGCTTCCGGCAACTTCAATATGCGTGATCCGGTGCTCTACCGCATTCGCTACCTCGACCACCACCGTCAGGGCAAGAAGTGGAACATCTACCCGATGTACGATTTCGCGCATCCGATTCAGGACGCGCTGGAGGGCATCACGCACTCGTTATGCTCGCTGGAGTTTGAGGCGCACCGTCCGCTGTACGACTGGGTGGTGAGCAACGTTTCGATCCCTTATCACAAGCCGCGCCAGATCGAGTTTGCACGCCTTGGCATCAATTACACGGTTATGTCCAAGCGCAAGCTGCGCCAGCTGGTCGAGCAGAACTACGTTTCTGGATGGGACGATCCGCGGATGCCGACGCTCTGCGGCCTTCGCCGCCGCGGCTTCACCAGCGCGTCGATCCGCAACTTCTGCGAGCGTATCGGCGTCGCGAAGTCCGCGTCTACGGTGGAATACAGCTTTCTGGAACACTGCCTGCGCGAGGATCTCAACGAACATGCCGAGCGCACCATGGCAGTGCTGCACCCGATCAAGCTGATTGTCACCAATTATCCCGAGGGCAAGAGCGAGATTTTCTCGGTCGAGAACAACCCCACCGATCCCGAAGCGGGTACACATGAGATTACGTTCTCCCGCGAAGCGTGGATCGAGGCGGACGACTTCATGGAGGTGCCTGTGCCGAAGTACAAGCGTCTCACCCCGAACGGCCCGGAGTGCCGTCTGAAGGGCGCGTATCTGGTGCAGTGCACCGGCTGCAAGAAGGATGAAGACGGCAACGTGGTCGAGGTCTACGCGACCTACGATCCCGATTCCCGAGGCGGCGATCCCGCTGATGGCCGCAAGGTCAAGGGCGCAACGCTCCACTGGGTGGACGCCGCTACCGCCAAGGATGCCGAGGTGCGGCTTTACGATTATCTGTTCAGCGATCCCGCGCCGGACGGCCCTGATAAAAACTTCCTGGATTGCCTGAACCCCAATTCTCTGGAAGTGCTCACCGGCTGCAAGATCGAGCCGGAGCTGGCAAAGGCCGCCGCGGAGTACGACCAGACCGAGAAAAAGGGCAAGACCGCGCCCACGTTCCAGTTCATGCGCCTCGGCTATTTCTGCCTCGACAGCAAGGATTCCCACGCGGATCACATTGTGTTTAACCGCAGTGTCTCACTGAAGGATAGTTTCAAGAAGTAACGAGCATACTATGGGAAATCCCGTTCATCATTGAAAGGAGAACATACCATGGATTTGAACGATCTTAAGAGCAAGGCCAAGGACGCGCTCCGCAGCACCGATCTCGACGAGAAGATGGGTGCGGCGGCGAAGCAGATGAAGGGCAAGGTGCAGGACGTGCTGGACAAGACCGATCTTGACGAGAAGATCAAAGCTGGCGCGGACAAGCTGCGCGAGAAGGCGGCAGACGTGGATACCGATGCCCTCAAGGCACAGGTACGCGAGAACGCCGACAAGCTCAAGGACAAGGTTCAGGACGCGCTGGATAAGACTGACATCGACGAAAAGGTCAAGGCCAAGGCGGAAGAACTCAAGGACAAGATCAAAGAAAAGCTCGATTAAACCGCAAAAACCGCTCCCAAAATCGGGAGCGGTTTTCCTCTGCATACTGGCGGGCGATCGTTCATAGGATAGACCATCGAAAAACAAACGAGGGGTATTCTATGGAAGAGAACTATGTGGAGCTGTGGGGCGTTGCCGAAGCGGAGCCTTGCTTATCACACGAGAACCATGGGCAGAAGTTTTATAAGTTCCCGCTGCGGGTGGATCGCCTGTCGGGACAGGCGGATCGTCCGGTCATTGTTGTCAGCGAAAACCAGAGGGAACGCCTCGCCATCGGAGAGGACACACCGCTGCGTATCATCGGGCAGTTGCGCTCCTTCAACAACAAAAGCGGACAGGGAAGTCGCCTGATCATCACGGTGCTTGCTCAGGAGATCGAGCACAGCGACGGCAGCTTTTTCAACCGTATCGTGCTCTCCGGCGTCCTCTGCAAGCAGCCGTACCTGCGGCGCACGCCGCTGGGTCGCAGCATCTGCGACATTATCCTCGCCGTCAACCGGCACTATGGCCGGGCGGACTACTTACCCTGTATCGCGTGGGGACAGGTGGCATCCACTGTAGCGGGCATGTCGGTGGGCGACCGGCTTGCGCTGGAGGGTCGCGTCCAAAGCCGCAACTATACTAAGCTGCTGGACAGCGGCGCGGTCGAGCGCGTCGCTTATGAAGTCTCAATTATGCATTTGGTAGAGGAAAGCGAGCCGTAAACGGCTCGCTTTCTCTGATTTCACGATTGAATTTTTTTGGTGAATCTGCCATAATAGCAGCGTTGAATTTTGTATAAAAGGGTGTATTTCACATGATGAAGGATCGCAAAGACCGTAAGGTTTATTGCATGAACAATATTGCCGCCATCGGCACATCCCGCTTCCGCAAGGGCTACACCATCGTCGAAACGCCGGATGAGGCAGCCGGCATTCTCGTCCGCAGCGCTGATATGAAGGAGATGCTGTTTCCGAAGGAGCTGCGCGCCATCGCCCGCGCCGGCGCCGGTGTCAACAACATCCCGATTGATCGCTGCACGCAGCAGGGCATTGTTGTGTTCAATACGCCCGGAGCCAATGCCAATTCCGTCAAGGAGATCGTCATCGCGGCATTGCTGCTCGCGTCTCGCGACATCATCGGCGGAGCGGAGTGGACCAAGGCCAATGCCGACGATATTGCCATCGGCAAGGACGCCGAGCAGGCAAAAAAGCAGTTTGCCGGAAATGAGATCCTCGGCAAAACGCTGGGCGTCATCGGGCTCGGCGCGGTGGGCGTGCTGGTCGCCAATGCTGCGGTGTCGCTCGGCATGAAGGTCTACGGCTACGACCCGTATCTCTCCATCCAGAGCGCGTGGCACTTAAGCCCCGCAGTGCAGCAGGCAGGCAGCGTGGATGAGATTTGCGCGGCCTGTGACTACATCAGCATCCATGTTCCCGCTACGGATAAGACGAAGGGCATGATCGGCGCGGAGCAGATTGCAAAAATGCGCGACGGTGTGCGCTTCCTGAACTTCGCCCGCGACGCGCTGGTGGACGAGGACGCCATGGCTGCTGCGCTCGAGCGCGGCAAGGTGCGCTGCTACATCAGCGACTTCGCCAACCCCACCAGCGTCCACATGAAAAACGCGGTCGTGCTGCCGCACCTCGGCGCATCCACCCTGGAGGCGGAGGACAACTGCGCCATTATGGCGGTGGACGAGCTGCAGGATTACCTCGACAACGGCAATATCTCCCACTCGGTGAATTTCCCGGAGATCAATGCCGGCGTGTGCGAGACGGAAGCGCGCGTTGCGGTGCTGCACAAAAACGTGCCGAATATGCTGACCCAGATCACGTCGTTTTTCGGCAATCACGGCCTGAATATTGAAAACCTAGCCAACAAAGCGCGCGGGGAATACGCCTACACGCTGCTGGATCTGGCGCACCCGATGCCCAGCGATACCGTAGCAAGCCTGGAGAAGATCGAGGGTGTACTGCGCGTGCGCCGCATCTTCGAGCGCTCCTAAGAGGAAAAATACAGCACTGAGATGAAAAAGCTAATTATACTGCTCAGCGCCGCGCTGCTGCTCAGCGGCTGCGCAAAGCAAACTGCCGCGGAGTTGCCTCGCGACGAGGCTGCTGAGTCTGCCGTGACACTGGGAGATGTGTTCGGTGAGGATGCTGCGATTTATTCCTCCGCATACAACGAAGAACGCTATGTCTGCGTGTTCGAGAAGGACAACACGTTGATGCGCGTCATAGCACACCTGACCCCTGAGGTCTATCAGGCGCTGCACAGCACCAATGCTGCAGATGCATCGGTTTCGGAGATACTGTCGACGATGGAAGTCACTGCCATCGTCGACTTGACCGCCGGAATGCCCACGCAGTCTGATTTGGATCGTCTGATCGGCAAGACCGGCGGTGAGTTGTTGGACAGCGGCTGGGAGATCGTAGGCCACACGATTTACAATGATTTTGAATCCGCGACCATCTTTTATCTGGTCAACGGGCTGTATGCCTACACGGTTGCGTTCGAGGAAGCCGTGACGGTGGACAATGACTTCAAAGAGTCAGAGGCCATGCGGCCGCTGACGGTCACCTCCGTCACCTGTGACGGAGTTTCCGACCACTGCTTTGATCTCAACTACGCGGCAAAGTGAAAAAAGAGGGACGGACATCAGTCCGTCCCTCTTTTTTTGTTTTACAGACCGGAGATGATGTACACGATCTCAGCGCCAATGCGCTTTTGCGCTTCCACCGTCGCCGCGCCGATGTGAGGTGTGCAGGAGACGTTGGGGTGGTTGATCAGCTCCTGATTGTGCGTTGGCTCGTCCATCCACACATCGAGCCCCGCCGCGCGAACCTTACCGCTGTTGAGCGCGTCCAACAGCGCCTTCTCGTCTACGTTGGCTCCGCGAGAGGTGTTGATGATCACTACGCCATCCTTCATCTGGCCGATCTTATCCGCCGTGATGATCGGGCCGGCCGGGGAGGAAGGAGCATGAACAGAGATAAAGTCGCAGGTACGCAGCAGCTTCTCCTCTTCAACGTAAATGATGCCCGCGTCGTCGATGCTTTCAGGGATGGCGCTGCGGCGGTATGCCAGCACGTTCATGCCCATGCCCTTCGCCATGACGCCAAGGCGCTTGCCAATGCGGCCGTAGCCGTAGATACCAAGGCGCTTGCCGACGAGCTCAATACCCTTGCCATAGGCTTTTTTCTCCCATTGACCGTTGCGCATGGTACTGCCCGAGACAGACAGATAGCGTGCGCACGCCAGCATGTGCGCCAGCGCCAGTTCAGCCACCGACTCTGTGGAGGCGTCCGGCGTGTTGCGCACTTGAATGCCGTGCATGCGGGCATAGTCGGCGTCAATGTTGTCAATACCGATGCCGCCGCGAATGATGCACTTGAGCTTGCCGTTCTTCGCTGCGTCGATGTGTTCCTTGCGCACCTTGGTCTTGGAGCGCACGACCACAACATCCACGTCCTTGAGCGCTTCACCCAGCTCGCCCGGCTCGTAGAACTGCTCGATGACCTCATGCCCGCGCTCACGCAGCGTGGCGATGGCGGACTTGTCCATTCCGTCCGTTACCAGAATACGCATGACAATAGCCTCCTTATGCCATTTTTACTTGTGCTCCGCCTCAAACTTCTTCAGGAAATCGACCAGTGCCTCAACGCCTTCCTTGGGCATGGCGTTGTAAATCGAAGCGCGCAGACCGCCGACGCTCTTGTGGCCCTTGAGGTTGTCGTAGCCCGCGGCCTTGGTTGCCTTGACGACCTCAGCATCCAGTTCCGCGCTGCCGGTGACGAACGGCACGTTCATCAGGCTGCGGTCAGCCGCCTCCACCGTGCCGTGGAACATCTTGGAGGAGTCGAGGAAGTCGTAAAGGACTTTCGCTTTCTCCACGTTGCGGCGATTCATCTCCTCAAGGCCGCCGATGCTCTTCAAATACTTGAACACCTTGCCGCAGCAGTAAATTGCCCAGCAGTTCGGCGTGTTGTACATTGAGCCGTTGTTGGCATGGGTGTCATAGCGCATGTAAATCGGCATCTTGGGATCGAGATCCTCGCGGATCAGATCCTCGCGGATGATGACCACCACCATGCCCGCGGGGCCGACGTTCTTCTGTACGCCCGCGTAAATCAGGCCATATTTGCTCACGTCCACCGGCTTGGAGAGGAACATCGACGACTGGTCAGAGACAAGGACGTGACCCTTGGTGTTGGGCAGCGTCTGCCACGTCACGCCGTGAATGGTCTCGTTCTCGCAGATATAGACGTAGTCCGTGTCCTCAGGGATGTCGAGGTCGGAGCAGTCGGGGATATAGCTGTAGTTCTTGTCTTTGCTGGAGGCGGCGACGATGACCTCGCCGTACTTTTTCGCCTCGCTGATCGCTTTCTTCGACCACGCACCGGTTTCAATGTAGACGGCCTTGCCGTTTTTCATCAGGTTCCAGGGGATTGCTGCGAACTGCAGCGTGGCGCCGCCCTGAATGAACAGTACCTTGTAATTGTCGGGAATGCCCATCAGGTCGCGGAGATCGGCCTCCGCCTCGTCGATGATCTGCTGATACACGGCGCTGCGGTGAGACATCTCCATGACGCACATGCCGCTGCCTCTGTAGTTGAGCATTTCGTCACGGATTTCCTCCAAAACGGGCTCCGGCATCATGGCAGGACCTGCGGAAAAGTTGTATACACGACCATAGTTCATAGCGCGCATCCTCCTTTAGAATATTTGTACATCCAGTATAGTACGCTTGCGCTGGAAACGCAACACCAAAACAAAAATATTTTTAAGAAATGCAGAAAAATATTTTGGGTCAAAATAGCGTATGGCGGACAATCTATGCTTGCGTGTTCGGTTAAAATGTTATAAACTGTGCGCGCAAGAAAAAGAGAGGATGTGATCCCATCAGACCCGACGGCAAACGCGTGAAGGAAACGGCCATCGCTTCTGCGATCCCGTACATCATGCCGCATCGTTACGATGCGCAGAACTATATCACTGAATATGCGGATATGGAGATCCTGCGCGGCTTCATCCACGGCAAGCGCAAGGAGGGCGTCCGCATTTCCTATATGGCGCTGATTTTGGCGGCGTACCACAAGGCATATCTGGAAAACCCGAAGATCAACCGCTTCATCATGAACAAGAAGATCTTCCAGCGCAACCACTTCTGTGTCAGCTTCGTCATGCTCAAGACCCGCGCTGACGGCACACCGGACGAAACGACGCTGAAGGTTTACTTTGAACCCGAGGACGACGTGCTGTCGATCAACGCGAAGATTGAGGACTTAGTCGCTAAGAACTCCGTCGCGGAGCACGACAACTCGACGGACAAGTTCGCGAACTTCATGTTCTCGATTCCGCTGCTGCCC
>CAMVTO010000025.1 GCA_947170435.1 uncultured Clostridia bacterium | reverse complement strand
CAGAATTGGCTGAATTTTCCCGACTCAAAATGGCTGTGAGTTCCCGGCGCTAACAGCGTCTGCATGAGTACAAGCGGCAGCAGCTCAACGCGCTCTATGCAATCTACAAATATCTGGATATTTTGAACGGGAATCTCCCCGCACGTCCCATCACGCTGATCTTCGGTGCGAAAGCAGCACCGGCCTATATTGCGGCCAAGGACATCATCCATCTCATTTTGTGTCTGTCAAAGCTTATCGAGAGTGACCCGGTCGCAAGCCGGTATCTGAAAATCGTGATGCTGGAGAATTACAACGTGACCTGTGCGGAAAAAGTCATCCCTGCCTGTGATATTTCCGAGCAGATCAGCCTTGCGTCCAAAGAAGCGTCCGGAACCGGTAATATGAAGCTGATGCTCAACGGCGCTGTTACACTGGGAACGATGGACGGCGCCAATGTCGAGATATTCAATCTTGTCGGCAAGGAAAACATTGCGATATTCGGAAAGACCTCCGACGAAGTGATCCAACTGTATGAAACCGGCGCATATCATCCGCAGGAATACTACGCGCGCCCCGACATCTGGCGCCTGGTGGATTTCATCTGCTGCGACGCCATGCTTGCGATTGGCAACGCCGCGAGCCTGTATCGGCTGCATCATGAGCTGGTATCGAAAGATCCCTTTATGACACTGCTGGATTTGCGGGAGTATATTCTCGCGAAAGACCGGCTTTTGCTTGCGTATGAAGATCGGACGGCGTGGACAAAACGTTCCCTGATCAACATCGCCAAGGCCGGATATTTCTCCTCCGACCGAACGATCGCGGAGTACAACCGGGATATCTGGATGCTGAAGTAAAAAACAACATGCCGCTTTTTCTTGCTGCGCAATTGACTGTGCGTCATGCCAGAAACCTTTTATTGCCTCCCGCTCCAATGCCGAATTCTGCTCGTCCGCATGCCGGAACAAGTTCAAAAACGGGAAACGCGATAAAAAAAGAGGGTGGCGCATAGCAAGTCCCACCCCTGCTAACGGTTCGGAATTTCTGCGTTTGCTTGAAATACCGCTCCTTTCCCATAGCGTATGCAATCATTCTGCAACAAATGAGTCGCCTCAGTGTGTTGTATTGGGTAGCGGTGTTTTCTACCCTTTACAGCTTAACGTTTCTTCCTCCCTCCAAGGCCAAAAATACTTGGTGTACGGCTCGTCCTCCGGGGCAATGGTAAGCGACACCTTAGTCAGCGGCTTGCCGTCGCGCCATGCTTCCGGCTCGTTTCCAATTTGTTCGTAAATCGTGTACGCCATGCGGAGCGTCTCATGCAGGTTGCGGACGTACAGATCGTCGCCATGCTCGTTTCGGAAGCGGCGGCAATCAACGCTTGGAAGTTGCAGGGCCGGAAACACGCTCCAGTCATAGCTCGGCGTCGGCAGCGCGGGCAGGGGGCCTGGCGAAAAAACGTTGTTTTCCCAGCGCAGCGTGTCCTTGACCTCATAGAGCGTCCCATCGTCGCAGGGGATCAGATCACCGACCTGCGGGACGTACTTGCTGCCATCGGTCGGGAGCCGCACTACGCGCGACGCCTGCGCCGGGGTATCTTCTGCGTAAGGTTCGCCGGTGGCGATGCGGACCGCTTTCTCGGCGGCGTCCCAAGTGACGTTGAAGCCTACTGTCCTGCCGATGTCGCGGAGCTTGCAGTAGTTGTTGCCGGCGATGTTGTACGCCTCGATCTGCACCTCGCGTCCGTCCACATAGACGCGGTTTGTGCTGCGCTCCGCCATCACGCCTGTGGCATAGGCTGCCGCACCGCTGAACAGCAGAGCTCCAAACAGGATGCCTGCGGCAAAACTGAACATGGAGCGCTTCATGCGTACACCACCTCCCGCAGCACGATTTCTTCGGCTCGGTTGCGGATGTTGTTCATCGCGCCGACCCATGCCATCTGGTCGGACGCTTTGAGCGCCTCGGTGATGTCTTCGCGCTTCGCCATTTCCGCGATGAGGCGATCCACCATTTCGGACGCAGTACGGTCAACCTCCGCCAGATGTTCATTCAGCTCGCCAGAGAGCAGCAAGCCGGTGTAAATGCTGTCCTTGTGCTTTTTGAGATAGGATCTCCGCCTCTCGCCCCAAACGCCGATACGTGGCGCTTCGGGCGGCGTGAGGTCGGGGAGCAGATAGTCGCCTGCGCGGTGATAAGTCAGATTCGTCGTCATTTTCGATACCTCCTGTTCATTCATGCGGTTAAGCCAACAGTCGTGCAAGGAAGCCCGCTTGAGGCGCGTCGATGATCTTCAGGAGCAGGTCTTCGATGTCATCGGTCGATGCCCCCACCGTTTGCATCTGCTTCCATTCCTCGTATAGCGCCCTGACAAGCAGCCCATGCTCATAGCGATCGAGTACGATGCGCTTTACATTCGCCATTCAGCTACCTCCTTCCTTTTCTTTGGCAGCTTCATCATAACAGGCGGATATTGAAAAGACGAATGTGCGAAAAAAGACAGCCCCCGGAGAGCGTTTCTGCTCACCGGAGGCTGCACTTTTGCCTTTGCAACGCCTATAATCCAGTTTTCTTGATTACTGCCTTATAAAACTGTGGCAAATGCGGCTTCTTTTTTGATCTTTAATGCACCAGCGTGCCGACGTTCTCGCCAGCGGCAACGCGGAGAATGTTCTTCGGATCCTTGAGCGCGAAGACATAGACCGGGATATTGTTGTCCATTGCGAGGCTCGTTGCGGTCAGATCCATCACGCCGAGCCGCTTCGCCAGCACCTCGTCATAGCTGATCTCGTCGTACTTCGTGGCAGTGGGGTCCTTCGCCGGGTCGGCGCTGTACACGCCGTCAATGTTCTTCGCGAGCAAGATCACATCCGCGCCGATCTCCGCCGCGCGGAGCACTGTACCGGTATCGGTGGAGAAGAACGGATGGCCCGTGCCGCCCGCGAACAGCACCACCTTGCCCTCGCGCAGATGCTTCATCGCGCGCTCGTGGGTGTAATACTCCGCGAACTCATGCATCTCCATCGCCGTCATCACGCGGGCGGGAACGCCTTTCTGCTCCAGCACGTCGCACACCGCGAGGCAGTTCATCACCGTCGCCAGCATGCCCATGCGGTCGGCGCGCGTGCGCTCGATATAGCCCTCACCATTCTTGACACCGCGCCAGAAGTTGCCGCCTCCGATCACGACGCCAACCTCGACGCCCTGCGCCACGCACTCCTTGATCACGTCGCAGACCTCGCCCATGATCTGAAAGTCAAATCCGGTCTTGTTTGCGCCCGCCAGCGCCTCGCCGCTGATCTTGAGCAGGATACGCTTATACTTCATTGCTTTTCTCCTCTCTATTCGCAAAATGCCCGCAGCAGCCCCATGAGCTGTTCTTTGCCGTCGCCCTTCTCCGCAGAGAACGGCACCAGCATCTCACTCTCATCCAAATCCAGCGTCTCGCGGATCAGTGCGAGATTCGGCTCAATTTCGCTCTTTTTGAGCTTGTCCAGCTTGTTCGCCACCACGATCATCGGACAGCCGCTGGTGCGGAAAAAGTCACACATCGTTTCGTCATCCTTCGTGGGCTTGTGCCGCGCGTCGACGATCAGCACGCCGAGGTCGATCAATCCGCTGGACTGGAAGTAGTTCTCCATCAGCTTTCCCCAACGGTCGCGCTCTGACTTGCTGACCTTGGCGTAGCCATAGCCCGGCAGGTCGACGAGGTAGATCTTCTCGTCGATCAAAAAGTAATTGATCTGTGTTGTTTTCCCCGGGGACGCGCCCACACGGGCAAGATTTTTTCGGTTCAGAATCCGGTTGATGACCGAGGACTTCCCCACGTTTGATCGCCCAGCAAACGCCAGCTGCTTGCGGCCGTCGCGAATGAACTGCGCAGGTGACGCCGCGGAAAGGATAAACTCCGCCTTGTTAAAATTGATTGCCATGGTTTACACCCTCAATGTTGTGGAAAGCACGTTGTCCCGCGGTTCCAGGAATGCATCCAAGCCCTTTCCGGAAAAGCTCTCCGGCAGTACCAGCGCCTCGGCAAACACCGCGTCTACCGTTTCCACGGGAACAAAGCGCAGCCGCTCGCGCACGCTCTGATCAATGTCGTCCAGATCTTTTTCGTTTTCCATCGGCAGGATCACCGTATGTAAGCCCGCGCGGAGCGCAGCCATGGTCTTTTCCCGCAGACCACCGATGGGCATCACCCGCCCGCGGAGCGTCACCTCGCCGGTCATGGCGATATCGTGGCGCACGGGACGGTTGGTCAGTGCTGAGAGCAGCGCCGTGGTGATCGCGATACCTGCCGACGGGCCATCCTTCGGCACCGCCCCCTCCGGGAAGTGAATGTGGATGTCCTTATTCTTATAGAATTCCGGCTCAATACCAAGCTCCGCAGCGCGAGAGCGCAGACAGGAGAGCGCCGCCTTGCACGATTCCTGCATCACGTCGCCGAGGTTGCCGGTCAGCTCCAGCTTTCCGGTGCCGTCCATCACGTTGACCTCAACGGGCAGAATCTCGCCGCCTACCTGTGTCCACGCGAGGCCGTTCACGACGCCGACCATATCCTTTTTCAACGCCTTGTCCCGCGTGTAGCGCGGCACACCGAGGTAGTCGGCTACGTTCTCCGCACTCACGGTAACGCGCTTTACACCGGTCGTGTTCAGCGCCATGGCGGTCTTGCGGCATAGCTTGGCAAGCTGGCGCTCCAGCTGACGCACGCCGCTCTCGCGAGTGTACTGTGCAATCACCGCGCGGACAGCGTTCTCGTCGATTCGCAGCGCCGCCTTCGGCACGCCGTGCTCCGCCTTCTGCTTGGGCAGCAGGTGACGCAGGGCGATCTGCACCTTCTCTTCGTCCGTGTAGCTGGGCAGCTCGATGATCTCCATACGATCCAGCAGCGGACGTGGGATGGTGTCCGTCGTGTTCGCGGTCATGATGAACATGACACGGCTTAAATCCATTGGAATCTCTAAGTAATGGTCACGGAAGGCGTGGTTCTGCTCCGTATCCAGTACCTCCAGCAGCGCCGACGCGGGATCGCCGCGATGATCGCTGCCCAGCTTGTCGATCTCGTCAAGCACCAGCAGCGGATTCATCGAAGCGCTGCGCCCGATCGCCTCAACGATGCGGCCGGGCATCGCGCCCACATAGGTCTTGCGATGGCCGCGGATGTCTGCCTCGTCTCGCACGCCGCCAAGGCTCAATCTTGCGACCTTGCGGTTCATGGCCTTCGCTACAGAAAGCGCGATCGAGGTCTTGCCGACGCCCGGAGGGCCGACAAGGCATAATACTTGTCCCTTTGCGTCTTCCTTGAGCGCGCGCACGGCGATGAACTCAAGGATACGCTCTTTGACCTTTTCCATACCGAAGTGGTCACGATCTAAAATTTTTCGCGCCGCGTCCACGTTAGCGCGCTCTTTGGTAAGGCTGTTCCACGGCAGTTCCAGCACCGTATCAAGGTAGGCGCGCAGCACGGACGCCTCGCTGCTGGAATAGGACTGCTTGGCGAGGCGGTCCACGTCTTTCAAGAGCTTCTTTTCCGACTCCTCTGGCAGCTTGAGTGCCATAATGCGGTCACGGTATTCGCTCAACTCCTCGTCGACGTCTTCGCCCTCCCCCAACTCGTTTTGCAGCACCTTGATCTGCTCGCGCAGCACAAAATCGCGATGGATGCGGCCCACGCGATCGCGCACCTTGCTCTCGATCTCCTGCTCCAGAGCAATGACCTCGCTCTCGCGGCGCAGCAGCTCATTCATACGCCGCAGCCGCAGCAGCGGACGCAACTCTTCCAAAATTGCCTGCTTATCCTGATAGCGGATGTTCACATGCTGGGCGATGAAGTCCGCGATGTACCCCGGCTCGGTGCCGGTGAACACTTCGGCGAGGATTTCCGCTGTCAGGTTCTGCGTCAGCTCCACATACTCTCCGAAGTTGGCATAGGTCTGACGCAGCAACGCCTCCGTCCGCGTGCCGGGGCGCACCGGCGCCTGCTCCTCAATCAGCTCGATCTGCGCTTGCAAGAACGGCTCGCGCTGCCAAAGACGCCTGAGCCGCGCGCGCTGCTTGCCCTCCACAATGACGCGGATCACATGATCGCTGACCCGCAGCACCTGCGAGATCTTCACCAGCGTGCCGATGGCGTAGAGGTCGTTTTCCTGCGGCAGATCGACGTTGACCTCCCGCTGAGTGACCACGAACAGCTCCCGGTCGCCCTCCATGGCACGCTCGAGAGCGCGCATGGAAATCAAGCGCTCGAGGTCAAAGCTGGCGGTCAGACGCGGAAAGACCACCAGCCCCCGCAGAGCGAGG
This sequence comes from uncultured Clostridia bacterium, assembly GCA_947170435.1. GTDB lineage: Bacteria > Bacillota > Clostridia > Oscillospirales > Oscillospiraceae > Hominicoprocola. The sequence continues at coordinate 27,858 of CAMVTO010000025.1, read as the reverse complement.
GCCGGTATATTTTTGGTGACAGGTTCCATAGGGAATCTCCTTATTGGTTACGATGCCGAGTCAAATTCCGGCGAGCCGATGGCGGACGTATTCGTCTGTTCGCGCATCGCCTTCGTCTCACGATGCGTGAGCGTCGGCTTACAGCCGTCCTCAATGCAGCCTTTCGTGACCGTGACCGTCTCAATGGTCTTGTCCGATGGGATATCATACATCACGGGCATGAGCACCTTTTCCATCACAGCTCGCAGGCCGCGGGCGCCGATGTTGCGCTCAATGGCCTTGTCCGCCACGGCTTCCAAGGCGTCAGGCTCAAAAGTCAGCTGCGCGCCATCGTAGGAAAAGAGCTTCTGATACTGCTTGACCAGCGCATTTTTCGGCTCGGTGAGAATGCGCACCAGATCTTCACGGCTCAGCGCGTCCAGTGCCGTGATGACCGGCAAGCGGCCCACCAGCTCAGGGATCAAGCCGAACTTCAGCACGTCGTGCGGCTGCACATCCCGCAGGATTTTGCTGCCCTGCCGCTCCTGCTTTGACTCTACCACCGCTTCAAAGCCCATGCTCTTGCGGTCAAGGCGGTTCTCAATGATCTTGTCGATCCCCTCGAACGCACCGCCGCAAATGAAGAGGATATTGTGCGTGTCAATCTGAATAAACTCCTGATGCGGGTGCTTGCGGCCGCCCTGCGGCGGAACGTTTGCCACCGTGCCCTCGACGATCTTGAGCAACGCCTGCTGCACACCCTCGCCGGAGACGTCGCGCGTAATGGAGGTGTTCTCACTCTTACGGGCGATCTTGTCGATCTCATCAACGTAGATGATGCCGCGCTCCGCCAGCTCCACATCGTAGTCCGCCGCCTGCAAAAGCCGGAGCAGAATGTTCTCCACGTCATCGCCGACATAGCCGGCCTCAGTGAGCGTGGTGGCGTCCGCAATGGCAAACGGCACCTTCAGGATGCGTGCCAGCGTCTGGGCAAACAGCGTCTTGCCGGAGCCGGTGGGGCCAAGCATCAGAATGTTGCTCTTTTGCAGCTCCACGTCGTCCCCGCCGCCGAAGAAAATGCGCTTATAGTGGTTGTACACCGACACGGACAGCGTGATCTTCGCCGCTTCCTGCCCGATGATATACTGATCCAGCACATCGTGGATCTCCCGCGGCGTGGGCAGCTCCCGCATGTCGGCAGGCTTTTCCGCCTTCATGTCATAGCCGTCCTGCAAAATGTCGCGGCACAGATTGACGCACTCGTCGCAGATTCGCACCCCGCCGGGGCCCTGGATCATGCGGTGCACCTCCCGCTCCTGCTTGCCGCAGAACGAGCAGCGCAGGGTGCGTTTGTTATTGGTTTCGCTCATGGGTCTTGCCCTGCCTTTTTACCGTTTATAGATGACCTTGTCAATCAGGCCGTATTCCTTCGCCTGCTCGGCGGTCATGAAGTTGTCGCGCTCACAGTCGGCGCGGACGATGTCATACTCCTTGCCGCAGTTGTCGGCGAGGATATGGGTCAGCTTTTCCTTCAGCTCCAGCATACGCCTGGCGTGGATCTCGATGTCCGTCGCCTGACCCTGGTAGCCGCCGAGGGGCTGGTGGATCATGATTTCCGAGTTGGGCAGCGCGATGCGCTTGCCCTTGGTGCCGGCGGAGAGCAGGAACGCACCCATGCTCGCCGCCATGCCCACGCAAATGGTGGACACATCGCACTTGATATACTGCATCGTGTCATAGATGGCGAAGCCATCGGTAACGCTGCCGCCGGGGCTGTTGATGTAGAACTGAATGTCCTTATCCGGGTCCTTCGCCTCGAGGAAGAGCATCTGCGCGACGATCAGGCTCGCCGTGGTGGAGTTGACCTCTTCGCCAAGGAAAATAATGCGATCTTCCAGCAGGCGGGAGAAAATATCATACGACCGCTCGCCGCGGTTGGTCTGTTCAATGACATAGGGGACTAAAGCCATCGGGTACCTCCTTTGGGTGATGTTCACACCCTGTTCAAAATTTCAGAATTTAGGCGAACAACCACAAATCTTCGTTTGTGGTTGTTCTTTCTATTTACATTATATCCGGTTTTTGGCTTATTCAGCCTTCTTAGCGGTCTTTTTCGCAGCGGGTTTCTTTTCAGCCTTCGCCTCGCCATCCTCGGCCTTCTTGGCGGTCTTCTTGGCAGCGGGCTTCTTCTCGACCTTTTCCTCGCCGTCCTCAGCCTTCTTGGCGGACTTCTTGGCAGGCTTCTTCTCTTCCGCGGCGTCCTCGTCCTTCTTGGCGGCCTTCTTTGCGGTGGGCTTGGTAGCCTTGGCGCTGTCCACGACGACCGCGACGGCCTTGGTGTTCAGCACCTGCGTGCGGACTTCGTTCTCGCCGAGGTACTTCTTGACCATATCAACGTCCATGCCGTAGTAGCCGGCGAGCTTCTTATACTCTTCCTCGATCTCCTCGGCGGAAGCCTCGAGCTTCTCCTGCTCGATGATCTGTGCGATGGCAAGATCCATCTTGACCTGCTTGATGGCGGGCTCGCGACCCTCCTCCATGAACTTCTTCTCGTCCATGCCGGTCATCTTGACGTACTGGTCATAGGGGATGCCCTGCGCCATGATGCGGGACTTGAACTCCTCAAGGAAGCGGCGGCACTGCTGCTCGATCAGCACCTCAGGAATCTCGCACTCGATGGTTTCAGCGACCTTCTCGATGAGGGCGTTCTCGAAGGCAACGTCCACCGCCTTCTGGCGGTCGGCCTCGATCTGCTTCTTGATGTCAGCCTTGAGCTCGTCGAGGGTGTCAAACTCGGAGACGTCCTTGGCGAAGTCGTCGTCGAGCTTGGGCAGCTCCTTGAACTTGACCTCGTTGACCTTGACGTGGAAGACGACCTTCTTGCCCGCGAGATCCTTCTGATAATCCTCGGGGAAGGTGATGTCGATGTCCTTCTCCTCGCCGGCCTTCATGCCGATGACCTGATCCTCAAAGCCGGGGACGAAGCTGCCGGAGCCGAGTTCCAGTTCGTGACCCTCGCCCTTGCCGCCGGCAAACGGCACGCCATTGTCGAAGCCCTCGAAGTCGATGACCGCGGTGTCGCCCTTCTTGGCCTTGCGGTCGACGGAAACGAGGCGCGCGTTGCGCTCCGCCATCTCGTTCAGGCGCTGCTTGACGTCGTCGGCGGAGACCTTGACCTCTTCCTTGGGGGCGCTGATGCCCTTATACTTGCCCAGCTTTACGTCGGGATAGACCGCGATGGTGGCCTTGAAAGTAAAGCCGTCCTTCGTCACATCGCCGACCAGCTCCACCTCGGGATAGCCAATGGTGTCGAGCTTCTCGCTCTCGACAGCCTTCTCATATGCCTCCGGGAACGCCGCGTCGATCGCATCATTGTAAAAGACCTCAGGGCCGTACAGCTTCTCGATCATCTTGCGGGGCGCCTTGCCGGGGCGGAAGCCGGGGACGCTGATCTTATTGCGCATCTTGGTGTAAGCCTTGGCAACCGCGGCCTCAAACTCCTCGGCGCCGACCTCGATCTCGAGCGCAACTCTGCTCTTCTCCAGCTTTTCAACATTCTTGACAGTCATTGTTTCTTTTCCTCCGTTTGAACAAATGGAAATTGCTCATTGCAAAGTGGAATTTTACCATACTTATACAATTTTAGTCAAGGACTTTTTTAGGCACAAACCCCAAATAATCCGCGGAAATCAGCGAATAGTCCGTAAAGCTCCGCTTTCCCTCGAACGCGCGCTTGTGCGTGACGCCGTGCAAGTGACCATAATAGCACCGCTCGGCGTGCCAGCGGTCGATGATCGTCAGCAGCTCCGGGCATTGGTAGCCCTGATAGATCGGCGGATAATGGAGAAAGCACAGAATCGGCCGCCCCTCCGCCGCACGGAACGACGTTTCCAGCCGCAGCGCCTCGCGGGCAAGCATCTTACCGGTGTGCGTGCCCTCGGCGTCCTCCTCGTAAAACCAGCCGCGGGTGCCGCAGATGGCGTAGTCGCCATAGAAAAAACAGTTGTTGTGCAAAATATCCAATGTATGGAAGCCGTTGTCCGCAAAAAACTTCTTCATTTTGGACGCCGTCGTCCACCAGTAGTCGTGGTTGCCTTTTAAGAGGATCTTCTTTCCCGGCAGGGCGTCGATGAACGCGAAATCCTCCCGAGCGCTGTCGAGCGACATGCCCCAGGAGCTGTCCCCCGCCAGCACGGTGATATCGTCGCTATTGAGATGTGAGAACGCCTCACGGGTGCGCTCGACGTGGTTCGCCCACTTTTCGCCGAACACGTCCATCGGTTTTTCGCCGGTCAGCGACAGATGCAGGTCGCCGATCACATAGAGAGCCATGCAAGATCCTCCCAGAACGCGGGGTATGATTTGTCGACACACGCCGCGCCGTTGATGATTACTTCCGATTGGCAGACGCTTGCCGCCACCGCCGCCGCCATGGCGACGCGGTGGTCGTTCGCCGCGTCCACGATACCTCCCCGCAGCTTCCCGCAGCCGCGGACAATCAGCCCGTCTGCCGTCTCCGCCGCTTCCGCGCCGAGCGATACGAGCATGGCCGCCGTGGTTTGCAGGCGATCGGACTCCTTGTCCCGCAGCCGCGCCGCACCGAGAAAGCGCGTCTCCCCTGCCGCTGTGGCAGCGACGGCGGCGAGCACCGGCAAGAGGTCAGGCGTCTGCGACACGTCGATCACGCCGCCGAGCAGCGAGCCGCGCCGCACCGTAACCGCGTCATCCGTAAGCTCCACCCCCGCTCCGAATCGGCGCAGGATCTCCAGGATCGCGCAATCAGCCTGCAGGGAATCCTTGTCCAAGCCACAAACGCTCACGCCGTTGCGGCTGAGCGCACCCATGCACAGAAACGCCGCCGCGCCTGACCAGTCACCCTCGACAGTCGCTTTCCGCTGGACGTAAGACTGCCCGCCGGGTATTGTATACCGATTTCCCGATTTGTCAAAGCGGATATTTGCCTCCCGCAGTACCCGCTCCGTCAGCGCGAGGTAGGGCGCGGACACGATCTTACCGGTCAGTGTCAGCGTGCTGTCACCCTCGAGCAGCGGCAGAGCATACAGCAGACCAGTAATGTACTGTGAGGACGTTCCGGCGCTGATAACATAGTTGCCCGCAAGGAGTTTTCCATTACAGAGAATCCGACTGCTTTCCATACCGATCCCCATGCCGTGGGCGGTTAAAACCTCCGTCAGCGGCGCGACAGGGCGCTCCCGCCCTGTGGGATGGAATACCGCCTGCACGTCCAGCGCACCCACGACGGGCAGCAGAAACCGCAGTGTCGCGCCGCTCTCGCCACAAGGCAGATCGGCGATCCTGTGCGGCGCTTGCGCGATGGGCGCCACGCGGAGAACCTCGCCGTCAATCGTAATATCCGCCCCCAGAGCCCGCAAGCATTCGATCATCGCGGCGACATCGCGAGAAAGTCCCCGACAAAAGAGCGTCACCGGAGCTTCACCCAGCGCGGCGGCGAGCAGCAGCCGCTGGGCGTGGGATTTGGAGGCAACCGCCGTCACGGTACCGTGCCGCTGTCCGGGCAAAAGTATCATGTTTCCTCCTCCCCCACACGCACGCACTCGTCGGTCTGGAAAAAATACAGCAGCTTTTCCCGCACCGGGATACCCATGATGCGCTCCAGCGCCGCGGCGTAGGCGTTCAGCTGCGGCGTGTAGTACGCCGCGCGTCCCGCGGTCTGTTCCCTTGTGATATGGTCCGTCTTGAAGTCCAATACCACCAGCGCGCCGTCCTCCTCAAAAAAGCAGTCCACCACGCCCTGCAAGAGCACCTTATCATCAGGGTCAATGCGTGCGTCGTATGCGTTCGCGGCGGTGAGCAGCGAGAAGCGGTATTCGCGCTCAACATGCTTGCTCCGACGGATTCGTGCGGCAATGTCACTGCGCAAGAAGCGTGCGATCACCCGCGCGTCCGCCGCTTCCGCCTGCTCCGTCGTCAGCAATCGACGTGCGTGGAGCGCGTCGATCTGCGAGCGGACTGCATCTTCGGTGCCGCCGCAGGAAAAATCCAGATGCTCCATCACCAGATGGATAGCGGTGCCGCGCTCCGCGCCGGTCAGCGTCACGCCCTCGCTCAAAAACCGGGGACGCACAAGGCTTCGCAGCCGCGGCGGCAGCTTGGCGTGCTCTGCGATCTCGGCGTCGGATTCCCTGCCCTTGAGTTGTGTTGCGGTCAGTTTGGCGGAAAGCTCCACCGCAGCGGCGTGTGGATAGCGCCACGTCAGGACCGCGGGGTCGATGGGCAGCTCCGGCGCAGCGGTCACAGGCACGGTCTCCTTCTCTTCACCCGCCGCGGCAGCGGTCGCGCCGTGGACGAACACCTTCCACGGCGCGTCGTCCGTCGTTACAAGCTGCGGGGCGTCAAAGCCCGCCAACTCGCGCAGCGGCGCGGCCTCCGGCCGGCACAGCAGCGGCAGCAGCACCCAGTCGCCCAGGCACTTGCCCTCGTCCACCGCCTCAGGCAGCGCCGGACAGGACGCGACGGAGAGCAGATCGCCCACGCGCTTCGCAGCGCTTGTCTGTGCGTGCACCATGATGAGTTTTTCCTTGGCGCGGGTCATCGCGACGTACAGCAGCCGCAGTTCCTCCGCCTTGGTCTCGCGGCGGAGCGTCCGCTCGATCGCCCGCCGTGCCGCCGTCGGGTAGCGGATGCGGCGTACGGTGTCCACGCGCTCCGGGCCGAGACCGTACTTCGGATGCACCAGCACCGAACCGGTAAAGTCCATGTTGTTGAAGTCCTTGGCAAGATCCGCGAGGATCACCACTGGAAACTCCAACCCCTTGGAGCTGTGAATGCTCATGATACGCACACCGTCAGCGATTTGCGCCGGCTTCGGCGCGCCGTAACCGCCGTCGCGCAGGTCGCGGACGTGACTGATAAAGGCAAACAGTCCCCGGTAGCCGGACTCCTCGAACTTCTCCGCAAGAGCTGCAAAAGCAAGCAGATTTTCCCGGCGATCCGCACCGTCGCTCATCGCGCCGAAGACGCCGAGCACGTTGCAGGTATCGTAAACGTGCGCAATGAGCCGTCCCACGCTCATGGTCTGGGCAGCGTCACGCAGGTCACGAAGCGTCGTGAGAAAGCGCTGCGCACCCTCGTCCTCGCTGATCGTCAGCGCGTCGTAAAAGTCGCCGCTGCGATCATTTGCGCGCAGCAGCGCCAGATCGTCGGCGCTAAAGCCGAACAGCGGCGAGCGCAGCGCTGCGATCAGCGGCACGTCCTGGCGCGGGTTATCGAGTATCTGCAGCAGCGCGAACACGGACGCCACCTCAACGCTGGCGAACATGTCTTCCCCGGCTTCTGCGGAGAGCCGCAGCCCACGCGCTGCCATGGCGCGGCGATACGTCGCAAGCCGCGCTCGTGGCGAGCGCATGAGGATCACGATATCCTCCTCCCGCACGCTTCGCGGCTCATGGGTCTCGCCATCTGTGACGGCAAATCCAGAATCCAGCAGCTTTCGTATGTACTCCGCCACGAAGTCCGCTTCCGCGTCGCTGGCGCGGAGCGTCTCGCCGTCGCCTGTATGCCGTGGAAGGTCGAGCAGATGGAACTCCGCGGCCGCGTTTTCGTGCTCCGGGTAGGCTGCTCCGGCGTACAGCATTTCATCGGGGCCGTACTTCAGCTCGCCCATCTCCTCGGAAAAGATATTCGCGAACACAAAGTTCGCCGCGTCCAGCACTTCCGTGCGGGAACGGAAGTTGCGCGAGAGAATCAGCTTCGCGCGCTCGCCCTCCTCCGCGTCGGCAGCATTGGGGTAATTGTTGTAGTGATCTAAGAAGATCGTCGGATCGGCAAGGCGGAATCGATAGATGCTCTGTTTGACATCGCCGACCGTAAAGAGATTTGTCCCGTTGCGGGAAACCGCCTCAAAGATGCAGTTCTGCACCTCATTGGCGTCCTGATACTCGTCCACCATGATCTCGCGATAGCGTTCGCTGACGCTCCGTGCAAGCTCCGTGGGCGCGCCGTCCTCGTCCACCAGCAGTCGGATCGCCAGATGCTCCTGATCGGAGAAGTCGGCGGTGTTACGCCGGCGCTTTTCGGCTGCATACGCACGGGAAAACTCCACCGTCAGCTGCAGCAGCGCCACCATGGCCCCGGCCATAGCGCGCAGATCCTCCGCGCTTTCGGCGGCGGAGGCGTCGAATATCTCGCCCAGCTTGCCCATGGACTTCTTGCCATTGTCCCAGAGCCGCTTCATGCGATCCTTGAGCGCCGCATCCTCTACCTTGCGCGCGGTGGTGATGCGCGGATAAGTCACAAGCGCCGCACGCGCGGCATCCCAGCCCTTCTCTGTCGCTTTGGCGAACGCGTACAGCGCCCCCGCTACAGAGCGAAAATCCTGGGCATAGCTCTTGCTCAGCCCTTCGTCTCCCGTCATCTCCTCCGCGCCGCGCTCGTAGAGCGCCGCCCAGTGAAGCGCCTTCTGTCGTGCCTGTGAGAGAAGAAGCGCGGCGTACGGCATGCCGTCAACGGTCTCCGGTACGCTCTCCCAGCGTGTTTCCTGTTCTTTGAGCCACTTTTCCGGGTACGGCTGCGCCTGTACCTTATCGTACAGCTCGCTCACCAGCGCGGCGAGGGAGCTGTCGTCCCGCCCCGCGCCCAGCGTATCTGCCAGCAGCGTGCCGCCGTCTCCTGGCTCGATGCCCTCGTAGAACCGATCCAGCGTGCGCGTCAGCACGCGCTCGCGCAGCATCGCGGCATCCTGCTCGTCGAGTACCCGGAAATCCGGTCGCAGGGCGCGGTGATGCTCGTCCTCGCCAAGTAAGTGGCAATTCTCCCGCAGCAGCGCCGTGCAGAACGCGTCCACCGTCTTGATATCCGCGCGGTAAACACGCAGCAGCTGTCGCTGCAAATGCGGGTTCGATGGGTCTTCCCGGAGCCGCTCGGAGAGCGCGGACGCGATCTTGCCGCGCAGCTCGGCTGCGGCGGCGCGGGTGTAAGTGATGATGAGGAAGTCGTCAAGGTTCGCGCCCTCGCCCTCCACATAGGAGAACAGGCGCTCCACCAGCACGCGGGTCTTTCCGGAGCCCGCCGCAGCGGAGACCAGCAGACTGCGATTGCGGTTCTCCACCGCTGTGCGCTGCTCGGGGGTCAGGATATCAGCCATCGTTCCTCCCCCTCTCTGCCAGCGATTTGTCAATTACCGTCCAGAACTCGTCCGCGCCGGTCCTTGCAATGTATTCGTAGTGGTCGCCGCCGCGCCCCGGCTCAAAACCACAGGCCGCGGCGTAGGGACAATAGGTGCAGGCGGTCTCCCGCGGCGTGCGGACGTATGGATCGGCGTCGATATTGCCGCGCTCCGCTTCACGGCCGATGTCCCGCAGCAGCTTATCCACATATTTTGAGAGCTTGCCCAGCTGCTCCGCTGTAGCAAGGCTTCCTCCCAGACTCACATTGCCGTCCTTGTCGGTCTTGATGGTGATCGGCAGACGGTGTGGCTCCTCAAGCGCGCTGTGCTCCATCGCCTTGAGAACTGCCGGATCGCTGAGCACCATGCCGCTGCGGCGCAGCGCCTTTTGCGCCTCGCGGCGCAGCGTCTCGTCGTCGGTATTCCGGGGCAGGCTCAGGATGCTGTCCCGCGCCGGTGTGTAGAGCACGCCCGCGGGCAAAATCTCGTGCCCGCCGAAGACGTCCTTTCCCTCCCGCTCCAGCGCGAAGAGATACAGCAGCATCTGCACGCCGAGTCCGTAGCGCAGTTCAGCAAGATCAAAGCTCTTTTTGCCGGTCTTATAGTCCACCACGCGCAGGTACAGCTTGTCGCCCATCAGCCAGCCGTCCACGCGGTCAACCTGCCCCACGACGCGCAGCTCGCCGCCGCCCTCCGTACGCAGTGAGATGGCGGGCAGGTTGGCGTTCGCACCAAAGGACAGCTCAAAGGCGAGCGGCTCAAAGTCAGACTCCCGCAGCTCGTCTGCCACCTCGTCCATGATACGGTACGTCGACTCAATCAGGCGCCGGAAGAGATACTGGAACCGCTTGGATTTTTGCTCCAGATCCGGCAGTTCCCGCCGGATGTATGCCGCCACGGATTCCCGTGTCAGCGCGTGCAGGCGCTCCTTGGGAAGCTCCCGGATACCGCCCTCATCGCGGGCGGCGCGAAGGGTATGCTCCATGACGTCATGGACAAAGGTACCCATCTGCGGCGCGTCGAAGCCCGCCGCGGCGCGCTCCCTGGCGTGCAGGCCATATTGCATAAAGTAGGCAAAGTGGCACGCTCTTGCCTTGTCGATGCGTGAAGCGGAGAGTGTGATGCTCCGCCCATAGAGTGAGCGCACCGCCTCGGCGGACAGCCGCCCGCGTGTATAGAGCGACGCGGCGCGCATGGCAGCAAGCTGAGGCTCAAAGTCACCGCTTTCTGCAAACCATTGCCAGGCTTCGCCGTCTATATGCTCGCCCGCATACTCCAAAGCCGTCTTGATTGACGACAGGCGAAATGCCTTGTCAATATCTGTTTTCTCAAGCTTTACGCCAGGACAAATTGCCTGCAACCGCCCCACAGCGAAGGACGGGCGCAGCGTTGCGCCCGCAGCATCAGACACCGGGTAGGAAACATAGAGCTTCTCCGTCGGCTGCGCCAGTGCGGCATAGAGGTTTTGCAGCTCCAGATGAAAGACCGCAATGCCATAGGGTGCGAGACGGATATCGTGCTCTTCGAGCGCGGAGCGTTCCTCCTCCCGCAGTACACCACTGCCGCTCTCCACCGCGGGCAGAACGCCGTCTGTAGCGCCGAGAATGAAAAGTGCGCGCACCGTATGGCGATCATTGCGGGTCATTTCCGATAGGTTGACACGGTCCAGCGCCACGGGGATCGTGCCGACGCTGTATTGCGTCAGGATCAGCCGCATGAGGCGCGTGAACTCCTCGCCGTCAATGACGGCGTCGCCGAGAATCTCCACGAACTGATCCAGCACACCACAGAGAATCGTCCACAGCTGTGCCGTCTCCTCCGCCCGCTGTGCGTCGCCGCTCTCGAACAGGCGCCTGGTCTGCTCCTCCAGGGCCTCAGGCAGCTTCACATCCTCTAAATAGCGGTAGAGCGCCGTCACCTTCTCGCGCGCCGTATCGGCGCGCAGCCCGTCATAGAGCAGCGCAAATGGTGTGCAAACGCGCTCACGCAGTTCGTTGACCGCGGCGAGCCGCGCCTCCGACGCTTCGTCCCACGCGATGCCGTAACCGTCAGGGTGCGCTGTCCAATTAACGTTTCGTGCCCACATCTGTCCGCGGATATCCCAAGTCAAGGCATAGTTTTCCAGCAGATCACACTCCTCCGCGGTGAGACCTGCGAGCCCGGTTTTCAGGCAGCGGAACACGTCCTCATATTCAAAGCCGCCGGTGGCGGCATCCAACGCGCCTAACAGCAATGCTGTAACCGGATGCTGCAAAATGTCGCTGCGACAGGCACTGTAAAGGGGAATTCCATAACGGGTAAACACGGTCTCCACCGTGGTTTCATAGGCAGACAAATTCCTCGCTGTAAGCATGATGTCGCGGAATCGGAGACCCTCCTCGCGCACAAGGCGCAGAATCTCCGCCGCGACGTTCTCTGTCTCGGCGTACGCATTGGGCGCTTCCAGGATCGAGATGCCGTCGCACGCCCCTTCCCAGACCGCGCGCTCCCCAAAGAAATGGCGTTCCACATGGGAAAGCGCGCTTTCTGCCTCAGCAGGCTGCAAATATACGACCTCACAGGGAACACCCGCGTTTCTGGCTTCGCGGACAAGCTGCTCCCGCACTCGCAGGCTCTCGCGGAACAGTTCATGGTCACTGTCGTCTCCCAGCAGCGTCACAGTCACACTGCGGGCATAGCGCAGCAGGATGCGCAAAATTCGGATTTCTCGCCCCGTAAAGTAGGAAAAGCCATCTAAATACAGGTCTTTTCCATCTATGTAGTGGGATTCCTCCAGATGCTCCTCCAGCTTTTCCAGTCGATCGCGGGCATCGCGTCCGTCTGCGTGCAGCTTCGCGAGGTAAATGCCGTAGATGAGAGCGATATCCCGCAGCTTATCTCCCGTCTCCCCGGGGATCTCCGCCACCGTGTCCACGAGTCGCTCCGGCTCCACAGCGTAGGCGATCAGCTCCTCCATGACGTCCAGCAATCCCTTCAAAAAAGCGCTGCGGCGGGACGGTTTGCTGTAGACCTTCAGCTCTCCCGCCAGCTCCTGCAAGGTACGCTGGAGCGTCAGCAGCTTGCCGCCCGCATCCAGCGTCACGTCCGCGCTGCCGCCCACGATGGACAGCACACGGGATGCCAGGAGCTTGAATGTCAGCACCTCCGCGTGACGGCTTGCCGTGTCGCCGCATATTCCGCAGACGTCTACCTCTGCCACATGGGACGCATGCTCCGGCACCAGCAGGATCTGGCGGCGCTCCGGCGCCTCTCGTCCCGCACGCTCGATCTCCCGCAGGACACGCTCGGATTTCCCCGTCCGCGCGCGCCCCATCAGCAGCGTCAGCATCGCCGTTGCCCCCTTCCGTACATTTCCAGCTCAGTTTAACACGTTTTGTCCTTCAAGGCAACGAAAAGCGAACTCAAAACCGACAACTTTGCATAAGTTCCCAAAATTTGGAGCGCAGCACGATTCCGTCCCCTGTACCGCTCGCTGACAAAATGCCGTCGCATAGCGGAGAAAATGCCGTTGTCCACCACATCGGTGTGAAGCGCGTCGACACCGCGCACCAGACCAGAGTAAATACAACGGCAAACATCAAGGATAACTCCCATTTACGCATAAAAACACCGTCCATACTGAAAAGATACTCTCAGTATGGACGGTTTTTGTATCATTTAAACAAATTGTGTCAAAAACGTCTGCGCGTAGTCCGCGGACAGCGATTTGTACGCCATTTGCGCTGCCCCTGCATCGCGATACAGGCCGAATACCGTCGGACCGGAACCGGTCATCGCCGTTGCCTCCGCGCCGAGGCGCAGAAACCGTTCTTTGATATCGAATACTTCCTCGTAATCCTTCGGCAATACCGTCTCAAACACGTTTTTTACCCGTGCCATCACGCCTTCGACGTCGCCATGATGGATCGCATCCAGCATCCCCGCCGTGTCCGGCCGGTTCCACAGCTCGGATATCTTGACACGGGAGAACAGCAGCGGCGTAGAGATGGCAAAGTCTGGCTTGCACAGCACCGCATGGAGCTTTGGCGCGTCGCGCAGCGTTGTGAGCCGTTCGCCCCGTCCCTCCGCCAGTGCCGTGCCGCCGCGGACACAATATGGCACGTCGCTGCCGACCATCGCTGCGATGCGTTCCAGTTCATCGCCCAGAAGATCAGGCTTCATCAGCCTGCGAAGTGCCCGGAGCGTTGCAGCAGCGTCGCTGCTGCCCCCTGCCATCCCTGCCTGCGCGGGGATGCGCTTGACGATGTCGATATCCAGACCGCAGGGTACGACGCCGGTCTCCGCAAAAAATGCCCGCGCCGCTTTGACAGCAAGATTGGTCTCGTCGCCGGGGATCTCTCCGCAGCGGCAGGCGATCCCTTCTCCGCCCGTCAGCGTCACAGTCACGTCATCTTGGAGCGAAACGGTCTGCATGACCATTTGCAGGTCGTGGTAACCGTCCTCGCGCTTGCGGAGGATGTCCAGTGTGAGGTTCAGCTTCGCGTAAGCCGGAAGTGTGATGCTCGTCATCGGATCTTCCGCGCCTCGATGTAGTAGCGCTTATCCTGCGCATGGCCCATGGAAAAGGTCTTGCGGGGCAGCACGCCGTCCTTCATCACGGTTTTAAACAGCTGCTCCTTGCCCATAGCGGGCAGCAGGAAACCCATATTACCGGGCTTTGCGCCCAACTGACGGGTCACATCGTCGCCGTGGATGTAGTCCACCTCGCCGCCGTGCTTCTTGATATACTCGTCCAGAAACGCCTGGAGCGTACCGACCGCGAGCTGTACCTTGGGATCAGGCACCGTCCAGCAGCCGCTGAACGCCTCACAGACGATCTCGATGGTGTGTCCCTCTCCCTTGCCCTCGTGAGCCCCGGGATAGAACGCCTTGAATTCGCTGAGGAAGGTCTTGGGATCGACGCCGAAGAGCACGCGGTGAATCGGCTCGAATTGCAGCGCGTCATCGTGATTGTTCACAACCTCCACCAGCGCGTACTTCGCGAGCGGGTTTTTGCCCTTCTGCTCCTCATAGCACGCCTTGGCGGTGGCAAGGGAGTGGTTGCCGTCGCCGACGGCGAACAGCAGCGGCGCAACGCCGCTGACGCCATACTTCTTCTGCATCGCCTCGTCGGTGCAGAGCCCCGCGAGCGCGTCCGCCACGGAGGCAACATGCGCATCGGAAAGCCGATAACCCTTGATATGACCGCCGTGCTCCATGAGATCAAAGTCGTAGAGCTTCTCCATGCCGCCCGCGTTTGCGGTCAGCGGCTCAATGACGGTCTTATCCGGGTCGTCGATGAGCAGCATCACATGCGGCAGCTCAATGGGCGCGTTGCGGCGCACCTTGGCACGCGGCGGAATCCGCTCCAGCACCGTGCCTTCGGTCGCGCGGATCAGTGCGCCGCTGCCGGGGGTAAAGTCATAGGCGTCGAGATCCACCATGCCCACAAGGCCGTGGCGGATCTTGCCGTCGGACTGCTCACGCTCGACGTAAATCAATGAATCCTTGAGCGTTGTAAACAGGTCGCGCTTCAAATAATCGTCCATGGAGGCGTTGATCTTCCCGATCTTCTCCTCTACATCCGGGGCCTTCAGCTCCGCCTCCGGCAGGATCAAGCGCAGCGTGGACGGCGCGTCGCCGACGTTCTCCTCCACCCGCCGCCAGTACTCCGGTTCCGAGGTAAACTGATCGCATGCGACCACAGCCCACTTCTCCATGTTCGCGTCTTTGGGCAGCAGAATGTCCGCGGGATAAAAACCGAGGGTTTCAAACTTCTCGTTCATCACGTTTCCTCCATTTGTGCAAACGGTATGGTTTCCAATGCACTGATTATACTATGCACCTTCCGCGAACGCAACGGATTTGGCAAAATTTTCAAAAAAATTTTTTGGATGCATAAAACTTTGACAGCACGCGCATACTGACACACGACCCAGCGAAATAAGGAGGATATTCTCATGTTCATTGATAAGATTGCGCTGACGCTCTCGATCATCGGCGCGCTCAACTGGGGCAGCATTGGTCTGTTCGGGTTCGACGCCGTGGCGTTCCTCTTCGGCGGCCAGACCGGCACCATCAGCCGCGTGATCTACACCCTCGTGGGGCTCGCGGGCATCTGGTGCATCACGATGCTCTTCCGGGAGACCGAGCCGTTTGAGAGCAAGGATCACGCCTAAAGCGCGAAAAAATCCGGCATGGATCGTTCATGCCGGATTTTTTATGCCGCAAACAGGAGAAAGCCGATCGTATTCGTGGCAAAGTTCGCAAACATGTGAATGAGCCACGAGAGGTAAATGCTGTCAAAGCGCTCGTCGAACCGGTTGAAGATCACGCCGCCGAGGGTCAGCCCGACGAGCGCAAGCAGCGCAACCCACACGGAAAACCAGCCCTGCATCATGGCGAGGTGGTAGAGCGCAAAGGTAAGCGCGCTGAAGCCGTAGGCAAAGCCGCGCCCCGCCTTTGGCTTGAGCGTCAGGAACGCGAAGCCGCGAAAGAAGAACTCCTCCAGCAGCGAGTTCACAAACGAGATATAGAGCGCGACAAACAGGAAGTTTTCTCGTTTCACGCCGGTCTGGGCGGTCAGATTTTCCGTCAATGCGGAAAAATCGAACACACTCCGCGCCAGAAAGTACGCCAGCAGCACCACCGCGTAGACCGCTATCCCCGCACCCAGCGCGGCGGCGACGCCCTTGCGCGAGATGCGGAACAATCGACGCAGATCAATCTCTGTGTCAAAACGCGCGCACAGCAGCGGCAGACCAAGGAACAGGACAAGCTTGACCAGCGACTTGACGAGATACCCCGGACGGAGCACGCCGTCGATAAGCGCCATGCAAGCGCAGCCGAGCAGTACCGCGGCAATGATGAACATAGCTTTGCTGCGGTTCATTGCTTCTTCCCGAAGTCGCAGTCGGCTTTGAGCGGGCATTCCGCGCAGTTAGGCTTACGCGCCATGCACAGCGCCCGACCATGAAGCACCATGCGGTGGCAGAAATTGCTGCTCTCGCTGCCGGGGATCACCTGCCGCAGCTGCTTTTCCACGCTCAGCGGATCCTTGCTGCCGTCCGTCAGGCCCAGCCTGCCCGTGATGCGGATGCAGTGGGTGTCGCAGACGTAGGCGGGCCGGTTGTAGACGTCACCGAGGATCAGGTTCGCGGTCTTGCGGCCTACGCCGGGCAGCGCCGTCAGCTCCTCCATGGTGCCCGGCACCCTGCCGCCGTATTGTTCCAGCAGGATCTTCGCGCACTCTACAAGGTCTTTCGCCTTGGTGTTGTAGAACCCGCAGGAGCGGATCGCCTCGCCCACCTCCTCGTAACTCGCGTTCGCAAACGCCTCCAGCGTGGGAAATCTGGCATACAGCCCCGGAGTAACCATGTTTACCCGCGCGTCGGTACACTGGGCGCTGAGCCGCACGGCGAAAAGCAGCTCGTAGTCTTTATCATAATTGAGCGAGCACAGCGCATCGGGGTACAGCACCTTCAGTCCCTCGATGATTCGTTTGACAGCGGCTTTGGATTTCATGGCGAATCCTCCCGAGTGTTGTTCTTTTTTGACAGAATACCACGAAACTCCTCCGGCGTAAAGCAAAACCTCGCACCGCCGCGCGGTACATTTTTGCGAGTTGCCGCATATATTATGGTGAATCATCACAACACGGAGGGCTTTCCATGGATGAAAAGACCAAGGCCGCCATCGAGCGGCTCAAGCAGAATAAGGGCCTTGCCGAGCAAATCATGCGCTCCGGGGATGGCCAGCAGCTCATGCAGATGCTCACCGGCAGCGACGGCGGCGCGGCGCTCAACCGCGCAGCAGCGAACGCCGCCAAGGGCGACACCCGAGAGCTGTCCGCCATGCTGCAGGGCATGATGAACGACCCGAAGACGGCCGCGATGATGAGCCGTCTGAATGACAAAGCGAAGCAGTAAGGGGGACGCGGCGTGGCGGATTGGCAGGAACAACTCAATACAATTCTCTCCGATCCCGACGCCATGGCGCAGATCGCGTCAATCGCCCAGAGTCTCGGCGGCGGAGCGTCCCCGGAGCCGGAGCATGGCAGCGGGGCGCCTCCTCCCCCCAATGCGGATGCAGCGCAGCTGCTCGGCTCGCTCGATCCTGAGCTGCTGCGGCGCCTGGGGCCGCTGATGCAAGAGCTGAATCGCCCGGAGAGCAGCGAGGCTACGGCGCTTTTAATGGCGCTGCGCCCCTTTTTGAGCCGCAAGCGCCGGGATAAGGTGGAACGAGCTGCGCAGCTGGCGCGGCTCATCCATCTCGGCAAGACCTTTCTCACGAGCGAAGGGGGCGGAGGATTGCTATGAACCGGTACATACGAGGCGAGCACGGCGATTATATCCGTGTTGCCGTGGCGGAGCCGGCTCGACGTCCCCCGGTTCCAGATGCTCCATTTCCCCCGCCGCCGGAGCCGTTTGAGCCGTCACAGGAGCACTTTGATCCTCCGCCGTTCCCGCCTCCACATGAGCGTCCACCTGTTAAGCCATTTCCCTTGCCGCCAACCCCACCTCCGCCTCCCCCGCCGCCTCCGCCGGATGCGATGCGATTTCTGGGACGTTTGCTGGAGCAGTTGCGGCTCAAGGATGTGGACACCGGCGATTTGCTGCTGCTCCTGATCCTCTTCTTTCTCTTTCAGGAGAAGTCGGACGACGAGGCGCTGATTGCCCTGGGATTGCTGCTCATACTGTAAAAGCGAGGGCTTGTCAGCCCTCGCTTCTCTCTGTATTCGGATCGTACAGAATCTCACCGTCCGGCAAAGTGAACGCCGATACATCCGGTGCGGTCTCATTCACGGACAATCCCCGCATGCTGTAGACCAGTACCCCATCCTGCCACCGTTCAGCGGCAGCCAATAACCCGGACTCCACGCTGATCCAGTAGCACGCGACATAGCCGCCGCTGTCCGGTACCGTCTCCACATAGATACAGCTCACGTCCTCCAGCGCGCGGTAATCCGCCGCGGCAATGGACGCGGTATCCAGCAGCAGGACATCCTCATAGGTGGGGATGTACTGCTCCTCGTCGGCGTTCAGCGCCGCAGCACCGGCATAGACCCTGCGGCTGTCGCCGTACCATACCCAGCTTTTTTCTCCGGCTTGGATGATGACGTGGCGCGTCAGATCGTCGCGGGTCTCGTCCAGCCGCGTCCAGTCTCCCGCCGTGCCGGACTCCACCACGCTCTGGCCATTGCTGTCGCCCCAGTATCGAACAACCGTGATCGTGCGCCGGTAACTCTCCGGTCGGGACAGACGCTCAATGACACGCTGCACCGTCTCCGGCGTCACCTCCACGCGGCGGATCGCCTCCGGTTGTGCGTCTGCGGACGGGCCGTCGTCACTTTCCGCCTCCGCAGTCAGCGGCAACGTCACCGCCGGCGGGCGATGCACCGCAACGCGCACGAGAAAGAGTACCACCAGCACCAGCAGCGCAAAAAACGCAAGTGTGATGAAGTTGAACCGTCTTTTCTTCATGGGCGGAAGTCGTCGGGACGCTCTGCCCGGCGTCCAAAGTGCCACTCGATGGCGTCCGCAATACGCTTGCAGGCGTTGCCGTCGCCATAAGGATTGACGGCGTGCGCCATCTTCGCATAGGCGTTCGCGTCGCGCAGCAGCTCATTCCCCATGCGCAGCACGTCGGCGTACTCCACGCCAGCCATCGCCACCGTGCCGGCAGTGACAGCCTCGGGCCGCTCAGTCTCCCGGCGCATGACGAGGACAGGCTTTCCGAGCGCGGGCGCTTCCTCCTGCAAACCGCCGGAATCGGTCATGACAAGGTAAACTCTCGCCATGAGGTTATGCATCTCATCGGCGCTGAGCGGGTCGATGAGATGTACCCGCGGCGTACCGGCGAGGTACTTTCCCGCCGCCTCGCGCACGACAGGGCTCAGGTGTACTGGGTACACCAGCTCCATATCCTCATTTTGCAGCGCCATGTCCCGCAAGGCGGTGAAAATGTTTTGCATCGGCTCACCGTAGTTCTCCCGCCGGTGGCAGGTAACCAGCACGACCTTACGGTTTGCGTAGTCCAACTCATTTAAGAGCGCCGTCGCGAAGTGATAGTCCTCCCGCACGGTGGTCTTGAGCGCGTCGATGACCGTGTTGCCTGTGACGAAGATACCGTTCTGAACACCCTCGCGAAGAAGATTCTGCCGGTTGTTCTCCGTGGGGCAAAAATAGAGATCCGCGATTTGGGTGACCAGCTTGCGGTTCATTTCCTCTGGGAAGGGAGAATACTTGTCATAGGTACGAAGACCGGCTTCCACATGGCCCACCGGCACCTGATGATAGAACGCGGAGAGCGCACCCGCGAAGGTCGTCGACGTGTCACCGTGAACAAGGATCATGTCCGGCTTCAGCGATTCAATCACACCGTCCATACCCGTGAGGCACTTGCTGGTGATGGAAGAAAGCGTCTGGCGCGGGGTCATGATGTTGAGGTCGGCGTCAGCGGTGAGGCCGAATACGTCCATGACGCTGTCCAGCATCTCCCGGTGCTGCGCCGTGACGCAACAAAGGCTCTCAATGTCGTCGCGTGTCGCCAGTTCCTTGACCAACGGCGCCATCTTGATGGCCTCCGGCCGGGTGCCGAAGACACTCATAATGCGCAGCTTACTCATGTTGTTCCTCCTCTTGGTCGGTTTTCGCGTCGATCTGATCGGCGTCCACCGCCGGGTGCAGGTCTATGTCGTGCCCGCCCGCGTTGACGGCCGGGTGCAGATCAATCTCCTCGGTCAGATCGTGGGCGTTCGGCTCCTTTATGGCAGCCTCCAGTTCCTTTTCGTGTTTTGTCTCCGCGATCTCCCGTGGGAAGATCACCCGCGCGGCGAGGTATGCCACCACCGCCAGCGCCATGAGGAAGATCATCGCGCGCATCGCTCCGCTGGCGGTCAGCACCACGGCGGAGAGGCCGAGAATACTGCTCACAACGTACAGCGCCGCAACCGCCTGCTTCTGGTTAAGTCCCATGTCGATGAGCCGATGGTGAATGTGCCCGCGATCGGGCGACATCGGGTTCTGCCCGTGGGCTAGTCGGCGCACGATGGCAAAGAGCGTGTCGAACATCGGAAGTCCCAGAATCAGGAACGGCACCGCAAACGAAATGATAGCGTAATACTTGAAAAGCCCCTGGATCGAGATGGTGGCGAGGATATAGCCCAGAAATGTCGAGCCGGTATCCCCCATGAACATCTGGGCAGGGTTCTTGTTGTAGGGCATGAAACCGAGGCATGCGCCCGCAAGCGCCGCCATGATAAGGGCGGTCTGGCCTTCGGAGACCAGCAGCGCAATGACCAGCATCGTGACCGCGCTGATGGTGGAAACGCCGTTGGCGAGGCCATCCAGCCCATCAATGAGGTTCACCGAGTTCGTGATGCCAACGATCCACAGCACTGTTACGGGAATGGACAGCCACCCAAGCGACCAGTAGACATTGCTGCTGAACACATTGGGATTGGAGAGCGCGTTCACCACGACGCCGTGATACACAGCGATCAGTGCCGCGGCAATCTGAACAAGGAACTTGAACCCCGCCCGCAACGGCGAGATGTCGTCCACCACGCCCAGCACCACGATAATCGTCGCGCCCAGCAGGATGCCGCGAATCTGGTGGTCAACGGGGACAA
This sequence comes from uncultured Clostridia bacterium, assembly GCA_947170435.1. Classification (GTDB taxonomy): domain Bacteria; phylum Bacillota; class Clostridia; order Oscillospirales; family Oscillospiraceae; genus Hominicoprocola. The sequence continues at coordinate 7,123 of CAMVTO010000025.1, read as the reverse complement.
AGATGAGCAGACTTATCATAAAGCCCAAAAAAATGGCGAGACCGCCGAGCCGCGGCACGGGCTTTTTGTGCATACGGCGGCTGTCCTTCGGCACGTCAATGGCGCCGATCTTATACGCAAATGACTTCACGAGCGGGGACATGAGGTAACTCACAACCATGGCGCACAGCAGCGCCTCTCCCACCCGCAGCAAAAGCGCACTGGGAATGCTTGTATCCATATTCAATACATCCTTACCGGGGGATGAACCCCACTTTCTTGTAGACCTTGCGCAGCGTCTTTTCCGCGACGTAGCTTGCCCGTTCCGCGCCGTTTTTGTACACAGACTCCAGATATGCCTTGTCGGCGAGAATGCGCTCGGTCTCCTCGCGGATCGGGCGCAGCAGCTCGATCACCGCCTCGCCCACCGCGGGCTTGAACGCGCCGTAGCCCTGACCGTCGAACTCACGCTCGATCTCATCCATCGTCTTGCCGGTGACGGCGGCATAGATGTTCATGAGGTTGGAAACGCCCGGCTTCTCCTCCGGGGCATATCGTACGCAGTGCTCCGTGTCGCTGTCGGTGACGGCGCGCTTGAACTTGCGGGCGATGTCCTCCGGCTTTTCCAGCAGGAATACGCAGCCTTCGGGCGCGGACTTGCTCATCTTGTTCGCCGGCTCGGTGAGGCACATGACCCGCGCGCCCTCCTTGGTGGAGTAGAACTCGGGCATCTTGAACACATCGCCGTACACGCCGTTGAAGCGCTGCACGATGTTGCGGCACAGCTCCACATGCTGCTTCTGATCCGCGCCCACCGGCACGAAGTCCGGCTGATAGAGCAGGATGTCCGCCGCCATAAGACTTGGATAGGTGAACAATCCGCCGTTGATGTTGTCGGCGTTCTTCTTGGATTTGTCCTTAAACTGCGTCATGCGGGAGAGTTCTCCGAACATGGTGTAGCAGTTCAGCACCCAGCCCAGCTCCGCGTGCTGACGGACATGGGACTGGATAAAGAGCGTATTCTTCTCCGGGTCAAGTCCGCAGGCAATGTAGGTCGCAAGCTGCGTCAGCGTGCGGCGGCGGAGGTCGGCCGGGTTCTGCCGCACCGTGATGGCGTGCAAGTCCGCCATGAAATAAAAGCAGTCATAGTCCTCCGAACGTCCGCCCCAGTTCTTGATCGCCCCCAGATAGTTGCCGAGATGCAGGTCGCCGCTGGGCTGAATGCCGGAGAGCATGGTTTTTTTGTTGGTTTCCATTTCGCTTTCCTTTCTGAAAAGGACCATAAGCGTCCATATTAATCGGTATTATACTACAGCTTTTCCGAAAGTACAAGCGCCTTGACAATCTTACTCATCAATTATAAAATACCGGCGATATTGTTCGGGAGGTATTCCAATGGCTATTGACAACGCCTATTTTGATATCATGGAGGGCAAGATCCCTCACGGCAAGACCCGCACGCGCTTTGCGCCGTCCCCCACCGGCTATATGCATGTGGGCAACCTGCGCACCGCGCTCTATACCTATCTTATTGCGCGCCATGACCAGGGCACATTCATCCTCCGCATTGAGGACACCGATCAAGGCCGACTGGTGGAGGGCGCGACCGACGTCATCTACCGCACCATGGAGGAATGCGGCCTTGAGCACGACGAAGGCCCCGATGTGGGCGGTCCCGTCGCGCCGTATATCCAGTCTGAGCGCCGCGACACCTACGGCAAATACGCGGAACTGCTGTGCGAGCGCGGCCATGCCTACTACTGCTTCTGCGAAAAGACCGAGTCCGCCGAGGATACGGGCGAATTCGAGCGCGAGGAGAATCCCTGCCGCAGTCTCACGTTGGACGAAGCCAAGGCGCGGATCGCCGCCGGCGAACCCTACGTCATCCGCCAGCGCATCCCCTACGAGGGCACGACCACGTTCCACGACGCGTCCTTCGGCGACGTGACTGTGGAGAATAAGACGCTGGACGATCAGGTGCTCTTAAAGCGCGATGGCATGCCCACTTACAACTTTGCCAATGTCATCGACGATCATCTCATGGGCATCACCCATGTGGTGCGCGGCAGCGAGTATCTCTCCTCCGCACCCAAGTACAACCTCCTCTATGAGGCGTTCGGATGGGAGGTTCCCACCTATGTTCACTGCTCCCCCGTCATGCGCGACGCCCAGCACAAGATGAGCAAGCGCAACGGCGACCCCAGCTATGAGGACCTCAAGGCGCAGGGCTTCCTGACCCCCGCCATCTTGAACTATGTGGCGCTCTTGGGATGGTCTCCCCGCGGCGAGCGCGCGGAGCAGGAGTTCTTCACCACCGAGGAGCTGATCGAATGCTTCGACCTTGCGGGTATCTCCAAGTCCCCTGCCATCTTTGACATTGAGAAGCTCAAGTACTTCAACGCCAACTATATCCGCTCCCTGAGCGCCGAGGATTTCTGTCAAGTCGCCGCGCCTTACATTCGCCAGTCTGTCAAGAACGAAGCCTACGACGTGGCGGAGATTGCTTCCCTCTTGCAGGCTCGCTGCGAGGTGCTGACCGACATTCCAGAGAAGGTCGATTTCTTCGACTCGTTGCCCGAGTACGACGTGGCGTTCTATACCAATAAGAAGTCCAAGACCGACGCGGCGGTGTCGCTTGATATGCTGCAAAAGGTGCTGCCGAAGCTGGAGGGGATCTCCGATTGGACGGTCGACGCCATCCACGACACGCTGGTTGCCTATGCCGAGGAACTGGGCGTCAAGAATGCGACACTCATGTGGCCGCTGCGCATCGCTGCGGCGGGCAAGCTGGTCACACCCGGCGGCGCGGTGGAAATTTGCCACATCCTCGGCAAGGATGAGACGATCCGCCGCGTGAAGGCGGGTATTGCGAAGCTTTCATGAACGAGCGCTCGCTCCGTGCTTTCTTCACGCTGCCGCCGCATCTGTTTCGGCAGATCTGTGTGACGGCGTACGCCTTTGCAGTGCTGATCGTTATTGGTTTCACGGCGGGTATGGTGCGTCCCGAGTCGGTTGAGCCGCTGATGCGCCTGTTTGTCAACGCCGCGGCGGAAGCCGGGCTTTATCAGGTGCAGGGCGGTTCGCTGGCGGCGTCCATACTCTCCAACAATTTGTTGGCGATGCTCTTTGCCATCGCGATGGGGCTTGTGCCCTTTGTGCATCTCCCCGCTATGGAGCTGGGCGTCAATGCCATGCTCATCGGGGGCCTGGGGGCGTTCTACGTCCGCGAGGGACTGGGTTTACCCGCCTACCTCGCCGGCACGGTACCCCACGGCATTTTTGAACTGCCGGCGCTGGTCATCGCCTGCGCCTGCGGGCTGTACCTCTGCCGCGCGGCAACGAACAGCATCCTCGGCAACGGCAACGCAAAAACGGTCGCCACAGTGCTCAGCCAGTGTCTGCGGGTCTATGTTCACTATGTGCTGCCGTTGCTGGCGGTTTCGGCAGTGCTGGAGGCGTTTGTCACCCCGCTCATCCTCGGTCAGTTTCTCTGACGCAATTTTTCACGCTTGTCCTTGCAAAGCGAGGGAAAGTGTGATAGGATACCTGTGCTTTATCATTGGATAAAATACCAATCGAAAAGGAGAATTAACATGTATAGTTCCAAGGTCGAAAAGGTCATCGCGCGCGAAATCATCGACTCCCGCGGCAATCCCACCGTTGAGGCTGACGTCTATCTGGACGACGGCGTCATGGGTACCGGCGCTGCCCCCAGCGGCGCCTCCACCGGCGAGTTCGAGGCACTCGAGCTCCGCGACGGCGACAAGAAGCGCTTCGGCGGCAAGGGCGTGACCAAGGCGGTCAACAACGCCAACACCGTTATCAACAAGGCGCTCGCCGGCAAGAATGCCTACGACATCTATGGCATCGACAAGGCGATGCTCGCCGCTGACGGCACGGACGACAAGTCCAAGCTCGGCGCGAACGCCATCCTTGCGGCCTCCATCGCCTGCGCCCGCGCCGCGGCGAACGACCTCGATATCCCCCTGTACCGTTACCTCGGCGGTCAGAATGCCAACACCCTCCCCGTTCCGATGATGAACATCCTCAACGGCGGCGCCCACGCGGACAGCTCCGTTGACACTCAGGAGTTCATGATCATGCCTGTCGGCGCGCCCTCCTTTAAGGAAGGCCTGCGTTGGTGCGCGGAAGTCTTCCAGACCCTCAAGGGCCTCATCAAGGAGATGAAGGACGTCACTGCCGTCGGCGACGAGGGCGGCTTCGCTCCCAACAGCCTCGGCGGCGACGAGGAAGCCATCGAGCTGATCCTCAAGGCCATCGAGAAGGCCGGCTACAAGCCCGGCGAGGACTTCGTGCTCGCCATGGACGCCGCCGCTTCCGAGTGGAAGAGCCCCAAGGGCAAGGGCTTCTATCATCAGCCCAAGAGCGGCAAGGACTTCACCAGCGATGAGCTGATCGCCCACTGGGAGAGCCTCATCAAGAAGTACCCCGTCCGCTCCATCGAGGACGGTCTGGACGAAGAGGACTGGGAAGGCTGGAAGAAGATGACCAAGAAGCTCGGCGACAAGTGCCAGCTCGTCGGCGACGACCTGTTTGTCACCAACGTCAAGCGCCTGAGCAAGGGCATTGCCAACGGCTCCGCCAACTCCATCCTTATCAAGCTCAACCAGATCGGCTCCGTCTCCGAGACGCTTGACGCCATCAAGATGGCGCACAAGGCGCACTACACTGCCATCGTCTCCCACCGCTCCGGTGAGACCGAGGACACCACCATCGCCGATCTCGCCGTCGCGCTCAACGCCGGCCAGATCAAGACCGGTGCTCCCAGCCGCAGCGAGCGCGTCGCGAAGTACAACCGCCTCCTCCGCATCGAGGAAGAGTTGGGCGACGCTGCCGTGTACGCCGGCAAGAACGCCTTCAACATCAAGCTCTAAGAAAAGCTCAAAGAAGAGGACGCCGTTTCGGCGTCCTCTTTTTTGCTATCGTTTTCCGCCCAGCGCCTCCTCCAGCTTTTCCAGCGCACGCTTTTCGATGCGCGATACGTAGCTGCGGGAGATGCCCAGTTTTGCTGCCAGCTCCCGTTGTGTGCGGGGCATCTGCCCGGTCAGCCCATAGCGGAGTGTGATGATCTCCTGCTCTCGCGGCGTCAGCACCTCCCCCACCAGCGTTCGCACGCGAATGCAGTCGTCGCGATCCTGTAAATCGGCGTACATGGTGTCGTCCACGCCCACCACATCCATGAGGTTGAGGGAATTGCCATCGTCGTCCGTATCCAGCGAGTCCGAGAGGGATACCTCGTTCTGGGTTTTCTTGCGGCTACGAAAGTACATTAATATCTCGTTTTCGATGCACCGCGCGGCATAAGTGGCTAGTCGGGTGTTCTTCTCCGGGTTGAAGCTGGAAATGCCTTTGATGAGACCAATGGTGCCGATGGAGATCAGGTCGTCCTGCTCACTCTCCTGAGCGTAATACTTTTTCACGATGTGGGCGACCAGACGCAGGTTATGCTCCACCAGCATGTTGCGGGCCTCCATATCGCCTTTGGCGAGCCGGTCAAGACAGTCGCGCTCCTCTTCGGCGGAGAGCGGCTTTGGGAACGATCCCGGATTGCCGGCAAGGTGCAGGGACAACAACAAACTGTGGGTCAGCAGATAGATCGCGGCGGAAAGCATGTTACATCACTCCTGCCCCAAGCCTATGCCGCCACAGGAAGTCCCTATCACAAAAAGAAGCGGGATCGCTCCCGCTTCTTTTTGCATTATTCCACCTTCGGCAGAGGATTCTTGTAAAACGCCTCCGCAAATTGCGCCAGATACTGTGCGTCCGCGCTGCCCATGGTCTCGTAGGCAGAGTGCATCGCGAGCTGCGCCAGGCCGATGTCCACGGCTCGGACAGACAACTGCGTATTGGATAGATTCCCCAGCGTCGATCCGCCGGGGACGTCAGAGTGGTTGGCGTAGTCCTGCACCGGCACACCCGCCGTGCGGCAAATGGTGCGGAACATTGCCTCCCCCACCGCGTCGGTGGTATACTTCTGCCCCGCCTGACGCTTGAGAACAATACCGCCGTTCATCTTCGGGCGGCTCACAATATCGTACTTCCCCGCGTAATTCGGGTGCAGTGCGTGCGCGTTGTCCGCGGAGACCAGGAAGCTGCGGGCGATTGCCGCGCGCATGTCCTCATCATCCATGCCCAACGCAAGGCAGATGCGCCGTACTGTGGCGATCAGGAAATCCGACTCCGCACCCTGCATGGAGCAACTGCCGACTTCCTCGTTATCAAAGACGGCATGCATTGCAATATGGTCTGTCGGTTTTTCGTCCAAAAAGCCCGCAAACGACGCGTAGCAGCAGGCAAGATCATCCAGCCGCGGCGCGGAGAAAAACTCCCCGTCCGCACCCCAGACCACGGGCGCTTCGCGGCAGGTCAGAAACAGGTCGGCACCCATGATCTTTTCCGCGCTGACGCCTGACGCTTCGCCCAGCACCCGCGCCCATGCATCCTGCGTCAGACCCAGCAGCGGCAGCAACTCGTTTTGGATGCTGATGGGCTTTTCTTCCTTGCTGTCGCGCGAGAGATGGATCGCCAGCGACGGGATCAGCAGCAGGTCACGGTCAACGTAGACCAGCTTTTCGCGCAACACACCGCCGTCTTCAATCAACACGCGTCCAGCGACGGACAGTGGACGGTCGAACCACGAACGGCGGATCATGCCGCCGTAGCCCTCCACATTGAGCCGCAGCACGCCATCCACCCACAGCGCGGGATCTGGTTTCAGCTTGAATGACGGTGAATCGCTGTGAGAAGCAATAATGTGAAGGGATTCCACCTTACGCTCTGGCAAGCGGAATGAGAGCAGCGATGAGCCGTTGCGGCTCACATAGTACCCCTGTCCCGGTGTGAGCTGCCATCGCTCAGACTCCCGCAGCTCGGTGAAACCCGCCGCATCAAGGCGGCGCTTCAGCGCGGCGACCGCGTGAAAGCAGCCGGGACTTTCGAGCAGAAATTGTTGCAGCTCCTCCAAAATATTACGATCCATGGATTGCGATACCTCTTATGCTTTTTTCTTCTTTTTCGCGAGGCGGGTGTTTGCCATGTCCGCCACGGTGAGGCCAATGAATGCCATCACAATGTTGACGATCGGCATGAGCCAGTTGAAGATGGCGAACACGCCGTAGCCGCC
>CAMVTO010000024.1 GCA_947170435.1 uncultured Clostridia bacterium | reverse complement strand
AGCTTCCGGTAACGAAAGGCATAGCCTCCCTTCAGCACCCACCCCAAACTGGGCGTAAGAAGCAGGCACCAAAGGTTTCACAGTTGTGCCCTTTAAAGGATTTTTAGGCCCTTCTTAGGAGACGGCAGATCTGACTAGGATACTGCGCCGCTGTTCAGCAGCTTGATATTATATACGATGAATGGTGAATATTCAAGGTATACATTTGAATATTCACAGAAAGTTTTTTCGCCCGCTTCTGTGCAAAACGGCGGCTGACTTCCGTCGGCCGCCGTTTGGTTTATTTGTCTCGATTTGCAAGTTTCTTCGCAAAGGTGATGAGAAAATCCGTGTCCCCTATCCCGTCCAGCGCCGCGATCGCTTCGTCCGTCAGCCGCTGCACCTCTGCCTTGCAGCCATCGACGCCGAGCAGATCGACGTAGGTCGTCTTGCCCTCTTCCCGGTCCGAGCCGATGGGCTTGCCGAAGGTGGTCTCGTCTCCCACCACATCCAGCAGATCGTCCTGGATCTGGAACGCGAGGCCCAAATGCGCGGCGTAGGTCTGCGTCGCCTCGCATACCGCGATGGAAGCGCGTCCGGCCGCGCAGCCCAGCTCCGCCGCGCACTTGATCATAAAGCAGGTTTTCTTGTCATGCAGCAGTCGCAGCGACGCCTCGTCCCGGCCAAAGTCGGTCAGATCCAGCACCTGACCCGCCACCATACCGTTCGCGCCGCTGGCCCAGGCAAGCGCGGCGACCGCCTCGATCTTCGCTTTTGCGTCCAGCCTCGGCGCCTCCGCAATCAAGCGATACGCCTCCGGCTGGAGCGCGTCGCCCGCCAGCGTCGCCAGGGTCTCGCCGTAGACCACATGATTTGTCGGTTTGCCGCGGCGCAGCTCGTCGTTGTCCATGCAGGGCAGGTCATCGTGAATCAGTGAGTAAGTATGCACCAGCTCCAGCGCACAGGCAAAGGGCAGCGCGTTGTGCCAATCGCGAATTCCGGCCAGCCGCGCCACCTCCAGCGTCAGCACCGGGCGCAGCCGCTTGCCGCCGGAAAGTACGCTGTAACGCATGGCTTCATTCAGCTTTTTCCACGGCACGTCGTCCGTGAACAGGCGGCTTAAATGCTCCTCCACCGCAACGCGGTATTCCTCATAGCGCGCGTCAAACAGCTTATCGTCCATTGCCTTCCGCCTCCCCGGTAAACTCGCTCTCCACCGGTGCGCCGTCCGCGCCCTTGGACAGCTTGACCACCTTTTGCTCCGCCTCGTCCAGCAGCACGCCGCACTCCGTCACCAGCTTTGTCCCCTCTTCAAACAGCTTGAGGGAATCCGCCAGTTGGGCGTCGCCCTTTTCCAGTGCGCCTACGATCTCCTCCAAGCGCGCGATATTCTCTTCAAAGCTCTTCTTAGCCATGCTCTTCCTCCGTTTCCCGTGTCTCGACCACACAGCCGAGACGGCCGCTGCCGAGGGTCAGGTCAATTCTTTCACCCACCGCGGCGTCCGCCGCGTTTTTGAGGATCTGTCCGCCCGCCGTACGCGCCACGGCATAGCCGCGGCCCAGCACCTTGAGCGGGCTGAGCGCGTCCAATGACGCGCAGAGGGCCGCGTATCGGCGCTGCCGCTCCGCCAACTGCTTCTCCGCGACGGACGCGAGGTTTTTCTGCGTGTAATCCAGCAGCATGCGCTTGTCCGAAATGAACGCCATCGGATCGGTCAGCACGCGCTTTTTGGCAAGCTCGTTCAGCCGCTTTTGCAGCGCCTCGACCCGCGCGTGTTCGCTCTGCACCATGCGTGTGCCCAGCACGTCCAGTCTTCGGCGCAGTTCCCGCTGATCCGGCACGGCGATCTCCGCCGCGTTGGACGGCGTGGACGCCCGCGCGTCCGCGACATAGTCCGCGATGGTAACGTCCGGCTCGTGGCCTACGGCGGAAATGACCGGAATCTCCGAGTCATAGATCGCCCGCGCCACGCGCTCGTCGTTGAACGCCCACAGATCCTCGATCGAGCCGCCGCCGCGGCCCGTAATGATCACGTCCGCCACCTTCCACTTATTCGCGTAACGCAGCGCGCCCACAATCTCCGGCGGCGCTTCGGCGCCCTGCACCCGCACGGGCAGCAGCTTGATCTTCGTCAGCGGCCAGCGAGCGCGCAGAATGCGGATCATATCGTGCACCGCCGCGCCCGCCGACGAGGTGACGATGGCAATGGTCGCGGGGTAACGCGGCAGGGGCTTCTTGTGCGCGGGGTCGAACAGGCCCTCCTTGCAGAGCTTGTCCTTGAGCTGCTCGAACGCCACATGCAGATCGCCCACGCCCTCGGCGCTCAGCTCGGTCACATAGAGCTGATACGCGCCGTCCCGCGGGAAGACGGAAACGCGCCCGAAGGCGATGACCTTCATGCCGTTTTCCGGCCGGAAGCGCAGGTGCGCGGCGGCGTTGCCCTTGAACATCACGCAGCGCATGGCGCCCTCACTGTCCTTCAGGGAAAAATAGTGGTGCCCGGAGGGATACAGCTTGTAGTTGGAGATCTCACCGCGGACAGCGATGTCCTGCAGCTGCGGCACACGGTCAAGCAGCGCCTTGATGAAGTTGTTCGCCTCGGAGACGCTGAAAATCATCCGCTGCTGTTCTTCCATGTTTTCGCCTCTTTCGTATCAAAAAAGCGGCCAAGCCGCTTTTTTGTGGGTTATTCGCTTTTGAGCTCTTCCCGGACAAAGCTGCCCAGGATGCCGTTGATGAACTTCACCGTCTCCGGCGTTTCATACTTTTTCGCGATCTCCACCGCCTCGTTGACAGCAACGCCCACGTCGATGTCGTCGCGATACATCGCCTCGTACATCGCGACGCGCATGATCGCGCCTGCCACCAGCGGGATGCGCTCAAAGCGCCAGCCCCGGGCGTACTTCGCAATGTAGCCGTCCAGCTCAGGAGCATGCTCCGCCACGCCCGCGACAATGCCGCGGATGTACTCCGCCTGATCCTTCTCCGGCGGGGCAGTGTACAATTCATCCTCGGCGGCGAGCGTCTCAAAAGTCTCTTTCGTCAGCCGCTCATTCACCATCTCCTCCGGGGAGAGGTCGGTGAAGCTCAGCTCGTACGCCAGATGCATGGCGATTTCTCTTGCGGTATTACGGGTCATAAAACGTTCCCTTTATCTCTTTATTCGTTGAAGCTGATGCCGCCGACGTGAACGTTGACTTCCTTGACCGGGAAACCGGTCATGCCGCCCACCGCGTCGGAAACCTTGCTCTGTACCTGCCGGGCCAGCGCCGGAATCTCGTATCCGTAGCGTGCCATGAGATAGAGGTCGATCACAATCGCGTCATCCACCTGCTCCACGCGCACGCCGCGCGCCGCCTTCTTGCCGGTGAGCTGCTCGGTGACGTTCTGGCTCATGGCACCGACGCCCTCGATCTCCCTCACCGCGTCGGTCACGATGGCGGCGACCACGTCCTCCGCGATATGGATGCTGCCGTTCTCCTCGGCATGGGTCACATATTCAGCCATAGGAAACACTCCTTGCTTGTTTTATACTCAACAGGAGTATTCTACCATGTTTCCCGGCAAAATACAACCGTCAATTTACCTCCAAAATCTTGATCGCGCTGACCGGCAAACCCGTCTCCTGTTTCACCACGTCCGTGATCCTGGCAACGTCCTCGGTCTGGAGCCCGTCATCCTTGGAAGCAACCACGACGCTGACGCTGTCGTCGGAGAGAAACACCACGCAGTCTGTATAGCCCTTGGCGGTGATCATGTTCTCGATCTGCGCCTCGGACATGGTATTGCTCGCCATTGCCTCAATGCTGCGCGTCACCTCACCCATAACCTGCTCGTCAGCATTCTCATCCGCGCCCGCCTCCTGCAGCAGCGCCAACGCGCTGTCCCGTGCCTGCTGGCGGGAGAGCCGCGCGGCGGCAAAGTAGTCGGACGACGCGGTTTCCGGCGCCGCGGCGTTCTCGGATGCATCCTCCGCACCCGTCTCCGGCGCAATGACCTCCGTGGCCTGACCCAGCACCTTGCCGGTTTCCTGCACGTTTTCGGCATAGCGGCCGTTGAGCACGATGGCCGCCACCACCAGCACCAGTACCGCGCCCACCACGGCATTGCGTTTCCACAGCTTGTTCATGTTCCTGTCCCTCCTGAAAAATACAAAAATTTTAGGTAACTGCTTTGGCATATTCATCTCACGGCCTCCCCTTGATGACAGCGATTCTGTCCGCGCTCAGTCCGGTCAGCGCCCGCACCGCCTGCGTCAGCTTGAGGCGCACGGCAGCGCTCTCGCCCCCCTCGCAGACGATCACCGCCCCCGTCCAGCGCTGTGCTGCGGCGTCTCCCGTCAGCATCAGCCGCAGCCGCCCCACACCGTCGAAGGCGGCAAGCGTCGTCTCCATCTCCGACTGAACGGTGCCGCGGGTATCCGGCGTGTCCGCCGCCTGCTTTGTGCCGCTCCTTGGCAGCACCATCAGGCACACGCCGAGCAGCGCCACAGCGACGGCGTACTTGTACTTCCCCGCCAGCTGTTTCAGGACTCGATCCATATCTGCCGCTCCTTTGCTACGCCCAGATCCCGCTCCACGAGATCCGACAGCGCTTCGCTGTAATCGCCCCGCAGCGTGACGGCCACAGGGACAGGGACGCCGTCCCGCGCTTCCACGGTAACCGCTGCGCGCACCTCCGCGCCCAAGCTTTCGGCTTTGTCCTCAATATATGACGCAAGTCCGGCGGCTATGCCGTCCGAGAGCGCATTTTCCTCCGCCTTTTGCAGCTCGGACTGAACCCGTGCCAGCGCCTCGCGGTAGGCGCCGCCGCTCCACGCTAAGCCCGGCAGCTCCGCCGCGGTCAGCGGCCGCAGCATAGCGCACAGGACCAGCAGAGCGCCGGTGAAGCGCACGACGCCGCGCATACTGCCCTCCGGGCAGAGCTGCGTGCTGACGCTGACGAGCAGCGCGCAGGCAACGACGCCCAGCAGCCACTGCCGAAAAAAATCCATAGACGTCCCTCCTAAGAAATCGAAACCGTCGCAGCCACCAGCAGGGCCACCATCAAAACGAGCGCACAGGTCGCCGTCATGGCGAACACCAGCGCGAACGCGCCGCCGAGCCGATCCAGATACTCGCCCAGTGCCTTGGTGCCCACCAGCCCCGCCGCGAACGCCGTCAGCTTGTAAAGCAAAAACTGTATCCCCAGCCGCAGCAGCGGAACGACGCACACCGCGCCGATGGCCAGCACGCCCACGGCTCCGATGGTTGAGCGCAGCGTTCCCGCCGTCGCCAGCACGCTCTCCGTCAGCTCGGACAGGACCCCGCCTACGACCGGGATCGCACCGGATACCGCGAGCTTCGTCACCCTGACTGCGGTGCGGTCAGCGGAGCCGGTCAGCACTCCCGCAACGGCGAGATAGCCCGAAAACGCCGCCACCAGGGCGGTCAATCCGCCCGTCACCAGCTTTTTGATACCATCCGCCAGCAGATCCAGCCGGCTTTCCTCCAGCATCGCGCCCGCCGCGGACGCGGCGATGTAGCAGTAGACGAGCGGCAGCAGCAAGCGCTCCACAGCGTCACTGAGCACCTCGCAGACCATCAGCGTCGTCACCTGCCAGACGCCGGCGGTGGACGCAAAGCCCCCGGCCGCCATTGCGGTCGCGAGCGTCGGCAGCAGAAGCTTGGAGAGCGTACCCAAATCGTCCACCGTCCGTGCGCCGAGACCGATGAGCGCGCGCAGATCTCCCGCCGCGAGCGTTGTCAGCGCCAGCACGCCGCACCACGACACATAGCGCGTCTCGCCCGCGGCGTCGGCTATGCCCCCCGCCGCGCCGCAGATCAGCGCCGTGAGCGTCAGCAGCGCCGCGTCCCGCACACCGCTGCGAAGCAGCTCTGTCGCCGCGTCCCGCGCGGACTGCGCAAGCCATGCCGCACCGCCGGCGAGAGCATCCTCCTCCACCGCCGCCCGCAGGCCCTCCGGCAGCGCGTCCGCAAGCGGCAGCGCGCACGCCGTGGTTGTGAGCAGCAGAAGCGTCGCAACGATCATACACCCCCGTCTCATAGCCACCCCCGGATCAAATCCAGCACCGCTTGCAGCAGCGGCAGCGCACAGCCGATGGCGCAGAATGCGCCCGCCGCCTCGGTCACGCGCGCCAGCGCGTTCTGTCCGGCATCGGCGCAGAGCGCCGACGCAACGCGGGTGATGAGCGCCGCGGCGGTCACCTTCAAAAGCGGCGTAAAGAGCGTCGGGGAAAGGCCCGTCAGCGCGATCAGCTCATCGCCGAGCGCCGAGGCCGCCGTCGCGGCAGACAAGAGCAGCGCACCCCCGGTCAATACCGCGGCCAGGGACAGCAGCAGCGCAAACACCGGTTCATCCCGTTTGAGCAGCGTCGCGGCCGCCGCCGTCACGAGGCACAGCCCCACAGCCTTGCACAGCGTCTCCATCACGAAAACCCGAAAAGCGTGCGGATCAGATCAAACAGCGAGCTGATCTCCCGCACCAGCAGCATCATGGTCGCCACCAGTCCCGCGAGGCTCACCAGCATCGCCTGATCCGGGCGGTCGGAGCGGATCAGCAGTTGATTGAGCACCGCCACCACGATGCCGACGGCGGCAATGCGGAACACCAAATCAATATCCATGCATCTTCACCTTTGTAAAACATGTTCAAAGCAGCATCAGCGCCAGCAGCGCGCCCGCGCCGAGACAAAGCGTCGAGGTCAGCCGTTCCCTTTGCGCGCGCTGCGCTTCCGCGGCGTCGGCAATGCGCCGCAGCTGTACCGCACCCAGTGACAATGCGCCGCACACCGCCGCCTCGTCGCCTGTAAGCCGCGCCCCCATCTGTGCGACCGCCTCCCGCTCCTCCGGCGGCAGCGGCAGTTCCGCCGCGGCGACGCGCCACGCGCCGGGCAAATCGGCGCGGTGAAGCTCCCGCGTCACAGCCGCAAAAAAGGCGTCGGCCTCTTCTCCGTACCGCTGCCGCAGCAGCGCCGGCAACGGCGTCAGCAGCGCGCGCACCTCGGATTCCATCGTCTCAAAAGACGCCGCAAGCGCCCGCCGCGTCCGCTGCGCGGCGCGATCGGTCTCCAGCAGCGTCCGCCGCGTCAGCAGAGCCGCGGCAAGGATCAGTCCCGCGCCGAGCCATCGAAGCATGGGACCTCCTCCACCGTGTATGTCCGAATCCCGCTGCCGCATCCGATGACCACAGCGCGCGAAAAAACCTCTGCCGCGAGCAAATCCCGCCACAGCGGCTTGCGTCGCAGTTCGGAAACGCTTGAGGCGTGGATCGTCGCAAGCAGCGCGACGCCGCAGTTTGCCGCCGCGCAGATCGCCTCGATATCCGCCGCCGTCGCGATCTCGTCCACGGCGATGACCTGCGGCGTCATGGCCCGCAGCGTCATGGGGATGCCAAGCGCCTTGGGGCAGCCGTCCAGCACGTCCGTATGGTTGCCCAGCTCTGTCTGCGGTCTGCCCCGATAGGACACCGCGAGCTCGCTGCGCTCGTCGATGACAGCGACGCGCAGCGCCCGATGCTCCGCGCTGCCCAGCGACAGACAGCGGATCAGGTCCCGCAGCAGCGTCGTCTTGCCCGCGCCGGGCGGCGAGAGGATCAGCGTACTTTGGATGTGCCCCGCTGCGTCGAACAACTGCGGCGCGACGTCCGCGCCGGCGCCGATGCGCTCGCAGACGATGCGCAAAGCCAGCGCGGAGAAATCCTTCAGGCTGCTCACCGCGCCATCCCGCATCACCGCCGTGCCGCAGACACCCAGGCGGAATCCGCCGCGCACGCTCAAAAAGCCCTGTCGCAGCGCCTCCGCGGAGGCGTAGCGCGAATACTCGGTGACGCCCGCGATCATGCGCTCCAGATCCTCCGCCGTCACCAGCGCGTCCCGGTCGGCAGGGGCAGCGGAGCGCTCCCCCTCGCTCGTCCGTACCGTCAGCGGCAATCCGACGCGCAGGCGCAATTCCTCCGCCTGTGCCTTGTACGCGTCAGGCAGCTCCAGCGCTGAGCGGCGCAGCCGCGGCGGCAGCAGCTCCGCCGCCTGTTCATAGCGGCGGATGCGATCTCGTTCCATAGCCCGTCCCTCCTTCGTGATAGTCCAATGTATGAAGCCGGGGACGAGCTTATGCAAAGAAAAAAACGCCGTCCCTCACGGGACGGCGTCCAGGCCGATATGCGGTTATTGTTTGAAGTGCGCTGAGAATTCCTCCGGCGTTTCGGGCGTTGAGAAGCAGCGCCCCTGTACCACGCCGCAGCCGAGGCTGCGCAGCAGTTCGCACTCCTCCTCTGTTTCCACGCTCTCCGCCACAATGGCGATGCCGAGGTAGCTCGCCGCGTCCATGATGAGACGGATCAGGCGCTCCCGCGCCTCCGCGTCCCAGATGTAGCGGATGTACTTCATATCTATCTTGAGCTGGTCGATGGGCACTGTGAACAGCGCGCCGAGGGCGAAGCCGCCCGCGCCGAAGTTGTCCATGCCCACGCGGAAACCCGCGGAGCGCAGGGCGTCCACCGCCTCGTCGAGCTGCTCCACGTCCACGGTGTAGGCAGACTCCGTCAGCTCCAGCAGTAAATCGTCGGCAGTCAGGCCGAACTCCTCCAGCAGTCCCTGCAGCTCGGTCACCAGTTCGGGGTCATAGAGATCGAAGCGGGAGAGATTGACCGCCAGCGAGAAGCGCACGCCATAGGACTCCTGCCATTCTTTA
The DNA here is from genome assembly GCA_947170435.1 of uncultured Clostridia bacterium. Classification (GTDB taxonomy): domain Bacteria; phylum Bacillota; class Clostridia; order Oscillospirales; family Oscillospiraceae; genus Hominicoprocola. Next base: position 25,835 of record CAMVTO010000024.1, on the reverse strand, counting down.
ACCTGACGCGCCGCCTCACGGCGGACGTAGTGATCGACGAGCTGGATCAGGCCGTTTTCCTCAAACAGCGGCAGGAAGCCGCCCGGACTGATCATGCCCAGCTCAGGATGCTCCCAGCGCACCAGCGCCTCCGCCGAGCAGAGCTTCGGCTCGCCGTCGCGAATGTCGTACTGGGGCTGATAGAACACCTTGAGCTGCCGATCCTGAATCGCACGGTGCACCCCGCCGAGCAGCGTCGCGGTGAACACCTCGTTCTGATACAGCACATTGTCGTACACCAGCACCGAGCGGGTGTAGTCGTCGCGCAGCATGGCGCAGGCGGTCTTGGCGCGGTCAAACTGGCGGGAGACATCCAGGCTGCGATCCAGGTTGGCGTATACGCCGATGCGAAGACGCAGCCGCGCTGTGCGCAGCAGGCTGTCGATGCCCTCCTCCAGCTGCGCGAGCACCTCGTCATAGTTGTCGCGGTGCAGGCAATAGACGAAGAACGAATCCGCGTCCTGACGGCAGCCGATGCCGTCGGTGGTGGAAAGGAAGTCCTTGATGGCGTGACCCAGAAGCGTCAGCGCGCGATCGCCGAATTCGCGGCCGTAGAGCTCGTTGACCAGATGGAACCGGTCGATGTTGATCGCCACGGCGTCCATATCCTGACCGGGATGGTATTTCTCCAGCTGCTGCGCGTACTCGAAGAAAAAGCTCGCAGAGTACAGCCCCGTCAGCGCGTCCTTCTCGGCGGCGTTGATGATGTTCCGCCCCTCGCTCAGCTCAATGATGCGGCTGACACGGGCGCGGATCACCTCCGGCATGTCGTAGGGCTTGGTCAAAAAGTCCGCCGCGCCCAGCTCCAGACTCCGCAGCTCCGCGGAGCGCTCGCCCGTGAGGACGATGACCGGAATGCGGGAGAGTTCCGGGTCCTCGTGCATGGTCTCCAGCACGGTGAAGCCGTCCATTTCCGGCATGTAGAGGTCGAGCATCACCAGGGAAAGCGTATCGCGGTTGCGGCGGATCATGCCCAGTGCCTGACGGCCGTTCTCGGCGTACAGCACCTCGTAGTTTTCACCGATGATCGTGCCCAGCACCTCACGGTTGATCAGCTCGTCGTCCACGACCAACACGCGCCGCTGCGCATTCAGGCCCATTGTCTGTTCCATACGCCCGTTCCTCCTCATGCGATATTTGGCTATTTTGGATAATTTAGTGTATCACATCGCGTCGGTTTTGTCAATTTATGTCAAGCAATTCTCTGGAACCGCCCCCGCGCTTCTTGAGATGCGCGTAAAACGCAAAGCAGACCGTGATCTGCGCGATCGTTGAGCAGGGCACTGCAAGTCCGATGTAAAACAGCCGCCCCGTTGCGACGCTCATGTACTGCGCCACGGGAATCCGAATGAGGAACGCCGCGGCGATACCCTGCGCCATGACGAAGCCCGTGTGCCCGAGGCCGTTATAGAAACCGATGAAGCAGAACAGGAAACAGGTCAGCAGGCAGTCGATGCCGTAGGCGCGCAGGTAATCCCAGCCCGCCAGCACCACCTCGCGGTCATTGGAGAACAGGCCGCAGAGCAGATCACCGTGGAAGTAGGCAGCGTAGAACATCAGCACCCCGAAGGCGGTGGAGAGGCCGATGGCGATCTTGAGCCCCAGCATCGCCCGGTCGTGCCGCCCCGCGCCATGGTTCTGTGCCACATAAGCGCTCATCGCCTGCATGAACGCGGCGGGCACGAGCATGATAAAGGCGCAGACCTTCTCCGCCACGCCGACGCCCGCCGAGGCGATCAGCCCCAGCTTGTTAACGATGGCGAGGATCACAAGGAACGACAGCCCCACCAGCAAATCCTGGATCGCGATGGGGATGCCGAAGCGCGCGATGCGGCGCACCGTATCCGATTCCAGGCGGATCTGCTGCCGCGTGAAGCGGAACGGCAGCGTCCTGCGCCGCAGCAGCAGAAATGAAACGACGACGCTCACCGTCTGCGAGGCAACGGTGGCAATGGCGGCGCCTTCCGCGCCCATGTTCCCCCCCGCGATGAGGAGCAGGTCGCCCGCGATGTTGCACACGCTGGCGATCGCCACGGTCACAAGCGGCGTCCTGGAGTCGCCGATGCCGCGCATGACGCTGCCGAGCACGTTGTAGGCGATGATCATGATGCTGCCCGCGCCGCAAATGGCGATGTAGCGTTTCGTTTCCGGGAACGCCTCCGCCGGCGCGTTCATCGCGTCCGCCAGCGCGCCCGAGAGCAGCGGCACCAGCACGGTCATCGCCGCGCCGATGGCAAAAAACAGCACCATGCTGGTACCGATGATCCGGCCTCCGGCCTCGCGGTCGCCCTCGCCGATCTTCTGCCCCAGCAGGATCGTCGTACCCATGGCAAACGAGCTGATGAGGTTCGTAATCGTCATCATGATCTGCGAGCCTACCGCCACACCGGAAACGTCCGCTGCCGCGGCGTACTTGCCGACGATCAGCAAGTCCACCGCACCGTAGAGCGCCTGTAAGAAAAGCGCCAGCAGAATCGGCAGGGAGAATTTCAGCAGCGGCCCGACAATAGGCCCGCTGGTAAAGTCAGTTTCGCGTTGCATAAAAATACCCTTTTCAAATGGATTCGATATAAACCCGCATGGTACCGCCGCAGGTAAGGCCGTCCTCTGCCGCGGCGTCGTCGGTCATATCCACCTCCACGGTGTCGCTGCCGCCTGTACGCAGGAGCGCGCGGGCGCGGCGCATGACCTCCGCCTCACCGCAGCCGCCGCCGACGGTGCCATATCCCCGGCCCGCAGCGTCCACCGCCATTGCCGCGCCCGACTTGACCGGCGTCGAGCCGCGGGTCTCCAGCACGAGGCAGAACGCCTTCTTCTCCGCCTCCCCCGCGAGGAAGCGCAGCATTTCCATATCGGTGTTTGTCTGAAAAAGCGCCGCGTCGTCCGTCACGGCGGGCAGCGTATGCCGATGCTCGATGAGCTGCGCGGCGATGGATACCGCGATCTCCTCCGGCGTTACCGCACCGATCATCAGCCCGATGGGGGCATGGATACGCTCAATGCGCCCCGCGTCAAAGCCCTCCTCCCGCAGCGCTCCCAGCAGGCCCGTCACCCGGCGTTTGGAACCGATCATGCCGAGGTAGGTCGGCTCCGTGCCCGCAAGCAGCGCGCGCAGGCACTCACCGTCCCAGCGGTGGCCGCGGGTCAGGATACAGACGTAGTCCGTCGGACGGATGCTCAGCGCCCGGATCGCGTGCTCAAATTCGTCGCACACGACGCGCTCCGCCTCCGGGAACCGCTCGCAGTTCGCGAACATCGGGCGGTCATCCACCACGGTCACGGCATAGTCCAAGGTCGCCGCCAGACGCGCCAGCGCGTGGGACACATGCCCGCCGCCGAGCAGGATCAAGCGCTCCCGCGGCACAAAACGACGCCGATAGGACGTTCCGTCCACCACCCGCGTCAGTGTGGCGGCTTCCCCACGTGCAACGATTTCCAGAATGCTCTTAAACTCTCCCATGCCTCTGCCTCCCGGTCTTTTTTCTCCCATAGTTTACCCGCTGCGCCCGGCTCTGTCAATCTTCGCCTTTTCAACGCCGATTTTTTCCGCGTTTTCCGTCTATTTTGCTGACTGTATTTTTCCCGCGCGCATGGTAAAATAATTAATATGATGAAACGTATTTTTTCACTGCTGCTGGCGCTTTTCCTGACAGTATCTCTTGCCGCCTGTGTGATGGGCCGCTCTCCCGCCGATGAGCCGCTGTCGGAGCTGACGCTCCTGCCCGACGTACCGGAGGATGCCGCTCCCGAAGCGGATGCGCAGGCGCCGCCGGCGGACAGCACGGAGGAAACCGCGCTGCCCGAGGATGGCATCTACGATTCCAAGGAGGACGTGGCGCGGTATCTGTACCTCTACGGGCACCTGCCGGACAACTACATCACAAAGAAAGAGGCGGAGGCGCTGGGCTGGAGCGGCGGCTCGCTGGAGCCTTACGCCCCCGGCAAATGCATTGGCGGCAGCCGATTCGGCAATTACGAGGGTCTGCTGCCCGCCGCGGAGGGCCGTAAATACACGGAGTGCGATATTGATACGCTGGGCGCCAAAAGCCGCGGCGCGAAGCGCATCGTCTTTTCCAACGACGGCCTGATCTACTACACCGGTGACCACTACGAAACCTTTGAGCTTCTTTACGGGGAGGAATGAGCCATGAACGCTCTCATTGACGGCGCGATCATCGAAACGCGGGAGCAGCTGCACGACACGCTGGCGCAGCAGTTGTCTCTCCCGGAATACTACGGGCGCAATCTGGACGCGCTGTTTGACTGCCTGACCGATCTGAGCGAGGACACCGAGCTGCGGCTTGTCCACGGCGAGGAGCTGTTTGCCCACCTCGGCGTCTATGCCGATGTGCTGTGCGCCCTGCTGCGCGACGCCTGCGGGGAAAACCCGCATTTGCACTTTATCGTGGAGGACTGAGCCATGTTTTTTGTGTTTCCGATTCTCTCGCTGCTGCCGACGGTCATCTATCTCGCAGCCGCGTTGCTGCCGGCGATCTTCCTGCTGCGCTATATCTATCGGCACGATACGATTGAAAAGGAGCCGGTCGGGTTGCTCCTCTCGCTTCTGGTGATGGGCTGCCTGTCGGCGCTCTCCTCCATGGTGCTCGAGGGCATCGGCGAGAGGCTGCTCGGCATCTTTGTCGCGCCGGACAGTCGGCTCTATGTGATCGCGCTCGCCTTTGTCGTGGTCGCCGCGGTGGAGGAAGGGACCAAGCTCTTCTTCCTCAAGCTCCGCTCCTGGAACCATCCCGCGTTCAACTATCGCTTTGACGGCGTTGTTTACGCGGTGTTTGTCTCCCTCGGCTTCGCCGCGCTGGAGAACGTGCAGTATGTCGCGGCCTATGGCTTGTCCGTCGCGCTGCCCCGCGCTCTTCTGGCGATTCCCGGTCACATGTCCTTTGCCGTGTTCATGGGCGTCTACTACAGCCGCGCAAAGTATCTGGAAGTCCGCGGCGACCGCGAGGGCGCAAGCCGCTCGCTCCGCACCGGGTATCTGATCGCCGTGTTCCTGCATGGGTTCTACGACTCCTGCGCGATGATCGGCTCGGAGCTTTCATCCATCGCGTTTCTGATCTTTGTTGTCCTCGTGTTCTCCCGCGCATTCCGCACGGTCAAGATGGAGGCCGCGATGGATCGTCCCATTCAGCCCACACTGTTTGACCTATGAGAAACGAAGTGACACGCGCCCGTCTCTCGCTGATCGCGTCCATGTGCATCTTCGGCACGATCGGTCTGGTGCGGCGTTACCTGCCGGTGCCTTCCGGTTTTCTCGCGATGGCTCGCGGTCTGCTTGGCGCGCTGTTTTTGCTGGTGCTGGTGCATCTGCGCGGCGGGCGGCTTGACCGGGCCGCGATTCGCCCCATGCTTTCGCGTCTGGTGATCTCCGGGGCCATGATCGGCTTCAACTGGATTCTGCTGTTCGAGGCGTACCGCTACACCACCGTCGCTGTGGCGACGCTGTGCTACTACATGGCGCCGGTGTTCATTCTGATGGTCGTCCCCTTTGTTCTGCATGAGCGACTGACGCTTCGCAAGACCCTGTGTGTCCTTGCGGCGCTCTTCGGCATGGTCATGGTCTCCGGCGTATCCCGCGGCGGTCTCGCCCGCTCAGGCGAGTGGCGCGGCATCCTCTGCGGTCTCGGCGCGGCCATTCTTTACGCCAGCGTTGTGATGCTCAACAAGTTTATCCGCTACGTCCCCGCCTACGACAAAACCATCGTGCAGATCGGCACCGCGGGCGCTGTCCTGATTCCCTATGTGCTGCTGGCCGAAGACCCCGGTGCGATCCGCTTTACCCCGGCGGTGATCCTGCTGCTTTTGGTCGCAGGACTTGTCCACACCGGCTGCGCGTACGCGCTTTACTTCGGCTCTGTGGATGCTCTGTCGGCGCAGACGCTGGCATTGCTCAGCTATCTGGATCCCGTGATCGCCATTCTGCTCTCCGCGCTGATACTGCGTGAGCCCATGAGCATGGCGCAGGCGTTGGGCGCGGCATTGGTTCTCTGCTCCGCCGTCATTGCGGAGCTGCCCGAACGATCCAAAACATAGGAGGAGACTTCATGCAAACCAAGTACATTTTCTTTGATATGGACGGCACGCTGCTGCCGATGGACGCGGCCACCTTCGCCAAGGTGTACTTCAAAGTGCTGACCAAAAAAATGCTGCCCCACGGCTACCAGCCGGAGGAGCTGATCAACGGCATCAACGCCGGTATCACCGCCATGCAGTATAACGACGGAAGCCGCAGAAATCAGGAGATCTTCTGGGAAGCGTTCGTCAAGGTCACCGGTGAGCGTGTGCTGGCGGATCGTCCGCTGTTCGACGAATTCTATGCTGTGGATTTCCAGCGGATCTCCTCCAGCTGCGGCCATACGCCGGAGGCCAGGCGCACGGTGGAGCTGTGCAGGGAATTGGGCTTCCGTGTCGTCGTCGCCACAGAGCCGATCTTCCCCCTTACGGCGATGGAGAGCCGTCTGCGCTGGGCAGGCATCGAGCCGGGCGAGGTGGATTTCATCACCTCCTACGAAACCAGCGGCTATTGCAAGCCGGATCTGGGCTTTTATCAAGAGCTTCTGGATCGCTTCCACATCTCAGCAGACGAGTGCGTTATGGTGGGCAACGATGTCGGCGAGGACATGCCGGCCGGCGAGCTCGGCATGAAAACGTTCCTGCTGACCGACTGCTTGATCAACAAGAAAAACGCCGACATCAATCAATGGGAGCACGGCGGCTACGGCAAACTGCAAAGCTGGATTCGCGCGTTAAACTGACCGGGCGGCAAATCCAAACTTAATAATTGGCAAACCGTTGATTCTTATCCAGCGCGGTGAATCGCTGCATCTCGTCGGCGCTCAGTTCAATGTCCCCCGCGCGCCGCAGGCGTTTGCGTTCAGAAAAACTCCATGCCGCCCAGCCACTCGCTGACGGCTTGCTGTGTGGCGGTCCGGTCATTCTGCGCCATATTGCCGCGCACCTTCACATCCGCCAGATTGGAGAAGGTGTCCACCAGGTCCTTGAGTTCCGCTCCCGCTTCCAGAATTTCGATGCTCATTGCAATATCCTCCTTCATTTGATTGAAAAATCCATTTTAGCAGCTATTTTTCACCGTACAATGGTCAGTTTTTCGGAATCGGCGAGTTATGCAACGGTTTTGGCAAATTGGTTTCCGAAAGTTTTATCTTGAAATCCCCGATGCCCGTAGACCTTGCAGCGTATCGCGGATCTCTGCCAAATTCCCAATCGTTTGCGATTTTTCCGGCGTCTGGAGATCGAGGCTGGACTTGACAACATTCGACGCCTGTGGTATGGTAGTATCAGAATCTGAGGACACGGGTTCCGGACGCTTCGGGCGTATGGTCGAGTTCTCCGTCATTGCGGAGGGATACGACACGGAAGAGGTGTCCTCGTTTTCTTTTGCGTACACGGTTCGGGCCTCCATCGTTCCACGCCCGCAACAGGGCTGTCACTTCCTGCTTTATTTTTTATGAGGTTATGCGTGTAATAATGCGTTTCCGCTGTGCCTTTGCCTGATCCGCATTGGGGTTGACGCGGAGCCAGTCGAGGTCGTCGTTCCTCGCGTACACGTTGACCTCCGCCATCGCTTCCTCCAAGGTGGAGGCGGCGTTCGCGGGAACGGCGACAAGACCCAGGAGCGTCACCAGCGTGAGAAAAAGGGCTGTTATGCGTTTTGTCATGTTGTTTCCTCCAAATTTTTGTGTTTTGATAAAAAGAAAGCGCGCCAAAAACGGCGTGCTTTCTGTCACTATTCGCCACGCCATTGACGCGCGGTGTGCGTTGGGGTATGATGATAATAGGGGTGGTTTTATGAGCATGAAAGTTGCGCAGATCGTCGATCCAGAAACAGGCAAAATCGTGGCGGAAAAGCGGGTCGACCTTTTGGGTGATCCTATCTATCGTTCACCGTCAGAAAAATGGATACAACACGCCGCCCGTCGAAGCGTCCGCATATATGCGCTTATCTCCACCGTCCTTTCTGTTGTGATCCTGCTGCTTGAGGAGTTTTCGCCCTATTATGCCGAGCTTGCTTTTTCCGAAGTGGGGGCAATTTTTGTTCCCGGTATTCTTCTTGCTTTTTGGTGGGGTATCCGTGCCATAAAAGAAGCCGTGGAGCGGGATGAAACGATTCGGTATGCCAAACATGTAGGAAAAGAGAAAGAATACAATATCGTCGATCCAGATACAGGCAAAAAAGAAACCTCCACATTTCTGGTCGTAACGGATAACATATCCTGCACCGATGCATTTGCACCGGAACTGGAGCCGGAACGCTCCATCGAGCAAGCAAAAATTGACACTTTGACGCACAAAAACAGCAGCACAGCCAGACGTATGTGCAAAGTGCGGGAATACCATATTGTTGACCCAAAATCAGGCAGAACAGTTGCGTACATGCGCGATTCCGAACGAATATTGCAGGAAGAGGCAGCGAAAAGCAATCGCTTACGGATGATCGAAACCGTTGGTGCCGCCAGCTTTATTCTAATCTGCCCATTTGCCGTTTTTTCCTGTTTTGTTTCAGGGAAGATTAGGGCTTTCTTGTTATATATGATTGCCATTCTTGCGGTTATTTCAGTTGTTATGGGATTTGCAAAGATTGGAATTTCACGGATCACGAAACGTAAACTTGAGGTGAACTCAAAAAAACAAGACCTTAATTGAGTAAGTTTTTCATATTTTTGCTTCCGTTTGCCAAGAAACTGATCACCATATCAACCATAGTGTTATATTGTGCATCAGCAAAATCTGATTCATATTATTAATCATTTGGCAAAATCCGACCGCTTTCCCTGTCGATTTATAGGGAAAACGGTCGGATTTTGTCGAATGAACGCCTGTATTGATGCGGCTCCCTTTTACGCCCGCATTTTGCGGTTGGGATTGTGCCGATACTTTATTTCATCGGCTACGCTGTACCGCACTTCACCATTACGGGTAAAACACCCCCGTCTGGTGAGTTGAAATTCATGTGCGGCGCGAGTCTGCCGCCGAGGTTGTCACATCTATCTCTTTCTATACCCCTTATCTCTCTTTCTTGATGTATTGTCGCTCACTATTTATTTGCGCTCATTTTACAGTCTCTTTTGAATCGTCAAAATATTTTTTCCGTCTTCATAGGCATACTGCACGTCATCCATTGTTTTTTTGACCAGATGGATGCCAAGTCCGCCCACGCGGGACAAAAGCCCCTCTTTCGAGGTATCCGCTTCCGCTCTTGCCAGCGGGTCGTAAGGCTTCCCATGGTCAAGAAACCGGATCACCACGCGCAGCGGTTCCTCCAGCACCTCGCAGCGCACCTCCGCCTCGCCGTCCGCGGAGTCATAAGCATAGCTCGCGATATTGACAAAAATCTCCTCCACGGCAAGCTCGACCTGCATTTGCGTGGACGCGGGGCAGTCGCGTGTTTCCAGCCGTTCGTCCACAAATTCGGTAACCTGATCGAGATAATCCGTTTTTGCCGGCACGACGATGCTTTCCATATGCTCACCCTTGATCGATTCGATTCTCGGTTACATCCCGAGGTTCAGCAGCATACCAAACCCCGTCACGTTGAACACGTCCATCACGTCCTTGCGCACATTGCGCACCGAAAAGCTGCCGCCCTTTCTGCTCATCGTGACGTAGAGGTTGCGCAGCGCGCGCAGCCCGGCGCTCGAAATGTAAGGAACGCCGTCAAAGTCCAGAACGACCTTGTCGAACTGCTCAGCGATCTTCTGAAAGTACTGCTCCAGCTCCGGCGTGACCTTCGCGTCGATCCTGCCATCCAGGAGCACTTCCCCGACGTTGCCTTTTTTGATCAGCTTTACGTTCATTTCTGTGTTTCCTCCCCTGTTTCATTTCCTGTATGTTCGCTTTGTTTCTTTAGCCGGACGCCCAGCATCGTGATATCGTCAAACTGCTCCGCGTCCTGCACAAATGCGTCGATCTCGCCGCGCAGATACGGCAGCAGCTCCGTGGGCTCGTTGGACGGCGCGCGGTTGAGTGTGTCGAGCAGGCGCTCCTCGCCGAACAGCTCGCTTTGCGCGTTGGTCGCCTCCGTGACACCGTCCGTGTACTGGAGCAGCGCGTCCCCCGGCGAGAGCTGCAATTCGCCCTCGGCAAACGGCGGCGTCGGCATCAGCTCCAGCATATCCGGCGGCAGCATCGCCAGCGCCGCGCTCCGGCGCGGCTTTTCAATGTAACGCCACTTTCCCTCGTGGCACAGCAGGAGCTTCTCATGCCCCGCGTCGGCATAGGACAGCTTGAGGGTGGACAGGTCAAGAATCCCCAGCCAGACTGTGACAAACATACCCTCCTTGTTGCTCTCGCTTAGCTGCGCGTTGACCTCGCGCAGCACCTCTACGGGTGCTTTTCCGTGCATCGCCTCGTTCTTGAGCAGCGTCTTGGAGATCATCATAAAAAGCGCCGCGCCGACGCCCTTGCCGGACACATCCGCCGTCACCAGCGCAAGGTGGTCGTCGTCGATTCGGAAGAAATCATAGAAGTCGCCGCCGACCTCCTTCGCGGGGTGCATCAGCGCGTCGATGCTGAACTCCTCCGCTCCCGTGAACTTCGGGAACACGCTCGGCATCATGTCGGACTGGATGCGCGTCGCCAGAGACAGCTCCGTGCTGATGCGCTCCTTTTCCGCGGTCATCGCCGAATTCTCGCGAATGTACCGGTGAAGCTTGGCGTCCATTTCCTCGATGGAGCACGCCAGCACCTCGATCTCGTCGCCGGTGCGCAGGATATCGTCCACATGGAAGGTCACATCGTCGCCCTGCATCTCCGAGACCTGCTGGGTCATCCGTTTGATCGGCCTGACCAGCCGGTTGGCGAACAGCTTTGACGCGAACGCCGCAAGAGCAAGCAGCAGCAGCGCCGCGAGCACCGTCCGAATGTTCGTATCGATCTGATTGAGGCGCAGCGCCTCCATTGATTCCTGCATGACCTCGTCCGTCTGCCTGGTCAGAAGGAGCGCCGTTTGGTTCAATTCCTCCCGGGACACGGTCAGCAGCTGCGCCCAGCCCACGGTCGGAAGGGGTGCGTAGGCGATGTAGGTCTCCTCCCCATTCAGCAGCAGGCGCGAGAAACCGGTTTTTCCGGTCAGCGCCTCGTTCACCAGCGCCACCAGTTCGGCGTTGCTGCTCTCCCGCAGGCTTTTCAGGCCGCCGTCCGGCATGCCCAACTCGCCGTCTGTCCATGAGGAGTAGATGATGCCTCCGGTTTCATTGATGAGGCAGGTATGGCTGTTTTCACCCAGCTGCGCGTCGGACACGATGCCCTCCAGCGAGTTCATCTGGATCGAGCTTCCGCAGACCGCCGCAAGCTCACCGTTCACATAGACCGGAACGCCCGCCATGACTTCATAGGTGTTGTGATAGTTGTCTCGGTTCACAGGGCTGAAATACGGCTCGCCGTGGGTGGCAGCGCCCGCGTACCACGGACGCCGCCAGGCGTTGAGCGGCAGATACTCCCCATTCGGGCCGATCTTTGCCTCCGGCGTCCGATCCACGATGACGGTCGCGCCGCCAGGCAGAGACACCATGCAGTCCAGCAGCGTGTCACTGCCGCCCACGATTTCCAGTATCGTGCTTCCCAGTGTGCCGACCCGGCCGATCTGCTCGTTCAGTTCCCGATCCGTCTGGTCCGCCCGGTCGGAATAGATCAGCTGGACCGTCAGCTTTCCCGCATTTTCCAGCGAGGGTCTGGGCACATCCACCGGCGTATACCGCGCGGGGTGCTCAAGAATCTCCTGAACCTGCCGCGCCAGAACCTCAAGATCGTGGCGCATGGTCCAGAATTCTCCGTCCAGCAGCTTTGCCTCGGCCACCACATATTTCCGGTAGCTGTCCGCGGCAACCTCCTCCATGGATTCCGACATAGTGTCCATGATCACGGCGTTTTGTTCTCGGTTGGTCTCCCCCATGATGCCGGCAAAGCGATACACCTGAAAAATACCCGCGCCCGCAAACAGGATCACCGCCACAGCGACCAGAGCGATCATGATTTGAAACAGTTTTGTACTAAGGCTGATTTTCATACGCTTCTCCTGTGGCTGCTTACTGCTTCAGCACAACGTCCTTGAAGTACAGGTCGCTCCACCCCGCCCAAAATGGGGTAAATCGCTCCACCCGCTCTCCCAGCACAAACAGGTGCTCCGTGGAGAACAGCGGCACCCAGACCGCTTCCTCCCGCACCAGGCGCTTTTCCAGCGCGGCGTACTCCGCGAGCCGCTGCGCCTCATCCCGTATGGTGCGTGCCCGGGCAACACGGTTCAAAACGGTTTCGTCCGCATAGTTGCCGGAGTAATAGCGCGTCTTTTCCCGGCTGCCGAAATAGGTGGAGATAAAGTTATCCGGGTCGTTGAAGTCCGCGCCCCATTTTCCTTTGGACACCATGAGCTCGCCCGCCTTGCGAAGCGCCAGGCGGGTCGCGTCATCATAGATGATGATCGCGGCATGGAACCCGGCCGCTTCCAGATCCTGCCGGATCATCTCCAGCATGTTCAGCTCCCGGATATTGGTCTCAGAGCTGGCGGCGATCTCCAGACTGACGGTCTTTTCGCCTGCCGCCTCTTTCAGGAGCTTTGCCGCCTGCTCCGGGTCATAGCGAAGCCAGCCCTGATTCTCCTCGCAAAAGCCGATCAGCCCGCGCGGATAGATGCCGTCCGTCAGCTCTCCGTCTCCGCCGTAGAGTTTATCTAAAATTCTCTGTCGGTCGATCGCCATTTGTACCGCCTGACGGATGCGCACGTCGTCCAGCGGCGGCTCGGCAACATTCAGCATCAGATAATGGATATCCATGCTCCCCTGAGAGATCAGGCGATCCTTCCACGGTTCGGTCTTATAGACGTTCTCCACCGCGTCGGGGTTCACGTAGGCCGCGTCCAAAAGGTCAAGCTCGCCTGCCTGAAAAGACCGGTCGATCAGCGCGGGGTCCATAATGGAGATTTCCACCCGCTCGGCGGACAGTTCCGCGCGACTGTGGTAATACGGGTTTTTCTCCAGCGTGACCTTGTCGTCCGTCAGTTCCGTCACCATGTACGGCCCCGAGCCGACGGTCTGCTCCGCCGAGGTGCCGAACGCCGCGCCGGATTCCGTCACGTTCTTTTCGCTCAGCACGCTGCACGACGGCGTAGCGAGCACGGACAGATACGCCGCCAAAGGCTCGGACAGCGTGATCTGCACATGCCGGTCGTCCACGACGCGGATGCCTTCGAGCGTATCCGTCTCCCCGTTCAAAACGGCGTCCGCGCCGAGGATCATGTTCGCAAAATCCTGCTGCACACTTTCCGGCAGCGACAGCATCCGGGTGAACGAAAACGCCACGTCGGACGCTTTCACCGGCGTTCCGTCGGAAAAATACGCGTCCGGACGCAGGGTAAAGCTGTAGGTCAGGCCGTCCGCGGAAAGTGACCAGTCCTCCGCAAGGCCCTTGGTCAGCTCCGTGGAGCCGTCCTCGTTCACCGTGACCTCAAGCAGCCGCTCATAGACGTTGAGCGGGATCAGGTACTCCTCCGACGTTTTATGCACGTCCATGGTGCTGACGGCGTCCGGCATGGCAAGGCGCAAAACGCCGGTCACGATCTCTGTCTGCTCCGGTGTATCGTTGTTTTCCGGTTTTTCGACTGTCCCAGCGGCACATCCCGCCGCGCAGAGGCACAGGATCAGCACCGGCAATACCATCCGAACCGTCAAAGCGCTCTTTCTCACGTTTTCTTTTCCTCCGGTTACACTCTTCCAGCAGGTTCCACTCTACCGCACGGTCACAGAAAGAACGCGAAGCCCGTCACCTCAAAGATATCCATGATCGGCTTCGGCACGTTGATCGCGCGCATGCTCCCGCCCTTTTGCGACAGAGCGATATAGAGGCTGCGCAGCGAGCGCAGTCCCGCGCTGGAGATGTACTCCAGCTGTTCCAGATTCAATATGACCTCGCTGAACCGCTTCGCGACCTCCAAAAGGTTCCGCTCCACCTCCGGCGCGGAATTCACGTCCAGACGTCCGATCATCAGCACCTCGGCGCTTTCCCCGCGGTTCACCATCTTCAGCTGCATCGCTGCGTCACTCCTTCATTTTTTCGGTCATTTCCAATAACGCACAGGTTCACTCCTCGAAGTCCAGCAGGATGCCGAAGCCGGTCAGGTTGAACACATCCATCACATCCTTGCGGACATTGCGGATGATGAGCGCGCCGCCTTTTTGCTCCATATCTCGATGCACGATGCGCAACACGCGCAATCCCGCACTGGAGATGTACGGCACTTTTTTCAGATCCAGGATGAGCCTGTCAAACCGCTTCGTGACCTCTTGCAGCTTATCCTGTATCTCCTGTGCGCTGCCCGCGTCGATCCGTCCCTCCAGCAGCAGCGTTGCCACGTCACCGCCGTTGACCAACGTGATCTTTACCATTTGCCCATCCTCCTCCCGTGTTCCGATTTTCGATTTGCTACGTTCCCAGCGTAAAGTCCTTCTTTTTCACGCCAAGCTCCTCCTCGACGGAGCGGCCCTCCTTCGCCTTGGCCGGCTCTTCCGCCATTTTGACGCCTTTCTCCTTGCAGTAGGCCCGCGCCACCTCGCGGAAGGCGTTCTTCGTGGCGATGATCTCGTTGGGATTGTCGAAGTTGATCTCGTCGAGCTTGCGGTCGAGGTCATATCGCTTGATGACTCTCTGCATCTCGTTGTCAAGAAACGTTGTGCGAACGGTCTCCTCCGGCCGATAGATCGTCTCTGCCAGCGTCGCCGCCAGCAGCGCGCGGGAAGCGATGGCGTGCTGCGTGATCTCCTTGCCTGTGGGCAGCTCATCCGCTCCGCGCTTCTGCTTCTCCTTCTGCTGTTCGTCCACCGCGTCCATCCAGATCTTCCCCAGGGCGTTGACACACTCGATGCGCGTCACGTCCCGATAGCGCGGCATGTCCTCGTAGCGGCTGTATTTGTCGATAAACCGTTCGCCCATCGTGGTCAACTTATTGCTCATGAACGACTCCGCCGTCATGACGGCGGCGTTGCGGCGCCACGCCAGCTTCTGCTGCCGCTGCTTCACCTCGTCGAGCGCCGCTTCGGTGTAAAAGCCCTCGGGCGAAACGAAGTCCGCATCGCCAGGCTTCACCTTGCGCGCCGCGTTGATGCGGTCAAAGCAGCCGAGCAGCTTTTTGTCATCCGGCGCAGAGGCCAGCGTCAGCAGCTGCAGCGCTGCCTGATAGCGGTCGCGGCCCGACTGTGTGGCGCGCACCGTGGGTTTTTGGTCGCAGTAGAAGATCGAGGCGGCTTGCAGCTCGTCGACCTTGTCCTTCGCGATGGTACCCACCATTCTCTGCTCCTGATAGGCGTAAAGCGCCGCGCGCGCCATGCGCTGGAACTCCGCCGATCCGGAGAGCTTGATATTCGAGACCGACCTGTTCGCAATGTCGCCCAGCGTATCCGCCGGTACGCCGAGGTTCTGGAGCACCGTTTTCAGCGCGTCGGCGCACTCCTGCGCCTGTGCGCCCTCATAGAGCGGTGCGTAGCGGTTTGTGCGCGACCTGACTTCTGCCTTCGGCACGCTCTCCGGCGCCTTTTCCGGCTCAGGCGTCTTTTCCGGCTCCGGCGCCTTTTTCGGCTTAGGCTGCATCGACTGCTGTACCTTCGGGTCGCTGAGCAGCGTTTCCAGCTTCTTCTCCTCGCCCGTGATCTTTGCCACGTCCTCCAAAAGGCGGCGCTCCTCCGGCGCGGCGAACTGCGCGAAGATCGTATAGCGATTCGCGTCGATCAGTCTTCCGAAGCCCGGCGCGGAGCCGAGAAAGTCCATGACGGTCTCCTCGAACCTCTGGCGCCGCCAGAGCGTCTGCGCGCCGATGATGAGGTCCTTATAGCGGATGTCCTTCTGCATCTGCCTGCCCGCGGCGGGGTTTTTCTCCGTCAGCGTCGCCATGAAGAGCATCAGCTTTTCAAATTCGTTGAGCTTCTCATATGGACGCGCGTTGATCTTTTCCTTCAGCTCCGACATTTTGACGGGCAGCTCCCCGCCCATACGATCAAGCATTTCGAAATACTGCCGGTGCAGCTCGCTCATTTCAATCTTCGGCATGGTACTTGTCCTCCTTGCATTCCATCTCCGTCGCGCGAGCGCAATGGGTGCGCCGTTCTTTTTCTCGCTTGCGCCGTATTCGGCGTTGAGGCGGCGGAATCATTCAAATTTGGATCATTTTTTTACGCGCTCACTGCGCGTCCATCACGCGCCGCGCCATGTCCAGCAGAACGGCAGGGTCGCTCGCTTCGTCCGCGGCGTCCTCCGCGTCGCTGACGCCGCGCAGCACCACGCAGCGTCCCGCGTCGTCCGTCCACCAGAGGTACGCGCCCTGCGCTGCCGGCGCGATCGCCACGTCGCGCTCGTCCACAAAGACATAGATCGTTCCCGCCGCGTCGTAGTCCCCGGCAAAGCGCTCGTAGAGCGTGCCGTCCTCCGCGGCGAAGATCGACCAGCTCCAGCCGTCCAGCGTGAAACGGACCGCCGCCGCTTCGCCGCGCTCGCCCAGCGGCAGGGCGTCGTATGCCACGTCCGCCGCGCCCTCCGGCACGTTCAGCGTTCCGGCGGCAAGCTCCGCCGCCGCCCTGCCTGCGTCGCCGTCGAGCCGTGTCAGCTCGTGGGAGTCCACGCTGAGCGCCTCGCCGTCGGAGGCGACGGCGAGCGTGAGGCGCAGAGACTGTGCGCCGCTGAGCAGCGTGAGGGTGGTCTCGCCCGTCTCGCCCGCCAGAAACGCGGCGCGCCAGCCGCCGTCGGCTGTCTCCTGCCAACTCGCTGCGGCGACGCGGCGGTCGGCGATGTGGACCGCCCAGTCCGGGTCCTCGGCGCCGTCGGTCAGGAATACGATCAAGCGCGGGCCTTCATTCCAAATCCTATAGGGACAGCCCAGCTCGTCCCCGCCGCGGAGCATTCCGGGCAGGACGGTCAGCTCGTCAAGCGCGGCGGTGACCTTGAGCCGATTCCCGCGCGTCTCGACGGATACGCCAAGCTCCAGCGCCGCCAAACGGTCCGCAGCGTCATCCTCATGCGCGAGGGTGAAGGTCACGGTGGCGGGATTCTCGCGCAGGGGCGCGAGAATAAACGCCCCGGGCTCTGTCTGCTCCGCCGCCACGGTTTCGGCGTCCGCGCCGAAATCCGCGCTCCAAGCGTAGCCCTCCGGCGGAGCGGAAAGCGTGACGGAGAGGGTACCGTCGCGTTTTTCCGCCCAGCGGTAGGGATAGGGGGTATCCTCGCCGCCGCTGCCGCTCGCCTGCCGCCCGCCGCGGATCACATTCACAAGCAGCAGCGCGAGGATCACGGCGAGGAGCGAGCCGCCAAGGCTCACGGCGAGCAGCGCCGGCCTGCTGCGTTCAGTTTTTTTCATTCTGTCTTGCCCCTTTCGTCAGGGATTGCCGGCGCTCGTCTGCGTGCGCCGGAGAGCCGCCTGCACCTCGGCGCGCACTTCCTCGATGCGCTTTGCCACGGGGTCGTAGGCTTCATTGTTCACGGTCACATCCACATAGGCGGAGACGTCGCCGGATTCGGCGGAGGTGAGCATGATGCGGTAGCTGATGGGGCTGCCGGTGTAGTTCCGCGGCGGCGTGAAGGTGTAGGAACCGTCCGCGCCCGCCGTAAAGCTGCCGTCCGCCGGTTTCACGCCGCGCCAGACCGCCGCCTCCTCTTCGCTGGGCGCACGCTCGACACGCTCGGCGATGTATGCCGCCGTATAGCCGCGGGTATCCGCCAGTTTGGCGGAGCCCAGCGCGCCGTTTGCGGTGTTAAGGCCGTAAAGTGTCACGTTCACGCCTTCCGTGGAGCCGACGATCTTCGGAACAACACGGAGACTCTCGCCCGAGGCGAGCAGCACGCTCAGCGCGCCGTCCTTTGTCTCCTCGGTCTGGGTGGCTGTGGTCAGCTTGCCGTCCGCGCCGGTGACGGCAACGGTGCGCTCCACCGCCGCGCTCACCAAAATGTTGGCGAGGTTGTAGTGGTAGGTCACGTTTGCCTCCAGCGGCGGCATGACGGTGCGCTCCAGCTCCTGTCCGTCGTCGCCGAAGCGGGCGGTGATGCGCGTCAGGTTCCACACGGTGGCACCGCCGGTCTCCTGACCAGGTGTCAGCTCGATGTAGCGCAGATCCGCCACGTCGCTCACCAGCAGCCGCGCCGTTGCCGTGGAATTGGCAGGGAAGCCGGAGCGGTCCTGAAGATAGGGGCGCAGGTCGCTGACGGTATGCGTCCGCAGCGTGCCGTAGCCGTCGTAGTAGCCGACGGTCACGGCCAGCGGCGCGTTCAGGCCGCCGCCCTTGTTCTCCTGGCCCGCCGCGGTGTCGAAGGTCAGCGTCAGGGCATCGACCCTGCCGCGTCCGTCCGCGTCCTCCGCGCGGTACATGCCGATGAGGCTGCCGCGCTCTCCCGCGCCGGGCAGGAAGCTCCAGCGGCCGTTGACCGTCTCGCTGCCGGCGTTGGTCACAATGTCGCTGGCGTAGGCGCAGTCCACCGACACTGCGGCGCTGCCAACAGTCTGGATCGTGACGCCCGTAATCTCCCGGACGCGGCCCTGCGCGAAGGTGAGGTCCAGAATCTGTCCGGGCCGCAGAACGCTGATGTCCTGCTTGCTCAGAAGTATGCGCGGGGACTGGTACTCGCGGTCAATGGGGCCGTCCGTGCGGTAGCGGATCGAAACCGCCACGTCGTTTTTTCCTGTGACGAGCCGCTGCTCCGCCATGTCCGCGCTGAGCTGGAGCCGCAGCTCCTGCCTCTCGCCGGTCAGCGGCGCGAAGGCGATCTCATTGCCCATGTCGAGCAGCCCCGCCCTCCCCAGCGCGTAGGTCTGGTAGACAAAGCCGCCGCGCACCAGCTGCGCGTAGCCTCCCGTGACCGCGCACTGTCCGTCGCGATCCGCCTTCACGCTGAGGGAGTAGAGGGCGTTGATGCCGCCCACGTTCAATCCCTCCCACGCGAACGCCTTGGTCCCGTCGGGCATGACGGTGTGGTTCATCTCCTTCACGGACGCCTGCATCAGCGCGTCGCGCCCGGCGACGCTGTACTGCGCGGCCAGCTTCAGGTTGTATAGCTCAAAGGCCCAGTCGTTGCCCGCCTCGTCGGGGAAGAGCACGACGTTGAGTGTGTCGTTCTCGCTCATCGGCAGCTCGCCGAGCTGAAGTGTACGGGCGGCATCCGCGTCGAGGGTGAGCTTCGTCGAGCCGAACTCCACCTCAAAGCCGGTGCTCCTGCTCCCGGTGGTGATCATATCCGCGCTGTGCCGCGGCGTGGCGGTGGAGGTATCCCACGCGATGGGCTCCAGCTCCTCGCCCTGCCGATAGCTCATGATGTATTCGCCCTGGGCATTGAGCAGCCGCCGCCCCTCCCCGTGGATCAGATACGCCGACACATCAGAGACGTTCCACTTGGTCTGCTCGTTCGCCGTGGGCCGGAACTGGATAGACAGCAACCGATCCAGACCATCCAGCCCGACCGTAAAGCGGTCGGTGTGGTTGGCGCGGAACATGTAGTCCGGATTGCTGACCGCGTTGCCGGTGACAGTCGTCCCCTCCGTCCGGTTGGCAATCTCGGTGTAGACCGGCGTCTGGTTGTTGAAGTCGTACATCAGCCGCACCACGTCCGGGATCTGCACCCTGCGCACGGCGCCGTTTGTATCGCGGTAACGGATGATCGCGCTCATCTCGCCGGAGAACTGCGGCTGCACCGAGCCGTCCGCGTTGACGTAGGGTGCTGTGGTCACGTTGAACTGCAAATTGACCGACACGGTGCTTTCGGTGACGGGATAGGTACTCGCAATCTCCTCCATAGAGCGGCTTTCCGCGCCGCCCATGGATTCCGCTGCGCCCTCGTCCCGGTAGTCAATGCCGATCCAGCCCACGTCCGCAAATTTCCACAGCGGGCTGGTCTGTCCGCTGCCGGCACGCCGAACCAGGATGCTGTCGATCTTGAGCTTGTCGTACTTGTCGCTGTCCGAGGAGATATCCTCAGGAATGACGCGGATGGCTTGCAGCTCGCCGAAGTCTTTCGTGGTCGTGATCTGGAAGCGCTCTGTCGCGCCGGCGTGGAAGCCGTCGGATTCGAGCTGCTGGTTCGCCAGCACCACGCCGCTCGCGCCGTCCTCAAAGAGCAGTTGGAAGTAAAACTGGTTTTTGGAGCCGCAGTCGTCCTCGCCATAGTTGCCGGCGTTGCCGGCGACGTTCACGTCCACCGTGTAGATGCCGCGGGTCTGGCGGAAGCCAAGGTTCTGCAGCGCGTCGGCATAGCTCATGTTGTATTTGAGCCGGTTCCAGTCCACGCTGATGCGCTCCACCTCGCTCGGCGCGTCGATGTCCCAGGTATGGGAATCCGCGCCTTGGAACAAGACCGAACCTGAACTGCCGTGATTGCTTCCCGTTTCGCTGTTTTCTCCGCCGGCGGCACCCATGGTGGAGAGCCGGAATATCTCACGACCCTCAAGCGTGCGCGTAAACACGCGGTCGCTGACGCCGCCGGAGCAGCTCACCGCCTGCCACGCGAGGACGCGCGGCCCCACACTCTCTACGGTCTGGATGGCGAGGTCCTTCATCTGCCACTCGTCGCCGACGCGCCCCCGTGCGTCCGCGCCGCCGAGGCGCAGCGTCGCGCCGGTAAAGGCGCGCACATTTCGGACCGGAACGAGGAAGCGAAGCTCCCCGCCGCGAAACGCGCCGTTTTCCTGCGGCGTGACGGACAGGCCGTACCGATAGCCGAAGTCGCTCTCGGAGGCGGGCCAGAAGCCGTAGTATTCTCCGGCGTAGTCCCGCGCGTTGAACGCCGGCGTTTCCTGCTCCACGCCGTCGAGGTCGGTATATTTGAGCCGGAGCACCACGTCGTCGACAGTCCCCGCATGCTCCACGTCGTCGGTGTAGATCGAAACGAGATACTGCTCCTCGCCGCCGCGCGGCTTCAGACGAGAGCCGGGTGCGTAGCTGCGCAGGTACTGTCCCGCCTGCTCCGCGCCGCGGGAGCGGTCGGCGTACGCCTCCGAGAGCATCGTGACGCGGGTGCCGGCGTTGACGCCCGTTCCTTCCTCCGTAGCGCTGACATAATACTGTGTCGGCGAAGCGTCCACGGTGAAGCGGGCAAATCCGTCTTTCGTGTCGGCGGACAGCGCGCTCTCCGGCGCCCGGTAGACCGCGATGCCGGTGATCGAAACGCGGTCGGCGTTGCTCAGCTCGATGCGCCGGTCGCGCTCCTCCGCCGCGTAGAAGTCCTTGACGGCGGTGAGTCTTGCCGCCTCGGCGGCAGCCGACGCGCCGTTGATGACCGTAATGCTCACCATCTCGCTGAAATCAGGCAGTGAGCAGGGGAAGGCAATGCTCTCGCCCTGCTGGGCAAGGCCCGCGAACGGTTCCTTGACGTCCACGATGCGGCTGTTGATGAGCCATGCCGCGGCGCTGGTGACGACAGGCAGCGTCGCCTGCCGTGTGCCGCCGGAGACGTCGATATAGCGCACCTGCAGCGCCATCGCCTCGCAGACGTTGCCTCCGCCGCTGAGCGTCCGGTCGCCGGTGTAGTTGGTGGCGAGGCACTCCAGCCCCGCCTGATACCGGTCGGCAAAGTCGATCTTGAGGATGACGTTGGCGTCGGCGGCGCTGCCGGTCCGCGCGCCTCCGTCAAAGCCCGTTGTTTGCAAGCCATAGCCGAAGGTAGAGAGCGTCCCGCCGAAGCGGAACAGCGTGTCGCTGCCCGTCCAGTTCAGGTCGTGGTATTTCCCCAGCGCCACGCCGCCCGCGCCCTGCCCGGGGGAGACTGTGTCCCCGTCAAAGGTGACTCGCGCCGCCAGCGCGCCGTCAAAGTCGATGTAAACATCAGAGGAATAGTAGCCGCAGCGCTCGACCCCGCGCACGCCGTCCACCCGGTAGAGGCTGATGCCGTAGAGCGTCCAGTTGTTGCCGCTGAGCGACGTTCTGTCCTGACGGGCAAACGCCTGAATCTCGTCAATGGACTCCACCGTGCCATAGAGCGAGAGCAGGAACTGATCGGTGCGGTAGCTGCTGAGAGACTGCACGTCCGTGCCGTCGGATGCGCGATAACCCAGATTGTCCTGCACCCAGCGCGCTGCGGTGCGACCCGTGCCGAGCTTCGCCGCGTCGGCGTAGCTGCTCGCCGCCCAGCCCTCCTGCGGGAGGACGTAGGCGGTCTTCTGAACGCCGTCGGCGGTGTATTTGACCTGCAAATACTCGATGTTTGCGCCCGCCGCCGCGCCGGTGCCAATCTCCAAAAGATAGGTGTTGGCGCGTGTCTCGCCCGCGGTGCGGTCGTCAAAGACCTCCCAGCCGCCGCTCTCGCGCACGCGCTCCTGCCGGAGCGCGATCCAGGCGTCGATCAGCGCCAGCCATTGCTTGAGTTCCGCCTCGTCGCCGGGATCGTCGGTGGAGCGATACTTCCGCTCCATCTCCGCGCGGTACTCGTACAGTTCCTCCACGTTGCGGTGCGCCAGCGGAAAATGGTACATCCCACGGCTCGACACGAAGTGCGGCACGCCGTTTGCGCCGCCGCCGTTCGGATTGAGAAATGCCTGACAGTAGACTACGCCCGCCTCGAGGCAGGTCTTCCAGCCCCGATTTTCGTCCCAGGCTTCATAGATCGCCTGATAGTCATCTCGTGTGCCGTAGCGGAACACGTGATCCCTAAAAGCCATCGGTCCGTCGTAATCGCGGAAAAACGACGGGTTCTCCGCATCAAAATACGGCGCGTCACCGTAGAGGGTGAGAATATCCGAAACCTTTTCGTAATCCGCGTCCAGCGCTTCGCCGCCCATCTCGTTCCACATCCCATACCTGTGGTACGCCTCGCGAAGCTGATTGTACGCTCCGACCCACACTTCGAGCTGTTGGGGCGTCCACGTCCAAAACCGGTAGCTCCACTCATTCTCACCATACTTCTGCATCAGACTGCGGTCGGCGGCGAGATAGGCATAAACGCGCTGGTACTCGTTGGTGTTTTTCACCACGTCCAGCACCGTGTCGCTCATGGTCTCCGGCAGATTCAGAAAGCTGCCGGAATCCGCGGCGGCGCGGGGATCGGCAGCACGGAACGCCTGGAGCGCGCGCACGAACGCCGCGTATTCCTGCCCGTAGACGTCGTCCGCCGCCGGGGCCAGCGCGTCCGCATAGGCTTTGAGCTGATCCGATTCGAGCTTTGTCACGCTCTCCTGCTTGTATTGGAGCATCAGCAGATTGCGCGCGCTGTCGCAGCGGACGGCAACGACCTGTCCGTAATTGCTGTAGCAGCGCGCGATCATGAGGCAGCGCAAAAGCTCCAGACGGTCGGCGTCCTCGACGTTCAGAACGCCGTTCTGCCCCTCACGTTTGGCGTAAAGGCGCATGTATTCCGCGGCCCTCTCGCCGTCGCTCCGGGCATTGAGTTCCTGGAAAGCTGCCAGCGCTGTTTCGGTCAGGGATTCGCGGAAAAAGGCGTCATAGGGCTTGGGATCGCTTTCCGTGAGTCGATACGCCACATACTGATACGCCTGCGGAACGCTTCGGAGGAATTGTCCGACGCGCCCCTTCTGCCTGGAAGCGGCGGAGGTGGTGAACAGCTTCGGCTCATGGCTTCCGCCGATTACCGGCGTCGGAATATTCGCAACGGCGTCGTTTTCCAGCTTTCTCAGCGCGTCTGTGTCGCTGCGCGCCGCGAGAAACGCGCGGTACGCGCGCAGCAGCTGGAGCTGCTCGGCGGAATAACCGTAAAAGCTTGCCCAGTTGTCGATATTTCCCTCTGCCTCTGCCTGCGTGAGATAACCGTCCACCTCCGTCAGCGTCATGCTGTTCAGCGTCCTCGGCAGCCGTTTTTTACCGGAAAAGGTCTGTGTTCTCCCAAGCCGGTCGAGGCTGATGCCCAGCTTTTTCGCCCGATTCACAGCGGATTCGGAGGTGTCCTTCACCCACACAGTGACCGTTCGGGCGTGCTCGAAAAATGCATAGTCGTGATACCCGCTGCGCATAGCGGTGATGGCGGTCAGCAGCTTTTCCAATTCCGCGTCTCCCGCCGATCCCGCCGCGTTGAGCGCCTTGATCTGTTCGGAATAGCCGCGGAGGTGCCATCTGGCCAGCTCCTGCGCGTCGTAGCCCATGCTCCGGTACAGATAGGCGTAGCCGAAATCGGTCACCTCGTCCCTGTAATCGTCGGAAACATGCGGATGGTCTGGGTCAAAATACCCGATCTGCATCATGCCGAACAGATTCGGTCTGAAAATATCCGGCGCCGCGCTCAAAAATGCGAGCTGCCGCTCATCCAGCGGGCGCAGCGCAAGGGTGCGGATCTCCGCCGCAAGGTCGTCAACAGGCTTGTCGCCCTCAAGATACTTGACCCAGTATTCCAGCACCGTCTTTGTGTTGTCGCTTGCGCCCACCGCCAGCGACCGCAGCCGCTCCGCCGTGACCGTGTCGAAATTCACGCCCTCCGGGATGCCGTCGTAGCGTCCCCGGTAGAGATAAAGGAGCTTCCTGAGCATATCACGCGTCCTGTCATTGTTGCCGCCCCGCGCCAGCTGCTCCGCTATCAGCCGTTCCCCATCGCCGCCGAGGCCGTACCACGGTGCCAGCTCCTCCGGCGTGTAACCGCTCTCGCGCAGGTAGGCAAAGCCGCTGAAATGTGTGGCCAGTTCATAGGACAGGGCGCTGTAGATCCACGCCCCGCGGCTGATGATCTCCTGCTGTCCCGCCGTCGGCTTCGCATAGGGCAGCGCCGCGATCTCAGCCGTCCTTGCAAGGCGGTCGTCCGCCGTCCGGTAGGCAAGCCACGCCTCCTGCACCACTCGATACGATGCGTCGGCGGTGTTCTTGGCAATCTCGGCGCGCAGTTCTCCGAGACTCAAGTCGCTGATGGGCGTCTCATAGCCCTGCGCCTGCTCATAGGAACGGAGCGTCCACTTCCCGTCCGCCTGCTCCAAATCGCAGTATCGCTTTGCCGCGATGCAGTAGAGCCGCAGAGCGAGCTGCACCTCGCGGTCATCCTCTGGATATTGCAGCTCGTTAAGCATCCCCAGAAGCTGCCCGCGGAGCACGTCCTCCTTCATGTTGTAGTAATATTCCAGCTCCTCTGCCAGATACCCCTGCGTCAGGCGCAGATAGGCAACGGCGTCGCCGCCCAGCAGGTCGTAGGTGAGCGGGCGAAACCGCTCCGGCAGTGCGTCGAGGAGCGTCTGCTGCTCGACGCTCATCTCCGTCAGCGTCCTGCTCTGAATGTCCGCGATGCGGCGCAGGTACGCTGGGTCGGAGGATACGACCGCGTTCGCTGCCGCGCTGACGCACAGCGAAATCAGCAGCACACAAACCGCCCTGTTCAGCATCCGTAATATACGTTGTTTTTTCATAAGGACTCTCCTATTCGGCGTGGGCATCCCGGCGGTCGGCGGCGATCTGCTCTGTCAGCTCGTCGAGGGTGATCTCCAGTCTGGTTTCGCCGTCCATACGCATCCGGTCGAACACGGTGACGCCGCTGAGCAGCCGGATCGAACGGAGCAGCGCCGCGTCCTCCCCGCCGAGCTCCGCTTCGCTCTCCTCCTCGACGGCGTCCCAATCATCCGGTGAGTCGGCGGCAAAGGCTCCGCTCCACGGGTCGTCTGCGTCATATCCAGCATCTCCGGCAGAGGTCTCGCCATAGGGAACATGCTCTTCGCCGTCTGTCTCGATCCCGCTGTCTCCGCCGGAGGACTGGTCGGAAAACAGCTTTGCCCACAGGCTGTCGCTCTCCTGCACTTCCTGCGCAGCCGCCGGTACGCTGCTCTCCTCCGCCTCAAACCGCGCCATCAGGCGATCCTGCAGCTGCATATTCTGCTGCTGCAATTG
>CAMVTO010000023.1 GCA_947170435.1 uncultured Clostridia bacterium | reverse complement strand
GCGAAGGACCATCTCGTGCGCGGTGCGCGAGGGACTTGTCCCCGCGGTGCGCGCGCGCTCCTCTTTCAGCTCAACGTGTTGTTCTTCCGTTAGGCGCTCAACCGGGGTCGAACCATATCACCGTCTCCTGACCATCGTCATGCGCTCGCTCGCCTCGTCATAGGTCTTCGCCACGCTGTAGATCTCCACATTCCCGATGCCGCTGTAGCGCAGGCAGAAGTGGTCACAGCGCCGCGTCCTGATCGGCAGCGTCAGACTCTTCTTGCGCTCCGTCTCGATGCTCATCGCCCGGATCCAGCGCCCGTCGCTGTCATACATGATGTCCACGCTCAGCCTCGCGCCGCGTTCCATGCCCAGGCGCAGCGTCAGGCGCTTGATCCATTTCTGGTTTGGGCTGTCCATCCCGATATCGCCCGTGATGCCCCACCACTCGATCTCCGGCTCCTCGCTGGCGTCCGGCGTCTCGTACCGGCTGTGTCCTCCGTCGATCAGCCACAGTCCGCCGCTGTCTGACAGCATGAAGTCGCCCTCAGGCGTCTCCGCAAAGGCGACACAGCGCGTATCGTCCTCGATGTGCCACAGGCCCTTGCCCGTGTCCATGGCGTACAGCAGCGCGTCGGATGTCTGGGCATTGGTCGGCAGCGGCCCGGTCATCAGCTCCTCGCGCCTTACGCCCGCGCCCTCTCCGCCGCGCTCGATCACCGCCGACAGGTAGAGCTTGTCCTCGTGCGCTCCGCACACGCAGTCGCTGAAGGTCACGTCGCCGATCGCGTCCCCGATTTCCACGGGGCTGCTGCCGTCAAAGGCCATCACGCCGTCGCGGCTGACGTAATACAAAATCTGGTTGACAGTACACAGGCTGCGCTCACAGCCAGCCTTGACGCCCCTGACCGGCAGCTCGATCAGCTGGTAGTTCTCCGGCCGCGTGCCGTACAGCCTGTGCACGCAGTTCTCCTTGAAAAAGTGGACGTATCCCATGTACTGGTATATGCCCGTGAAATCCCCCGCGCTGCCCACGGTCGCCGCGTAACTGTCCGTGCTGATGCCCAGGTAGCTCGACCAGTTGGTCGGATCGCCCAGCTTGCAGCCCCTGATCTCATGCGTCCTGCTGCTGCAGCCCCACAGGCGATTGCCTGATTCGCAGATGAAGTCCAGCTCCGGCGCTTCACGGCTGATGGTCACAGTCCCGGTTTCGGTATAATCCATCAGTTCGCCGGTCGCGATCACGATATAGCCGTCCTTGGCCACATACACCGTCGCCGCGTCCAGGTTCAGGCCCTCGTAGGAAAAGCCCTCCAGCTTCACCACGTCGTAATCATGGTACTTGCCGGAGATCCCCGGTATGTCGATCCGGCTGTACACCGTTTCGATGCCTTGCCATTCCCCGCCCAGGTACTGGTACAGGCCTTTGGTGTCCGTGTTCCACCAGTAATCCTGCTCCGCAGGGCTCTCAGGCGGCACGCTGTCAGCTGTATACGGCAGGTCCGCGCCGGTCAGCGTGCACGGGCGTACGCTCGCGCCCGCCGCGCTGACCACCGCGTCCATGTCCACCATTTCCTTGGTGTGGGTGTTGTAGATGATCCTGTCCGGCCACACGATCAGGTACGCGCCCATGCGCACGAGCTGCGGCCTTTCGCTGCTCACCGCGCACACGGCCTCGCCGTCGAAATACAGCTGTCCGTCCTCCACCCACGTCAGCTCCGCGCCGCCCATCAGTGCGGTCGCGTGCTCGAAGGTGCGGACCAGCCGCCGCTGCTTCCTCGGTCCCATCACGGGATAGCGGTCGCTGGAAAGGTTCCGCATGTCGCGGAATTGCGCCGGATCGCAGGCCACATGATCGTTCAGTCCCAGGAATTTATCCTGCATATTCGCTTTTGCCTTGGTCGGCTGCAGGTATGGCATCAGCATACAGTCACCTCACAGGCGATATACAGACGGCTTTTCCCGTCTGTACGTCCGGCTGATGTGCCGACCCAGCTCTTCCCACCTGGTATTGAAAAGCTGCATCTGGTTGTTATAGCGGTCATAATCGCCGTTCGCCAGGTCGATCTGCGCCACGATCCAGTCAGCGTATATGCCGTCATAGGGGCTGACCACCAGCAGCCCCTCGCCGGCCTCCGGAATGAGATAGCCGTCCATCAGCTCGCGCAAAACGCGCTGCTCCAGCTCCTCCAGCTGGCCCAGCGCCCACTCGTCTGTATATTCATTCGGCCTGATCTCCCGGACCTTGGCCAGCACGTCTTCTTTGGTCATCCATTCCTCCACTTGTCATCCTGAGCGTGCCGTCATGGCACGCGAAGGACCTGTTCTGTAGCTCAATGCGCTGCTTGTCAGCGAGCGTAGCGAGCGCATCCTGAGCGCAGCGAAGGAACTGCGCCCTGGGTCGAACAATATCTCTCTTCGCTCTGGAGCGCAGCTCTATCAGGCGGTCGCGGCAGCATCCACAGCGGCAGTCGCTTTTTCGTACTCTTCTTCTTCCTTGGCCACCTTGTCCCAAATGATCTGCTCCTCGGTGAGCTGCTGCTCGATAAACTCCTTGACATAAACCGGGACCTCCACGTCGACACCGCGCTTGATGATCCAGTTCCTGCCGTTCACCGCCACATAGAGCGGGTCTTTATACTTGCCATTGTCCTTGAACAGCCGCAGCTTCGCCTTCTCGGTGCCCTGATAAGGCACGATCTCGCGCCTGCCGGTCACATCGAGGATGCTCACCTGCGGCACTGCTGGCTGGGTCTTCTCGGCCATCTCGGCCTCCTTCGCCCTGAGCTGCGCCTCCAGCTCTGCCACCTTCGCTTCCAGTTCCTTATTGGTCGCCATATAGACTCCTTTCATGATTGCACGATGCCCGCGGGGGATGTCCCCCGCGGGTCATTTGTCTTAGTTCGCATTCGCCGTCGGCATGGTGCCGCAGGTGCTCTCGATGCGCAGCAGGTACTGCTGGATCAGGATCTTCGCCAGCCGGAAGCCCTTCCAGCCCACGCTGGCCCGCTGGTTCAGCGGATCATCGCCAGCGCCCAGGGGCTTGACGATGTGTTCCAGGCCCGCGCCCTCCAGCTCGGTCACCGCGTAAGCGTCCTGGCCAAAGATCATGGTAGCGTACACGCTCAGCGTGCTGCTCGCCGCGTTGGCCCAGATCTTCGCGCGGGTATTCTTGATCACTCTAATGTTGCCGATGCTGCCGATCTCGCCCTTGTAGATCTTCTCCGGATGGACATACCGCTGGATGTCCTGCCATTCGGGAGACTTCTCAAGGTCGCAGGCGACGTACGGATGCATTACGCAGATGTACTCGCCGTCGATGGTCGGCGCGTCCTGGCCCTCCAGGATCGCCGCCGCGTTCAGCAGCGTGTCCACGCTGATCTTCGCGGTCGCGTCCATGGTCGCCCGAGCTACGTTCTCGGTGTAGACACCGGTCGCCGCGTTATAGTTGGGGCTGTACAGCACGTTGGTGCCCGCGCTCACCACGTCGCGGACCAGCGTGTCAAAGCTTTTGCCCGCCTGGCGGCCCTGAGCGCCGGTGATCTCGCTGACGATGGGGTCGATGGCCTCCAGCTGCAGCTTATCGGATACGCTGATCCAGTCGCCGATCTGGTGCAGCTCTTCGGTGATCTTCCGGAACACGGCTTTACGGCCGTTGGGCGTCACACCTTCGGTCAGGTCCTGGGTGATGACCGGCAGCGGGTCCATATACCTGAATTCGATGGTGTTGCCGGTCCCCTGCGGGATGTTGATTTTCTTGCCGAAACGGCTGAAGACCAGCTCAGGCTCCGCAAACTTCAGCAGTTTGGTCTTGTAAAATTCCTTGTCGATACCTTCGGTGGCCATGCCGGTATCGGTGGTCACGTTGGTGTTGGCCGCGAACAGCTGCAGGCGCAGCTTGATCTCGTCGGTCACATGCTTAAACAGCTTTTTCATGGTTTTCTCCTTTCCGGCGAAAGGATGTCAGAATCGTATCCTCTCGCCTCTCGCGAGTCGTCTGTCGATCTCTTCGAAATCTTTGATGGTCAGGCTCTTCAGGTCTGACTTGATGGTCCCGGCCTGTGGCTTGCCGGCTGCGTTCTCCCGCGGCCTGCCGCTCTTGGCCTGGATCCCGGCCACGGTCTTCTGCTTGGCCTCCTGCGCGGCCCGCTGGATCAGCCCCTGCTGGATCTCCTGCTGGTGCACCACCTCGTACGCGGTCCGCACCGGGATGTTGTTCCCCAGCAGCGACCTGAACGTCTCGTTCTGCGCTTCCTGCTGCAGGTTGAAGCCCGGATAGATGCGCTGCAGCTCCTGCGCCTGGCGCTGCCAGTCCGCGAGGCTGTCGTTGATGGCCGCGATGCGCTGCCGCTCGGCCTCCGCGGCCTTCAGCTGCTCGTTCTCCGCCTTCATCCGCGTATACTCGCGGTAGGCGTCCGGCTCCATGCCCATGTCCATGGCCTGCTGCTCGATCAGCTCGGTGTCGCCATTGATCGCCTCGATCAGCGCGTCATCGTCTCCTGCCTTGATGCCGTACTTCTGGGCGATCAGGCTCAGCGCCGGAGCCAGCTTTGCGCTCCGTTCCTCGGCCGCCTTGGCCTTGGCAAAGCGCTTGTTGATGGCGCTGTCGATGCGCTTCTGCATCTCCTTCGCGTACTCCGGGTCCTTCAGCATCTCGTCAAAAGACAAGTGCTTTTGTGCAGGCTGTTCCTTGGCTGGCGCTTCCGTCTGCGCGTCCGCTTCCGTTGGCTCCGCCGCTGCGGCCTCCTGCCTGCCGTACTGCACCTGTCCCAGCGCTTTAGCGGCCTTTGCCGCCTTGTCCAGCTTCGGTCCTCCGATGGTATCGGTCACATTTGCCGAAGCGTCAGCGCTTGCTCCCGCGCTATCACCGGCCGCTCCGCCACCGTCGCCGCCTCCGCCCTCGCCGAACAGCTGCAATTTAAGTTTGATCTTGTCAAAGATCTTCAGCATTTCCACAATGCTCCTTTCCCGCCGTCTCTCCGGCTTGTCACCCGCACGCAGTGCGTGCTTCCTTTTCCCGATCAAGTTGTCGGAATCTCCGACAAGATCCCGGGTGTCACGCCTTTGTGCTGGATTTAGCATACAAAAAAAGAGCAGAAAATTTCTCCCCTGCTCTCTGTGTGTGTTGTTCTAACGCACTCAACCATGTCATCCTGAGCCGCCGTCATGGCGTGCGAAGGACCATCTCGTGCGCGGTGCGCGAGGGACTTGTCCCCGCGGTGCGCGCGCGCTCCTCTTGTAGCACAACGTGTTGTATGTCAGCGAGCTTCGCGAGCGCATCCTGAGCGCCAGCGAAGGACCTGCAACCTGGGTCGAACCATATCACTCCTCCGCTTCTTCCTTGTCCGGCATGATGATCACGCTGCGCTCGTCCTCCTGCCCGGTCCCGTCTCCATCCGGGTACATGATCTTGGTCGCCATGGCAATGTTCCGGATCGCCGTCGAAAGGTTTACGAGCGCCTTGGTGTCCGCTTTCTCCAGCATCTGCACGCGCATCCCGCCCGGCCGCAGCTCGCCCGTCTCCTCGTCCGTCGTAGGCGCGTCCTGGATGATATAGCCGTACAGCGTCTGCTCCGTGATCGCCTTCTGCAGCTCGCGGATCAGGCTCTCGTTGCCCGTCATCAGCCGGCTGATCGCCCGCGCGTCGCGCGTGCTCGCGCGTGTGAGCGCCTTTTTCGCTACTTTTTCCTGGTATTTTTGCCGCTTCTCGTCCCAATTTCCTTCCTTGGCATGCTTGTACATCGTGGTCTGGGAAATCTGGTACCGCTCGATCAGCCTCAGCAGCGGCATCTTTCCCGTGACGTACTCATGCTCGATCTTCGTCCAGTCGTACCGCATATGGGCATAACCTCCAGCTGTATGAATCGCAATAGAGGCGCTTGTGCTTCAGCGCCTCGGCATGGTTGTAAAACACGAAAACCTGCCTCGCCCGTCGGACGCAGCTCTCGCACTGGATCTCCCGGTCACGGAACCGGCAGTAATACGGGCACATGGCCTTCGCGTCTTCTGCGTCGTTCATCTAATAACCTCCGCCTGTCAGCGAGCGCAGCGAGCGCATCCTGAACGCGCCGTCAGGCGTGTGACGACCATCTCGTGCGCGGTGCGCGAGGGACTTGTCCCCGCGGTGCGCGCGCGCTCCTCTTGCAGCACAACGTGTTGTCATCAAGTGCGCTCCCCCTGGGTCAAACTAATGTCTGCGAGCGCAGCGAGCGCATCTGCGCGTAGATATACGCGCCCGGCATCCACTCCGTCTGCCGGATCGTCAGCTCCTGCAGCTCCTGGCCCGGATATTTTTTCCTGAAGATCTGCGTGCCGTATATGTCCGCGCTCTCCGCGATCATCGCCGCCTGCCTCCTGCTGATCCTTGTCCTGCTCTCTGTCACCTTCGGTTTCTTCAGGTTCCTGGTGTAGAAATATCGGTGCCTCCCCTTGCCGCGCTTCGCTTTCTTGGTGTCGAAACACTTCGTGAAGTAGTTCTTCAGCGCCGCCAGCCCGCCCTTGCTCTGCTGGATCCTGCTGCAGTTGGCGATCCCGTGCCGCCAGAGCTGCTCCATCTTGTCGCGGTCCAGCCCTCCCTCGATCAGCAGGTGCTGGTGCAGGCGTCCATGCTCGCCCACCTCGATCACGCCCATGGCCCGCGCTTTCTCAAGTCCCAGTTTCTTTCGCGCCCGGTTGACTCTGCTCAGGTAATTCCGCAGGTCCCGGTCGCACTGGTCCTTGTCCTCCGGCGCTGCTCCGTCGTAGGTCAGCGTCAGGAAGTAGTCCTCGCCGGCCTTGAAGTTGCACTCGGCCATTCGCTGGAATTTCTTTCTCGCGTTCCGGTCATTGATCTCCCGCACGGCTTCCGCTGTCGGCCTGCACTTCCGTAGCTGCCTTTGGTAGCTCCCGATATACACCGGATAGCACTCCACCTCTGTCAGCTCCCCGCTGCGGATCGTCCTGGTCTTGACGTATAGCACCGGGTCCCTGCTCGGTCGCTCCGGGATCTCCTCCGGCCGCTCTTCCAGCAGCGCCTCCAACAGCCTTTCCTGGTCCATACTTCCCCTTTTGTCATCCTGAGCCGCCGAATGGCGAGCGAAGGACCTGTTCTGTAGCACAATGTGCTGCTTGTCAGCGAGCGTAGCGAGCGCATCCTGAGCGCAGCGAAGGACCTGCAACCTGGGTCGAACCATATCTTACCCAACCGCGCTCCGGCCCGCTCTATTCGGGAAGGGGAGATCCCCTTCCCGACGCCGCGGATGGCATAAACCCTACCCCACGATGCTCACTAAATTAATATCCAATACAAGCCCGTTAAAGAATGTCAGCGAGCTACGCGAGCGCACCCTGAACGCGCCTTATGGCGTGTGAAGGAACCGTTCTGTAGCACAACGTGTTGCCATCAAGTGCACACAACCTGGGTCGAACCATAATTGTCAGCGAGCTTCGCGAGCGCATCCTGAGCGCAGTGAAGGATCTTCTCCTTGCTGCTCTGCCGCCTTGATCCACTTCCTCGCAGTCGTGATGTGGATGCCCAGCTCCTGTGCGATCCGCGCGTAGCTGTTCCCGCGCTCGTACATCCGCAGCGCCTGCTCATGCAAGCCTGGCCTCGCCGACGCTGAGTGTCCGCGCTGCCTGCGCCTGACGCCATGCTGCTCAAGGATGTCCCGGATCGCCGTGACGTTCAGGTAATGCTTCTGCGCGATCGCCGTGATAGATCTTCCTTCCTTATATTCCATCACGATCTTCTGCCGCTCCGCCTCGCGCAGCTCCCCCGGCTTCTCCTCGGTCATCCGCATCTGCTTCCGCAGCTCCTCGCGCCGCTCTTCCACGCGCTTCTCCGCGGCCATCAGGTTGACCATGCTGTTCGGGTCCTTCCGCTCCAGCGCCCGCATGCACTTGTAGCTGCAGCAGATCTTCCCGGCATACTCATATCCCCATCCCGCCACCGCGCTCTGCGTATCAAATTTCTTGCCGCAGCAGCTGCACTTCGCCTCGGTATTCACGATCGCCCACTTCCCTTTGCTCACTTTGATCACCTACCGCCTGTCATCCTGAGCGTGCAAGTGCACGCGAAGGACCCGTTCTGTTGTTCAACGTGTTGTATGTCAGCGAGCTTCGCGAGCGCATCCTGAGCGCCAGCGAAGGACCTGCAACCTGGGTCAAACCATATCACTTCTCCCGTCCCCCTCAAATGCCGCCGGTTTGTCACGTTGTTGGCACATCCTCGCCCATGATCCGGCCCGTGACTTCCGAATGATGTGGAGTTCTCCTTTCCTATATTTGTTTTGGTTTGAAAGAATGCCAGCGACTGATGTTGCACGAATCGGCCGACCGGCCTATCCATCAGTGCTTCACATGAATCCATATTTAATTTTTTCCGGCGGCATTTGAGAGAGGCGGAGCCTCTCCCGCTTTACTTGATCTCTTCCTTATTTTTCATTCTTCATTCTTCAGTCTTCAGTTTTCAGTTTTACCTTTTCCTCCTTCCAACCGTCATAGATCCCCCGGATCGCCAGGATGATGTCATCCATCAACCGGTCCTGCTGCTCCTCCGGCTTCCGCTCGATCAGGTCCAGCAGCGCCACGCTGATCAGCGTCAGCAGGTTCTCCAGCTTCCCGCCCGCGCAGCGCACACATCTCCCCGACTCGGTCCCCGCATACAGCATGTATGCCTCGATCGTCCCCGCCTGCTGTTCCTTCCGCAGGAATTCGCTCATCTTCTTAGTCTCGTGATTCAGCTGCCTCTCCCGAAAATAGTTCATGCTCCCATCCTCCTTGTCAGCGAGCCTTGCGAGCGCATCCTGAGCGCACGCGAAGGATCCGTTCTGCTGTTCAACGTGTTGCCATCAAGTGGTTTCCCCCTGGGTCAAACCAACTTTACTCTTCACACTTCATTCGATCTTCATCTGCTCCCCGTCCACCACCAGCATGTACGTCTGCCGTACGTCATCCCATTCAACCATGCTGGCCTTGACCGCCGTGCCGTTCTCGCTCATCTCCACCGGCACACGGATATTTGTCTTATACTTGATATCAGGAAAATTGCTGATCGGGTCCAGTTCGATGCTCACCTTCAGCGATACCGTGCACTCAAACGCCTGCTTCTGCTGCATCACCGCCAGTGCCCGCTGCAGCGCCAGATCAAGCGCCTGCTTCGCCTCCGCCATTTCGTCAATGCTCATCGGTACTCGTTTGCTCATGTTCCCCATCCTCCTCTTTGTCATCCTGAGCCGCCGAATGGCGAGCGAAGGATCTGTTCTGTTGCTCAACGTGTTGCTTGTCAGCGAGCGTAGCGAGCGCATCCTGAGCGCAGCGAAGGACCTGGCCCTGGGTCGAACTAATATTTGCGTCCTCCAGCTTCCACTCCGCGTCCTCGTCCGCCCGGACGTGCTCCATCAGCTCCGCCCGGCCCTCTGACTGTGAATCATAGTACCCCCACGGCACACCATCTCGGTACAACACCCATTGCTCGCTCATCTCAAACGCCTCGACTTCTCAGTTGATCACCGTAAACTCAATGCCCTCAAAGATCACGCGGTCGCCTCTCCGCAGCTCCTGTCCTCCGTTGATCCTCATCCCCGGATCGTACCCCAGCTCCGCCGGAGCAGGCGCTTCCCGCTCCTCTCGCTTCTCATACCTCGGCATCATCGCCCCGATCACCATTCCAATGATCAGGCAGGCACTCGCCACGATCCCCGTCACCGCGTCAAACATTTTTCCATCCTCCCGTTCGTTCCTCATTTTTCAGTCTTCAGTCTTCAGTCTTCAGTATTCATTAGATTTCTCTTCTTCCACCCCGCAAAACACCTTATGTATGAAGTCCGTATCCCTCGCCAGTACCTTCCAGCTCACCGGCTCCCTGGCTCCAAAGTCATTCAGCCGATACGCTCCTCCGTCAAAACGGTATCCCTTCTCCCTCGCTGCCTGTTCCGTCCGGAATACCTCCAGCAGCGTCACTTCCCCGAAGATCGCCGTCATCACCTTCATCCCCGGCTCCAGCATTTCTCTCCTCCAGCGCGTCCAGATGACGGTTTGCCTCGCTGATCCTGTCCGCCTGCTCCTGCACTACATCGTCCAGCTCCATCATCCGCTTCCGCACCTCTTCGACCAGCTCCCGCAGCTCCGCCTCTTTCTTGATGGCGTCCCCCGCGTCCCTCGCCGCCCTGGCCACGCCCACCGCCTGCCGGTTCAGCGTGTCCACCACCGCGCCCTTCTCGCGCTCGATCCATCTCTGCAGCTCGGTCTGCTCCTTGCTCGTCACCTTATCCATGTGCAGCATCTCGATCACGATCAGCAGCACCGCCACCACCAGCACGCCCAGCGTCACCCATACATAAGTCAACATGCTTCATCCTCCTATTTTTTAAGTGTTATTTACGTTAAAACCTCGGTATAACGTACTGCCAGCTTTGCGGCGCTCTGGTCATTACGTTACCCTTGCTGTCCAGAAAGTCCCCGATTTCCAATGGCTGGTCATATTCCTTTATGTCATCAATATGCCAGCCGAACAGGGTATCAGAGTTCCCCGCATATTGTTTCATTTCGTCAAACGATAGCTGTGCCTTTTTCCGTATGTCATTGACAAATTCTGAACGCTCGTTCCAGAAAAAACGGTCGAACGCTTTGCAGGTGAACTCTCCTACAACCTTTCCGGAAAGAATTTCATTCGGCATGCCAAACCGTATCCACAGCGGATGTTTCAACGTGACATAAACATACGCCTTGAACGGTTCGCCATCGTTCGGCAGCGTCTTTCTGATCTCCCGTGTTTTGCTGCCTATGAAAATCAGCTCGGCCCATTTTGGCTGAATGGCAACCATAATGCTAAGCATGTTAAACTCCTATTTAATCAATCAAGAACCGCCATTGCAGGCTTTTCCGACGTGACCTTTTGCCCACAGTTACAACAATAATTTGAATTCCTTGGCGTAGGCATTTGACAATAAGGGCAGTAGTATCTGTGATTCTCATACAGCAATTGTTTTGTAGTGAAGCGATCTCGAATACGTTGCTTTTGCTTATCTGGTATACTCGTGCTTTCCTTCGCAAGCGCACGAATATACATATCCTCTGCCATCCCCATATTAAACTCCTATTTAGATTATTTTCCTTTTGCCATCAAATACAGGCCGTAGCATAACAGCACTCCTAATATAACCAGCCCAATCAGTTCGTCAAAGTCAATTGTAATTAGCATGTTATCCTCCTGATCTATTTTGCTCCTCCTTGCTCAACGGCGCATTCCCGTATTTGACCCAGCGGACGAATGCCAGCCTTGGTATCAGCAATCGCGTTCCAACCAGCGCTGCCGGGAATCCAAGCTTGCCGATGTCCTCCTTGGCCTGTACGTTCAGACTGAAAGGCTTGCAGCCGATGACTTCCGCGACCTCTGACGGGACCAGAAAATCTTTTGTGCTGTGTTCGATCTCTGCAAAGGTCATGCTCTCATCCCCCCTTTTTGATCCGATTCATCCCCATCCTCCTTTTCTATTACGCCGGCTGCTTATACAGCTCGTTCAGCCCTACGTCCAGCGCTACGGCGATCCTGTATGCTACACCTACATTCAGTACTCTTTTGCCGCTTTCGTATCTGTACATGGTCATCATTGACACATTCACCTTGGCCGCGAGTTCTTTGACCGACATGCCCTTTTCCTTCCTGATCTCCCTGATCCGATTCATCCCCATCCTCCTTTCTTAACCGGCCTTCTGACCCAGAATCACGTCTGTTGTTGTTTCCAATGCGTTCGCCAGCTTAATGACCGTATTGATACTTGGATTTACTTTGCCTTTTTCGATGCGCTGTATGAATTGTTGCGTGACACCACACCTTTCCGCCAGTTTTTTCTGACTCAACTTTAGGTTGATTCTGAGTTTATAAATGATCTCTCCCAACATCTCACCCCCTATGTTTCAACTTCCCGTTGATTGTAATACAACGTTAAGTTGTTTGTCAATGGTTTTTTAACAATTAATTCAACTTTTTTTCGTTTGATTCGGACAACCAACGGTTGTATTATATTAGAGGGAGGTTGTACTATGAAAATGTCTGAAAAAATACGTTACTATCGCGATAGAGCAGGCATGCTCCAATCTGATCTTGGGAAAACTCTTGGTGTATCAGCTCAAGCTGTTTCGAAATGGGAACTTGGAAAAGCAGAACCAGATCGTGACAGCATCGCAAAGATGTGTGCCATTTTCAACATTTCGGCCAATGACCTTATGGATATTCCATATATAATTGATAAAGATGAACAGCGAGTCCGCGATTCAGCCCTTGTGATGTTGTCCGGCATCAATGCCGGCGAGGCTGATCTCGTAAATCTATATCGTCAGCTGAATCAGCTCGGTCAGTTGGAGCTGAAGCATTACGCGGAATACCTCATAAATAAATCGGAATACCAGGCAGCTCCCCCCGTCGTTTCCGTCTCCTGATCGGCGGCAAATAAAAAACCGCCCCGAAGGGCGGCTGAAAGGAATGTCTATGATTGCCATTCGTCCTGATCATCCACAAATTGCAATTGATTGCCCTGTCCTCGGTCGCATGGTGCGCGTGCCTGTCGTCCCTTCTTTCTACCTCGATACCGGCGATCCTGATACCTCGTTCACTATCTGGGGGCCGTTCATGCAATGCCACGATTCATATAACATGGATCCCCGCTGCGCCTGCTGCCTTGAACACGTCAACCGCGTGCTGCATCAGAAGGACGTCCCGCCGGTCATCACAATTCCTCATTCGCTTTGATGCTGTCCCATTTCTCGTTCAGCGCGTCGTATTTCTGCCGGCGTTCTTCCTCGCTCATACCCTTGCACGCTTCGCGCAGCTCGTCAAACTCGCGGTGCATTCTCTCCACCTGTTTAAGCGTCGGGAAACCTTTGTCCCACTCCCTGATCATCCGCACAAGCCCCGCTTCTATGGATTCGCCGATCTCCTGCTTTATTTCTTCTGTCCAGCCGCTGCTCCTCATTAACGGCTCGCCCATCTCCACATCAACCAGCCAGCTATATTTCCCCGGCTCCCGTCTCATGCGTTTTACAACACTCTCAATAAAAACCCGCGCGGACATAATCTGCTCTTCCGCCCTGGTCTGCGCTACGGCATGCATTACTCCATTCGCGTCCATAAACTTTTCCATCTCCCACACCTCCTGTCTCCATCATACCACCACCTTCGTCCCGAATGCGACCGCTGTCTCAAATGGTGCACCGATCACTTTAAGGAGTTCCCTCTTCCTCCGACAGGCACGTTATATCCTCCTGGCAGCGCTCGCGTTGATGGACCAGCGCCTGTATTTCTCCCTTGATACCATTGAATAACGCTTCATAGGCAGGCCATTCCCCATCCACATCATGATGTTTGTTCATCAGTGCCTTCATGAATGCTTTTTGCTGCTCAGTGTTCATATGCCTGATAAAGGTATACGCAAATGCCAGAAACTCAAATTTCGTTTCCATTGATCCAACCTCCTGCTGCTATTCTACCAAACCCATTCAGCGCATTTCGCCCCATCATGAAAAAACCGCCCCGAAGGGCGGAGAAGGAAAAAGGTGATTAAGCCATGCCGAAACCAAAGTCTCGTGGGAACGGGCAGGGAACAGCATACCGGCGTGGTGACGTCTGGGAGGCCTGTGTTGTCGTTGGGTGGCGGTCCCCTGCGGAAGAGGGCGGGAATCCCATCCCCATCAAGCGCAGGAAAAGCGGCTTTAAAACGAAAAAAGACGCGCTTGCTTATTGCCAGACGTTATTGGCAAACGATACGACGCTGAAGCAAGCACCGCGTCTCTTGTATTACTGGGAAACTTACAAGAAGAACGAATATACGAAGCTGTCAAAGTCAAAGCAGACCGCATACAGGATCGCATGGAACAAACTGAAGCCGCTGTACGATTTGCGCGTTGACAGGATCGGAGTTGAAGACCTGAGAATGGCTGTCGCCGAAAATTGCCAAACATATTATCCGGCAAAGGACTGCAAGAACCTGCTCTCTAACCTCTTCAGCCTTGCCGCCGCTGACGGATACGCAAACAAAGACTTGCCGTCCTTCATCGTCCTTCCGAAACTGGAAGAAAAGGAACGTGAAGCCTTTACTGAAGACGAACAAGCCGCTTTATGGCGTCTGTATGAATCCGGCGACCGCACTGCCGCGATACCGCTGCTCATGATATATACCGGCATGATGCCCGGAGAAGAACAGGCGCTGAAAGTCGAACACATTGACCTGGATAACCGTATCATTACGCGCGTCGGACAGAAAACAAAGGTCCGCAAGGAAACGCCTATCGTCATCGCGCAATCCATCGTCCCGCTCGTGCAGGACCTGATAGACCACGCCATGCCATCAGGATACATCTTCAAACGGAGCGAAGACGAATGGTACAGCTTGTATTATGCAGCCCTTGAAGCTGCCGGGTGCCGTAGACTGACCCCATACTGCTGCCGACATACTACCGCCACCGCTCTGGCCGTCACTGAAAACATCGCGCCGCAAACTATCAAAAAAGTCATGCGTTGGTCCACATCAAAAATGCTCGACCGCTACGCACACCCGGAAACCTCTGACGCTTTGTCAGCAGTCGATTCAATCGCAAAAACCTGATTTTACTACCCACCCACTACCCACATTATCAGTGAAAACGCTGATATATTCACGTTTTTATCTCCCCTGCTAAGGGAGTAGGCCTGTTAAAGGGCGCCCGGGTTCAAATCCCGGCTTCTCCGCCAAAGTCCTGAAACTGCCGAAGGTTTCGGGACTTTTTCATTTTCTGCATAGTTCTCTGTTGATCTCTAAAATTCCGGTTTACTACCCACACTACTACCCACATATAAAATCTCGTTACTACCCACATAAAAAAGAGCCTGTCAGTCAGGCTCCTTTTTCTTGCGCCAGTCAGTATACCTTCCGCTCTTGATTCTACCATCCTCGTATGGCGCGTCCGCAGGGATCAGCCAGTCCCGCCCGATCTTGACAGCCCCCGGCAAATTACCCCGCAGGCATTTCCTGCGCACTGAGATCGGAGCGCGGCCCACCCTGGCCGCGTACTCCGGCAATGGGATCAGGTCTATTTCAGCCATCTTTCACTCCTTATAGCTATCTGACCACACCTTGCATGCAGTCCTTGCGTCATCACTCAGCTTATCCTCGAATCCGTCATAATAGAAGCTCAGGCTTTCCACGGGGAATCCCATTCTCCTGGCGTCAGCCACGATGGTTTGAACCAAAGTGCAGTATCCAGCATCTTCTTCCTGCCCTTCCTTCCACTCACACTCTGCATAAAGATGAACCTCACCGATATCCGCCATCATGAAGTTCACATCTCCATCAAAATGTTTTCCCGGTCCAGCCTTGAATTCTACCTGATAGATCTTTTCAAGCTCGATCACGTCATGATCGGCCGGCCATGTGTCATCTTCCAGCATATCGTGATAGATCTGCTCAGCGCTGCGCGTATCATCAACCGGCACTGTCACCTTGTGGATCCCGACATATACATGATAGTTTTTCTTTTCACGGTCTGTCATGTGCGCCCACTGCATCTCCGCTTCCCGGATAGCCTCGTTCTTGTCAAACGTTGGCTTTCCCTCGCCGATCTCGCCGCGGCTGGTCAGCGGCTCCTCGTGCATCATATAGATCGTCACATCGTTCTTTGCTTCCGGCGCTCCATCCAATTCTCCGCGCCAATATTCTTCCCACAGGTCATTGCATGCATCATGGTCCTCAGCGATTCCGCGCTCATCTGTCAGCTCATTCAAATAAGCCGCGATCTCTTCCCAATTGGCCGGAATCTCTGCTCCAAAGCTATCAGCATTTACATAGTACGTCATTTCCCCATCCTCCTTTTTTCTGCCCCATCATCTGCGGGACACCATCATATTACACCTTGTGCGTTACATTGTCAATACCTTTTCAAAAAAATTTTGCCATAATAAAATCCCCACCTGTTGGCGCAGGTGGGGCAAAAGAGGATGGGGAGGCGGGAGGTTCCGAACCGCTACCCATGATCATTATATCATGATCAGCTCTGTGCTTCTCCCTTACACGGGAACTTCAGCAGGCACTTCAGCAGGCGGCTCCTCGCCCTCGGCAGGCTCCTCGCTGGTAGATGGCGGTTCCGGCGCTTCGCCATCCATCACACAATTTCCCTGCTCGTCATACCACATCCCGCTGATGGCCTTTTGATATGTATGCGCTCTACCGGCTGGATAGGCTATGCTGCCCGCGGCCACCTCCAAGCCTATCATCGCCAGCTTATCCTCAAGCTGCTGCTCTGTCAAGCCGTTATCAATCAGCACCTCTACGACCGGATATACGACCTTCAGCGCACCGTTCTCATAGATCACTCCGGTTTTCTCGCTCTGCTTCAACGGTATCTGACTCATTTTTCTTCCTCCTTGACTTCAGGCAGGCCCGCAAGCGCGAGCAGCAGCGCGGAAACAGCGCCGAAAGCGCCGGCGCTCAGCGCCGCGATCCAATTGACGTCCCCCAGCACTACAGCGCCGGTCCCGATATAGGCCAGCATGGCCTCCGCAAAAGTGCGGATGCTGCGTATGCAGGCGGCTTTCCAAAATTTTTTACTGACCATATTGTCCTCCTTACAGTTTAGCTTTGATGTCCCTGATATCGTGTTGAACTTCGGCCATCTGGCCCTCCAGCTTATATGTGCGCTCGACCAAATTATTGTGTTTGTCGACTTTTTTCTGCAGCTCTTCCAGTTTGTAGGCGATCAACTTAGCGTTCGCTTCTGACGCCTCGCGCACGCCGCGCCGGCTGGCGCTGTAGCTGAGCATAGCCACGATGACAGAGCCTGCCAGGCTGATCAGCGCCACGATGATAGATGGATCCATGGGTTTTCCTCCTTCCTCATTCGTTCTTGCTGAGCAGCGCGTCGATGCGCTCGATCAGGCTTGCCGCGTACCGTCTCAGCTCGCCCAGGTCCGCCCTGCTGATGATCACCGCGTCATCCAGGATGTCATCCTCGTCCGGATCCTCCGGCACAGGCACAGGCTCCTGGTCCTCCGCCTCCTGCTCCAGGCTCGCCCAGGTCATCGGCCCGCAGACGCCATCCACCTTCAGGTGCTCCAGCTGCTGCCACGCCATCACGGCCGCCTCGGTCCCGGCTCCGAAAATGCCGTCGACTTTCAGCCCCGCGTTCATGTCCGCGTTCAGCAGCTCCTGCAGACGCTTGACGTCATCGCCGCGGTCACCCTTTCTCAATATCGGATTCATCGGCTCCACCTCCCTTTCATCAGGATACATACTGTAATCTATTTGATTTAACTCTCCCCAGTAGTCCCATTCATTGATGCTGCTCAGGATCACGCCCTGCCGCGTGCCTGCGGCCTCGACCACGATGCCGTCCCCGGTATACACGCCCACATGGTTCCACCTTTTGCCATTATACATAAATACCGCTGATCCCGGCTTCAGCCTGTACCCGTCCGCACGCTGGCCATTGACCAGCTTACCCTTCCGGCCGCAGTGATCGAGATACTGAGCATGGCTGCTATGAGTGATTTTCAGCCCGTTATCCTCGTACACGCGCCTGATCAGGCCGCTGCAGTCTGTCACACGCTTGCCGATCCACTGAGCGCCGTAGGCCTTGGTCAACGGACGTGTCGCGGCTTTCTGCTGGGCCGCGGTCCAGACCTGACCATACTTTCCCCAAATATAGCCCCAGCCCTGCTCATATGGTACCAGGCACTGCTGCACGAATTCATCTGCCCTGACATAGTCAGGCATAGGACTCGAACTCCCTTCTTTCCATGATGGCGTCGGCGAAGCCGACATCGACGGCCTCTTTCGCGGTGAAGCGGCGGGACTCTTTGATCATCAGCCGGATCTCGCGCCGGGGCCAGTGGAGCTTGGCGCGGTACATGCAGATCATCCCGTTCACTACGGACAGCTGCTGCTGGGCGTCGAGCAGCTTCCAGATGCCGGAGAGCTTTTCCCTGCCATAGAGCTTGGGCATATGGACATACATGCTGCCGCCGCTGGTGATGTAGCACTGGCCCTTGTCGGCGGCGCTGACGAAAAATGTGGCGGAGCTGCCGCAGTAACCGTCCATCAGGACGCGGACCGGGCGATGGCTGTCGTAGATCGCCTTGAGCATCCCGAAAGCGCTGTTGACAGCGCCTCCGGGGCTGGACACGATGACATCCAGACGGG
The DNA here is from genome assembly GCA_947170435.1 of uncultured Clostridia bacterium. Taxonomy (GTDB): domain Bacteria; phylum Bacillota; class Clostridia; order Oscillospirales; family Oscillospiraceae; genus Hominicoprocola. The sequence goes on along the minus strand of CAMVTO010000023.1, from coordinate 24,731 downwards.
TGAAGGGCTTGAAGGGCTCCAGCATCCGCTTGAACTTCTTCTCGTAGACAAAGGCGTTCGGTATCTGGGACGGGTCCTTCTGGCAGGACGTAATGACGGCCTGAACGACCCCGCCCGGTTTACGGTATAAGGCCCATTTCAATTCTTGCATTTGGTCACTTCCTTGTTTGTTTCCCGCCTCGCGGTCGAAGCCGCGGCTGCGGATTATGTTTGCGCGTTATGCCGCGATCTCCGCGGCCTCATCCTCGCTTTCGCTCTCTGTTTTTTGATCTGTTTGGCTCTCATGACAGTGCGTGGATGAAGCGGCGTCCGGCGCGGTGTTCGTGTCCGTCTGCGTCCGTTGTGCCGCGTCCCCGCGTGCGTATTCGCTCCGCCTCCGGGCATATCATCACCTCTCAAGTGTTCAGCGCCGCGAGCACCGCGGCTAATGTTGTGGCGGTTCGGTTCACTTCCTTGTTTCCCGCCTCGCGCTGATGCGCGGCGCGGAAGGTTGGTCGTTTGTCATGCTACAGAACAGATCCTTCGGATTTTCAATCCTCAGGATGACATTGGAAGGGGTTATTCCTCTGTTTGGGGTTCGTCGGCGGTGGGTTCGTCGCCGACCGTGTCGGCTTCCTCTTCCGGATCGGGCTGAGTCTCCTCTTCAGGCTCCGTCTCCGGTGTATCGTACGCCAGCGGATCGGTCGGAGCGCTCACATTGTCCATGTCGTCCTCTTCCGGCTCTCCGTACTCAGGATCACCAGCGGCCTGCTGGATTCCGGGCAGCTCTACGGCAGCTGGTTCGGCGTGTGACTCTTCGTATTCATCCAGCCAGTCGTAAAACTCCTCTTTCACAGACTCGCTGATCCAGCCGAACCGCTGGGTGTCCATCATCAGCAGTGTGGCGTACCAGGGCTCGTACTGACCGGACGTGACGGCGCTCTTAAAGGCCTTGATGATACGGGCTTCTTTTGATGTCATGGTTGACTCCTCTCTCAAAGTGTTAATTAAAGCAAAAGCCTGTTTGCTTTATTTATATCAGTGTGTATTGATAATGACGAATGATGTTATTTAATTACGAATGGTGTTATTTAAGTCCGAATAATTGCGTTATTCTTACCACATCGACAAACCATATTATCAGTAAACTTTCTTCCACAAAAAGGGCAATTTAACAATGAAATATATTCAACTACATCTCCGGTTTTATCACCAGAAGATACGATTAAATGATGCGCACCTGACGTATCCGTGTACTCCTCTAAAACCTCATTCATTTGTTAAACTCCTATTTAACTCACTCAGTTCCCGATGTTCTCCAGCATGGTGGCTTCCAACTCACTGACGCGGTTTTCGAGCGCGGCAAGCTGGAGCCTGATCGTGTCAACGGTGTTGTTGCCGTAAAGACCGCCAGCGGTCAACCTAAACCCGGCAAGCTGGACCGTTCCGGCGTAGGCGCGGCACACACCGAAGCCGACCGTCTTGGTCCATTTAGCGCCGATCCTTGTGCAAGCGACAGTCTGACCGTCAACGGTTTTCTCACTCTTATACTCATACCACTGGTCCCCGGTCGGGTTGAAAGTGAAGGTCCAGTAGATGCGCTTCCATTCGGTGTTCGTGATGTCGATGATCTCATCGTGCCAGTATGTACCCATCTTGGCAGCGTCCCAGAACAGCTTCAGCCGCATCTTTGTCCCGCTGGTGACTCTGGCCCAGCAGGATAGCGTGTACTCCATGCCGGGTGTCATCTCATTGATCTCGCCATATGGGGTGATGCTGCCTGTCTGCGGCTTTTCACCTTCGCCGTGGTTGCCGTAGGTGAATATCAGGTCCTCGGAGTTATTGATGCCGCTCTCCGGCACGGAAGCGACCGTGAATTGCAAGCCCTTCGTGATGACATCTCCGTCCGGCTCTTCGATGGTCGGTGAGAGCGTCAGCGCTGTGACCGTCACCTCGTCCGGGTCCACGCCAGCAGTCTCTGAGTTCCTACCAAGCGCGTTTTTGACGTATGGCATGTTGGATGCGTACCATTTCCGCGTCTGACCGTATACGATCTGTTCGGAGCCGTTCAGCTCCCAGACGTTGTTCGGCTTGATCAGGTTCGGCGTATTTAAGATCTTCAGATCGGCCTCTTCCACGGCGTTCCGCAGCGCCGTGACCATGCTCTCCCAGTTCCCGATCGCCTCATTGACCGCGTTGGTCTGCGCGTCGATGGACTCATTCTGCTGGTCGATCATGTCATAATAGTCGTTGACGGCCTCGGTCACGCCCGTCTGCATTTCCGTGACCGCTTCCTGGATCTCCGCCTCGTGCTGTGCCTCCGCCGCCGCAATGGCCGCGTCCTGCTCGTCGTACCGGCCCTCCATGTCCCCGATGTTCCTGGCCAGCACCGCAGCCCAGTGTGCGCCGTCGATCAGGCCGGCAAAGCGCTGCACGACCTCAGTATTCCCGATCCACAGCCCGCCGTCCCAGCCGACCTTCATGATGTTCTTGCGGTCGGTGTCGCTGTTGCCGCCGCCGATGATCAGCGCGTACTGGTTGTCATTGTCGACCTGGTTGTACCGGCCCAGCACGACTTGGAACTGGCTGCCGGCGATGGTCCCCAAGCCCTCGGTGTGGCTGTGGTCGCCGCGTGCCTCGGTCAGCATACCCTCAGCGACGGCATAGCTGCCGCTCGCCTCGCTCATCTGGCCCATCTCATGGCTGGTGTCCTCCAGCGCCTCGACGTCCTCACCGATCAGCACGCCCTCGTAGATATTGACGTCCTTTGTATGTTCGCCCACGATCCATTCGACCGTGAAGCGCACCACGCCCGCTTTTTCCAGCGCTTCCTGGTCAAGCAGGATCGCGCTGACGTTCGGCCCGTCAGCGCGCACAGTAGGCGTCAGCTCACCGCCGCCGGGCAGGCGCACGGTCACCCGCGCGTGCCCGGTCGGCCAGCTCTGCCGCCATTTTTTGATGTTGAACAGGATCCTCGCCGCGATCGCGCCCGCCTGCCCGATCTTCTGCCGGCTGGACGCGGTCATCAGATATTGATTCATACGTCCCTCCTCAGCTGATATAGTTAAACCAAGAATTGACAGACGCATCCATGCCATCCGCCGTGCCTGTCACGTCCTCAAGGCACAGCAGCAGCTGATGGTTATGCTTCACATTACCGGACAGGTCCAGAATCAGATAGGCTCCTTCATCCGTCGACGAACAGAAGAAAGCTGCCTTGCCTGACGCCGTACTCTCGTTGGCATCCACGGCGGGCCTGACCTGGCATAGCGACGTACCGCCGCTGCTCTTCAGCTGCAGCAACGGCTGATGCGACACGACTGTATCGATGTTACCACTTGCGTCATACACATACCCATACATAACCATCGTGAGCTGATAGATCCGACCTTCAACCAACCTGAATTTTGCCCGGCCTGCTACGGCCTCCTCATATTCTGTGTCATTGTAAACAAAACAGTTGACCGGGTCATATGTCAGGCCGGAACCTGTAGCCGTATTCTTTAGAACACTGATCACACGGCCGCGCTGTTTAACGGTAAAATCACCATGGGTTACCAACTGTTGGCTCGTCGGTCCGAACGGCTGCGGCCCCGCGGTCAGCTGACCCAGTCTCGCCGCCGACAGCTCAGCTTCGTCCGCGGTCCCCATGCCCAGCGTCAGCCCGCCGGCTAACTTCTCGTTGCCGTTCCAGTCCAGTGTCCGCGCATTGGAGCGCGTGTCTTCGTCGCCGTTGCCAACGATCTCGACATAGCTGCCATATTCTTTCCCCAGCGCTGCAGATGATTGTTCCGCCTCATTGTAGCGGCCAAATACGGTCTGGCTCTTCCTGCTCGCCACGGTGCACTCACCGGCTGCGTGCGCATAGTCGCCGCTGGCCCCGGCCATATAGCCCTCAGCATGCGCCGCCTCTCCGTCAGTGATGGACAGATACCCCTCAGCATGAGAGCTTTCTCCCCTCGCCTGCGTATCCTGACCCTCAGCATTGGCATAGTCCGCACTGGCAGTACCCGTCCCAGCCTGGAATCTCCCCGTCGGCTTGAAGTGCGCCGCCAGTTCCTGCAGCATGCCGTACATCACCTGGACCTCGCCGCTCTGGAAAGCGTACTGGCCTGATCCGTCCTTGTCCGCCGCGGTCCATTCGTAGGCCACATTGTCACAGATGAAGATCTCGCCCCTGCTGATCGGCAGGTTGACCATGCCCTGGGTGGTGACGCGATTCGCGCCGACCAGATAAGTGTAGTAATCCTCCACGTCCCCGATGGCCTCATGGGAAGCCTGCACCTGCGCCGCCAGCACCTGCACATTGCTCTCGCTCTGCGTGCTCATGCCCGCCGCGTTCTGCGCCAGATTGCTGGCCGTCAGCGCCTGGTTGGCGCTCGCCGCCGCGTGCAGCTCGCTCTGGTAGGCGTTCTGCGTGCTGACCTCGGCCCGGCTCGCCGCCTGGTCCGCCGCGATCCTGCTCGTCTCCGCGTCCAGCGCGTTGTCCGCGGTCTGCTGCACGTACGTTTCCATGCCCACGGCATGGCCCGCCGCCGCCTGCGCGCTCTGGGCCGCCGCCGCCGCGCTGCCGCTGGCCTGCTCCGCGTACCCGCGCACCAGCGCCTCCTGCGCAGCAGCGCCATCAGAATAGCCCTGCGCCGTGTTCAGCATGTTCCTGAGCTGGCTCGCCGTGCCGGCGATCTCCGTCACATCGTCGCTCACGCCCTGCGCCGCCGCCTCGGCCCGCTGGGCCGCGCCCTCGGCCGCCTGCGCCTGCGTCTGCGCTGTGGCCGCCGCGTCACTGATCTGCCCGGCGATCGCCTGCGCCGCCGCCGCGCTGGCCGCTGCCGCCGCAGCGTTGTTCCCGGTCGATTCGACCGCGCCCGCGACCTCCTCCAGCCCCTGCAGGATGCCGTCCGCGCTGCGCTGGATGCTGTCCGCCTTAATGAAAATCTCCTTCGCCCAGTCCGGCGTTCGCGGTCCCGTCTCCGGGATGCCGCGGTCGATGCCGCTGCCCAGCAGCACGCACTCATAGGTAGCGCTGGCCTGCACCGTGCCGTTCTGCGTCCACGTCGCCGTATAACGATAGATGCCCGGCTGCCGAGTGCATTCCTCCGGGATCTCCGCCACCAGCAGCTGGTCCTCCACCGCGCAGCTGACCGGGATTCTCTTCAGGTTCGGCCGGATACACAGCAGGCCCGCCGTCGCCTCCGGCCACTGCGTAAGCCAGTCCTTGATCTTGATGGCGATCGCCACCTCGCCCGACTCACCGGCCCTTCCGATGATCTGCCGGGCCTGCGTCAATAGATAAGTCCTCATGCTGCCTCCTTACTCGTTGATATAGACTTTGACCTTCGTGTACTGCTTCAAGCGCTGAGTGCCATAGCCATCGATCACGCCGTTGCCGTCATCCACAGCAATTCCGAAATACCTGCCCTGCTTGATTCCATCCAACAGGTCCTGGCTCGCCATAATACTGAACGTTGTTCCCGGCCATGCGTTCTGATTGTTCATGGCCATGCTGCTGCGGTCCATCATGCTGCCGATAGACGCCTTGCCGCTCGGCCATGTTGATGCCAGCATCGGATATACGATGACAGTATTGCCTGTTGCAAAGCCAGCGTCCGATGTAGCGTCCGCTGTCATCTCGATGCGCATGCTCCTGATTCGTAGCCCCAGCAGTTCTGACGGGAATCGCCAGCATGTATAGAAGTTCTCGCGGTACTTGTCCGTCTTTTGCTGCTGGTTCACATAATCCCACCAGCTGCCAGACATCGGATAATAATTGTTAGATTCGCTTCCGGCATAAACCCAGTTGGTTTCATAGTTATCCGGCGCTCGCTGATAGCTGTCGCCCTCGTTATACTTATAGCCCCTGCGCCAATCTCCGGCCCTGCCGTCGCTCAGCGTATAATCACAGGTCGCGCTCCACGGCTCGCTTTCCAAATACTCCCTGAGCTGATTCACCGCCAGCGCGTTCGGCATGCATCCGTCCTCCAGCGTGTTCCACGGGATGGTCCGACCCTCCTTGGTGAGGATCCTCTGCATGGCCTCGCGCATGTACAGAATGATGCTGCGCCATGTGGCGAATGCCCCTATATCATACACAGGCTGGCTGATGTCCGTTCCCGCCACTCCGTTCAGCGCTGCACGGAGATTCAGGTAGTATTCCAGCTCGTAGAGTGTCGCGATGTGGCTGCGATCCGGCCAGCTCACCAGATCGCCCTGGTGGATGGGCCGTGTCCATACGGGCGTCACCCACTCGTCCCCCGTGATCAGTTCTAGCTCTGCGCTGCCGGTCAGCACCACTAAATGCTCATCCCCGTCCGGGATCGTGTAGATCAGGAAATTACAGCACCTGCCCTGTTTCAATTCCCGGAGCATGGCCCCCGGCAGCTCGATGATGGTGTCCCCGCCGCTGACGGTCACCGGCAGCACCATGCCGCGTTTCCCCGCGTTCAGCAGCTGCTCATGCGTGTACTGCTGGCTCAGGTCCAGCGCTCCGCAAGGCGCGATGCCCGCGGCCCTGCTCGCTGTGCCGTAGTTCGTGTCCCTGTGGATGGTCAGCCTGGCCGCCCGCAGCGTCTGCCCGCTCAGGTCGTTGGCAATAGTCGCCGCCGGAAAGCTGATGACGCCCACGCACTCCTCGCTCCCGCTCAGGCCCTTCCTCGGCTTGCCGCTGCGGATCGCCGCCGCGCCGCCCGCCCTGGGCACAGCGTGCACATAGGTCGCGCTGGACCAGATCACGTTGCTGATATTGGCCATCAGGTGAACCTGGCGTTATGGATGACGCCGCTGCCATCGATGTAGAGATTTCCGATGTGCAGCCCCGCGAATGTGGGCGAGTCAGTGGTCTTGACGCCCTGGTTGCACCAGGCCAGCAGATTCATCAGCGCCGTGAACCACTCATGGCTGAAGAATCCGTCAGTTGTCGCCGTGACTATGGCATGTGTATGGCTCAGGTCACAGGTGATGCGGTCGCCGTTCTCCAGCACGATGGTCAGCGTCTTGGTGGCGTCATCCCACTCCATGCCCGCCACTTTGGTATTCGTGTGCTCGATCGTGTCGCCATTGTACACATCCTCGTGCACGATCACCGTGAACGGCGCGGAGCTGATGGTCTGGTTGTTTTCGTCCAGCAGCACCAGCTGGCAGGCCCACTCTTCCGCGGCCTCCACGAAGGCCGGCGTCGGGACTACGTCGGCATAGTTCTCGCCCAGCTCGCAGTTCAGCAGCAGGTCACTGCTGCCGCTCAGCGGGTGCGCCCGCAGCTTGGCCTGCGCCACGTTTTCAAAGCTGATCACCCGCCCGCCCTCGGTCGGGACCAATCTCAGCGCCCGCGTGCCGCTGTCCCCGCGCACCAGATGGATCACCGCCTGGCTGCCTGGCTTCTGCGCGTCCACGCTGACTGTTGTCGTTATCAATACGCCCATCTGCATCCCTCCTTTTATTGGAATCTTAGCAAAAAGGCAGGGGATTAATCTCCCCTGCTCAGCTGCACATGCTCAGGATACTGCTCCCTCAGTAGCTGTGCCCCTGCCCGGAACACATCCAGCCTCCAGAGGCTCTTGCGTGTCCGTTTGAAGCGCAGCGCCATGTGCCCGGCCTGCTCATGCATCACCTGCAGCTCCCCGGTCCGCCGCAGCGACTCCGCCAGCGCGTAACATAGCATGCTCATGCCCGCGCAGACGATGTCCTGGCCCGCCTCCGCGTATCCGGCATGCCCGTCGATCTCGATGCTGCACACGTTTCCCTCTATGCTGATGCTGTATTTGATCATCCGGCCCACCTCACACGGAACTGGCCTGCTGCGCCCGCTCCCGCGGCGCTGTGATGCGCCTGCCTGTCTGCTGCTCCGCGCCAAGGCTGTTCAGATTCTCGCCGCTCGCAGCGGCCTGCTGTCCGCTCGCCTCTCCACTCTCCGCTCTTCCCTCTTCACTCTGCGCCGGTCCTGCCGGCGCTGCCGTGCCCAGCGCCGCCTGCAGCTGCTGCACCTGCATCATCAGCTGCTGCACCATCTGCATCAACGTCCCGTTCTGCTGTACCCTTTCCACGACCTTGTCCTTGCCCTCGAACTGCATCATCTCCAGCACGGCAAGAGCAGAATCCGCGTTCTGAGGCGCGAAGATCCCCGCGCCGTACAGCTCCTTGGCCAGCTCGTTCTGCGCCATGCGGCTGTAGGCGGTCTGTTTGTTGGGCCGCACCTTGATGTCAAAGACCGGCTCCCGCTCGCCGAACTCCATGCCCACGATACCCGGCTGCAGCTGCGGTTGCATCATGCTGTTGTCAAATTCCTGGTACTGCGGCACGGTGCTGTCCCCCGTGATCCGGAAGATGCGCGGCTCGTCGTAAAACTGCCTCATCAGCTCGATCATCATATAGCAGATCTGTTTGAAGTGCCTGTATCCGGCCCTGATCAGGTCACGGCTCGGCTTGCTGGCCGCCTCCTGCATCGCCGCGATGGCGCTGTACGCCGTCACGCCTGCCTGCGCTCCGCCCTGGGCCGCCGCCGTGCTGCCTGATGTCTCACGCAGCTCGTTGATCTTCTGGTTTAAGACGTTCACATACATGGGGTTCAGCTCGGATTTCTGGAAAGGCTGGATACTGTCCTGGATGGCTCCGCTCCCGTTGACGTGCACGATGGGCTTTTCCGGGTCCAGGATCTCCTCCTCGTTGACGCCGCCCTGCTGGTTGAGGAAGTGCTTTGGCCTGACGTTGATCAGTGCAGAATCCAGCACTGCGCTGTCCAGCCTGTCGATATAGTCCTGCGCGTCACGGCACAGGTCCACTTGCCCGAAGCCGGCCGGGCTTCCCTCCATCGGATACAAAGGATCGAAGACAAACGGATACAGCCCGTGGTCGTAATACCCCCGCTCCGCATAGCGCTCGTCCTGCTCGCTGGCATAGAGGATGTCCTGCCCGACATACTTGCAGTAATGGAGCACGCCGTCTCGTTTATAGTACCAGTCAACCACCGCGCTGCGGCCGAAGGTGTCGTGTGTAGTCTCATAGCTGTAAAGTCCAGGCGTAAAGGCCGCGCTGCTCAGCCGGTCCGCGATCTCGTCGCCGTACTGCTCGCGTATCTCGTCATTGTCCATCAGCGCGACACAGAAGAAATTCCGGCTCTCCTGGATATCGTCCACGTTCGGGTCCCAATAGCAGTTGAGGATATCCACCCGGCTCAGCCCGATCTCGCCCATGCCGCCGTTCTTTTCCGCGTCCCAATAGACACAGGTGATGCTGGTGCCTTTGATCAGCTTATCCCACCATCCTTTGTCATAGATCTCCTCGTACTCGTTCAGCTCCAGCACGCAGGGCAGGACCTCGGAGAGCAGCTTGGCCGTCATCTCGTCCGCGCCCTCCCGCGGCAGCACGCTGGCCTCCGGGTAGTTATCCATGGCGTCTGCGTGCTTCACCATGCAGCTGTTGAACAGCCAGCCCGAATTACTCCTGACGCCGTACTTCTTCCGGGCTGTGCCCTTCTTCTTGCCCTCCCAATTGTGCTGCCGGTAATAGCGCTCCGCCTCGATCACGCGCTCCTCCAGCGAAGCCTTGCCCGCCTTGTAGCGCAGCAGCGTTTGTGTCGCCTCCACCACGCGCTCCTCCAGCGGTTTGTCCCGCTCGCTGCGCTTGCCGTAGGTATCCCCCGCAGCATTCTCGCGGATCGTCCTGGCTCCCAGCCCCTGGTTGATGATTTCGCTCATGTTCGTCTCCTTTCTTAGAACCTGATCACGTTGGTGATCTCTTTGTCCTTCCGCATGTTCAGCGGGTCCGGCTCCTCCAGCTCCGGCTCCTCCTGCTCCACCGGCAGCGGCCTGGTGATCATGTGCGTGCAAAGCGCGTACCGGCTTTCGTCATAGATGTGGTCCTCCTGCGTCGTGTCGATGTCCTCGACGTCCGTCTCCGAATACACCAGGCTCGGTATCTGCTCGATGAAGTGCCGGCAGGTGCTGAACACCTGCATCATCGGCCTGCCCTCTTCATTAAAGGCGAGCCTATAATGAAATTGCATCTTGCCCGGTATTCTGTCGTTCTTGGCTTTGCCGAAGTACACGCCCTCCGCCGCCATCGCCGCCGCCGCGCCGTAACCGGCCTGATCCTTCTTGAGTCCGATGGCCGGGTCCGCCACGCCCACGATCCTGTGCCCTTTGAGGTTTGGATCGTCATGTTCTATGCGCAGGATCTCCCGCGCGATCTTCTGATCCGGCCACTCGACGCCGGTATTTGGCTGGCCCTTCTTGCATCCGTACAGCTCGCGGATGCGGTACATCCGCCCGTCCTCGTCCACGGCCCACCAGCCCACAGAAAATGGTTTGGCATGGCCCCAGTCGAAGCTGCGCACGATTTCCCAGTGTTTGGGGATGGGGAACGGGTCGATCACATGCGTCCAGCGCTGGTCCGCGTAGTGCGCCGGGTCGATTTTAAATTCGGTGAAGACCTGACCCGAAAAGCTGTTCCAATTCCCAAACAGCAGCGCCTGCCGTTCCGCGTATGGCATAGCGTCCAGCGCAGCCAGATAGTTCGGATCATTCTGCAGCAGGATCTGGTTGTCGAATACGCTGCTGGGGATGAAAACACGGCTCCTGGTGAATTCGTAATGCTGCCCTCCCGGTCCGTCGATCTTGGTCAGCTCCTTGATGGGCGTGCCCGCCGGCGCTGGAGTGATGAAGCGGTTTTTGACCCATGCGTGCCCGATGCCGCCAGGGTTCCCGGTCGCCCGGATATAACACACGGTCCCCGGCCCGCTCGGTCGGTTTCGGCTGAAAAACCAGCTGTACTCGTCCCAAGTGAAATGCGTCAGCTCATCAAAGGCTATGAAATCGAATTGCTTGCCCTGGTATTTCTGTTTGTAGTTTTTGTTCTGCACGTTCCCGAAGCGCACCGTCGCGCCGCTTGGGAAGGTCCACGTCATGCTGCTGCCGTTGTACCTCGCCTTGCTGCATGCCTGTGGATAGTAATACTGCGTTTTCTCCACCAATTCTGTCAGGCTGTTGTAGGTCTTTCGCAGGATCAGCCCTTTGTAATTTGGTACATTCACCTGGCGCAGGGCCTCGATGACGAGGCAGTCGGATTTACCTCCGCCTGCCGCGCCACCGAAAAACGCCTCATACTCCCCGCGCCGCATGAACTCCCGCTGCCTCGGCTGCGGCGTCCATACGACCTTCATCGTCCAAAGCCCCCTCCGAAGCGGCTCGTCGATTTCTTCTTGCTGCTGCTCTTCTTGCTGCTCCCGAAGGTCCCGCCGAAGCGGCTCGTGCTCTTCTTACTGCTGCCTCCTTCGCTTTCCACCTGCTTCCATTTAGCGATACTGCTGTCGCTGTAGCCCATGGTCTTCAGCAGCTTGGTGATGCGGTTCAGCTCCTGCCGGTTCCGGCTCTGGTATGCCGCCTGGTACTTGGGCTTCCAGTAGGATGTGAGCGCACTCTTGACGGCTGTGGTGCCCTTGCTCTTGAAGAGCTGCCTCTGCACGCTCAGCGCCGCCCTCGTGTTCCCATCGTCCAGCAGCGCGTTCATCTGCGCGTAGGTGTACACGCTGGCTTCATCGTCCTTTTGTCCTCTGACGATCTCGTCAAAGCTCAGCGGAGTATTCTCTCCACTCTCCACTCTCAACTCTTCACTCTCGGCTCTGGCCTTGCGCACCGCCTCGATAGCGTTCACCACGTTTGCCGTGCCGTATCCCTGGTCCGTCATTTCGCCGACGATACGGTAATACTCGTCAACGTCCCCGCTGTCGATGGCCTCCGCCGCCGCCCGGATCCTCGCGTCGTTCTGCTTCATCCATGTCTTCATCGCGCTGTTGATCTGGCTCGCGGTCTTGCCCTGGCTGATCAGCCGATTGTACAGGCGCGTGTACGTCTCCGTGTCACCCTTCTGCAGCGCCTCGCCCATATATCGTGCCGCATTGCTGGCCGTCACGTCTCCCCGCGTCAGGCCCTCGATCACATTCCCGCTGCGGATGTCGCTGACGTACTTAGTCGCGCTGTTGTAGATGTTCCTGAGATTGTTGAACGGGAACCCGCCCATGGCCGCGATGCTGTTCAGGAAGCTCTCCGCGGCCTTCTGGCTCTTCTGCCACTTTTGCTCTGTAGTCAGGCTGCTGTCCGCGATCGCCGTCGCCGCCACGCCCAACTTGTAAGCGCTCTGGTACAGGTCGTTGACCATGCTCACCGCGCCCGCCTCGATGTCATACGGCGCTTTGCCGTCAATGATGCCCGTGATCAGGTCGAACAGCTCGCTGCCGCCCGTCACCATGCCCATCATGCTGCTGATGGCGTCCCGGCTCAGCTGCTCCGCCGCGCTCTCCGCCGTCAGCTCGCCCTTGTCATCCTGGTACGGCTCCGGCTTGTGCAGCACGGCCTTGCCGACCGCGGTCATCAGCGCCAGCACCACCGCGCTCACGATCTGGCTGCTGGCCGCCCTGGCCAGCTTGGTCTTGGCCCGGTCCAGCTCCGCCTTGTTCTCCGCGCTGTGGCTGTCCTTGTACGCCTTCGCCTGCGTCCTGAAATCCTGCACCGCGTCATACAGCACGTTGAAGTTCTGGAAGCTCTGCGTCTTGTACATCGTCACGGACTTTGTCAGCTGGTTATTGCTTCGCAGGATATGCGGCCGCTGCATCACGCCGTACTCCGGCTGCGTGCGCTCAAGGCAGTGCTCGTACATCTCCGCCACGGCCTCATAATAGGCGTCCGTCCCGCGCTGCAGGTCCTTCCGCTGCTCCTCGACCGCGTACTCGCACGCGATCCAGATCTTCCGCACCGTCGCCTTGTCCATGCCGGAGATCGGCGCGTTCAGCCAACTGCTCGTCCGGTCGATCGTGCTGTTCTGCGTGTTCGCGTTCATGGCCTGGATGTTGGCGCTGGTGCGCTCCCAGTATGCGCTCGTGTACTTGCCCACAATCTTCTGGTCGAAGCGCCTGGTGCTGCTCAGTGCCCGCATCAGCGGCCGCCAGCCGATCGTCGCCGCCGCTGTCGGATAACTCGCCGCCTGCTTGATGATCACGCTCAGGTTCGCGCCCAGCGCCGCCGGAGCGGCCTTGCTGCGCACCTTATCCAGTAAGCTGCTGTCCGTCCTGACGCCCGCCTGCTGCACGTCCTTCATCATGCGCTCGATGTATTCGTATTCCTTGTTTCCAAACACCCTTCTCAGCGCCGCCTTGGGGCTGTCCTCGTATCCCGGCAGGCTCGCGTTGAACACCTTGTTGAAGTTGGTCACAGGGATCAGCATCCCCGCGTACAGGCTCGATCCGTTGATGGTCCGGTTCACCACGCTGTACAGGTCCTCCAGCATCATAGGATTGCTGGCGTTCTTCCTCAGCTTGGTGAAGCCCATGTTTTTGATGCGGTCATCCGACATCAGGCTTTCAAAGTCCGTCGCCAGATAGTTGCCGTCCCTGCGGATCGGGAAGTAATTTTCCACCGTGAACCGATGCCAGCCGTTCAGCTCCATGCTCACGTTGTTCAGGATCGGAGTGATGTACGCCTGCATATCCTGCCACGCTTTGCACCATGCCTTTTCGTACTCGCTCATCCCGGCTGTGATCTTCCGCATGTCGCTCTCGCTGAGCTTCATGCGCTCTGCCCGGTCCCACGCCTCGCGGATCTTGCCCTTCTTCATCAGCTCATAGTCCGGCACGGTCACGCCGTTCTTCATGCCGTCCACGTTCTGCTGGTTCAGGCTGTGCAGGTAGATGGCCGCCCTGGTGCTCTGCGTGATCTTGAAGGTCCCGTGCCGGCTGCCGGCGATCCCCGTGTCGATGACCTCCGCGCCCTTGCCCTGGAACTTTTTGAACAGCTTCGCGTTCTGCCCGGTCATCAGCGGCTCAAAGCGCTTGGTCATCTCCATCTTGATCCTGTTCATATCGCGCTGGCCCCTGATCAGCGCCTGCCCGCGCCGGTACACTGCGTTGTCTGTCCGGTATCCGGCCAGCTTGTTGAACTCGCTTTCCGGGTTCAGGTGCTCAGTGGCAAGGCTCTGCAAGCCCTTGGCAAGGCCGCCGGTCGCCTGCGGCTTGTGCGCGTTGAAGGTCTCGGTCATGCTGTGCGCCTCGACCAGCGCGTCCGTCTTCCGGTCCTCGCCGATGATCTTCGTCGCGTTCTCGATCTGGTGCAGCGCCTGCGTCAGCGTATTGCTGACGTACTGCAGCTCCTCGCCCTCCAGCTGGTTGATACTCTTGTCCTTCAGGATGTCGCAGGCATCCTGCATTTGGTTGATGAAGCCCTCGTCATAAGCGTCGCGGACGAAGCTGTTGCTCACGTCCTGCCGCATCTCCCTCGCCGCCCGCATCCAGTTCTCGCCGGCCTGCGCCGCCTTGCGCGTGTCGCTGTTCATCACGGCTTCCACCAGATTCAGCAGCTGCCGCACCCTGTCCAGCGGCACATATGCTGTGTTGCTCGGCTTCTCCAGCATCCGCCGCATCTTCATTTCGGTCTTGCGGATGTTCTGCCTCGCCTTGACCGCCTCGGCCCGCTGCGCCGCCCTGGCGCGCACCCGCGCCCGGTCTTCCTTCACCGCGGCCTTCTGATCAGCAGCGTTCTTCTTTTTGAGCTGGTTGATCACGTTTTCAAGGTATGCTGCCCGGTTATCCTTTACCTTGATCGCGTCATACAGCTTCTCGTGCTCCTTCTGAGCCTTGTCCAGCTCCTTGCCCAGTGCCAGCGCCTCTGCCTGCGCCTTGCGCAGTTCCTCGCTCGCGGCCTGCTTCTGCTCGCGGCCCTCCGCCTGCCGGCCCTGGTTCATCAGCTGGCTCATCTTCCTGAGCAGCATGGTCTGCTGCTCCTCCAGCTCCGCCACGCGCCCGGTCATCCTGGCCAGCGCCTGCCGCGCCTTTTGCGTATCCGTGTCCGGTCCCGGCTCGGCCGCCGCGTAATACTCTGCTAATGTGGTCAGCGCCTGCTCCGCCACCATGTTCCTGGTCTGCGGATCAAGGTACGTGCTCATATCCCTGTGCTGCTCGATATAGTCAAGCAGCCTGTTCGCCATTTCCTGCTCGTTCGCGTCCGCGGTGAATGCCGCCGGGTCCAGCTTTGTCAGCTGTTCCTCCCAGATGTGCCTCAGGTCACGCTGCCGTACGTTCTTCTTCCGGCCCGTGAACTCGTTGCTGTACACCCTGGCGATGCCGGAGAGCGCAGTGCGGAAGTCGCGTATCTCCGCGCTGCCGCCCAGCTCCTGCTTCATGCCCTCGGTCAGGAAGAATCCTCCCCGCAGCGCCTGCAGCACGCCCCTGTATGTATCGCTGTACGCGTTCTCGCTCAGGATCTCCGTGATCAGGCCGCGCAGGTCAGAAAGCGCCAGCCCCACGCGCTCGTTCGCCTTGTCGCCCGTGCTCTCCTCGCCGTCCAGCTCCGTGAAGATCTGCGTCAGCCGCTTCTCCACCTCGCGGTCCGTCAGGTTCCCGGTCCCGATGTACATGGTCATGTCCTTCACGATCCGCTTCACGTCCTGCTTCCAGTCCCCGCTCTCATGCGTCTTCCGCCCGCGCTGGATCTCCTGCATCCGCTTCAGCAGCTCGATCGCGTCCTGCCCGCCCGTCACCGTACCGTCCAGCCATTCCTCCCAGATGTCACGCCCGTCGCTGACGTCATCCTCATTCACGCTGAATTTCACCTGATCAGCGTTATTGATGATTTCCCGCCTCGCGTCCTCATCGCCGTCAGGATAGGTCAGCACCTCGCCCACGCCGGCCTCCTTCAGCCGGTTGATCAGCGCCTGGTCCGTGCTTTCAGGCACAACTGCCAGCCTGACCTCGCTCAGGCCCACGCCGCGCAGCGGTTTCGCCTCGTAGTACATCGCAGGCAGCTCTGCTGCTTCCTTGATGACTTTGACGGCCTTTTTCACGATTTCGTCCGATATATCCGGATAATTCTGCTTCAGGATCCTGCGCACGTCGGCAACCGTCTGCTTTCCGGTCGCCGCCTCCACCAGGTTCTGCGTGATGATATCGTTCACGATAAATTCGTTATCGACCGCGCTCTTTTTCCTGTATTTCTTGATCTCGCTGATCAGCTCCAGCAGCTCGTTCTGTCCGGCTTCGTACTTTTTCTGGATCTCCTCCGACCATTCCGTCAGGCGTCCTTCATCGGCATGCATCTCGTCGATGCTCTTGTATTCCTTCGCCGCCGCGCCCGCGAAACGGTTGTATCCGGTCATGAATCCGCTCTGCTCCGCTTTGCCAGCCTTTTTCCGCATCTCCCGGACGATATTGTCCAGCGTATAGGCCGCATGTGTCTGCGCAAAGCTCTTGCGGTTACCGCTCGCTGTGTACCTGTCCACGTCCTTAGCTATTGCCTTATCCCCGAAAAGCCCGTCCAGTTTCTTGGAAAGCCATTTCTGGTATTCTTCCTGGTTGATTTTCTCTCTGATTTTTTTGTCTGTTTCAGCCTCGTCTATAAAGGTTCTTTCTTCAGTCATCACCCGGTTCAGATAGTTATACATGCCAGACAGCACCGTTCTCCGCCTGGGCTTCGGAAGCCTCGCATATCGTTCGTCCGTTTTTTCCAGCCGCTCATCCATCTCTTTCATCGGCGCACTGTTAAACTCTTCTTTGCTATCCACGATTCCGGCCAGATCGGTATATAACTTATCGAACCATTTTTCCCTTTCAACGCTCCACGCCGGCTTTGGCGCTTCGTGCCCCATTACAGGCACCACAGTTTCGCCTTTTTCTGCCATATATGCAGCCATTAAGCCCGTGTTATCCCTTGCATTTTTTACCAGCTCGAGCGCGTTATAATCCGACATGCTTTCATCATTCAGATACTGTGTTACCCTTAGGATATTGTGCTTCAGGTACTCTGGCAGCCCCTTGCCAGCCTTATTCAGGTCGCTGTACAACTGATCCGATTTCGCTTGGTTGATCGGCCTGTCCACGCTTGGGAAAGTCGTTGTCCAGGCATCCCGTCCATATACTTTGTTCTGCGGATTCTTCGGGTCTACCGTATCTTTTCCAAACACCAGTGATACTTCGCCGTATGTACTATGCCCGATATTGCTCTTCGTCACCGCGATGCTCGGCATAGGCATGCCGCCCAGCTCCAGTGCGCCCTCCAGCTTTTCCTTGCTCAGGTTGTGCACTGCCACCAGGTCCCGCGTTTCCTCCACGGGTTGCTCCATCGGTAGGCTGTACCGTACATCAGATACTTCATCATTGACTTTGTCCTCGGCCTGTGCTATACTCCATTTAGAAGCAGGTGCTGTGTTTGGTTGGTTGCCTTCAGGCAGCTCTCCATAGTGAGCCAGGCCTGCTTTTTCGTTTTCCGCAAACACATATTCTTTCCCATTAGGTAGTAATACCTTATGAGTGTAGTATCTTTCCATGCCATTTGTTTTATGAACTACCACACCCATGTATTTTGTTCCATCTGGTGTCGTTACAGGTCCGCCAAATGTAACCGAGTGTTCGACATCACTATACTTTTTGTGTTTATAATGTTCATTAACAACCATACCTTTTTCAACAACGTCAGGTATAGCATCCATGAATCTCATGTCTGTATTGCTTAAATGATTATTCTTGTTGACTGATCGTCTATTGAATATAATCTCAGGCATTCCAGTTCGATGAAGCAATTCATTGAGCCTTTTTGTCAACCCAACCATTGCATTTCTCAATGCTGACCTTGTATCATATGCTTCTTTTGCATATTCTGTTATGTCAATATTAGGATTAACTCTGCTGACAGGTTTCATAGCTTTCAGTTCATCCCAGTGCTCATACATTTGAAGTTTTATACTTCCATTTATCAAATCTTCTGTGTATCTTTGCCGTATTACTTCTCCCTTTTCTTTAGGCTCATTGAACGTATCCGGTATCTGATACCGGCTCTCAGTCTTTTCTTCCTCTGCTTCCCCCATGATCAGCGCGTTGAACTCCGCGCCATCATTGCTCCTGACGGTGTCCCACACCAGCCCGCCCAGCATCTGCATGCCGCGGCGGACCTCTGCGTCCAGCATGGTCCCCTTCAAGTTGTTGTTCATCAGCGCGTACGCAGGCTGCGTGTTTCCCTCGGCCACTTCCTGCGCCGCGTACATCATCCTGGTGATATTGTCCTCGTTGACCTCGTTCCCGCTCTGCCGCAGCAGCTCTCCGGCCAGTTCGCGCCCGGCCCTGGTGATCTGCCGCTTGTTTGTTGCGTCCTGCACCGCCTGCCGGTATTTCTGCGTCGCCTTGCCCACCGGCGCAACAGGCGTCGCCGCCTTCTTCGTCTCGCTCAGCTGCTGCATATCCGTTAGCGCTTCGCGCATCGCGCTGTACATCTCATCGAGCGCCCCCGCCTGCTCCGCCAGCATCCGCGCTTCAGGCGTATTCGTCTCGTACCTGTCCAGCATCTCCTGGATCGCGTGCTGCACCTTGCGTACAAAATCCATCACGCGCTCAAGGATGCTCCTGTCGGCCTGGTACACCTGCCGCATCGTCTCCGGATCGCTGATGAAATTGTAGAAGCTGTTGGCGATCAGCTCCTCCTTCGCCTCCGCGTCATTCTTCAGCGGCTTGCCGAAGCGCTCGTAACGCTCTTTGACCTCCTCTATGCGCGTCTGCAGGTCAAAGTCAGCGGACCGCGCCGCCCACTGGTCAAAGATCTTCTCGATCTTCCTCGCGCTCTCCGGGCTGATCCGCTGGACCATGTGGTACATCTCATGCCCGGTCACTGTCTCCAGCGCGTTGCCGGTATTCTTGTTCAGGTATACGGTCCGCTCGCCGTCATACCGTCCATTGATCCTGCTGTCATAGTCGCCGACCTCGACGGAGAATCCGAATTCCTTGGCGATCCGGTCGATCACCTCCAGCTCGCCGGCGCGTTCCCGCGTCAGCTTGCCGGTATTCACCAGATGCACGCCCGTGTCCTGGCTCCCGTCGCCTGTGGTGCGCCCGGCCTTGAAGCCGTAGCTCTTCGCCTCGGCCTCCGTCTCCTGGGCGATCCGCGGGTCCACGTTCGTCTCGCTCTCCGCTGTGGTCTGCCGTGTCTCTTCCTGACCGCCCTCGCCGCGCTGCTCTTCCTCCAGCCCCTCGCCCTGCATGATGGGCGTCTCGGTCTGTGTCTCCGCCTGGGCCTGCGCTGTCTGCTGCTCCGGCTGCTCGCTTGTCTGCGTCTCCACGGCCTGCGCCGCTGTGCCCTGGTCGGCGATCTCCGCAGGCTGCTCCGGCTTCGGTTCCGGCCTGTTGTCATATTCAGATGTTCCTGTCGCCAGCATCTCCGCTGCCTGCTGCTGCGGCGATTGCTGCTCCGGCTGTGCCTCAGCCGTCCTGGCCTCCGGCTGCTCCGCCGTCTTCTGCCGATCTTCAATACTCTCCGGCTGCTCCGGCTTCCGGTCCGGCACAAACTGTTCCGTGTCTGTCCCGGTCGCCAGTTTCTCCTCTTCGCCTGCCCGCTGCGCTTCCTGCTCCTGCTGCGCCGGCGCTTCCTGCGCCTCCGGCTCCTCCGCCCGCTGTTCCTGGTCCGCTGGTGTCTCCGGCAGCTCAGGCTTCGGTTCCGGCCTGTTATCGTCCTCTGTCCGGCCCTCCACGGTCGGCGTCACTTCGACTTCGCGCCCGTCCTCTACTTCTCCCTGCGCCACCTGCTCCGGCACATCGGCCCGCTCAGGCTTCTGATTCTTCTTTTCCAGTTCCAGCCTCGCGGCTTCCTCGGTCTTGAATTGCTTCTCATGCTCGTAGATCTCATCAGCGGACACTTCATGGCCGGCCAACGCTTCAGCCTGACGCCAGCGCTCTGTATCCGCCTGCTGCCGCGCCTGGAAGATCATGCTCTGGGCCAGATTCATTTTCCATTCGCCCAGCCCGCGGTTCCTGTTGCTGCGATCGAACAGCTGTTTTCTGCCAATAGCATGCTTGGCCGCCTGCTTCAGCTCGTCCTCGCTCATGCCGGCCGCCAGATCACTGCCCTTATACGGTTCAAAGCTGGGCAGGATGTTATCCGGCCCCTTCGTTGCCTGCTCGCTGACGTATTTATCGACCTCTTCAGGCGTCATGTCGATGAAGTCAGGCTCCGCCGCTTCCTCTTCCTTCGCCTGCTCCGCTTCTGCCGCTTCCTGCTCCGCTTCTGCTTGCTCGGCAGCGGCTTCTTCCGCCGTCTGCTCCGCTGCAGGCTCTGCCTGTTCAGCCGCAGGCGCTGCCTGTTCAGCAGGTGCAAGCTGCTCATTGACCAGCTCGTTCCTTCGATCCATCACCTGCTGGTCAGTCAGGCCCACCAGCGCCACGTCGCCTTCGCCCGCGTTACGCGCCGTCAGTTCTGCCTCCAGCTCGTCCACGCTCATTTCCTGCAGCCTGTTTAGCCCCGCTTCATTCCTCCGGGCATTCAGCAGCGCCCGCGCTGCCATCTGATCTTCCCGCGGGATGTTGGCGTACTCGCCCGCTCCGTTGGCTGCGTCCATCAGCTGCTCGTCCGTCATGGCCATCAGCGCCTGCTGCTGCCCGCTCATCTGGCGCTGGTCCTGCAGCATGCGCCGCTCAAGCAACTGGATAAGCTGCGAATCGCTCATGCTCCCGAAGTTCGGCCCCGGCGCTGCTCCTGCCTCGATCTCCTGCATGATGCGCTCGCTCATGGTCGGCTGCGCTGGTTCCGCTGCAGTCTGCGCTGCCTGTTCCGGCTGCGCTGGCGTCTCCTGCGCAGTCTGCGTCTCTCCCGGCAGCTCAGGCATGCGTTCGTCCTCTGTCAGTGCCTTGGCCGCCTCCGCCCTGGCCTCCTCCGGCGTCATCTCCCGGATACCGTCATCCCGCTCCGCCGGCGTCTCCGCATTTGGATCCTGCACCGCCTGCTCAAAGGCGTCGTGCTGCTCCGTTTCCTGCGCTTTGTTCCGCATCCACTCGTCAAACTCTCGCAGCGCTGCCAGCTCATCTGTGTCCAGTTCCTCGCCGCGATTGACCTTGACGATGCCATTGCGCAGCAGGCCCACAGCATAGTGTGTGCCTGTCATGCCGGCTGTGGCGATCCACGTCTGCCACGTCGTATCCCACAGCTCAGCCAGATTGATCAGAGACTGTCCCGGCTCATCGCCATACAGCGTATAAACAGGTTTTCCTGTCTGCAAATAGCTGCTGATGTTCTCACCGACACGCTTCGTGAACTGCTGCGTGATCTCTTCGATAGGCTCACCGATCTCCGCATGGATGAAGCCCTTGAAGCCTCCGACCTCGTCCATCAGCACTGCCTGGAAACCGCTGGCAACATCGTCGCCGCCGTATTCGATCAGTGCGCTGATATAGGATGACGCAGCCATCCAGACCATGTCCGTCGGTGTCGGTTCCTGGCCTGCGTCGATCTTCTCGGCAAGACTTTCAAAGTATTCACTTGCATATGTCACGCCAAAGCCCGGATTGCTCATGGCTGCCTGCACGCCGCTGGCCAACTGGCTGCCTAATCCGCGCCCGGCCCACGCGCCAATGGCCTCCGTCGCTGTTCTCGTGATATCATACGCAGCAGACATGCCGCTCATCGCCACGTCCAGCATTGCTCCTGGCATCATGCGGCCAAGATTTCTGAAGGTCGGCCCGACGAGATAATCATCCAGCACCTTGACCGCGTTCTTTGCGCTCTCTCCTACGACCGCTGCCACTTCTGGATCTGCGATGATTTTCTGCACCGCGTCATATACATGCTTCTGTGCCAGTCCTGCGTTTGCTTTGCTGGCATTGGTAGCCAGAGCTTCCTGCCCGCCCCAGAAATCTTTGCTCTTCTGCAGGAACTTAGTGACTGCGTTATCCACGCCCAGCAGTTTCTCGGCTACATAGTGCTCTCCTGTGGCGATTCCATGGAACAGCCCGTGATAGCCCTGTGCCAGATAGTTGACTGCAGCCAGCGCTGTATCCCTGCCCAGCTCGTCCCCGATCAGGCCGCGCTCACCGACGCCACCCTGCACATAGGGGCTTGCCAGCCCTGATTCATTCAGAAACTGGTCCATCTGCTGCTCATAATCCGCTTCAGCGCTCTGGGCCTGCTGTAGCTCTTCCTGCAGCTGCTCGATCTCCTGCTGTAGCTGATTCATGTTGGCCCGCGCCCTGCGCCGCGCAAGGTCAGGATTTTCCGCATCACGATAATTATGATAGCTCAGCTCATTCGTTATGCGGTCTATCATCGCCTGCCGCTCTTCGATCTCTCGTGTTATCTCGCCGGCGCTCCTGCCCTCCGGTCTTGTCGGCTCCGCGTTCTTCGCTGCTTCAAAAGCTTCCTGCTCTTCTTCCACCCCGGTCATCCGGCTGCGCACCTGCTCCAGCTGTGCCTCCAGCGCTTCGTACGCTTCATAGTCAGTGCTTTCACCGACCCGGATCGCGTCCGCCATTGCTTCCAGTTGCTGCTGCAGTTTGCGCTCCTGTCCGGCCAGCGTTTCATATTCGCTGCGCATGCCGGCATCCTGCTGATCCAGATTGTAACGTTCCACATCGCTCTGCTTTGTGTCAAAATCAAACTCCTGTTTCGGCGCTTCCGGCGCTGCGCTCGGTGTCCACCTCTGGTTCGCGCCGTACTTCTCCGCGGCTCCGATCTCCTCCAGCCCGTCATAGATCGCATCGACAACGCTGCCGCCGTTTGCCCGCGCCTCGGCGATGTGCCGTAGCACCACGTCCTGATCCGCGACATCGAACGTGTTCCACATGTCTGTGCCGTTCATCTGCCGATTGCCAAGCACGTTGTTCAGGTCCTCACTGGCCTCTTCCATCTGGATCTTCCTGCTTGCCGCCGTCTGCAGGCCAGCACGCCCTTCTTCCACGCCCGCCTGTGCCGCGCTCATGGCCGCCTGTGTGTTCATGCCCGCGCTGCGCTGCCGGTTATAGATGCTCTTGAATGTGTCGATCTCGCTGCGCTCCGTCAGGCTGTCAAGGAAGTCGCGCCCACTCAGCGCCGACGGCTTCCACGCGGCCTGCTGCCGGTCCTGCTCTGTGATGGTGCTGGGGTTCCTGTTGCTTCCGAACATCCGCTGAAACAGATTATTTGTGTATGGGTTCTGCATCAGCGGCTTTTGTGCAGTATTGCCAGAAGGCGCCGTCATCTGTGCCGGCGCCTCCACATTCTGGTATTTCAGTACGGTCTGCAGCTGTGCGGCGTCCATGGCCGCGTCCGGTTTCAGGCCTTTCTGTCTTTGCTGGTTATATACGCTCTTATAGTCCGCGATCTGCTGCTTATCCGTCAGGCTGTCGAGAAAGTTCCTTCCGCTCAGACCTTCGCCGAATTTGGCCATTGCTGCGTCCTCCTGTTTATTTGCTGTTCACGTAATCGTCCAGGTCCTTGTCCCGCTGCACGTCCGTGTATCCGTGTGTGATATCAGACACGGCCTTCGTGTAATCCTTCGACCAGCCGTTGGAGCTGGCCAGCGCATTCAGCGCCACGTCCGGATTCCATCCGTTCTCGGCTGAGTAGTTGATCAGCCACTCCGCGTCGCTCCGCGGATCCTTCTTCTTTCCGCTCCCGCCGCCAGACGTCGCCGCCTTGTACTTCTGATAGGCATCGGCCAGCTTGGCCTCATACTGCTGCGTATCGTACTGGTAGCGCTGATAATCGCTCTCGTCCAGCCCCTGCAGCGCCGCGAGGTTCTGGCGCTGAGAATTCTCATTGCCCAAATACCGCTGATAGGCCAGGTTATACAGCTCAGGGATCTGTGCGCTCAGATTCCCCAGGCTGTTCTGGTACGCCTGCTGCCCGGCCTGCACGCCATAGCTGTTGCCATAGCCGCCTGTCAGCGCAGCGCTCGCGCCCTGCGTGTCCATCATGGCCTGCCTGCCCTGTTTGATGTAGTTGTCCTTGATGTTCCGGTACAACGCATCCGTGTTCACGTCGTACTGGAAAGGCCGCTGCTGGATCAGGTTGTTCATGGTCTGCCCGATCTGCGGCTGGTACTGGCTCTGGTACGCGCCAGGCTGTGCGCCAAGGATCGCGCTGTAGTCCGTCTTCGCGTTCCCGGTCTGCTTCACGTTCCGCCATGCCGCGCTCTGAGGCGTCTGCGCTCCCGTCTGCAGTGGCGTCACCGCCTGAAACCCGTTCGGGTTCGTCATCGCGCCCGGCATCGCAGGCTGCTGCATTTGCTGCGCCTGCTGCCCCGCGTTATTGATCGCCTGCCCTACCTCATCCGGCGATAATGTCAGTTTCTTTGGCTCCGCCATCTGTGACGCCTCCTATCCCGATGATGACAGCCGTACCGGCTATCTCCGCTGCTGTGTCGTATATCTCAAACGCGCCTGCGCTGCTCTCCGTCTGGCCATGCCGGCCTCCGATCCAGCCCGCCTGTGCGATCCATTGCGTTGTTGTGCTGCTGAGGCTCCCGAAAGGCGCGTCCCAGTCCCCCGGCTCCACCGTAGCTTTGTACAGGCTGCCCGCCGCCTCGCCGGTCACGCTGACCGCCACATACATGGCCTCCAGCATGATCCCGCCCAGTGTGACCATCCAGCCGTGCTCCGTCTCCGTCCATACGGCCTGCGGCTCCTGATAGCCCAGCTGCTCCAGCGTCACCTTGTGCGGGTTCTCGTTATCCAGGATGTGTTCGGCCAGCGCCTCGGCTGACGTCTTCTGCGCCTCCGCGCCGGTCCGTTCGACCAGGCCCTCCAGCCGCTCGTTATACGCTGACGTGAAATTGTCTGTGCCCAGATTCGACAGCTCCTGCTCCAATTGCGGAACGAAGCGCATCAGCCACCTGCGTACCCTGTCCAGGTCCTCCTTCGGGTTTCCGTTCCCGCTCAGCCCCGGCATTTCAAACATACTTACTTCTTCCTTCTGTCATCCTGAGCGTGCTGTTGCACGCGAAGGACCATCTCGTGCGCGGTGCGCGAGGGACTTGTCCCCGCGGTGCGCGCG
>CAMVTO010000022.1 GCA_947170435.1 uncultured Clostridia bacterium | reverse complement strand
GCCGTATGCGCCCGCCGAAGCCGAGCCGTATTCGCCCGCCGAAGCCGAGCCGTATTCGCCCGCCGAAGCCGACGATTTTTCGCCGACGGATACAGACTCGCGGTCTCCTCCGCTGCGCCCATTAACAGGCGTACAGTGCGATTTTACATACTCAAAATGCAGTTTGCAGATTTTCGCAACGTCCAATTCCGCGCCGATTTTGATTGTTTTTCCGCAGATTTTTGAATCGTCTCCGCGCTGTTTGCTCACGTCTTCCAGTTCAACTTCGTGATACACGCTCTGCCCCGGCGCGTAGTATCCGAAACAGTCCAGCGGATTTTCACAAGCGTGGAACCCGGAATGGCAGAGAACAGCGTAATCCTCATGGTAAGTCTTACCTTCCTCAAATTGGAAGCCACGACACGTCAGGTCGCGGTTAAATCCCTTGTATGCTTTCATTTTCTTGTTTACTCCTTTCTTTTCAGCCCCGGCACGTTATACGACTGCTCGTCCATCGCCTTGCCGAGATCGTAGCTGGTCTCTGCCTCCCAGCTCTCCTTCTTCCTCCCCTTATTTTTTAGGGGATAAATGTGCAGCCAGCCCTTCTGCAGGCTCTGCCTGACCATTTCCACGGCATCCGCCTTGTTTTCGTCGAGCAGCTTCATGACTTCGGCCTTCTCCACCTCGGTCATGGGTTTGCCCATCTCCCGGCGCATGGCGGCAAACTTTTTCAGCTCCTCCTCCAACTCCCCGCTCACGCGCGCGGGCGCGCGTAGTTCGGATTCGGATTCGGATTCGGATTCGGATTGGATTCGTATTGGATTGGATTGGATTGGATTGGATTCAGGCGGTGATTCACGGTGACTCACGGTGGATGACGGTGGAACAGGAAATTTTGACTTTTTTGTCTGGATCCTCTGATGCTCGGCCCAGCTTGGGAAGCACAGGTAGGGTTTCCCGTCCACGGTGTAGAGGGAAATGCAGCCTGCGCCCGCCAGCGCGTGCAGCGCGTCATCAATGTCCTTGTTCGTTATCCTGTCCCGGAGGGGGAAGCACGTGCCCTTGATGATCGCCGGTCGCGCGTCCCCTCTGCCGTAATCGTCCACGTAAACCACCAGACTCGCCCAGACCCGGAACTGAAAGTCGGTCAGCCTGCTCAATTTCTCCGAGCTGCAGATCGACTCCTTCAGGATCCTGTTCGGCATATCCTTCCCTCCTTAAAACGGGAAGTCATCCGTGTAGGTGTTGGTCACCGGCAGGTCCATCTTCGCCTGCACCGGCTCCGACGCCTCCGCCGTGACCGCAACGCCGATGTCCGGCGCCGCCGGTTTTTCTGAGGCTTTTGCACCGCCGCAGAAGTTGACCTCCTCGGCCAGCACCTCGTAAGCCGTACGTTTCTGCCCGTCCTTTTCGTAGGACCGGCTCTGCAGGCTGCCGCGGATCAGGACCTGATCGCCCTTGCGGAACCAGTGTGAGAGAAAGTCCGCGGTTGACCTCCAAGCCGTGCAGGGCAAGAAGTCGGTGATCCGGCTGCCGTCCTTGGCTTTGTAGTTGCGTTCCACCGCGAGGGAGAAGCGGGCGACGCTCGCGCCCGCCTCCGTCTGCCGCATTTCGGGGTCGGCGGTCAGCCGCCCCTGCACCGTGATATTGTTAAGCATGGATCAGTTCCTCCAGTCTCATGTTGTCCTTCACGCCTGCCTTCATCAGCAGGATCCGCGCCTCCGCCATCGCCTTCTTCCCGGCGACCGTCCGCCGCGCGGCTTTCCGCGCCAGCTCCTCGTCCGTGCATTTGTATACGCCACGGTTCCCGCTCCCAACGAACGTCGCCGGAAACGCCTCTGACAGGCTGATATCATGCAGATCGTCTGTCAGCGTGCGTCTGTACCCGGAATCGTGAAAAGCCCGTCTGTCGGCGGTATACCGCGCCGGGAAGGGCTCCCCGGCGGACTCGGTGATCCGCCGGGCAAGCTCCGCCATGTGCATGGGTCCGTCCGCTTTGGTCAGGATCTCGTCGATCATCAGCTGCCGCTCGGTCACGCGGTCGGCATCCCAGATGCTCATGCGTTGTCCTCTCCTTCCCCGGCGACCACGCCGTCGTCATCCACAACCGGGATCTCCGCCTCGTCGTCCGCATACACGACCGGCTCGTCCAGTACGTCTGCGCTGATCTCGGTGTGGACCGTTCCGTCCTGCGCCACGCCGCGCACAAAATCAGACTTCAGCGGTGCGTATTTCAGCACCTTTTTGAGCGCGGTCTTCTTCGCCATCTCTTCAAAATTCGTTTGCCACGGGCCGCTGCCGTAGCTCTTGCTGTACCTCTGCGCGTGTTGCCGGATTTCCTCCATGCTGGCGACGTCAAATCCGTAGCCGCCGCTCTTGGTCTTAAACAGGGCGTAGACCTTCACGGGCTTGCCCCGGTCCCCGGCGGCCGGCACGTGCTTGAGCTTCGGCTCCAGCCCGAATTCGCAGGTGAATTCGTCGTTTTCATACACGATCTGTGCCTGCACCAGCTCCACCTCGCCGGAGCGGTAGGCAAGGTCGATCAGACCCTTGTAGCCGATCTGGAACTGCACCTCCATGCGCTTCGATTTGCCGTTGTAATACGGGATCAAATACGCCTGCCCTAACTGCGTGTTCGGCTCCAAGCCGAGCTGGGCGGCTGCGAGCATCGCGCCCACAAAGCTCATCGGCGAGCATTCGCCGAGCTTCGGGTTCGTCGTCAGCGCAGTCGTCACCATGCGGGAGAAGCGTTCCGGCGTCATCACGCTCGGCAGCGCCTTTTTGATTTCGCCCTCCGCGCTCTTGATCAGTCCCCTGATCGTTTTTGTGTTGTCATTGGTCTTTGCGACCGCGTTCTGGATTCTGTTCTCTGCCATGATTCTTTTTCCTTTCTTCTTTTATTATTATTAATAGCGGATCGGGTCCGCGTCCGGCGCCGGGATCTCCTCCGGCAGCTTGGACTTGCATTCTTTTTCCTTGAAACATGCGGCCACGTAGCAGGCAAGCAGCTTCCTGCAGTCTTTACACTGTTCCGGCGCCGCCGCCAGCGCAGCGTCTCTCATACTGTCGATCATTCCGTCTCCTTCACGCGCAGCGTGCGCGTTGCCGTTGTTTTGTAAAAGGGCTTCAGGTCCAGCTCGGGGTGCGCGGCTGCGAGCGCCTTCGCGTCAAAGCTGCTGCGGGTACCGCTCGTCCAGCTCACCCGGAATCCTTCGCACTCGCCGCGCTCCTGATTCCCGAGCGCCTCCTTGATCATGTTGCCGATCCGGTCCTGCTCGTTTTTCAAAACTTTGATTCGGTCGCCAAGCTCGGCGAATCCCTCCAGAGCGGAGGCGATCGGCATCAGGTCCACGGTGCCCTCCCCTCCGCCGGGGTACATATCAGCGAGGGTGTCCCCGCAGGAGGAACTGCCGTCCACGGCGGGAGGTTCATTCCGCTCCACGCACTCCCAAAAGGCTTCCTCCGCCTGCATCAGCGCCGCGATCTCGTCCTCGTCACGGGTCATCGAGTAGGTCTTGAGCTCCCGGCAGTTGATCAGCACGGCAAGGTAGCATTTCTCAAGGCCGGTCACGGCGAGATAATGCACACATTGGGCGTAGTACTGCTCCGGGAATTCCTCCCCGCCCCGGCGCAGCGCCTTGATGATCGGCATGCTGTTCGTGGTCTTGATTTCCAGAAACGCCTTTTCGCCGACCACCACGCGGTCCAGATCGGCGCAGGCGAAGGGGTACTTGTCGTTCACCAGCATCCGGTTCTTGCGCTGCACCTTTTTCCCGGTCTCCTCGGTGAACAGCTTCGCCACGAGGTCTTCGAGATAAGCGCCGACCTGCGTCGTCAGGTTGCCGGCAAAGGCTTCCACCTTGCCGGTTTTTTCTGCCCACAGTGTATAGGCGGATTTGTACGGGTTCATGCCGATCACGGCCCCTGCGTCGCTCCCGCCGATGTAATTCTGTCTGAGCGCCAGCCACTCCTCGCGGTCGGCATATTTGATTTCGTTGATCATTCTTCTCTGTTCCTTTCTTTTTTTCGTTTGTCGGATTCGATCGCGGCATAGTCGCCGAACATCCATCCGTTTTTCGTGTAGATCTCTTTTTTGTCGTCGTAGCTGCAATAAAACGGGCACCGTCCGTCGCGGGCAGGGAATTTTGTGTTGGTCAGGCTCAGGCACTCGCCGCCCGCGTTGCTGGCACAGCAGCTCCGGCTGCGCTTATCCATACACTTCATCCGTCGGCGCCTCCTCCAGAAAGTACGAGACGTCAAGCAGATACGCTTTGCAGATCCGCCGGATCGCCTCCCAGTTCGGGACCCTGCGCAGCTCCCGGTACCCGTACAGCGTTTCCGGCGCGATCCCGGTCCGCTCCGCGATCGTTTTTACGTTGCCGCCACGCACAAATTCCTGCATGCGGGCGGCGCTTCGCCGCAGTTCCTTCTCGTCGCTCAACAGGTCGTCTGCGGTAACGTCGTAAACGCTCATCATTTTTTTGATGGAGTCCGCCCGCGGCGACCGCTCGCCGACCTCCCACTGCTGCACGGTGTGCGGCGTCACGCCAAGCAGCTTTGCCGCGTCCTCGATTTTCATCCCGGCACGCATCCGGCAGTTTCGGTAACTCATGCCGCGCCTCCCTTCAGAAATTCCCGGACGGCGTCCGTCTCGATCCGCCAGTTCCGCCCCACCTTGCAGGCGGGGATCTTCCCGTCCCGCAGCAGGTTCCTTGCCATCTGCTCGCTCACCTTCAGCAGGTTTGCCAGATCCCTCACCCCGATCACTACTGGGAGCTGCTCCCATGCCCAGATGACCGTTTTGCGTTTCTTCACCATGCGATCCCGTCCTTTCTCGCGGCGTCCAGCACAGCCTCCCACGGAATGCCCAGCGCCGCGCAGTAGCCGAGCGCCGTCGCCTTTGGCGGGGTTTTGACCCCGGTCTCCCATTTCGAGACGGTCGTGCAGTTGATATCGACCTTCCGCCCGGCGTCCTCCTGCTTCAGGCCGAGCTGCTCCCTCGCTGTCCGCAGCAGCTTCGGCAGGTGTCCGCCCGGCGGCGATACGTTCCCCGCAGCAGGGAACGTCTCCGGCTCACGCGTTCCGGCTGCGGGCAGTCTGCCGGTCAGCGCGTCCACCTTCGCGTTCAACTCCTTGATCGTTTCCGCGATCAGCAGCACGGCGGCGGTCAGGTTGCCGAGGTCGTTGTTGCCGAGGTCCCTGACCTCCGCCATAATGCCGTTGCGTTTGCACATTTCCGCGCGGTCGATCGCGCTGCGCTCCTGAGAAAACTCGCCGACCGTCACGCTCCACCGCTTCGGGATCACGTTCGTTTTTTCCATTTGCCTTCTCTCCTTTCTTCCTTTACGCGCCCCAGTCCGGCACGTCGATAAACTGACTCAAGAACTGGACGTCCACGTCCCGGCCCACGATCTCACGTCCGCGCTCCTCCAGCGCCCGCAGCTCCCGGAGCTGTGCGTCAAGCTGCGCCCGGACCCTGAGATCCTGCTGCGCGATCGCCACAAACCGACTCTTCTGCAGCCGCTCCAGCTCGCGCATCATGTCCTTGATCGTGCGCTCGTCCTTCTTCTGCTCCGCGCTCATCTGTTTTCCCCCCAGAACTCCCGAAGAAACGCCCGGAAATGCTTCACGGCAGGGTCCTCGTTCGCGCTTTCTGCATTTCTCTTTTTCTCGCAGGAGCAGGTCGTGTCGATCGTCCCTTTGTAATCGCCATCGACGATCCGCTTCAGCCGGAAAAAGTCCTTCGCATAGCAGTCACGCTGCGTCCTGATCTCCTCCAGCTCCGCCTTCAGCTTCGCATTCTCCGCCTTCGCTTCCGCCAGATCCTTCTGCAGCCGCAGTTGCTCCGTCTTCGCGCAGACGAACTGGTCGTGGACGTTGTCAAACAACTCCTGCATGGTGTTAAGCCCATCCACGACGGTCTTGCCGCCCTCGGTAAAGGCTTTTTCAAATCTGTCCTGATTCATTTGGTTTCCTCCTTTTTTATTATTTTTCTGTACCTTTTCGGATCTTCTTGAGCACCCTCGGTCAGACGGTCCTCAAATGCCAGAATAGCCAACCGCAGAGACTGCCAGACCGGATCTCCGAACAGGTCCATCGGGCAGTTTTCTGTTTGGCAGTTCGCGGTGTTCACAAAGGCGTTCCGCTCCTGTGCGGCAAGATAGAAATTCAAAATCTGATTCAGAACGGCCTTCGCAAAAACAAAAAACGCTTTCTTATCCTCGTCCGGCAGCGTCTCCCACTCCCGGCGGAATTCCTCTGCGCGCTCGCTCGCAGGCTTCATAGGTTTCCTCCTTTGTTCCATGTGGAACATTTGTTCGCGGTACGTTTACCGTTTGTTCAAAAATACATCAAAAAAAAAAACAAACTGTGAGCCATTTGTAAATATTTTGTGAATTCGTTCTACCTAACGTGATGTCCGCGTTTCGTGGACTTACGCGGCAAAAAAAATATCGTCTACAGTCAGGCCGTAGTATCTCGCAAGCGCCGACTTTACGCGATCCCTTGGAATGCGTACCCCGTTTTCGTACTGAGATACAGCGCTCACAGTCACACCACAGGCCAAAGCGACATCGCTGAGATTTTTTCCTTTCTGTAGACGAAGTTCATGCAGTCTTTCGCCGATCTTTTTGGCATCCATACTAAGCCTCCTTCCGTTTTATCATTGTCCGCGTTTCGTGAACATGTCCATAATAGCACAAGGTTCACAGTTTGTCAACTGGTTTTTGAAAAAAATCTTGACTAATTTCACGTTTCGTGTTATGATGTTTAACGGGAGGTGAAATATGATGTTTGAAAACAAAATAAAAGACTATCGACAATTACGAGGTCTTACACAAGAACAACTCGCGAAGGCCATAGGCGTCGCAAAATCTACGGTCAGCATGTACGAGGCAGGCAGAAGAGAGCCGTCCTTTGAAATGCTTGAAACCATTGCAGATATTTTGAATGCAAGTTTTTATGATCTCTTCGGAAGGGACGAACACAGTTATCTCTACGGCCTTTCTCCGGCAAAATTCCCAAGAAAAGTCCCCCGCCTTGGGCGAATCCCCTGCGGCGAGCCGAACAGCATGGAAGAAAACATAGAGGGGTACGACGATCTGCCGGACGGGATCACGGCGGACTACACGCTGCTCTGCGAGGGCGACAGCATGATCAACGCGCAGATCCTCGACGGCGATATTGTATATATCGCGCAGCAGGAGACCGTCGAAAATGGCGAGATCGCAGCCGTCTGGTACGATGGATCCACGACCCTCAAGCGGTTTTATAAAAACGGCGATACCGTCACCCTGATGCCGGAGAACCCGCGCTTCTCGCCCATCTTCATCTCCGGCGCAGACCTCTCCCGCCTCAAGGTCCTCGGCAGAGCCGTCGGATTTACCCGGATATTCAAATAAAAAAACGACTGCGCACCGGGGGCTCAGTCCGGCGCGCAGTCGTTTTGGGGAAGAGAAGCAAAAAGAAGTAAACGTGATCTCAGTTTTTCGGAAACAACGAAATCATTTTGGACGGTTTCCGCCGCATGAGGATCGGCCATGCGGGTTTCCGCCGTCTTGTATACGATACCACATTCTCGCCCCCGAAGTCAATGCCTATTTATTGACATAAGTTCAACAAATATAAGGAAGGAGAAAAAAATGAAGAGCATCAAAGAGAAAGTAAAAGAAACCTTCTGCACTTTTGATTTTAATGCACCATGGCCGCATAGTTTTACTGTGAAAAATTTGGCAAAATTACTCGAAGTCTCACCCGTTACCGTACAGAAATGGATCAGGGATAATAACATACAGGCAGATAAAGTCTCTGGTCACTGGTCTGTAAAGACGGAAGGCATTCGGCAGTATCTCGATCGGATTGCAGAAAAGGCAGACGGGGAGTGACGTTATGGCAAAACGCAAAGCCCGTTCCGACGGGCGCTATCAGGGCAAGATCCTCGTCGGCATGGTGGACGGGCGGTATAAATACAAGTACGTCTATGCCGCCACAAAAAAGGAACTGGAAGCCAAGCTCGCCGAGCTCCGTGTGCAGGTCGGGCGCGGCGCGGACCTCACGCAGCCGATGACCCTGTCCTTCTGGATCGACCGCTGGCTTGCCCGCGAACAGCAGACCATGACAGCGACATGGTACGCCAGGTGCGAGTACCGGGCGTCCGTCTGGCGGGACCTGCTCGGCGACCGGGACGTGCAGCGGATCACAACCGCCGACCTCGAAGACGTGCTTTTTACCCTTGCAAAACAGAATCCGGCGACCGGCAAGCCCTCGTCCCAGAAGACGCTGACAGAGTACAAAAATATAATATGCCGTATTTTTGCCTATATTGCCCGGAATCGGGCGATTACCTTTGACCCCTCTAACTATATTACCGTCACGCAAAACGCGCCCCAGCGCCACAGGAGCGCCGTTTCCGACGATGTTATCGCCGCCGTGCGCGAAACACCCGGCGAAACGCAGCTACCCTGCCTCATTATGATCTACGCAGGGCTGCGTTTCGGCGAGGTCGCAGCCCTCACATGGTCCGACGTCGATCTCCAAAACCGCACGATCTCTGTCAATAAATCATGGGACTTCGACGAAAAGCAAATAAAGCCCCCGAAGACCGCCGCGGGCGTGCGCACCGTCCCGATCCCGCAGCCCCTCCTTGACGCGCTGGCTGCCGTACCGCACGAATCGATCCTCGTCTGCACCCATCACGGCGAGGTCTACACGCATTCCTCATGGCGTAACGCCCTCGCCGCCTACTCCAAACAAATCGGCTTCCCGCTGCGCGCCCATTGCCTGCGGCATACCTGTTGCACCCTCTACTACGAGGCGGGCGTGGACGTCCTCACCGCGCAAAAATGGATGGGCCACGCCGACGCCTCCACCACCATGGGCATCTACACCCACCTCCGCGCCCAGCACGAAGCCTCCAACATCACAAAACTTGACGCCTTTTTCGCCGGTCGGGTGTCAGATGGGTGTCAAGCCCCCCCGGAATCCCTTGCTACATAACAAATGTACAGGGGTTCGACTCCCCTCGCTTCCACCACCAGCGAATCCCTTGCTATATAACGGATTCCGTTGTATAGCAAGGGATTTTTCCATCTCAAAAGTTTCGTAAAACACCTTAACTTACACCAAAATATCGTCAAAATGGGTGTCAGTTTGGGTGTCAAAAAAACGCCCGCCCATCAGGGCGAGCGCCTTTTTTTACATGCTGTGCGCCTTGCGAATCAGCTTCTGCAGTTCCTGCTTCATCTGTTCGTCTTCCGCGCAGCTTTTCGCCTCCTCTAGCAGTCCGATCATCTCGTCAGCCGCCTCGGAATAACCGTTGTCATAGCTGCCGTTGGAACGGGAGGTAAAGCGCCCCATGGCATTCCTGCCGCGCCTTCCGGACGCCCCGCCGTCGTAGGACCCGCCGCGGTAGGATCCGCGGTAGCTGTTCACGCCGTCGGTCGTGTTGACCATGCGCCCGGACATCCGCTCGGACGCGCCCTCGTCCTTCTCCTCATCCATCGCGATGATGCAGGAGAGGGACTTCAGGATATGCGTGATTTTATCAACATACTCCGCACTCTTCTCAGCAAGGGGAACTTCCCTCTTTTTGAGCCGCCGGGTCATCTCACGCGCTTCCTCCTCGATCAGGTCGTTGAGGTCGTACAGATACTCTTTGTCTTTCATGCCGGTCACCTCCTTAGTTCACTCCGCGGTAGTCGATCACGAGATTCGCGTTCTCAAGCTGGATCGCCTGATCGCTCGTGTTGATGACGCTGATGGACTCGCACCGGCAGATCCACGGGACCTGCACGCCGATCGTCGTGGACACGTTCCCGGCGACGTCAACCGCAGCGGGCGTGAATACCATCGTGCTGGACGGGTCCTCAACGCCGCCGATGCCGATCGCCAGCTCAATCTCGCCCACGGTCCCGCCGGTCGGCACGGAGATGTTGCCGGAGAACGACACAAGGTAATTCGCAAACGGCAAATCTACGCAGCAGCAGCTCCGTCTCGGTCTGCAGCCGAGGATCGCAGGAGACGCGAGGCGGAAGATCCCGGTCTCGTCCCTGTGAAAAATCAAACCGCGACGCTCCTTGACGGGCGTGTTGGTAAAGATCGCAGCCGAGCCGGGCTGAATCAACTGGAGGGCGTTTGCAGAGTACTCTGCGAACATACTACGCACCTCCCTTAACCAGCAAGCCCATTACAGCCGCAGCCGTTATTGCAATACCCGTAGGGGTTGGGTACGTTAAAAGAGGGCACGGGGTACGGCGCGACGCGGTTGACGATATACTGCGTCTGGTCCGCCTGGCTCCTTTCGATCGCTGCGGTCTGCGCATTCTGGGAAGCGGCAAGGCTCGCCATGTTGAGCTGCTGTCTCAGGTTGGCGTTGTCGCTCTTGAGGTTGTCGAGCTCAAGCTGGCACAGCTTATCAAGGACCTTCTGGTTCTCCGCGGTCACAAGGGATCTCGTTGCGGCTGCCTCGGTGCTGACGAGGTTCTGCGTCTGGCACGTGGCAAGGCGGTTGTCGCAGCAGCACTGCGCGAGCTGGGACTGCATATCAAAAAAGTGCTGCGAGTTCGCGGTCTGCTCAGCGAAGGAACGCTCCAGCGCGTTGATCTGCCCCTGATAGGACGCCTGCAGCTGATCGATGGCGATGTTGTTGGCGTTCATGAGCTGGTTCTGGAAGCCCTCGGAGATCTGGTTCGACTGGTTCATCCACGGGTAGATGCCGTTCCCGCCGAAGCCGCCGTTTCCGCCCCAGTTTCCTCCGAACATGCCGAACAGCAGCAGGATAAGAATGAGGCTTGCGTCGTTGCCGAAGCCAAAGCCGCCGCCAAAGCCACCACCGTAGCCGTAGCCGGAAGGCGTGACGTTCATGTAGGCGGGGATGCCGCCGCCGTTGCCATTGCTTTCAAAAGACATAAAAAATCCTCCTGAATTTGTATTGATATCCCGTCTGATGGCCACTCGACGAGGATATTTCTTGACAAATCCGAGGAGAGATGCTACAATAAAAGAGCCAGCCAAGGCTCCGTGGCATCTCGCCTCGGACGAAGCACAGAGATCAGCGCCAACTGTCTCTGTGTTTTTTTATTTTCTCCCGAACATCTGGGAGAGCATGCCCTGCACGCCGGGGTCCTGCTGGAGCTGCTGCGCAGCCTGATACAGGCTGTTATACTGCTCCTGCGTCATGCGTCCGCTGGACATCAGGTTTTGGATAGCTGCCTGCGGATTGCGCAGAGCATCCGCCCCGAGCCCCATTCCCTGCAGGATCGGATTCGGATTGCGAAAGGCATTCTGTAACTGCTGCATAATCATGTTTTGGTTAAACATCCGTCTTTCCCTCCGTCAATTTTGCGATGGCAGCCTCCAGCGCGGACAGCCTTGCCTCCAATGCAGATTCCTGCGCCGAAACCGGCGCAGACGCGGCTTCCGGCTTGCGAATGGACACGTCATACTGCTCAACCTTCGGCTGCTCGTATGCAGAATAACAGGTCTTTCTGTACATTTCCATGCTGCCGTCCGGGTGATCCACGATAAAACGCATGGAGTATCCGGGCACAAGGTTGTATTGCCACACGACCTGCACGTTCGGGACCACAATGATCCCGCCGTCGCGGATCTGCATGGGCTGCTGCTGGTACATGTCCATAGGCATTACTCCTTTTTATAATAAAAATAAATCGGGACTTCCGACCGGGAGTCAAAAAGGTCGAGGACGCGTCCGTCAATAACAGCGACCGCGTGGTTCCCGGTTCCGAGCACATACCTTCCGAACGGATGGTCATCCGCAAAGTCGCCGACCGTATAGCAGTCCGGGCATTCGTCCGGGATGATCGCGCGACCGTAACCGAGCCGCCGGAGATAAGCCGGCCACACGCTGTTCGAGCTCGGCATATTTTTTTTCAGAAAGCCTTCCAGCGCCGCCTCAGTGTAGACCTCGTTCCAGTCCTTCCCCGTCACGGCACAGATCGCGCGGATCGTGCAGTCAACAGCCCGCCCCTGCTTGGGGTTCGGGTTATAATAGACCCATTCAGCCATCGCCGTCGTCCGGGTCTGCTTTCTGCTTCAGTACCGCGATCGCGTTGATCACCGGCTTGGGGATGGGGACGCCCATCAGACCGAGGTTTTCGATAATGCTGATCGTCTCGTTGACGACAAACGCGATTACAACCGTGTCGCGTACAAAATTAGTCCCGAGCATCAGATCAAGCCTTGCAGCGACAAGGACAACGAGCAAAATGCCGCCCTTGCGGAACAATCCCTTCAGCCCGGCCCAGCTCTCCAGCGCGCCGGACTCGCTCTTGAGGCTCGCCTTAAAGATCCCGGCGACGATCAGCCCGGTCACGTAATCGACCATCATAAAAATAAGCAGCGTTACCATTGCATGGTCCCAGCCACCCCAGAGGGAGGCAATCGACGCGCCGACCGCGCCGATGCACGCAGGAATTAACATCCTCATAATCGTCACCCCTCGTCAATCCCCACGCTTTTACGCAGGATTTCCCGCGCGTCCGCAGCGGTGACCTTCCCGTCGCCGTCCACGTCGGCAGCCGCCTTTTGGGTCTCGTTGAGCCCTTCCAGTCCTACCGCCGCCCGCAGCGCAAGCCGCGCGTCCGAAGCCGTGACCTTCCCGTCGCCATCCACGTCGCCGCCGATATTCAGCCGGTTCAGGTGGACATCCACCTTCTTCCGGAAGGTCTCCCAGTGCGGCAGAATATACGCCGGACAGGTCTTGCTGTACCAATGGCTGTGCGTGGTCAGCTTGTCGATCCCGAGGTTATACTGATGCAGCAGCGTCGCCGCGAGCAGCGCGCCCCGGTCCTCAGCCTTCTTGTCGTAGTCCTTCCCGCTCCCGTCCATGATGATCTCGATGGCAAGCGTGGTGCAGTTGCCGGGACCCCAATAGCCGTCTGCGGCGTGGTAGCCGATCTCGTCCTCGCGCAGCGTCTGCCAGCAGTCCTTGTCGTCGATGTAATAATGCACGCTCACGCCGCTCATGTTGCCGTTGTGCGTGGCTCTCGCGTACTGCTCGCTCTGGGTCGTGCCCTCCGCTGTGACGATGCGGTCCGTGTTATGGATCGTAACCCACTGCGGGACCCCGCTCGTGAGCTTCCGGTTCGGTTTGTTTTTGCTGCCGTCCGGGAGGATCTTCTCCTTGATCTCGATCCCGTAGGCGTTCCGGACCTTGTCCGGCGTCAGAAAAATTGCCATGTCGTTCCCTCCTCAGTTCAGAATCCGAAACTGCAGGTCGAATACCAGATAGACCTCCGGCAGACCCATTTCCGCCATCTGCTGCGGCGTGAGATAAAAGGACCCGTCCGTCGGTGCGTCCGCCCTGCTGTCCGCCGTCAGCGTGAACACGCCCACCCCGATGGCGGAGCTCCCCACGATCGAAAAGACCATATGGAATTCCGACTGCGTCAGGTTCGCGCTGACCAGCGGCAGACAAAGGACCGCGCCGGAAACGCTTTCGTTCAGCTCCGCCCGCACAAGGTCCCTGCGCCCGTTTGTGAGCTTCGCGAACGCCCCGGCAAGGTCGCCGGTCACCCCGGTGATCGTCTGCTTGTCCTGCGTGGCGTCTATCGAGAACGCCGCCTGCACGGTGGACGGCGCGGTGCCCCCCGCGACCGCCGTATCGACGTAGGTCTTCACCCCGCCGGACGAAACGAGGTTCCCGCTGTTCGCCGTCGGCGCGGTATCCACCGTCGGCTTGTTGAGAATGTACGCGTAGTCGATCCCGTAAACGATGCGGTCCTCGATCTCGCTTCGCACCGTCGCCGCGACCTGATTGCCGGTCATAAAGTTCTGATCGTTCGTCAGGTCCGACAGCTTTTCCGGCAGCGTGACCGGCGTCAGCGTCGCCTCCGAAGCCGTCCACAGCAGGATGAAAATGTAGATGTGCGCCCCCGCGCCGAAATTCGCCCGCAGCGTCGCCGTGAATTGCAGCGTATCGGACCGCGCCGTGATCAGAAACGCGTTTGAGGTCTCCGCGCCGTTGGCCCCGACATAGGACAGCGTCACGACCGGCAGCTTCCCCGCCGCGATCGCCGTCTGCACCTCGGCAAACGTGGCGGAGGGGTTCGTCAGCGCCCTCGTCGAAAGGTTCAGGTCCATCGTGACCGGGAACAACTCGGGCGCGCCGCCCGCAGCCGCCACCGCAGCGTCCACATAGACCTTCGTCGCGTAATCTGTCAGGGATTGGTGCTGCGTCAGATAGCCCTTTCCCTCCACGAATTCCTTCACCGCCTTCGCGGCGGCAGCCTTGCCGTAGTTCGCGGAATCCGCCTCGATATCGCGCGATACGACAGGGATGTCCGGTCTGTCCTGCAGGTCGTAATAGTTCCCGCTGAACGCCACCGCCGCCAGCGACGAAAGATCCGGGTCCACGTCCGCCACCGCCGCGTCCACGTAAGCCTTCACGCCGCCGGAGGTGACAAGGTTCCCGCTGCCCGCCGTCGGCGCGTTGTCCACCGCCGGCTTGTTGAGAATATACGCGTAATCGATCCCGTATACGATCCGGTCCTCGATCTCGCTCCTCACCGTCGCCGCGACCTGACTGCCGGTCTGATAACCTTTCCCTTCCACATATTCCTTCGTGGCATAGGCGCTCAGATCCGCAGGCGTTCCGGGATCACCTTTGTCTCCCTTATCCCCCTTTGGTCCTTGCGGTCCCGTCGCGCCGGTTTCGCCCTTCGGTCCCTGCGGACCGGTCGCGCCGGTGTAGCCGCGCGGCCCCGTCTCTCCGGGATCGCCCTTGTCTCCCTTCGGACCCTGCGGACCTGCGGGGCCGGGCGCGCCGTCAAAGTCTCCGCGTTCGACCGCCTCCTGCAGATCCTCCATGTACGCCCGCCACTCGGCAAAGCTGCCCACGATCTGCTCATACACAGTCGGATCGCTCACGATCTCCTCCATGGTCTCCTCGTCATAGAGGTCCTCGCCGACGTTGATGCGGATCTTCGGCGTAGAAAACTGCTTTGCGCCCTCGGCATAGATCTCTGCCTGACAGGTCGCCAGCCCGGCAGCCGCGACCACAGACAGGTGCAGCGGGATCACTGCGCAGCCGTCCACGACGGTCACGCCGTCCACGTAGCTGATTTTGTCCCCTTCCGGCAGTTCAAAAACTGCCGTCACAGTATACTGCTCCGGCAGGATGATCGGCGCCTGCAGGAACGTCAGCGGGATAATGAGCCGGTGCAGGACGTTATGCTCGCGTACCTCCACCGCGCCGGATGTCTCCGCCAGCCCGACGTCAGCGTTTACGTAGTGATCTAAAAACCTCACCATAAAAAGGGACCTCCCTTTCGTTGCTGTACCCATGATACAACAAAGGGAGGTCTCTTTTAGATAGCCGCGACTCAGCTTTTCAGCCACTTGTCGATATCCTTTGACTTTTTGTACCGATTGTAGCCAAGCGCCGCGTAGGCGTTCAGCAGGTAGCCCTTCAGCGCCGCCCGCTGGGTGTTGTTCATGTCCTTGTAGATCGGCTTAAAGTAGGAGGTGATCTGCGAAGCCAGCGTTTCCTTTTTTACGCCATGCGCCAGGTACCGCTGGACCTCGCTCTTCAGGTTCTTGCCGGTCTGAACCGCCTCATAGAACTTGTAATACTTCCCGTAGGACGCGTCCTTGCCGTTCTCCTTGGCGTAGTCCCAGTTGTCGAGGATCCAATAAACGTCGTTGTCGTCGTCGCCCGAATACCGCTTCAGATAGGTCTTCACGCCTGCGGCGTCGATCCCGTCATTCAGGTACAGGTCCTTCAGTGCGCTGGCGACGGTGGATTCCGCGCTCGACTGCGCGTCCTCCTGCGTCTTGCCCTTCGCCACCGCGTCCGCAGTGATCTCGCTGATCACAAGCTCGATGTCCTGCCGGTCGCCGGAGGCGAAAGCGTTCTGCAGGTCCGCCTTCTTGAAACCGAAGCTGGTGCCGGACTCGCTCTCATCCTCCCACCACGGAGTGACGGTCGCGTTCTCGTCCTCCTCCGCGCCGGATTTGATGGAGCTCATCACGCCGTTCACAGCCTTCACAACATCGTCCTGCGTGAAGTGTTTCTCCGCAAGGATCTGCTTCGTAATGCGCAGATACTCGCTGCTGTCGCCGCGAAGCCTCGCTTCAGCCGCTTCCCGGATGCGCGGGTCGTTCTCCTTCAGCGCGGAGACGATCGCGTTGTGATACTTCTTTTCGGTGTCAAACGCCTGCTTCAGGATCGCCACGGTGGAGGCGTCGTTCTCCAGCAGCGCCTTATACAAGAACGCCTTCGTGTCGGAGGCGGACAGCCACTGGACTTCCTTGTCCTCGTCCTCGCCGTCGGTTTCCTTCGGGACGTAGTCCTTGACAGCCTGCCGGAAGGCTTCCTCATCGTAGCCCTTCGCCACGATATCGGCGACCTTCTGCCGGAAGGCTTTTTCGTCGCCCGCCTGCTGCGCCGTGTACGCAGCCTTGACTGCGGAATTGTACGCGCTGTTCGCGCTCTCCGCCGCCTGCAGCACGTCGTCCCGGCTGAAGACGCCCTCGCCGATGATCTCGTTGAGCACGGACGTGTAAGTCTGCATGTCCATGTCCTGCCGCGCTTCCACGGCAGCCTGAATCCGGTCGTCATGCTCCGTCAGCGTCTGCCTCACCGCCCGCAGGTATTCCTCCTCGGTCTTGAAGGTTGCCTTGATTTCGGTCACCTTCGCCTGATCGCCGCTGACCAGCGCATCATACAGGCGGTTGCGCTCCTGCGCCGTCGTCCGGCTCACGCCCGCCTCGAAGGAAAACGCGTGCCCGTTGATGATGTCCTCCGCGTGAAGCCGGATGCCGTTTGCTATGTTATAGATGTTCCCGGCGGGGAATCCGGTGTAGCTCAGGATGTCCGTGATTGCGGCAAGCACGTTCTCAACGGAGGGATCCTGCAGCCGCTGCAGGTTCGCTACCGTCGTATTGATGCGGTCCACAACCGGTTCGCTCAGAACGTCGTACCGACTCCCGCCGAAAATGCGCTCCAGCACGCTCACGGTGTAGTTCCCGAATACCGGGAGTACGGCGCCGAAGTAAGCCGTCCCGACCTCCTTCATGTACTCGCCGAGCACGCTTTCCAAGGTCAGCTCCTTGTCGTCGTCGCGCCACGGGTTCATCTTGTGCAGAATTCCCGCCGCAATCTCTGTCATGGCGGCAAACACCATGTGGCTGGCAAGCTGGCTCGTGGTCGCCTTCAGGAAGCGCTTTCCGGCTGCCTTCGCCTGTTCGCTTCCTTTTCCGTAGGTCTTGACAGCCGCACGCCACTCCATCGTCGCCGTGCGCAGGATGCCGCTGTTCTGCAGCGGCTGCGTCTGGAATACGATAAAGTGCTGTGCCTTGTTTTTCGTGATCTCGGCGCGGTGCATGGGGTCGTACATGGGCTGCGTTTCCTCAAGGACCTTTTGATACAGTTCGGTCACATGCTCCCAATAGGCGTCCGTGCCGGGCTGATAGTTGTCGCTCTTCGCCTGCGCCTTGCACGCGACCCACAGCGCAGCCGTCGTCCTGACGTCCATGCTCTGGATCCAGTTCATCGGGCTGAACCGACCTGCGCGGTCGGAAAGCCGCTTCAAAAAGCCTTTGCTCTGCGAGAAGTCGCCAAGTTCCTGTGTGCTGAGACCTGCGCGCCGCATGTAGTGCAGCGGGGTATGTTCGTCGATCTCCGCCCAAAGCGCCTGCCGCGACCGTTTCCGAGTGTCCGTCCCGAGGTATTTCAGCCCCGCGATCAGAGCCTTGCCGGAAAGCACGGACCCTGCCGTCGGATAGGAAGCTGCCTGCTTCATCCACACGCTCACGTTACCGGCAAGCGTCGCCGTGACCCACGCGGAGCGGATCGCGTCAAGGATCTTCGACCTGTCGCCGGGTCTCGAACCCTGCACGTCCGCGACAGCCTGCTCGATCAGCTTCATTGCATCGGCGCCCCACGCGTCGCGGATGGCATTCTTCGCGCTGAATACGTTGTATTCCGCAGCGTCTGCCGC
Organism: uncultured Clostridia bacterium; assembly: GCA_947170435.1. Classification (GTDB taxonomy): domain Bacteria; phylum Bacillota; class Clostridia; order Oscillospirales; family Oscillospiraceae; genus Hominicoprocola. The sequence goes on along the minus strand of CAMVTO010000022.1, from coordinate 25,234 downwards.
CGTCAGCTTCGTGTTGTATGCCTTCGTAAAGTTCCTGACAGGGATCGCTAACCCGTAATACTTCGCGGTGTCGCTGATGTGCTTGTTCATAACGGTGTCAAGTCCGCGCATCACAAGCGAGGCGTTCGAATTCGGCTGCACGCTCTTGGTCATGCCCATGTTCGCGATGGCGATATTGTACGCCACGTTCTCGAAATCGTTGTTCAGAACGTCTCCGAATACCTCGTAGGGGATGTAAAATTTTTCGGTGGCGATCGCCCTGCCCTTCAGCAGCAGCGAGGTCTCGTTCACCGCGTCGGCAGCCATCTGGAAGACCTTCCGCGCCGCTTCCATGAAGTCTCGGTCAAACGCGGTGTCCAGCCCGTCGCGCAGCTTCTTTACGGTCTGCGCGTCCAGCGCGGCCAGCTTCTGCGCGTTGTCCAGCGCCTTCGCGTACTGCCCCTTTTTGATGTAGTCCACATCCGGGATCAGGATCGTATTCGCAAGGTGGGCGCGGTTCTCGTTGTTGGTCTCGCGCTCATAGGTCAGCAGAATCTGCATGGCCTGCATCTTGCTGATCTTCAGGTCTTTGCCGTTCAGATCCTTCAGCCCAAAGTCATGCGCATTCTGGCTTGCGTCCTCAAACCGCTTGCGGTTCTCGCCGGTCATGAAGGGTTCCATGACCTTCTGCGCCAGCATCGCCCATTCCTGCCCCTTAAAGTAACCGTTCTTGATCGCGTCGAACGACTTCACGAATTCGGAATCCTCGTCAAAGCCTGCCATCTCATGCACGGCGCGGAGCGGATTCGTCAGGTAGTTGCGCATCGCTGCGAGCGCCCGGTTGTTCCCGAAGCCCTTGTTCAGCTTCTTGTCCTTGACGTTCTGCATGGTCTCCACGAAGCCCATCGCCGCCTGATAATTCGTGATGGCGTCTTCCCTGCCGATCTGCTTTTTGGCGTTTGCCAGCGTGTGGCGGATCTCCACCATCGCGTCATACACGTCCTCAAGCTGCGTCCTGCTCATGGCGCGCAGAGGCGTATTGCCGACCGCATCCGCGAGAATGCCGATCCTGTCCGCCAGCTCCTGCTCAAATTCGGACTTGAAATCATAGGAAATATTCTGATTCGTCTTGAGTGATTCATACGCCTGCTTCATTTCGAGGAGAGCGGCGCGCATACTCTTTTCTTTCTTCGCGCGTCCCGTCTCCTGACTCAGCTCAGATTTCGAAGCATACCGCATGGTGCCGTCCGCGATCCGCTTGTCAATCTCCTCCTGCGTGAATTTGCTCGCGTCCCGAACACCGGTCCAATATGGCTTCCCGTTCTTGTCGAACTTCCGTTCATACAGGTCCTGCGTCGAGTCGGAGAGGGATACGGGGTCGATCAGGTTGCACACGTCGATCACGCCGGTCACCAACGCGGGCGGGATCGTTTTGTCCTTGCTAAGATTCTCGGCAAAGTCTTTGCGAAGGTTCTCGATCCGCGTCCGAAGGTCATTGCTCGCCCGCTGGTCAATGCCTTTCTGCCGCATATCCTTGCGGTGCTCGATGTCCGCCTCCAGCCGCGCGATACGCCGGTTCAGCCGCTTCGCTTCCGCGTCCCGTCCCTGCTGCCGCGCACGCTCGGCGGCGTTGCGCGTCTCGGTCTCCAGCACGCTCTTCAGGGGCTTCGTCGCCTCCAGCTTCAAAAGACGTTTGTCATAGATCTCCAGCCGGTTCGCGCTCTTCTGCGCCTCGGTCTTCAGGTCCGCCAGCTTCTTCCTGTACGCCTCGTCCCGCGGACCCTTCCTGAACATCATGTCCCGGATCTCCCGGCGGGTCTCGTTGAGCTTGGCTTCCTCCGCGTTGCGCTCGGCGATCTCGCTCTGGTACTTCGTCAGCAGCTTCCGCTCATCGTCCGTCTGCGCAACGTCCATCAGCGCCCCGGACAGCAGCGTCCGCGCGTCCGTCCCCGAAGCCTCGCGGTCAGAATGAGGATTCCCATTATTTCCCTGTTGACTTCTCGGGAGACCTGTGGTATTATTTTTCATGGTGGTTGTTGTGCCGGACTGTCCTGGCCGCTCCACCATTTTTATTTGGCTGATATCATACAGGATTTTTCTTCCGTCTTTGGAGTTTGCGATATTCAGATTCGCCTCCCAGACGGAATTATCTTTATCTTGTAGAATTACCTTCCAAATGTCCCAAAGATTTGCACCGTTCTCATCAAGCCAATCGTGCCGTTTCTTTCCCGGCTCTGATTTGTCATATTTCGCGGTATGGACTATTTCATCAGCCAAGGAAACCGCCTGACGCTTTTTCGGATTTTTGTTGTTTTTTTTGTACAGTTCAGACAGAACATCTCTTCGCTTTGCGTTTTGCGGGTTATACTTTTCACCCTTTTTTGCAATGGAGATTTCCACAAGTTGCCCCTGTGGGTCATATCCGGCTAATGTCTGCCCGGCGAGTTCCGTTCTGACGAACTCCTTCAAAATCTCTTTCTGTTCATTTTCAGTCAAGCCTTCAAGAAGTTCAGAATCCAGATATACTCCGATGCCGTAATTTTTCCCGCTTGCACCGACAACATTCCGCACAGAGAACTTCGCCTGCCCCTCATTGACCCTCCCGGATTCCGTAATCGGCACGCCGATCTTTCTCAGCTCCGCAAGGAGCCCAGGTGTGACCGTGTTATCGGCGACCGAAATCCAGGTTCCCTCCAGCATTTCCTTATACTTGGCTGCGACCTCGGCGTCGGAGAGAATCCGAACAGGCTGCGTCCATCTGGAAAGAAGGACCTTTCTTTCAAGTCCCTTTTTGCCGAGCGCGGTGGATGTCGCGCCGGACTTCCAACTCAGCCACCCGACGGTATCCTTCGCATATTGCGCACGGTAGCCGCTCGTCAGTTCGCTTTTCGGGACGTGCATCTCGACCACAACGAGATTCGGGCGCTTGTACGCGGAAGAAAACTGGTCGTTGATGACGGAATTCGACGTGTGCTCATACGGATTATACCGCGCGTCGATCGAAGTCCCGTTGCCTTTGTTCAGCTTGAAGTAGTAGCCTTCCTTGCCGGGCTTCAGGAATGCAAGATCCGGTCTTTCATCGGCACGATACCACTTGCCGATTTCATAAGGCTCCGTCCACTTCCCGTCCACCTTTGCCGCCATTGGGGAATGCAGCTTCCCGTCAACGACCTGCATGGTGCGGTAGACCGTCACATAGTCCTGCCCGTTCAGGAAGTCCAGTTCCTCCCTGTTCGTGACGCGGGACGAGAAAACGACAGCGTCGCCGTTGACCTCTGTGCTCTCCCTTCGCGTCGCAGCCGCGTCTGCTTCAACGCCGTCCCTCGCGGACAGCTTCGCGTCCTTCCGGTTCGCGACCGTCTCCCGGATCTCCTGCACGTCCTCGACCGCTTTCAGGTAGGAAGCGTCACGGGAGGAAAACTTCACCCGTTTTTCATCGGCTAAAGCATTGACCTTTTCAATTCTATCCGCATCGTTTCCGCGTTCATATGTAAGGTATGAGATCCCGCGTTCGCTCAGCGCGTCATAGAGTTTTTCGTCCGAGTTGTTCGGCAGTACAACGCCCCGGATTTCATCAGCATACACAGCCCTCGCAGGCTTCGCCTCAAAATATCCGGTCGGCATTTTCCGGACGTCGCTCACGAGGTCGATCAGATCGTCCACAATGTGATCCGCATACCTTGTCCATCCGCTGCCCTCTTTTTTCAGGTACGCCGCGATCCCGTCGCGTGTTTTGCGCTTCATAACGGCTTCCAGCAGAAGGTCGGACGCGGATTCACGGTTCCGCCAGTCCGACGGGTCTCTTGCAAAAGAATCGGCAAGTTCACCCAATCTGCTCACATACTCGGATTTAAGTTTTTCGTATTCATCGTCGTCGATGTTGCGAAGACGGTCTTCGTCTTCCCGGATTTCCTCGACGGAAGCATACTTCTGGGCGCTTGCGCCGAACAAATTGTTCCCGGCAAAACCGGCGCCCTGCTCCTCTTGCGTATCGTACATCGCGCGTACAATGTTTTCAAGGTTGTATTCGTAATGTAACTGCTCCCAACTCCGGCGGTTCCCACTCGGGTAAAACATATCTTTCCCGTTGTAGATACCTTTTTTTGCGATCAGCCCGTCCAAAAGCCCGGCGATCCACGCGGAATATCCTTCCTTCTCTGCGTTCTGCTCCAAAAAGGCGTCCCGCTTTGAGGTGTCGGTTACGGTTTCTGTTTTGTTTGGGTCATAGCGAATCGCGTCAAGGAAGAATCTTGTGACTTCGCTTTTGCTCAGATCCGCCACGTTCGGCACGTCTGATTTTTCCATTGCCGCGCGGATCTCCGCCTCATGCTCCGAAGCAAACCGCACGCGTCTTACGTTGCCGGGTTCAATCCCGTTGAATTCATCAACTAAGGACTTCCCGTTTACGTCCCGGAACATAAAATACGACGCGATCCTCTGCGCTTCTTCCTGCGTCGCAGCAGGCGCATAGACAGGTTCCTCCCGCGTTTCCACGTCCGGGACAGACAATCCCTTTTCACGCAAAAAGACTTCCCGAAGACCACGGTCGTCCTTCAGGTCTTTTTTTATTCGGTCAAGCCCCTTGCGGTTCAGGTCATTTTCCGCGTAATTCCCCAGCGCGTACAGGCCTCTCGCGCGGTCGCCGTATTTCCGTGCAAGGTCGTAATAGGTATCGCGCAGTCTGTCTGCGGCCTTTTCGCTGACCTTGTACTGCACCTGCGGCGTTGTCGGCGTGTAAGCGTCGCCGCTGTATACGGCGTTTTTGCGGCTTTGGCTCGGGTCAATCGTGGTTTTGTCAAACAGAACAGTCGTATCCCCGAACTTTGTATGACCGAGCTTTGCGCGGGTAATGGCAATAGAAGGAGCAGGAAATCCGCCCCATTCTGTAATTTGCGTCAAAAGACGGTCGCTTTCCAAGTTATGTACGGCGATCAGATCCGGTCTTTCTTCGACGGGACCACGCATGGAAAACTTGTCGTTTGCTTTCATTTCCACAACGGCCCGCGCGTTTCCTATCGCCTCAAAATTCTCCCCGGCTTCCTCCAGTCCCTCGGCGAACATATCCGCCAGCTTCTGGATGGCGTCCCCGGCTTTCCGCAGCTCCTTCGCCTCCCGGCTCTCGGGGTCCACGCCCTTGTAGATCGCCCGGATGCGCTTCGCCATGTTGGTGATGAAGTCCTTCAGCTTCTGCCACAGGCTTCTGTCCTGCTGCTTCAGCTTCGTGATCTTCTGCAGCACGTCGCCGCGGGTCAGCATTTCCTGTAAGGCGTCGGCGACCATTTCCTCGGCGGCTTCCTCCTGCGTCAGCGTCCGTCCGTTTGCCTTTGCCTTGTCCATCTGGTCGCGGATCAGGTCCGCCGCCAGCCTATCCCCGTAGACCTCCTTGACCAGAAAGTCCTGCATGGCGAGGAACTTCGCGGGATTCCACTGCTTGATGTAGTGCCCGAATTCATGGGACGCGTGGAACAGCATCAGCCCCTGTCCGCTCTGTCCCGCGTTGATATCGACGTAAATATCGCCGGTCGCCCGGTCATACGCCGCGTTCGGTGCAAGGTCGCCCGCCGCCACCCCGATGGCGGGAATGTTGGTCTTCACCACGCGCTGCCCGTCCTCGTTCAGCTCACTCGCGTACAGGATGATCTTGTTCTTTGTGACCGCCTTTGCGAGGTGCATGAGCGCCCCGGCCTGCACCTTCTGACTCTCTTTCAGGGAGTTCACAGTCAGCCCGCCGACGGTGTAAATGTTCTCGGTCTTCCCGTCCACGGTGATCTTCTGCTGCGTGACCATGCGCTCCCGCGCCTGCTGCAGCAGGTTCTGCCGCTGCTGCGTCGCAATCGCGGTCAGCCCGCGTCCAATGGTATAGGCCCCGGCAAGCTGATCCGCCGTCAGGGTGTTGTCCTGCATGGTCTCGTTCGTGAGCTGCGTCCCGGCGCGCCCGTAGCGGACCGCCTCCTCCAAGGCAAGCATCTGCTGCAGGACCGGCACGTCGCGCGTCGAATCGATCTGCTGGATGATGTCGTTCGTGGTGTTCGCGTTGTAGCCGAGCTTGGGTGCGGCGAGGTACAGCGCAGCCTGATCGCGGGACTTGAACTGCGCTTCATTCGCGCGCACCGTCCTGCCATCGCTGGTCTGCACCGTCGCCACGCCGTTATCGATCGCGACGATCTTCTCGGCGGTGATGCCTTTCTTTTCATCAACCGCCTTTTTCATGGTTTCTTCCGTCACGCCATAACGTGTCAAAATGCTCTTATCAACGACCTCGTCACTGGTGCCGGTAGCGGCCCAGTTCTGCACGGCGAGGTCATACTCATACTTATTCGCAGCAGCTCTGCCCTCCTCGGTCTGGCTCAGTTCATACAGCGCCTCGTTGATCGCCTTGCCCTGCTGCCTCACCTGCCGCTTCGTGGGGCTCTCGGTCTGGAACGTCTCCTGCATGTTGACAAGGTTCTGCCGCGCCTTGCTCCCCTCCGGCAGCGTCAGCGCCGTCTGCAGCAGGTCGGTATACATATCCGCCGGGTTCGCCTCGGTGTTCCCGCGCGCCTGCTCCTGCAGCATCCGCTGATACACGTTCTGATAGACGTTGCCGGTCTCCCGGCCCTCGATGTTGGAAAAGATCCCGCCCCGCACGCTGTTTGCAGTGCCGGTCCATCCCGCGCCGAGCATACCGGAAAAGCCGCCGATCACGCCGCTTTCGAGGAGCTGCTCCCCGAACTGCTGTGCGTAGGCGCTCCGCGCCTCTGCTTCGGTCGCGCCTCGGTGCTCCTCCAGGTATCGCGTCACAAACTGGTAATATTCGCTCATGCCGCCATGGGCGAAGTAGTCCCATGCCTCGTTCAGGAGGTCGGACGCGATCTCCTCGCTGCCTTCTGTCACGAAGCTCTTCACGAGGTTCAGCGGCAGATTCTTCAGCCCGCCGCCGCTCGCCTTCAGCCAGCGCAAATTTTCAAGGGACACGTGCTCGGTCAGTGTCTCGATCAGGGCAGCGATAGAACCGGAAACAAGGGCGTCCTCGTAGGTATAACCCTTGTTGAGCATGTCGTTATAGGTCTGGCTTGCAGCGCCCACGCCGAGCAGCGCTTCGCCCAGCAATGGTACACCGGCAGCCGAGCCGAGCCCCATCGCCAGTGCGCTCTGCGCAGCAGCCAGCGCGCCGGCATACCCGTACCCGGCGACCTTCGAGAAGAAATTCGCCCAGTCAGGGTCGTCGATCTTCTCCCGCACGCTGTTCTCGATGTTTGCCCTCACGGTTTCCTGCGTCGTGTTTGCGTACAGACTCGCCCCTGTAAAAACCGGGTTGTTACGCTCACCGGGAGCTGCGAGCATACCGAACGCACCTGACACATTTCCGCCAAGGCCTGCGATAACAGACCCAATCGTGGATGAAATTGGTGCAGCATCGGCAGCTGCTTCATAGCTTGCTTTCAATTCCGCAGCTACACGGTCGTTATGGATGTTTTTATATGCCGAATACATTGTATCGACCTCGTCGATACTGTACCCCATTGCATAGAGCTGCTGCCGGGCATTCTCTGCTTCTTCCTGCGTTTGTGCAAGGCGCATGGTTGAATAATAGCCTGACGGTCTGCCAGCTTCAAATGCCGTCGAATTCGAGCGATCTCCCCACATGCGACCGGAATTAAAGTCGTCATCCGCGACCGCGATCTTCTCCAGCAGATCCTGCACGTCCTGCGGCATCGCCGCAACCTTCGCATTATCCGAAAGAATTCGGATCTGTCCGTTCAGGTACTCAATGCGCTTCTTTTTCCCTTCGTGTTCCTGATAATAATGCTGGTCGTAGTCAGAAAGGAATTTTTCCAATTCTGAAATGCGGTCGAACAACGCGTCGTTTTCAGGTTCGGACGGCGCTCTGAACTGGAGGTCGGCAAGCTCGATCTCCGCGCGTTTCCTCTGCCGTCTCTCGCTCGCGCGGTTCTCTATGTCAACCTCGCCAAACGACGCCTCCAAGCGATCCCGTTCCCGTTCGAGAACGCGCATTTTTCCTGCGTATGCCTCCGCCGCGTTGAACGGCTTTGCATAGGACTGGCTCGTATAGATCGGCGCCAATCCCTGCTCCATCATGTTCTGGTTCAGCTCCGCCGCGTGACTGTTCGGGATGTACTGCGTCCCGGCGTTGCGATACAGCGCGTCCAGATAATCCTGCTGCTGTTTCCACGCGGTCGCCTCGATCGCGGAAACAGCCACGGGCGGTCCCGACGTTGTCTGCCGCTGTGCCGGTTGCGTGCCCGGACTTGCCGAGGGGATCGAAACGGAAGGAACCGAAATAGACTTAGGAGGAGCAGACGTCTTCTTCTCCTCCTCCTTTTTTTTCTTGCCTTTGTCAACGTCCTGAAGGTAAACAGCCATCGTTTGTCCTCCTGTCAGATAAACTTCCCGTCCGCGTCAATCTGGCGGTACTGCCCGGTTTTTGAATCGTATTTGTACTTGTAAGTTTTGTTGTTATCTTTGTTTTGGACAACATAAATCCCGTTTTGAGACCCAAGGAACGTATAGCCGGGATTCTGCGCGAGGAACATATCCCCGAACGCGACGTCATCCTGATGGTGTCCGTAGTCATGCTGACCGTTGTACCCTGCCGCCGTCGCCGCGGAATCCGCAAGGGGCGTATTTCCCATAAGCGCCGCCTGAACGCTGTCATACAGGTCTTCGGGCGTCTCATCGTAGTCGTCGCCATAATCATAGCCGGGGTTGGAACTTCTTGTTCCTCCGCCGCTCCCTCCGCCGCTCCCGCCGCCGGAACCGCCGGTGCCGAACAGCCCGGCGATCTTGGCGTCCTGCAGCAGCCGCACGTAGCTGGTGTCCAGCCCCATGTCCTCTAGCAGGCTGAAGTCGCCGAGGTTGCTGGCGAGGCTCATCGCGAGGTCGAACTTGTACTTCATCTCAGCCGTGTCCACGTTCAGCCCGTACTCGCGCAGGCCGCTGAAGTCTCCCAGCGTCGTTGCGATCTGCAGCGCCTTTGTGAATTTCTTCTCTTCCTTTGCCTCCAGACGATCCTCGTCCGCCTGCGCGGCCTCGGTCTTGGTGCGCTCCTGGATCCACTTGTTCCACGCGTCCTCGTCGGCGAGCTGCTGCTGATACGCGCTGGTATCGTACCCGAGCCCCTGCAGCTTGCTGAAGTCCAGATACTCCGCCGCAGTCAGGGCTTCCTGCAGCGCCGCGTCTTTCTTCTCCTGATCCCGCTTCCAATTGGTGAAGGCGTCCTCATCCGCGATCCGCTGCTCATATGCGGAGGTATCGATCCCGCGCGCATTCAGCCCGGAATAGTCCTCATACTGCGCTTTGAGCATGTCCTCATTCAGTTCGCGCTGGTACTGATCGCCGTACATGTTGTAATACATCTGCGCGAGGTTCAGATCCTTGCCCTGCTGGTCCGCCCAGCGCGCATACGCCGCGTTCTGCAGGTCCGGGATCGCATCATTAATGCGCTCCGCAGCCTGATTCATCACGCTCTGCGCCGCCACGGTGCCGTAGCTGTTGCCGTACCCTCCGGTGAGCGCCGCCGCCTGCGCCGCCACGTCCCGCGCATTCATGCGCCCCTGCCGGAGATAGCTGTCGCGCATCTGCTGATAGACGGGATCGAGGTTGAAATCGTACTCAAATTTCCCGTTCTGATACGCGTTCAGGTTCTGGTACGCGCTCGCCAGCAGGTCGTCGGTGCTGGGGTTCCCGTTCTGCGGGAACATCTGCGCAGCCAGCGCGGACACGTTGACGGTGGGCCCGCTCGCCTGCATGGTCGCCGGGTTCGCGCCCTGCGCGTTCGCCGGTTTTTTGACCGGCGGATTCCCCAGCACAGGATTGATCCCATTCGGATGGATGACGGCGCTCCCGGACGGCGCATTCGCCGCATTCGGGTTTTGGACGGGGATCAAGGGGCGCTGCCCTGCGCCGCCCCTTGACGCAAGTCCGTGCGCGCCGTAGCGCTCGTCCTCATCATACGGATTTTTTTTCGTGATCGCCATCGCGCTTGTCCTCCTTCATTTGCCGGACCTCGTCCAGCTCCTCGTCGATCTTGCCGACCAGCTCCCGCAGGAACCGCTCCAGCTCCTCGCTGCGCCTCGCGGGGTCCGTGATCTCGCGGAAACGCGGAATATTGATAAACATGTCGGTCCCTCCTCAGAATCCGATCGCGGGGTCGCCCGCGTCCTCAAGGTCCTCGGTGATGGAATACAGCACGAAATCCCCCTTGCCCTCGAATTTCAGTCGGTAAATGTCGCACCGGCGCTGCGGGATGTGCTTGATCACGAACGTCCCCTTCTTGTGCCTGTTTTCGTTCAGGATCGGCTCCCATACGCCGTCCTCGTCGTACTGGATCCACACCTTCAGGGCGGTCCTGTCGCCCGTCTTCCCGCGGATCCTGATCGCGTTCACGCGCTTCGTCGCAGGCGTCTCCAGCCCGCGGATGCCGGTGATCCCGTACCACGAGACCTTGTCCTCCATCACGAACGGGGACGTCAGCGCCCCGATGGTCACGGTCTCCCCGTTCCCCTCGCGCACGGTGAAAAACGCATCCCGGTACGGCTCGATCTCGATGTCCTTCAGGTACAACAGCGTCGGATCGTAAGCGATCGCGCGCTCATAGAATTCGTCCGCGTCCTCGTCTGAAGCAAAAAGGTCTCTGTTCGCCTTGACCTCCCGCCAGACGTATTTTTCCAAGGTCGTGAAAAGGTCTACTGAAGGATCGGTTGCTTCCCGCCAGTCCTCGTCCGAGACGAACATCAGCGCGGTCCCCTCTCCCCCTCCATATTGGACCTTGGAAATCAGCAAGCACGGGGACCCTGTCTTTACAAGAGACGGAATCATATCCTGATCAAAGTTGACAACCCAGCTCTGCTCCGACCGAAGCCATTTTAATTTTTGCCCTTTGTAATACACCCAGGATAACGGGTCTTCAAAATCTTCAAAAATCTGTGCGCTTTCGGCATCAGGCTGCCATTCTGTCACGTAAAGCGTGGCATTGATTCCTGACGTCTCCCGCACTTCTGTTTTGTAAATAGGGACGCTGATTATTTCCACCTGATCGAGAGGTCCGGGCGCAGCACCATCCGTCCCGCACACCATCTTCTGCGACAGTTTTACAATCAGCTCATGCAGCGGGTTATCCGCGTCAGCCTCTGCCGCGTCTGCGTCGTAGCCCGCTTTGACGACCTTCCCTTCCGTCCTTGCCTGTGCCGAGATCTCCATCACGCTGTCGCCGTATCTCAGCAGGTGCGTGATCTCGCCGTGATCCACGGAATCCCGCGTCCACATCTCCTTTTCAAGGTCGTAGAGATACAGCGCCTCCGCCCCGTTGTCGATGCACCTGAGATAATACCGCCTTCCGTCGGTCGCGCCGATCCCGTCGCGCATATCGCGTCTGCCGAGCACGTCGGAAATACAGCTCGGGTAGTTATACGGGGTCAGCTTCATCACGCCGATGGGCGACAGATAATAGAGCGCGCCGGAGACCTCCACAAGGCTCTTGTACGATCCAGCCGCCACGCCCGGACCGCACACCTCGCGCAGGCGGAAGTTCGAGGGCTCGCTGCCGGAAAGCAGATAGCACCGGTCCTCCTTGAAAAACACCACGTAGTCCTCGGTGTGCGCGATCCCGGTGAACGCCTCGCCGGTGCCGACCGACGCCGTGTAGCTGTCCGCCGCCGTGCCCTCGTACCGGAACCAGTTGAGCGGATCGCCGAGCGCGGACCCGTAGATCTCGTTGACAAACTGTCCCTGATCATTGAGCCCGTACCGGCAGCCCCAGATCCGGTTCTTATGTTCGATGATGTAGTCCATCTGCGGGTGCCGCCGCGTGACACGCATCCGCGTCAGCGAGGCAAACTGCTTGATGTAAAGCCCGCGCACCAGCATGGTATAGGTCAGCGGGTCTGTCTTTTCGGCGCGCTCCACGATGTAGTTCGCGCCGACCATCTCCGCGCCGATCCACTCAAACACGCGCCGGTACATCATCATGATCTCCAGCAGCGCACTGCGCCCGGCGCCGCCGCTGAAGGACGGGGAAACCGTCACGCAGTCGTTGCGGATCCCGCCGTCGAACAGGCTGTCGATATCGCCATCGGTCGTGTAGTCCGTCCCGCGCACGCCGCTCAGATCGAACGTCAGCCGGAGATAGCAGTCCGCCTGCGGCACCCAGCTCTCGGTGGAATCGGAATAGCGGTACAGCCCGCCGGTCTCGTCATCCATGTACCAGTCGCCGTTCGCGGGCTGCGCAGGTTTGGTGTGCGCGATCTGGATCTCCTCGTCCGCCGCGCTCACGGGCATGATGGTCACCGGCGCGTCAAGCCGCGCATAGGCATTGTGCGTCGCCGCGCTGACCTCCTCCGGCGTCGTCTGATCGGTCGCCTGCTCCAGCACCTGTCCACCGATAAAAACGAGGTTGCGCCCATTTGCCACGACCTGCCCGCCAGCGCCCCGGATCAGGGACTCGAACGGCGTCGAGCCGTCCTCCTTCATCGGGATCAGCTCGTCCTCGGAATCGAGCAAAAAGATCGTGCCGTTGACGCGCGCGGAATCCACGATCCGCCCGGCGTAGCTGCGCGGTCCTGCCGTGCCCTTTCTGTCCCGCACCTTTCCCGGCGGGTACTGGTCCACGGTCAGGTTCTCCATCTCCGACCACGCGCCGTCGTTCGTCCGCTCCCTGCGGTTGATCCCGCCGAAGTAGTCCGTCCAGCGCCGGGACGTGTTGTTTTCACTGAGATAAGGGGTCCGCATAATAGTGTCTCCTTCCGAAAAAGCGCAGGCGGATTTCCTTTGCCATGTGCGTCCGGTTGTACCAGTTCCGGTAATCCGTGTACGCCGCGTCAAACACCTGCACGCTGTTGTTGTAGTTTGCCAGCTCCCGGTTGGTCAGGTCGATCTGCGCAAACAGGTACTTGATATACAGATCGTCGTAGGGAGCCGCCGCCAGCAGCTCGGTCTGCACGCTCGTCTGCTCGTTGTACCCCGCGAAGGGCTCCTCCGGACCGCCCTCGTGCGTGTCGATGATCTCGTGACGGATCTTGCCGTCCAGATCACTCAGCCAGCGCAGCTTCTCGCTGCGGCTGATCTTGTTGGGCCGCAGCGCGTCCGCGCGCGTCAGCGCCTCCTGAATCGTCATATCGCACCTCCTGTGCTCTTTCGGGAAGAGGGGAGCCACCGGCTCCCCTGCTCGTTACTGCGCGTTCTTGGTCTCGAACTCAAAGATCTTGTCCAGCATGCGCTGCTCATGCTCCAGCACCTTGGCGACGGAGATCGGGACCTCCACCTGCACGCCGCGCTTGATGATGTAGCGCTTGCTGTTGACCCAAACGACCTTGTCCTCCTGATTGCCGCGCTCCCGCGGGATGGTGACAAACGTGGTTTCGGGCTTGTTTTCCGCCTTCTCGGGCGTTTTCTTTTCTGCCATGGTCATTACCTTGCCTTTCTGTAAAAATAGCGGGGAGGGGCGTTCCCTCCCCGCTTCAGGGTCAGTTCGCGCTGGCGGTCTTGGAGAATCTCGGGGAAACGCTCTCCACGCGCACAACGTAGTCGGGGATCAGCAGCTCCGCCGTCTTGATCGCCTTCCAGCCGACGCTCGACCGCTGGTCCAGGGGGTCCGCCGTACCGGCGCTGCCCTTCTGTTTGATGATGGTCTGCAGACCACCGCCGGTCACCTCGGTCACACCGTAGCCGCCCTCCGCGAGGAACAGGGTGCTGAACACCGCAAGAGGCTTGCTCTGGGAATCGGAATCCGTGTAGGTCGGGCAGGTCGCGTCCTTGATGATCAGCGCCTCGCTGGACTCCACAAAACGCACGCCGCCGATCTTGCCGATCTCGCCGGTGTACAGATTGTCAGGCTGCGCGTACTTGTGGCTTTCGATCCATTCGGGATCACGCTTGAGCTCATAGGTATTGTAGGGATGGATGATCGCCACGTAGTCGCCGTTGATGGTGGGCGCGTTGATGGACTTGAGCTTCGCAACCACCTGATTCACGGTGTCCACCTTCAGAACGCTGGTCTCGTCCATATCAGCGCGTGCAGACACCTCGGTCTCGGTATCGCCGGACCACGTAGAGGCATAGCTGACATTGGTGGAGGCCTGCAGCACGTTTCTGGTGACGGTATCCAGCGTAAGACCGGCCTGTCTGCCGAGGAGCTTGGTCGCCTGCAGGATCGTGTTGTCGATCGCGGTCAGCTCCAGAACGTCGGACTGCACGATGTAGTTACCGTACTGGCTGACGGTCGCGGTGATCGTGGAGACGTTCAGCACGTCGCCGTCCGGGGTCACGCCCTCGGTCAGGGGGGTCAGCGCCTTCGCGAGGGGCGCAAACTTTCTGAACTCGATGGTCTTGCCGCTGCCCTTCGGAATGGGCTTCTTCTGCCCGAACTGGTCGTGGACGAGGTTTGCCTGCGCCTCGTCGATCAGCTCCATGTCGTAGTAGGTTTTCATTTCAGGCGACAGCTCGTTGCCGGTGGTCGCCTGCGTGTCGGTCGTCACGTTGACGTGGGTCGCAAACAGCTGCAGACCCATTGCAAAGGTCAGGATCTTGTACTCCTTCATAGTGATTTCTCCTTTTTATTTTTTAGAGGAGAATCAGAAAACGATCCGTTCTCCTCTCTCGACCCGTCGGCGGATCTCCGCCCGGTCCTCTTTGGAGAGCTTAGACACGTCGCTCTTGATGACGGCTGTGCTGCTCGGCGTGATCGCGTTCTCGGTCGGGCGGTTCGCGCCCGCCTGAATGCTCTGCGCCACGTTCTGCTGGGTCTTGGCTGCCGTATACTGCATGACCTGCGGCACCAGCTCACGGTTGTGCACTGCAAAGTACGCCGTCTGGAGGTCGATATTGCTGCGCAGCAGGCTCAGAAACTGCGGGTTCTGCAGCTCACGCCCGAGGTCGAGACCGGGGAAGACCTTTTTCGCTTCCTCGGCTTCCGCCATCCAGCGGGCCACGTCCGCTTCCACCTGCGCCTTCTGGCGGGACTGCTCGATCTGCTGCTTCAAAGCGGCGTTCTCACGCTCAATCTTTTTCACAGCCTTGAGGTCCGCCACGCTCATGCCCTTCTCCAGAGCCTCCTGCTCGAAGTAGGAGTCGTCGTCCTCGATCGCCGTGCGGATCGCGTCCGCGTCGCTGGCGTCCACGCCGTACTTGGAGGCGATGATCTCAAGGACCGGGGCGAGCTTTTCGTACCGCTCCACGGTGTCTTTGGTGCTTTTCAGCCGTCGTTGGACGATGTTCTGCGTGTCGGCATCCAGCTCCGCCTTAAACTCCTGCCGAAAGGCGTTGTACTGTGCCTGCCGATCGCTCGCAGCGTCCGGTTTGTCCGCAGCAGCGGCGACCTGCTGCACCTGCCCCGCGCCCGCGTCTACGGTCTGCTCCTGCTTGCCGTACACCACGTTTGCCAGCGGGTTTTTTGCGCCCTTTCGCTGCCCGGCGGCGGCAGCCGTTACGCCCGAAGCGTCAGATGATGTGCCGACTCCCTCACCCGCGGCAGCCGCGCCGGATGCGCCAGCACCCGCGCCGCCCTCCGCAAAGAGCTGGAGATCAAAGACGCCGTAAATCTGTTTTGCCATAGAGGTGGCTCCTTTCTCGGTGTAAGGTACCGGCTCCCGTTTTATGATCACGCCTTTTTGGCGGAATCATCCTTGATAACAAAAGGTCTCAGCTTCACGAAGTTTGGCTCGTTCCCGGCGAGCACCGCGAAGCCCTTTTGCACGATAAACAGCGCGTGCAGGGCTTCCGCCGCCGCGTCCGGCTTCGGTGTGATCGCGATCCGCGCGCGCCCCGACGCCAGCTTGATCAGCGGCTTGCCCTCGGTCCTTCCCTCCGCGTAGAGGTCAAACACCTCCTGCGCCGCCGTCATGGTGAGGATGGACGCCGCCGCGCAGACAAGGTCCTCGCCGCGGTTTGCCGCGCCCGAGTGCCCCTTCACGCGCAGGTTCAGTGCGCCCGTTTTTGCGTCCTTAAAGAAATGCGCCTTGATCATCTCGGCATCGTCCTTTCTGCGGCTTGTTGCCGCGCCTTTTTGGTCACGCTGCTCTCCGTCTTCATGCCGCCGAAGCCGTCACTCGTGTCAGTCCCCGCCTGCTGGGCAGCCTTTGCGCCAGCCTCCGCGTTCCCGGCTCCGCCGCCCTGCTCGGGCTGCATCGCGCCCATCATCATCTGATAGGCAGCGCCGTTCTGGGCGATCTTGGTCATGATGCTGTCCTTGCGGTCAAAATCCATCATGTCGAGGCACAGCAGCGCCTGAACAGCCATCGCCGGGTTAAACATCCCGGCGGAATAAAAGCTCAGCGCCATCTCGTTTTGCGAGAGCTTGCTGTAGGGACTCGCCCGCTGCGCGCTCACCTCCACGTCGAACAGCGGCAGACGGTACATCTGCTCCATGCCCGGCACGCCGAAGGTCTCGGTCAGCGGCTGCGGACCCAGCCCCGCGTTGGAATACATCACGTATCGCTGGCTGCCGTTCTCGCCGAGGATGCGGAACGTCCTCGGCAGGTCATAAAACTGCCGGATGAGCTCTATGATCATCAGGATCATCCGCCGGTACGCCCGGTACGCCGCCTTGGAGTTGTCACGACTGAGCTTGCCGCCTGCCTCCTGCATGGCGGCGATCGCGGAGGCTGCGGTCACGCCGGAGGTATGCCCGCCTGTGTTGACGTCCCGGTTTCCGGTCGTCTCCTTGAGCTCCTCAATCTTGCCGTTGAGCACCTCGTAGTAGATGCTCGCCAGCGGCTTGCCCTCGATGGGTCGGATGCTGTCATCCCCAAGGGACGTGCCCTTGACGTGGACGAAATCGCGCGTCTGGTCGGCGTACTCCGCCTCGTTGACAGCGCCGTCCTCACGCACAAAATGGCGCGGTCTGGTGTTCGCCAACGTGTTTTCGAGGATCGCCTTGTTCAGGCGGTCAATATACGCCTGAGGGGATTTGCCGATGTCGATGTAGCCGAACCCCGCCGGTGTCCCCTCGACCTGATAGAGCGGGTCAAACACAAAGGGATACAGCCCGTGATCGTACCAGCCTCTGTCCCGCAGCGCCGGGTCGTTCTCGCTCGCGTACAGGATCACGTCGTTGACGTACTTGCAGTAGTGCAGCACAGTCTTTCCGCCGCTGCGCTTTTTGTAGTACCAGTCCACCACCACGCTCTTCTCGGTGGTGTCCACCGAATCGTCGTAGACATACCGGGCGACGTCCACCGTCGGCGTGCTCAGCTTACCGATGGTCTGCGGGTACTGCGCCTCCAACGTCTCGTTGTCCACAAGCTGCACGCAGAAAAGGTGCTTGGAGTTCTGGATATCGGTGATCCCCGGTTCCCAAAACAGGTTGAGAATATCCGTCTTGACCACGCTGATATCGCCGAGCCCGCCGAGCTTCTCCCGGTCCCAGAACACGCCGTACACGCCGGTGCCGCTCTTGAGCTTGTACATCCACACGTCCGAATACGTCTGCTCAAAATCGTTCTGGTCCAGCACCACCGGCACGATGGAGGTCAGCATCTCAGCCTCTCCCTTGTCGTCCTCCTCCCGCGGGAGGACCGTCGGCGAAGGGAAATTGTCCATAGCGTCCGCGTGCTTGTTTGCAAGCGCGTTAAACAGCCATGCGCTGGTCGGCACCACCTCGTGCCGGTCGTCGCGCAGCTCGCCCCAGTGACGGAGTTTGTACCACTGCTCGTTTTCGACGACGCGCCGCTCCAGATTGGCCTTGCCCTGCTTGTATTTCAGCAGGATCTGCCCGGCCTTTTGGATGTCCTCTTTTTTGATGCGCTGGTCGATCACGTCAAAGCCGCTGACCGCGCCCGCAGGCAGCGGACTGCCGCCCGGAGGGATCGCGCCGAAGCCGCC
This sequence comes from uncultured Clostridia bacterium, assembly GCA_947170435.1. Taxonomy (GTDB): domain Bacteria; phylum Bacillota; class Clostridia; order Oscillospirales; family Oscillospiraceae; genus Hominicoprocola. The sequence goes on along the minus strand of CAMVTO010000022.1, from coordinate 7,441 downwards.
CGCGGGGCCTGCCATCCCGCCGAGATCAAACGGGTTGCCGCCGTAGAGATCGCCGCCCATGCCCATCTCGGGACGAGGTGCGCTCTGCCGCCTCGCCATCTGCTCCTCGTTGGTCGGCTGCCGTCCGGGGTCCTGCCCCTGCTGTTCCTGCTGCCGGTCGAGCGGGACGCGCTCCCCCGGCCTGACGACCTGCTCGTCGCTCTTTCTATACCTTGCCATGGCTTACCACCTCCAGCCGCGGTCTGCGCGGCGCTGTGATCAAATCCTCTTTTTGGATGTCGAGATACTGATACATCGGACTCTCCCTGTAGTGATCCGGCGGCGGCGCCTTCCTCGGCGCGATCGGTCGCGCCATGCAAAAGTATCGCACCTCGTCCGCCACGTGATCCTCGCCGTCGGTGTCCAGATCCTCGGGCTTGTGCTCGTCATATTGCAGCAGCGGGATCGTCCGAATAAACGCCTTGCAGTTTTTAAAAACGTACATCATCGGGAATCCCTGCTCGTCGAACGCCAGCCGGTAGTGGACTTGCATCCAGCCGCCGATGCGCTCATGGTCGCCCTTGTCGAAATACACCTGATGCCGGGCTGCCGTCTCGGCGATGCTCTCGCCGTACTCCGCGTTCCAGATCGCCGGGTCCGCCACGCCTATGATGTGCCGTCCCTTGAGCCAGCGGTGCTCGGTCTCGATCCGGTGGATCTCCGCGAACACACGGTCAGCCGTCCACTTCACGCCCTCGTTCGGCGTGCCGGTGCAGCCGTAGAGCTCCAAAATCCGGTAGGCAACGCCGTCGTGGTCCACCGCCCACCAGCCGCACGAGAAGGGCCGCGCATAGCCCCAGTCGAACGAGCGATACACCGTCCAGCTCCCCGGCACCTCGAACGGCTCGATCACGTGTGTATATGTCCGCGCAAGATACCTGTCAGGTCGGTCCGCGAACTCCTCGAAGAACTGCCCCTCGTAGATGTCCCAGTCGCCGTCCAGCCACGCCTTGCGGAGCTTCGGCGGCAGGGATTCGAGCTGCCGGATATAGTCCGGGTCGGACTGCATCAGCGCGGGGTTGTCCGTCACCCGGCTGCGGATGAACGAATACTCCGCCGGATCCTCGTCCGGCTTATACACGCGGTCCACAAACAGCCGCTTGACCCACGCGTGCCCCACGCCTCCGGGGTTGCAGGTCAGATAAATGCGCTTGGGGAAGCCGTTGACGCCGCGCACAGTCGCCTTAAAGCGGTCGTACTGCTCCTCCGTCAGCTGCGTTGCCTCGTCGAGGAACAGCACGTCGCACTCCGTGCCCTGATACTTGTCAAGATCCGCCACGTTTTGCGCGTACCGGAACATGATCACGCTGCCCTCTCGCCCGCCGCGCCGCGGGAAGGTGAGCTCCTTGCTCACCTCGCGGTAGCTGGCGACGCCGTGCAGCGCCTCCCGGAGCTGCACGATATGGTTTGCCCTGAGCTCGGGGTACGTCCGGCGCACGATCATGATCTTGATGCCTGGGTACCGGAGCGCCAGCAGCGCGGCCTTGTATCGCACCGCCCAGCTTTTGCCGCCGCCGCGGGCACCGCCGAACGCCACGTACTTTGTGAGACTCCTCAAAAACTCAAGCTGCTTTGCGCTCGGGCGCCCCAGATCAACGTCCATCGCGATCAGGTCTCGCGGAGGATGAGATCCGCGCCGATTGCTGAAACCATCAGCCGTGCGCCCATCCATTTCGTGCCGCCCCAGAACATACCAATAGCAGACGTGGACTCCGCGCCGGTCGCAGTCGAATCAACGGAGAACAGCGCACGAATCACCTGATCTTGGAAACTGAGATCGAGGACAGCGTACACGTTCGGGGTCACCGCAAGAGCCGCCGCGATAGCAGCATAGGTCACTCCCGAATCGGGAGTCGCGACAAACGTCCCCTGTTCCGATCCGGGAGTGACCGTGAAGCCAAATTCATAGGTCGGCTTGAGATTTTCGGGCAGAGAGGCTTTAGCCCACGCTCCATAAACGACGGTCAGCACCTTCCCATTATCGGCAGAGGTGACTGCAGGCAGCCCGCTCGGCGTCGCCGCCTTCTTGAGGATCCTGATCGTTGTGTGCGCAATCCCGCTATCCGTCGTCATAACGCCAAGGACGCCGTCGTCCCATCCGACCAGCGTCATCGGCTGCCCCGGTTCCACCGGCTCCGGGGCGTCAATGTCCGCCGTGTTCCAGCCGATCGAGGGCCCATCCTCCCGGATCTCCACCACGGTGCTCGGCGTCTCCATATTATTGAGATAGTAGACCTCGCCCTCCTTGATCTCCGGCTCCTCAGATGTCTCTGTGTCCTGCCAGACGAAGACGTCTCCTGCAGCCGTCAGGTCCCCGACCTCGATCTCCAGCACGACCTCCGGCTCGTCGCCCTCGTCGTCGCCGCTGTACTGCTCGGCGTCCTTGATGGTAGCCCATGCGTTTTTCCAGCCGTCCACGGCAGGCTTGGGCTTGGACGCCACGATCTGGTCGAGGATTTTTGCCACGCCGTCCGGCACGGTCGCCTCGGTGCCGGGATGCAGGGTGTATTTTTTGTTGTTGAGAGTGATCTCAATCGGGTACATGCCGATATCAGGTACTGTTATTGTCTTACTCATCTATCTATCCTCCTAAAATCTTGATACCGATCATTGTGCCAGCTCCTCCAACGCCGGGTCCATCACGATGCGGATCTCCTGCGTCGGCTGCTCGTCGCGCTGCGCGTCATGGATCAGCTTACTGATCCGGGCCTCCTGCTCTCGCACGTCGCGTGCGCCCTTGAGGGAGAGCAACTCTTTGATGTCTTTGGCCGCAGCCGTCAACTCCCGGATCTCTCTGGTGCTGCTCACGATCTCCGCGGCCTCCGTCACCCGGTCGAGGAGCTTATCCGCGGCGGAATACAGCTTTTCCGCCTGCTTCGCCTCGCGCTCGGCTGCCTGATCCACGATTTTCGCGTCAGCTTTTTTGCGTTTCTGCTCGCGCAGCCGGAACCATCCCTCGGCCGCGCTCTTTTTGCTGATCTGCGAGGCGCTCAGCCCATACTTTTTTGCAAGCTCCCGGTGAGAGATCCCGCCGGAAACATACTCGGCCTTAATTTTTGCCCATACGTCCACCCGCGGGACCTCCTTTTTTTCTTACTCTACCACAGTCATCACTGAATTTTAGATAGCCACGGCGAAAGCGAAAAAATACAGACGAAAAAAAAGGACTGCCGCCCGGCAGTCCTTTTTTCAATCTTTCACGATCTTCTGCTCGATCATCTGATAGATCGGGCATTTTTTATGCCCGGCGAGCGATCGGCAGTGCTCTTCTTTGTGGGCGTTTGCCCGCTCCACGGTCCGGAACCTGACCGCGACCTCCTCAACCCCATCCCATCCACAACAGCAGACCTTCGTGCTGGACTCGCGCCGGTAGAACGGACATGCTGCGAGGTAGCTTTCGTACTCTCCTTTTTTCATGCGATTCCTCCTTTCGTTCGTTTTGCCCGGAACCGCTCCCGCCGCGCAAGGTATTTTTTCGCCCAATGCTTTGTACCGTTGCGAAAATGATGCCACGGGGATTCCCGGATGATCCATTCTGCTGTGTTATGTGTTACGCGGCGGTATCGGTTGCCTTTCATGTCATCCCTCCAAAAGCGGACAAAGCGCGTCCCGCAGATCCGTCTCCAACGGTTTAATCGGGTAGCCCTGTACATAGCAATAGCACGGATACGGGCCTTTCGGACGGCAGAATCGGCATTCTCCGCACGTTTTCGGCATTTCCATGTTTGAGATGTACACGCGGTTCCCGTCATCGGCAGTTTTCTCCGTTTTCTGCCGTTCCGGTGGGATTTTGGCGATCTCATGGAGCAGGGCTGAGAAAAGCCCTATCTCCATCTCCTTGTTGCCGTAATGTTTCGCCAGCACGTTGTATACCGCCTCGCGAACGATAAGATCCTCCTTCGCCATCACGAAACCTCCACGCTGAATTCCTCGCCGAAAATGTCCGCGATGTACCGCATGAGGTCAAGGAGCGTCAGCAGCGTCTTAAAGTCGCCGTGTTCCTTCGCGGATTTCGTCGCCTCCAGCGCGTTGGCGATCAGTCTCTTCCGGCGTTCAATGCCGCCTTCCGGGACGCAGATGTCAATAGGCTTCACGGTTCGGCGGTTGATGTCCTCCAGCATCCGCAGTCGGTCTTCGTGGTCACGGGTGTCATCCATCAGCCGGTGTACAGTCGCGTCCATCTTTTCGATGCGCTCGTCCTGATACCGCCGCCAAGTCCGTTCGTGAAATTCTTCTTCCATTTTTTTCTTCGTGATAATCATCGTTTTACCTCCGTTATTGTTAGATTTTGGTATTTCCACTCAAAAATTTTCTTTTTGATGGCAAATTCTTTTGTGCGAACCCCCTTCACGTCCTCGATCACGGTCTTCCCGTCCCGGTCGGTATACTGGAAATCCGCACGATATTTCACCGCCCGTACCTTCCTGCCGTTTTTGGTGTAGCCGGGGATCAGCTCAAATTCAGGCTGGAGGACGAGGGAGGAGATCTCCCCCGCCCGTTCCAGCAGTCGCAGCTCGGTGTACCGCGTCGCCTCGGCGCGGGAGTCAAACGTGATCCCGTCCAAGATGGTTTTTTGCGCGTGGTATTTATTCGCCATCATCATCTCTCCTGCACGGGCAATCCTTACAGGCTGAGACGAGTTCGCCGTCCTCATCCATGTAATAATCGTCACCGTACCCTTGGCACTCATAGCAAAAGTCAAGATCGTCCGGCATCGTCAGCCCTCCTGTTCCATTTTCTCACGGCTTCTTTTCGCCATCCATAATCCGCACGGCGAGTCGTATGCGTCTCGTTCTTGTGGTTCGGTATGCGGATAGCGGCAAAAACCGAGGAAAGCGCAACCAACCTGCCGACCAAAGTGATAGAATTTACAATCGCCGCAATAGTGATAAAACGGGCCGTTTTTAGGGCGTTTGAATCGGAAGTCAGCCATTGTCAGCCCTCCTTCCGAAAAATCATCCTCACGAGGTTGAGTATCAAAATCAACTCATCCGCCGGAACGTCGACTTTTCTGCGCTCAATCTCTTCGACGGTATTGTTTATCGTAACTTCTGTCTGAGGTAGGCTGATGAAAATGTAATTTCGCCCTTTGTCATAGTGGAGCCAATAATTCCCGCTTGAGAAGACGGCCGGGTCAAGGTCGTATCCGTTTATCATGCCGTCATCACCTCTCTGAGTTCTTTCATTGTGCGGATCTCGCCGGGACACATCTCCGGGCAGTTCGCCCGGACGATTGCCGCAGCCAGCGGAGGACAAACGGCGTTCCCGCATCGTGCGACCTGTGCCGCTCTCGGAATCGGTCTGCCGTAGACGTCGCGGTCGATGATGTAGTCCGGCGGGAAGCCCATTGCGTTGTACATTTCACGCGGGGTCAGCATCCGCAGAGTGATGTCGCGGATGTAATACGCCGCGTCGCCGATCATCAGCAGAAGCACCTCGTCGTTTTTGAGCGTGTACGCGCAGTATTTATTGAGCATTTCTCTCACATCAGGCCAATGCCCGAGGTCGCCGCCGAAATATTTTGCAATTACCGTCGTAACGTGTCCGAACTGCCCGTCAGAAGCCGTCACGGTCATAAGCGGGTCTCTCATATCCTGACCCTTGTCTTTGCCCTTGAAATGTGCAAGATGAGCGCAAGCCAGGTTTTCGCGGTCTCTTGTTGATAACGTATTAAGCGGTTCCGTGACGGGATGCGGATTGCCCGTGCTGAAATACTGCGTCAAAACGGGAGCGACAAGCCCGTATCGGTTGGATGCGTCCACCGTCAGAAGAGGCTTGCGGAGGTCCTGTCCTCTTGCGTCCTTGCTCGTCTCGGAATGATACTGCGCGAGGAACGGCGTTATTACTTCGTGCGCTCCGACTGCCGTGACGGTCGGCATCGGTTCGTCCATCCCGTGCGGCGCGTTATTTGCGTTGTTGCACATGATAAACGGCTCTGCGTTTTTAAGGACGAATTTGTCCACGCCTTTCGCGATTCGGCGCATTGTGTTGTTTGCCAGCGGCCTTACCGCCGTCACGCCGAAACGCGCCTTTATCGTCGCTTTGGAGTCAAAAATCGAATAGGACGGCTGCGTCCAGTCAATGATTTCAGCGGCGGCTCTCCACGGTTTGAGTTTGCCGGATCTGACTGCCTCGCTGTTCCTCGGCGCGTGTGTAGGTTCCGGCCATCGAATCGGTTTCCCGTCTCGACGTGCGATCAGGCAGAACCGCGTCCGAATAGTCGGCGTACCGTAATCTGCCGCGCAGAGTTCGCGGTACTCGATTTTATAACCGAGTTCTTCCAGTTGCGATCTCCATTTTTTGAAGGTCTGCCCCGCTTTGGACTTGACGGGCTTGCCCTTGCGGACAGGCCCCCATGTCACAAACTCAGGCACGTTTTCAAGGAGGATAATGTCCGGCTTCGTCAGCCCCGCCCACTTGCAAACGACCCACGCCAGCCCTCGGGTTTTGCGGTCTACCAACGCCGCGCCTTTCGCTCTGCTGAAATGCTTGCAGTCGGGCGAGAACCACGCGATATGGACGGGTCTGCCTCCTGTCAGTTTGACGGGATCTAAAATCCAAACATCATCCTGATAGTGCTGAGTGAACGGATGATTGCGCTCATGCATCAGGATCGCGCTCTCGTCGTGGTTTATTGCGATGTCAACCGGGCGCCCTGTTGCCATTTCGATCCCGGTCGAAGCCCCGCCGCCTCCGGCGAAATTGTCCACAATCATCGGATCAAACAAGCTGATTTGTGCGCTCATCCCACGCGATCCCCTTTCTGCACAATTATGTTATTATCCCGCAGATACTCCAGCACCACCGCGCTCCGCTCAGAAGCCGTCAGCACCCGGTCGAGGTTGTACCGCTCGATCGTCTGCCGCGCCCGCCTGATCCGCCGCTCCGGCAGCTTTCGCCGGAGCATGGAGATCAGACTGCCGATCGGGTCAAAGGTAATTACAAGCCCGATTACAAGGCAAACGGCGATAATTACGCAAAGCGCCGTCAATGTTGTATAAAATTCGTTCATTTCTCGTCTGCCTCCACAAATTCACCGTTCTCGACCTTGTACCACACATCCGGCTTGATTTTTTCGCCGTCAACAATCCCGGCAGTCCATGTTTTGATTGCGTAATCGTCGGTGTTTTCCTCTGCGCAAACAAGCAACGCGCCCATGCCGCCCTTGACGCGGCAGCCGTTCCCCTTTGCGACGGAGACACCAAACTCGCCGACTGAACTGCTCAACCCGGATACACTTCTGCCGTATGCGCCCGCCGAAGCCGAGCCGTATGCGCCCGCCGAAGCCGAGCCGTATTCGCCCGCCGAAGCCGAGCCGTATTCGCCCGCCGAAGCCGAGCCTTTCCAGCCCGCCGAAGCCGAGCCGGATTCGCCCGCCGAAGCCGAGCCGTATGCGCCCGCC
>CAMVTO010000021.1 GCA_947170435.1 uncultured Clostridia bacterium | reverse complement strand
TGGTGGAGATTAGCGGGATCGAACCGCTGACCTCTTGACTGCCAGTCAAGCGCTCTCCCAGCTGAGCTAAACCCCCAAATCGCTCGGAACAGATGCGAGTATAGCACGCTGTACCGGGCTTGTCAAGCATTATTTTTTCTTTTTCAGCGTTTTGAGATAATCTTTTTGCTCCGGCGTGATCCGAAAGCTCTCAATCGCCTTCTGAATCGCCTTGTTGTGCGTCCAGGTATCCAGCCTCTGCCCTTCCAGATACGGCAGCGTCGCGTCGAATTGCTTGGCGAGCGCGGTGGCGAAGTACCACGCGATCATCATGTTGACGTAGTATTCCCCGCTCCGGATCGCCGCGACGCGCTCTAAATACATAGGGTCGAAATCCACGTCCAGAAAGTGCTGCATCAGCATTCCAATACCAAACCGGCAGGAATAGACATGCTCTGACGCCATCCAGCGTTCGATTTCACGCATCAGTTCCGCGCGATGCGTGCGGAACACCTTGGGCGAGAGCTGGTCGCAGGTCGCCCAGTTGTCCACATAGGGCAAGAACGCGTCCACGGCGGCAACCGTCTCGCTGTAGTCTTTGCTCAGTGCGATGATAAATGCGTGAAGCTGGTTTTCATCGAAATACCGGTGCGGCAAAGCAGCGAGAAAAACTTCCACGTCCTCTCGTTTCGCCAATTCCTTTGCCAACATTCGCAGCGCGGGCGTGCGCACACCGATCATGCTATCCGGCGGAATGTTGGGAATCAGCTTACTCTGAAATACCTGATATTCCAAATCCTGTAAGGCAAAAAGCCTTTTCAGAGTTTCCTCGTGAATGTTGTTCATAGCATGCTCATTTGTCCGTCCGTTTCCAGCTTGTCCGACCCTGCCCCGCCGCCCAGCATAGCAAGGAACTCATCCTCGGTCAGCACGGGGATGCCCAGCTCCTGTGCCTTGGCCAGCTTGCTGCCCGCTGCCTCGCCGGCGACGACGTAGGTAGTCTTTTTCGACACCGAGCCGCTGGCCTTGCCGCCGCGCGACTGGATCATCTCCGTCGCCTCGTCGCGGGTAAAACGCGTCAGCGCGCCGGTAAGGACAAACGTCATACCCTGGAACGTATCGTCCGTGGGCTTGTCAAGACACTCCATGTTGACGCCCGCGGCACGGAAGCGGCGCATCAGATCCTGCGACTGGGGGCTGTCCAGCCAGTCGCGCAGGAATCGCGCCGTGATTTCACCGATGTCGTCGATGGCGGTCAGCTCCTCGATGGTCGCACGTTCCAGCGCGTCAAAGCTGCCAAAGTGCTGCGCGAGCGTCCGTGCCGCCTTGGCACCGATCTGGCGAATGCCGAGGCCGCAGATGAGCCGCGACACGTCGTTCCGCTTGGACTGCTCGATAGCATGAACCGCGTTCTGCGCGGACTTCATGCCCATTCGATCCAACTGAGCGATGTCCTGTACCGTCAGCTTGTAAAGGTCAGCGGCGGTCTGCACCAGTCCCGCCTCCACCATCTGCCGCAGCACCGCCGGACCGACGCCGTCGATGTCCATCGCCTCGCGGGAGGTAAAGTGTTCAAGATACCGCAGCAGCTGCGCGGGACACTCCGCGCCGGTACAGCGCATGGCGACGCCGTCCTCATCCCGCTCGACCTTCGCGCCGCAAACCGGGCAGCGATCCGGCAAGTGATAAGGCTTTACGCCATCAGGGCGCTTGCTCAAGTCCACGCGCACGATTTCCGGGATGATCTCCCCCGCTTTTTGCACGATGACCGTATCACCGATGCGGATGTCCTTCTCGGTGATGAAATCCTGATTGTGCAGCGTGGCATTGGTGACGGTCGTCCCAGCAAGACGTACCGGCTCCACCACAGCCTTCGGCGTCAGCACGCCCGTACGCCCCACCTGTACCACGATATCCACGAGCTTGCTTGGCTTCTGCTCCGGCGGATACTTGTAGGCGATCGCCCAGCGCGGCACCTTGGACGTGCTGCCCAGCACTTCGCGGTCGGAGAGGTCGTTGAGCTTGATCACCGCGCCATCCATGTCATAGGGCAGCTCGGCGCGATCCTCGTTGAGGCGTACGATCTCCGCGTTCACCATATCCAAATCACCGGTGCGCAGATACGGGATGGTCGGAAAGCCCTGCGATTTCATGTAGTCCAGCGTGTCAGTGTGCTTTTCAAAGGTCTTGCCGTCGGCGAGCTGCAAGTTGAAGATCACCACATCCAGCTTGCGCTGCGCCGCGATCTTCGGGTCCTGCTGGCGAAGCGAACCCGCCGCGGCGTTGCGCGGGTTCGCAAACAGCGGCTCGCCGGTGATCTCCCGCTCGGCGTTGAGCGCCGCAAAGGTGGTCTTGGCCATATAGACCTCGCCGCGCACGATGAGATGCGGCAGCTTGTCCGGCAAGACCATCGGGAGATTCTGAATGGTGCGGATATTCTCCGTCACATCCTCCCCTGTGCGCCCGTCGCCGCGGGTGGCCCCCCGAACGAAGCGTCCGTCGCGGTACTCGATGGCGACGCTGAGGCCGTCCACCTTTGGCTCCACGCTGTATTCGACGTTCACAAGCTGCTCCCGGACGCGGTTATGGAACTCCCCCACCTCGTCGGCGTTGAATACGTCCTGCAAGCTCTCAAGCGGCACCTCATGCTGCACGGGCGCAAAGCTGTTGGACGCCGTGCCGCCCACATGCTGCGTGGGTGAGTCCGGCGTGACCTCCTCCGGGTGCGCCGCCTCCAGATCCTCCAGCTCCCGCAGCAGGTGATCGTACTCGTAGTCCGACATGGTGGGCGCGTCCATGTCATAATAGAGCTTGCTGTTGTATTCCAGAATCTCGCGCAGCTCGCGGATGCGCGCCTTATAGTCTTCCATTCGGTTATCCTCCGTTCATCACATAGTCCTCAGCGGTGCTTTGGATATCGTTTGAGTGAAAATAGGTGTAGCTCTCCGGTACGCTGCCGACGATCACCGTCTCCGCCACGTTGAAGCTGTTGCTCACCCGCGCTCCTGTGGAGAATCCCGGCAGCAGAATGCCCACCGATACGTCCACGATCAGCTTGATCTGGTGCTTGGTCTGGTTGATGCCCGCGGCGGAGAACTCGTTTTCAAAATGCGCGCCCGGCGAGCCCACCGACTGCATTCGCACACGCAGCAGCGGCCCACGGCCCGCCAGCAGCGGCGAACCGGTCAGTGTGCCCAAAGGGATCGACAGCTCCCGCGTGTCCACATCAGCCATGCGCTCAAGCACATTGTTCAGCACGGCGGATTGCAAGCGGTTGAAGGCAAGCATGTTGCTTTTCATCGCCACGATGCGCCCGTCATTGTCTTTTTCCAGTTCGATCAGACTGTCGTAGTCCACGTTGTTCTCGTAGACCGTCTCGTTGACCGCGGCGTTGACGATGCGCGTCACGGTGTTGGATACCCGCGCGGTGGCGAGGCTCGTCAAAATCGGCCGCAGGTGCGACATGGCGACCAGCGCCAGCGCCAGCAGCCCCAGCGCGATGCCCGCGATCCACAGCAGCAGGCGATCTTTTTTAGACAGCGTCCGGTGCATGTATCTGCGCATATCCCCACCTCACGGTCAGCGTATGCGCACAGGGCTTTTCCCTATTCGTCGAGCGCGTTCACCATCTGCTTGAACACCTTGCCGCGTTCCATAAAGTTCTGAAACTGATCAAACGCCGCGCACGCCGGCGATAAAGTCACCACGTCGCCTGCCCGTGCGCGCTCATTCGCAAGGTTCACCGCCTCCTGCAAGGTCTTGACCTCTACCATCTCCGGCGCGCCGCGATAGCCCTCATAGTCTGTCACCGCTGCGCGGATAGCGTTCGCCGTCGCACCGCAGAGGATCAGCAGCTTGACATGCGCCACGATCTCCGGTGCCAGTGGTGCAAAGGGAATATGCTTGTCATATCCGCCGGCAATCAGGATCACCTTATGATCGAACGAGCGCAGCCCCGCGATGGTACGCGTGGGACTGGAGGCGATGGAGTCGTTGTACCACTTGACGCCGCGGCGCTCGCGCACCAGCTCGATGCGGTGCTCCACGCCGTGAAACTCCCGTGCGACGGTGCGGATCTCCTCGTCATTCACCAGCCCATCCACCGCAGCGATGGCGGCGCAGTAGTTCTCCACGTTGTGCTGACCGGGGATACGGATCTCGGCGGTCTTGACGATTTCCCGCTCCGCTCCGTGGTTCCGCAGCCAGATCGCGCCGCCGCGCACAAACGCGCCGTCCGCGACCTCGTCGCGGCGGCTGAAGAGCCGCACATGGGCGGCTGCGCGCGTAGACAGCTCCCGTGTGATGTCGTTGTCGAGGTTGAAGATGGCGATATCCCCCGCGCTTTGATAGCGGAAGATATTCTCCTTCGCCCCGATGTACTCCGCCATATCGCGATGCACGTCGAGGTGGTTCGGCGCGAGGTTCGTCAACACCGCAATGTGCGGCGAGCGTGTCATATCCAACAGTTGGAACGAGGAAAGCTCCAGCACCGCGATATCGTCGGGGCTGATCCGGTCGGCTTCCGAGAGCAGCGGGTGTCCGATATTGCCGCCCACCCAGACGGTGCGCCCCGCGGCGCGGAAGAACTCCGCGATGATGCTGGTGGTGGTCGTTTTGCCGTCGCTGCCGGTGACAGCGATGATCGGACAGGGACACACCTCAAAAAACACCTGCATCTCGGAGGTCACGACGCTCCCCCGTTCCTTTGCCGAGAGCAGCTCCGGCACGTCCGGTCGCATGCCCGGCGTACGGAAGATCACGTCCGCTTCGATATCCGTCAAGTACCCATCGCCCAGGCGCAGCGACGCGCCCATGGCCTCCAGCGCCGCGGCGGTATCGCCCAGCTGCTCGCGGGTCTTTTTGTCGCAGGCAATCACACGCACACCGCTTCGGCACAGCAGCTCAACGAGCGGCGTATTGCTCACACCAATGCCCAGCACCGCAACGGTTTTCCCCTGCAGCGTTTCGATATATGCCCCTAAATCCATATAGCGCGTCCTTTCCGCGGAAAATCAATGTCAGTTTAGTATATCCCAAAAAAAGGAAAATAGCAACCTTGACAGCACGACCCTTTCCCGCTAAAATAGACGGCGCGAGTAAGACAGGCAGTCGCGCGGACGGGGCGAAAGGCCCGCCCGTGAGGAAAGTCCGGGCTCCACAGGGCAAGGATAACGGGTAACGCCCGCCGAGAGCGATCTCAGGAAAAGTGCAACAGAAATAGACAGCTTGGATGGTTGCGACCGTTCGAGTCAAGGTGGAAAGGTGCGGTAAGAGCGCACCCGACGGCGTGGAAGCGTCCGTCGCTGTAAACTCTATCCGGAGCAACACCGGTATGGGAGCGTATAGGCCGGCCCGGCTGCTCCCGAGGTGGCTGGATCGCCGTGGCAACGCGGCGGCTAGATAGATGACTGTCAAATACAGAACCCGGCTTACAGTTTTGCTCGCAATCTGATTCAAAAAAGAGGATGCTGCTGCATCCTCTTTTTTGAGTTGGCGCTTCCCGCACGCCTGCGGCGCACGGGCGCACCGCGTAAAGAGAAAAATCTGACGCACATGTCGTCAGATTTTTCGAGCTCATTCATTTGCCGCCTGCGGGCGTCAAATGATTATACCCCAAACGCAGTTTTATAGGCTTCCTCGGCGAACACGCCGTCGGCGGCCAGCTCGCGCCAGAGGATATCGCCGTTGTTCTTGCGCTGGCGCAGCACGGCTTCCATCATGCGAACGCAGGCGCCGCGGTTGAAGCCGTCGACGTCGCCCTGCCCCGCGATCAGGCCGCGCTCCGTTGCGTACTGTACCGCGCCGCTGTAGGTGAAGTCGACCGCGCCCTTGGCGGCGCTGTCGTTGTAACCCAGCGCGCGCAGCACGAAGGTCGCGAACATCTGCGCCGTCGCGGCGCCGTCACCAAACTGATTGGCGCTTATACCGTTGGCAAGGTTATTCTCATAGGCGTAGCCTATGTACGGATCCGCCCACGACGGCACGTCGGTAAACGGATGCTTCCAACTGCCGCTTTTTGCCTCCTGCTCCTTGCCCAGCAGGCGAATGAGCATCACAACCGCCTCGACGCGGTTCGGCTGGCGTTCCAGCTCGAAGCCCTTGTCCGTACCCTTGAACAGCCCCAGCGTCTTGAGCGCTTCGGCGAGCTGCTCCGTGCGCGCATCGACGCCGCCGCTGCCGCCGTCACCGGGCGTCGGCACCTCAAAGGGATCGGCGCTGTAGTCCGCAATCAGGACATAGTGCCCCGTGCCGTAGTCGTACAGGAAGTTCGGCTGATAGTCGGGTGCCGGCTCGTTCGCAATCAGCTCCGCGAGCGTGACAGTGAGCAGCTTTTCCACACCGGCGACGCGATAATAGAGGTCGATGCCGCTGCTCGTCGCGCCGCGGGAGAAGATGATGCTGCCGCCCACGAGCTTGCCGCCGGACTCGACGGTGAGGCTCTTGCCGATCTCCAGACCGCGCGGGTCGGGTTCGAGCTTGTTCATGGTCACGGTCACGCCCGCTTTGACCGTGGCGCTGTTGTAGATGTTGCGCATGGGGGTGAGCGTCGTGTCCTTTGTCCAGGTCACGTCACCCGCCGCAAAGGCAGGAACGCTCAGCGACAGCGCCAAGGTCAGCGCAATCAGCAGCGAAGCAATCTTTCTGGTGTTCATGGCATGCCCTCCTTACAACTATTTTTGAAAAAAAACGGCGCAGGAGCGCCGCTTTTTCCTGTTCTCAGTCCTGCTCCCAGTTGTGCCAGACGTTCTGCACGTCCTCGTTTTCCTCCAGGAAGTCGATGAGCTTTTCCATATTCTTCACGTCGTCCTCGGTCTTGAGCGTAACGTAATTCTGCGGAACCATGGAGATCTCCGCGCTGACGAACACATAGCCCTTGTCCTCCAGCGCCTTGACGACCTCGGGGAACGCGTCGGGATCGGTGGTGATCTCGAACACGGGGCCGTCGGCCTCGAAGTCCTCCGCGCCGGCCTCCAGCGCGTCCTCCATCACCTTGTCCTCCTCGTAGTCGCCGTCCTCGTTGTCGATGACGATGACGCCCTTGCGATCAAACGACCAGCTCACGCAGCCCTGTGCGCCCAGATTGCCGCCGAACTTATCGAAGTAGTGGCGAACCTCCGGCGCGGTGCGCTGGCGGTTGTCGGTCAGCGCCTCGACGATGACCGCGACGCCGCAGGGTCCGTACCCCTCATAGGTGACGGACTCATAGTTGTCGGTGTTGCCCGCGCCCAGCGCCTTGTCGATGGTGCGCTTGATGTTGTCGTTGGGCATGTTCGCCGCCTTCGCCTTGGCGATGACGGTGGCGAGGCGGGAGTTATTCGCCGGGTCGCCGCTGCCGCCCTGCTTGACGGCGACGATGATCTCCTTGGCGATCTTGGTGAACGCCGCGCTGCGCTTCGCGTCAGCCGCGCCCTTGGTCTTTTGGATGTTATGCCACTTGGAATGTCCGGACATGGTTGATTTCTCCTTACATGTAATACTTGATAACGCTCTTATGAGTCGTTGAGAGTACCAGCTCCAGCTGCGGGAACCGCTCGGCCAGATACGCACGCACCGCTTCGCAAACGGGGTTTTCCGTCTCGAAGTGCCCCGCGTCGATGAGGTTGATGCCCTCGGCGTCGAGGAAGTCGTGGTACTTGACGTCCGCGGTCACAAACGTGTCGCAGCCCAGCGCGATGGCCTGCGGGATGTACTCCGCGCACGCGCCGCCGCCCACGGCGACCTTTCGCACCGGTATACCGCCGTCGCGATAGCGCAGTCCCTGACAGCCCAAAGATTGTATCACATCCTGTAGGAACTGTTCAAGACTTTTTTCGCATTTTAATGTGCCGACACGCCCGATTTTTTCCTCATTGAGCAAAGAAAGCCCCTCAAGGCCCAGTTTTTTCGCCAGCACGTCGTTTACGCCGCCCTCCGCGGCGTCCAGATTCGTGTGCATGCAGATGGCGGAAACGCTGTGGGTCAGCAGCTTGGTCAGCAGTCTTCCCTGCGCGTTGTCGTCCACTACGCTCTGTACCTTGTGCCAGGTGCAGTTCATCACCGGATGGTGCGCCACGATCAGCTCCGCACCGCAGCGGATCGCCTCCTCCGCCACCCAATCGGTCACATCCAGCGCAATCAGGACGCGCCGGACCTCCCGGCTCTCACTGCCCACCAGCAGTCCCACATTGTCCCAACTCTCCGCCAAATCCCGCGGCGCCCAGGCATAGAGCGATTGTTCAATTTCCCGTACCGTTGGCATCTTCCCACTCCTTTATCGTCTCGCGCAGCGAGATGGCATCCGCCTCCAGCGCTGCAATCTGCATGCTGTCAAGTGTTTTAGCCTGTCGCAGTCCCGCGGCGGCGCGCTCCAGCTTCCGCACCCGGTCAAGAGCATAGTCGCGATACAGCGGATCGTGGCGCAATCCCGCCCCGCACCACGCCTCCGCGTTGGTGAGCGGCGCGCTCTTGCCCGCCTCCACCGTCAGCACCGGATAGATCGTCCCCTTATCCAGCACCAAACGCTCGGACGCGATGAGAAAACCGTTTTCCACCAACCATCGCCGCAGCAGCTCCGCTTTGGTCATGGGCTGGAGCAGCAGCGTCTTGCCCCGCCAGTCCCACGCAGCGTCTTGCAAAATCGTCAGGATGGTCTCGCCGCCCATGCCAGCGATGGCGACGGTATCGACCTCGTCCGGCGCAATGGCATCCAGTCCAGCGCACAGGCGCAGATCCAACGTTACACCGTACGCCTCCGCGGTGCGGCGGGCATGCTCCAGCGGCTCGGCGTTGATGTCCGACGCGATGGCGCGCTCAATACGCCCGTTTTGCAGCAGCCATACCGGCAGGTAGCCGTGGTCGGTACCCACGTCGGCCAAGCGCGTGAGGCGCGGCACGCAGTCTGCCAGGCATTGCAGCCGCGGCTGAAGGCGAAGCAAAGCGCATACGGCGTCCGTATGCGCTTTGTCCTCGGTTGTGTTATTCGGCAGCTTCATCGTCGAAGTCACGGTTGGCTTCCTCGTTGACGATGTCCAGCAGCTTGTCCATCTGCTCGCCGGTCAGACCATGCACCATGCAGGCCTCCTCCACAGTCTCGCCGCGGCTGGACGGGCAGCCCAGGCAGTGCATACCAATGGAGAAGAAAATGGGCGCGGTTTGGGGCGCAATGTCGAGAATATCACCGATAACGGTGTCTTTTGTAATCTGAACCATATTGTGTCAACCTCCGATTGTGATTTGCATGGGATAGTGTACCCCATTGTCCGCTTTTTTTCAAGAGCAAATCGATTGGGAAAAATAAAAAGAGACCCGCCCGAAGGCAGGTCACTTTTTTTGAAAACAAATTACTGCTGCTCGGCGCGCATCTTGGCAAAGCAGTCGCTGCAGTACACCGGACGGTCGGTCTTCGGCTCGAACGGCACGCGGGCTTCGCCGCCGCAGTTGGCGCAAACAGCCGTGAAGTACTCGCGGGGACCGCGGGCCGCGTTCTTGCGGGCGTCACGGCAGGCCTTGCAGCGCTGGGGCTCGTTCTGGAAGCCGCGCTCCGCGTAGAACTCCTGCTCGCCGGCGGTGAACACGAACTCGTTGCCGCATTCCTTGCAGACTAAGGTTTTGTCTTCGTACATGATGATACCCTCTCTTTTGCTTTTAGCAGATAATATAATAAACAACTGACGTTGTTCATTACAAAACAAATTGCATCAGTGAGAACCGTTCTCACCGGCTCGCAGCAGCTGCGCCGTCTTTCGCCGGACGCGCTGCACTGCGTTGTCCACAGATTTTGGAGGCTTACCCACGATCGTCGCGATCTCCTGACAGGTTAGGCCGTCCAAATAGTACTCCAAAATCTTCGCTTCAAAAGCGGACAACTTCGTACTCTTGAGAACAGATTCCACATAGTCCCGATCCGCGATCAGCTGCTCAGGGTCAACGAGAGCCGCATCCAAGGCGCCGGGAACATATGATTCGCTGTCAAAGAAAGGGTGATCCAAAGAAATGGATTGGTTGAGCGGCGCGTGCTTGTCCCGCGCCGCGGCGCGTAAGGCTGAATAGATCCGGTTGCGGATACAGACCTCCGCAAAGGTGCGAAATGACGTACTTTTATCCCTGCGATACTCGCGGATTGCCCGAATCAGGCCGAACATGCCCTCCTGGATCAGATCCTCCCCGTCGCCGCCCGTCAGAAAAAGCGGACGTGCGCAGACTCGAACCAGCGCGTAATAGCGTGTCACCAGAGCGGCCTCGGCCTCAGTGTCTCCCCGCGCGGCACGCACACAGAGCTGCTCGTCCGTATACGTGTCATACGAGGTGCGCATTCCCTCATACTGTTTTACCATAGTGCATTATAACTGTATGAAAATTCATTTGTCAAGTATTTACAAAAATAAAGTTTAAAAATTTTGCAGTTTAATGGACATTTTATGAATTATTGTCCAAATTGCAGCTGCTCGCTGCCATCCGCCATACCCGTGGGAACCGACAATCCCAGATGCTCATAGGCCTTGCGGGTCACGCAGCGGCCGCGGGGCGTGCGCGTGAGGAAACCCAGCTGCATCAGATACGGCTCGTAGACGTCCTCCAGCGTGACGGATTCCTCCCCGATGGTCGCCGCCAGCGTCTCCAGTCCCACGGGGCCGCCGCTGTAGTTCTCAATGATCGCTCCCAGCACACGCCGGTCGATGGGGTCCAACCCCAGATAGTCGATCTCCAGCGCGTGCAGCGCCTCGTCGGCAACCGCACGGGTGATAACGCCGTCTGCTTTGACCTCGGCAAAGTCCCGCACCCGGCGCAGCATCCGGTTCGCGATGCGCGGCGTGCCGCGGGAGCGGCGGGCGATTTCCATCGCGCCGTCCTGCTCAATCTCCACGCCCAGAATTCCTGCCGAGCGCGTCACGATCCGGCACAGCTCATCCGGGGTATAGAGCTCAAGGCGCAGCGTCACACCGAAGCGGTCGCGCAGCGGCGCGGAGAGCTGCCCCGATCGCGTGGTCGCGCCGATGAGCGTAAAGTGCGGCAGATCGAGGCGGATGGAGTTCGCGCTTGGCCCCTTTCCGATGATGATGTCGATGGCGTAGTCCTCCATCGCGGGGTACAGGATCTCCTCCACCGCGCGGTTGAGGCGGTGGATCTCGTCGACAAACAGGATGTCGTTTTCATTGAGGTTGGTCAACAGTGCCGCCAAATCCCCCGCCTTCTCAATGGCTGGGCCGGACGTGATGCGGATGTTCACGCCCATCTCCTGCGCGATGATGCCCGCAAGCGTGGTCTTGCCAAGGCCCGGAGGGCCGTGGAGCAGCACATGATCCAGCGACTCCTGCCGCTTTTTTGCGGCCTCAATAAAGACAGCGAGGTTCCCCTTCGCCTTCTCCTGCCCGATATATTCTCGCAGCGTCTTGGGCCGCAGCGAGCTCTCCTGCGCGTCCTCCTGCAAAAAAGTTTTGGCCACGATGGGCTCTTCATAGATATCGGTACCGAAATCAATTCCCATGTACGGATCTCCTTTGTGTCATGCCAGCGCAAAAAACGAGAGCGCCATCAGCACCAGCGATATGCCTGCCCAGATCCAGAAGTTCCGGCGGGCACGCCGGAGCGCCGTCTGTTCGTCCTCCGTCAGTGCCTCGCCATATTGGCGGCGGCTGGAGAGATCGCCCCAGCGCCGTCCATAGTGCCACGCGATCACCAGCGCCGCGGCAGCGAGCAGGAGAAACAGCAGAAACAGCGTCAGCAGGGTGTTTCCGTCCTGAAGCTGCATCGCTCACTTCACCATGCGGCGCAAAGCCTGCCGCACGATCTCCTCCAGCGGCAAAGCCTCCACGTCGAGCCCCTTCATCGCCGCGGCGACGTCCGCTTGCGAGTAGCCCAGCACCGCCAGCGCCTGCGCCGCCTCCACGGATTTGCTTCCGCCCGCGGCCACCGTTGCCGCCGCCGGCACAAAGCCGCCGGACTGCTGCTCCTTGGCTATTTTATCCTTGAGCTCCAAAATGATGCGCTGAGCGATCTTTTTGCCCACGCCCGGCGCCATGGTGAGCGTCTTTTCATCGCCGGTGATGACCGCCATCGCAAGTCCCTCCGGCGAAGTGGATGAGAGAATCGCCAGCGCCACCTTCGGCCCCACGCCGGACACGCCGATGAGCTGCTTGAAGCTGCCCAACTCACCCTGCGTGGCAAAACCGTAGAGGTCGAACACATCCTCTCCCACATTCAGATAGGTGTAGAGCTTGCCCCGCTGCCCCTTCTGGAGCGCGCCGAGGGTGGTATTGGTGGTTTTGCAGGCGTAGCCCACGCCGCCGCAGTCGATGACCGCGAGGTACGGCTCCATGTGGGCGACCGTTCCATCAAGATAATAGAACATGGAAGCATCTCCTAAATTGTTTGTTTTGCCGCGAGGTTCGCGCGCTGGAGCATGGACGTGGCGCTGCGGGCATGGCAGATGGCCAGCGCCAGCGCATCCGCGGCGTCGTCCGGCCTGGGCACCGCCTTGAGCTTCAAAAGCCGCTTGACCATGTCCATGACCTGCCGCTTTTCCGCCTTGCCGTAGCCCACCACCGCCTGCTTGACTTGAGAGGGCGTGTACTCAAAAAGCGGGATGCCGCATTTCTCGGCACTGTAAAGGATCACGCCGCGTCCGTGGGCAACGGCAATGCCGGTGGTGATGTTGTTCTTGAAAAACAGCTCCTCAATGGCGATCACATCGGGCTTGCACTGCCCGATCAGTTCCTCCATATCCCTGCCGATCTGGTAGAGCCGGGTGGACAGCGGCAGCCCTGCCTCGGTGGTGATGGCGCCGTAGGTGAGCATGTTAAGGTCGGCGCGTTCCGCCTCCACCAGCCCGAAGCCGACGATGGCGATGCCGGGGTCAATGCCCAGAATCCGCGTGTCCATCACCTCCCGGAAATTTCTCGAATTATTGTATCAGAAACTTGTGGAAAACGCAACACAAATAAAAAAGCGGCTATGCCGCTTTTTTAGATATTCATGCTCT
The DNA here is from genome assembly GCA_947170435.1 of uncultured Clostridia bacterium. Taxonomy (GTDB): domain Bacteria; phylum Bacillota; class Clostridia; order Oscillospirales; family Oscillospiraceae; genus Hominicoprocola. The sequence goes on along the minus strand of CAMVTO010000021.1, from coordinate 30,384 downwards.
CGGATGCGCCCGCTGGTACACGTCCTTGAGCTGCTTTTTGACGACGTGGGTATAGATCTGCGTGGACGAGATGTCCGCATGACCCAGCATCTCCTGAATGGAGCGCAGATCCGCGCCGTTTTCCAGCAGATGCACCGCGAACGAATGGCGCAGTGTGTGCGGCGTAATGTCCTTGCTGATCTGGGCGGTCTCCTGATAGTGCTTGACGATCTTCCAGAAGCCCTGACGGCTCATGCGCTCACCGTTCATGTTGACGAACAGGGCCGTCTCCTCAGGATCGGCGATCAGTTGGGCGCGCACGTCCTTCATGTAGTCGCTCAGCGCCTTGACCGCGGCAGGATAGAGCGGGATGATGCGCTCCTTGCCCTTGCTCTCGCAGCGAATGAAACCCGCGCTGAGACTCACGTCCTTCTCATCGAGAGCGATCAGCTCCGAGACGCGGATGCCGGTGGCGTAGAGCAGCTCCAGCATCGCGTGGTCGCGGTAGCCCTTGGCGTCCACGCACTGCGGCTGCTCCAAAAACAGCTCCACCTCGTGCGCGGTGAGGATCTCCGGGAACTTGCGCTCCACCTTCTTGGTCTCGACGCCCTTTGCCGGATTCGTCTTGACCTCGCCCTGCGTTTGCAAATAGAGGTAGAACGACTTGATCGAGGCGATGGAGCGGGTCACGGTCGCAGCGGATTTGCCCTTGCCGTTCATCCACTCCACATATTCCGAAACCGTCGCCTGTTTAACCTTGCGCGGATCGGTGGGTTGATGCTCCTCAAGCCACGCCGCAAACTGGCGCAGGTCACGCAGATAGGAGCTCAGCGTATTCTGAGAAGCGTGTTTTTCGTTCTCAAGATACGATTGATACATGCTCAGCAGCTCGTCCAAGCGGAACATCCCCCTCCTTTCTTTTCTAAGTAAGCCGCGCCAGCAGAAGCGGCGTCAGCCACAGCTCCAGTGCGGAGCCGATCAGTAAACACACACAAGTGACCGCGAATCGGTACCAGTAGTCCGCGCCGTACAGCACCGGCGCAGCGCGCTTGCCACGCCCAAGCGAGAGCGCAAGCAGCGCCCGTGCCTTATCCAGCGCGGCGCCGGCCGTCAGAAACGTGGCCGGTAAAACAAACGCAAGCCGCAGCGCAAAGAGCGTCAGCAACAGCACAAAGCCGTCGCGCCCCAGCGCCGCCGCAAAAGAGAACAGCGAAAACGACAGCACGAATCCCTGTGCCGTCAGCAGCAACGGCAAGCCGATCGCCCCGATGGACGCAAAGCCGAGCAGAAACGCCAGCACCGGTGCGCGGAGGTAGCAAACCACAGTCCGCAGCGCGGTTTCCAGCGTCATCTCTTGTCCGTTCCCGGCAACATAGCCATCAAAAAGCCGCCTCAGCTCATCCGCGGTTCCGGCAGCGCATCGAAGCGCAAAGGCATAGCCCACCAAAATGCCGGACACTAAAAAAAGCGCCAGCAGAAGCGAGCGCAGCGGCAACATATCAACCGTCACATAGCGCAATTTCCGCGACCTTGCCGAATCGGTCATCCCTTGTTCACCTCACATGCTCCGGGCAAACCGACACGAGAAGGCGCGCAAAAGCTCTATGACAATAATAGGACTTTTGCGGTTTTATCGCAAGCGGATTTGCCGAATTTCTCCAATTTTGTTGATTATGCTTAAATGTTATGTTAATTACTTTATGTAAATCATGTCCCCAATAAGCTTCGGGTTTCCACGCAAGGTCAAGATATTGGGTCCACCGCTCCAGCCGCAACTAGATTTGGATTTTCCACAGGTTTTCCCCACCTGTGCCGCTGCTTTGCGGTTTCCCCAGTCTTCCCCCTCCATTTGTGCAACCTGTAAAAACCGGTAATTGTTGGAAAAGCTTCTTTATCCCCGTTCTCTTTGTTCACACATTATGTTCACTTGCGAGAACGGCGGCTTCGTGCTCTCTTGCCCTTCCCTCTCTGAATGCCTGCCAGTACCGCTCCGATCGCCGCAGCGATCGCCAGCTCCCCGGCGCGCGTCCACGACAGCGCGTCGTTCGCCAAAAAGCCCGATAGAACCACCGCGCACCAAAACGCCCCTGCGGATGCCGCCGGCATCCATCGCTCCGCGCAGCCGTGCGCCGACAGCTTTGCGCCTAAAAAGGCGGCGATCATGCCAAAGGCCAGGATGCAGGGCAGCGCCGTTTTCTCCCCCACCGTGCCGCGGGTCAGCAGCAGCGCCAGCAGCGCCGTCAGGCCAAGATAGCACACGAGTGACGACGCCGCGCCCATCGCGATCCGTTTCCCCGGATGATCCTTCTTCATAAAAACGCCCCCGTCCGTGCCCGCGGTCTCGCCGCGCGCGTTCTCTGCACACAAGAGAATATGGCGCAGGGCAGAAAAAAAGAACAGCTTGCGCTGTTCTTTTTCAAAGTGCCGTATTTACTTGATCTCGGGATCGAAGTCCGCCTTGTCCTCTTTCTCGGCAGGCTCGCTCTTGGACTCCTCAGCCGTGCTCTCGCTCTTGGATTCCTCAGCCGTGCTCTCGCTCTTCTTGGCGCCGAAGAGGCCGCCGCTCTGCTTTTGTGCCTGTGCCGCCTCCATGGACTCGGTGGACTGCACGCCCCACTTGGCAATCTCAATGCGGACGCGGTCCTCGCTGGTCTCGAAAACGATGGAATCGTCGTTGACCTGCACGACCTTGCCCTTCATGCCGCCGATGGTGGTGATGCGCTCACCCTTTTTGATGCTGTTGCGCATCTCCTCCGCCTGCTTCTTGCGCTTGTTCTCCGGGCGAATCAGCATGAAGTAGAAGATCGCGATCATCATCACGATCATAAGCAAACTGGTGCCATCCATATACAATAAGTTCCTTTCATCAAAAGTCAAAGCATATTATAGCGAATGCTTTCCCGTTTCGCAAGTCCTTTTTCGCAAACGTCATGCCATCCGCCATTTTTCGCAAACGTCACGCCATCTGCATGTCTCGCAGCCGCTCCCGCAGGAACGAGCGAAACGGTGTGATTATCGTCTTTCATTCAGCTTTCCGCTGTATTCCGCGCGGAAGGCGGCAAATTCACCCGCGTCCAGCGCGTCACGGATGTGCTGGGCGAGCTTGTTGTAGAAGTACAGGTTGTGCATCACCGCAAGGCGCAGCGCCAGCATCTCGTCCGCCTTGAACAGGTGGCGCAGGTACGCGCGGGAGAAATTGCGGCACACCGGGCAGTCGCACTGCTCGTCAATGGGCTTTTCGTCCAGCTTGTACTTCTCGTTTTTGATGTTCAGCGTCCCCGACCAGGTGAACAGCTTGCCGTGGCGAGCGTTGCGGGCCGGCATCACGCAGTCGAAGAAGTCTACGCCCCGCGCCACGCCCTCAATGATGTTGCTCGGCGTGCCGACGCCCATCAGATACCGGGGCTTATCCTTGGGCATATACGGCTCTACGGCGTCAATGATATCGTACATCACCTGCGTCGGCTCCCCCACTGCGAGGCCGCCGATGGCGTAGCCATCGCAGTCGATTTTGGCGATCTGCTGCATGTGCCAGATGCGCAAATCCGCATACGTCGCGCCCTGATTGATGCCAAAAAGCATCTGCTTCGGGTTGACGGTATCCGGCAAGGCGTTCAGCTTGTCATGCTCGGTCTTGCAACGCTCCAGCCAACGCAGCGTACGCTCACAAGAGGCTTTGGCGTACTCATAGGGCGCAGGGTTCTCCACACACTCGTCGAACGCCATAGCGATGTCGCTGCCGAGATGGGACTGGATGCGCATACTCTCCTCCGGGCCCATAAAGATGCGGTGCCCGTCGAGGTGTGACGCGAACGTGACGCCCTCCTCCTTGATCTTCCGCAAGCCCGCGAGAGAGAACACCTGGAACCCGCCGCTGTCAGTGAGGATCGGGCCATCCCAGCGCATGAACCGATGCAGCCCTCCCATTTGGCGTACCACGTCATCGCCGGGGCGCAGATGCAGATGGTAGGTATTCGACAGCTCGATCTGGCAGCCGATTTCCTTGAGATCAAAGGCAGACAGCCCGCCCTTGATCGCAGCCTGTGTGCCGACGTTCATAAACACCGGCGTCTGCACCTCGCCGCCATGGGCGCAGGAGAAACGGCCGCGGCGGGCTTTTCCCTCATATTTGATAACTTGAAACACTTTATCCCCAACTTTCCACTGATTATCCACTGATTACAGGGATAATACAATCTGTAAACCATCTGTAATCAGTCGAAGTACGCCGATTGTATCACAACGAACACAAATAGTAAAGACGGAGAGCGAACAATCGCTCTCCGTCTTTATAAATCGCAATCCCCCGCTCAGGAGATGAACATCGCGTCGCCGAAGCTGAAGAAGCGGTATCGCTCCCGCACAGCCTCCTCATAGGCGGCAAGCACATGCTCCCGCCCCGCCAGCGCCGACACCAGCATCAGCAGCGTGGACTGGGGCAGATGGAAATTCGTCACCAGTGCATCCATCACCTTGAACCGATAACCGGGATAGATATAGATGTTCGTCCAGCCCGCGGAGGCTTTCATCGTGCCGTCCTCCCCCGCCCAGCTTTCGATGGTGCGGCACGACGTCGTGCCGACGCAGATCACGCGGCCGCCGTTCGCCTTCGTCTTGTTGATAAGCTCCGCCGTCTCCTGCGGGATGACGCAGTACTCACTGTGCATCTCGTGCTCTTCCAGCTCATCCTCCTTGACCGGGCGGAACGTGCCAAGCCCCACATGCAGCGTCACATAGCCAAGGTTCACGCCCATGGCACGAATCTTTTCCAGCAGCTCCGGCGTGAAGTGCAATCCCGCCGTGGGTGCCGCGGCGCTGCCGTTGACTTTGGAGTACACGGTCTGGTAGCGCTCGCGGTCTTGCAGCTCCGCCTTGATATACGGTGGCAGCGGCATCTTGCCGAGACGCTCCAGCACCTCCAGGAAGATGCCCTCATAAGAGAACTTCACAAGGCGGTTGCCGTCCGGCAGCACTTCGCTCACCTCCGCCGTCAGCTCTCCCTCCCCGAAGGACATTCTCGCGCCGACGCGCAGGTGCTTGCCCGGTCGCACAATGCACTCCCAGACATTCTCGCCCCGGTCGATGAGCAGCAGCACCTCACATGCGCCGCCGCCCGGCAGGCGGTTGCCCAGCAGACGCGCGGGCAGCACGCGGGAATTGTTCAGGATCAGGCAGTCTCCCGGACGCAGAAAGTCTGGGAGATCGTAAAAGTGATGGTGGGAAAACTCCCCCGTTTTCTTGTCCAGGCACAGAAGCCTTGACGCGTCCCGCCGCTCGGTGGGCGTCTGGGCGATCAGCTCCTGGGGAAGTTCGTAGTCAAAATCGCTTGTTTTCATTCGATGGTAACTCCGGTGTAGTAGAATTGCAGAATGTCCTGATAGTCGAACCCCTGCTCCGCCATGGCGGTGGCGCCCCATTGGCTCATGCCGACGTTGTGGCCCCAGCCGCTCCCGGTGACGGTAAAGGTCTCCTGACTCGACGTCACGGTCGCAGGGTCCTTTTGCAGCTTCGCCGTACCGTCCGCCGTAATCACACAAGCATCCGTCGGCGCACCGCTGTACTGCCCCACCTCACCGTTGCCGGAGATGGTAAACAGGCCTCGGATCCCGGTGACGGAGGTAGCGTTGTCGTTGACGAAGAAGGTGTTCCCTCCTGTGCCGTCCACGGTAAAGCGCATGCTGCGCAGGCTGAGGATCGTGCGGCACTGCTCGCGGTAGACCGTCTTGTTGCCCTTTGAGCCAACAAAGGTCAGCGCGTAAACGTTACCGTTGGCGGTATACTCCGACACAAACACGTTTTTGATCGTGCCGATGTTGATGTTCCGCGCCGCCAGCTTTGCCGCGATCTCCGCGCGGGTGAAGGTGGTCGACCAGTTGTATTTCGCGACGCGGGCGGCGATCGCCGCCTCATAGGGATCGGGCTTGCCCTTGAGGTAGCCCATCTCGTTGCCCCAGACGTTCTTCGCGTCCTCGCTGGCGCCGCCGTTGCTGGAGTAGTAGTACGCTTCAACATATTTGCCGTTGTAGTAGAGGTATTTCCCCGCAGTCTCATCCACGGCGCGGTCGGTCAGATCGTTGGCGGAGGCGACACCCTGATACACCTGGCAATCGTCGGTCGGGCAAACATCAAAGCCCTGCGAGCGGTGGCGGGTCTGCATGGCGGCATAGGTGCGGGCGCAGACCGCCTGCGCCTTGATCGCCTCGAGAGGCTTGTCGTTGCCGATCTCCCAGCCGACGCAGCCCTTGACATAGTCCTCCACATTGACCACATTGATGACGCTGATGTTGCCGCCGGTCACGCGCTGGTACTCAAAGCCGCCATAGTAGCGGTAGCCGCGGAACCAGGTCAGCGGCTTTTCGCCGTTCCTGCTCATCGGCTCCACGCCCAGCGAGCGCAGACCGCCGCAGTCGAAATAAAACAAAATCCGGTCGGTACCGCTCACGGTGACCATGACGCCGGTGCGGCTCGGAGAGACGATCTCCACCGTGTCCTCGCCCGTCCACTCGCCGTAGGCACGGCGAACGCCTTCCTCTGTCCGATACTGATTGACCCGCACCGCGTAGTGATCTGTGAGGAAGGCGACAAAGCCGCCGCCATAGTTCGCCGCGACGGCCGCCGCCTCGTCGTAGGTTTCGTAGTGCTGCTCGAGCTGCAGGTGATATGCGCCGATATACTGTGTATAGTTCGTATCGCTGAGATAGTAGGTGGAGCCGGAGATGAACAGGTTGTCGTCGATGCTGATTGAGACCTTGCTTTCCGCCGTCTCCGCGCCGAGCGGCACAAAGCTGCGGGCAGAATCAAAGTAGCCGAAGCGGTAGCCCAGCCCGGCATTGTCGTAATTTTGCAGGTTTGCGGAATACATGGCATCAGAGCCGTATTTCAGCCCCACCTTGAGCATATCATTTTCCATGGCCCGCGCGCCGGTACTGAGGGTACAGACCAGCAGCAGGCTCAGGAATACGGTCGTCCATACTTTTTTCATCCAAACACGCTCCCTTATGGAACAGTATAGAACAAAATACCTCTTGTGGCAAGAAAAACCGACCGGATTCTCCAAGTCAGTTTTCGGAAAGGCAGGAAAAAACATGAAATCACCTCTGTTTACCGGCTGCGGCACCGCGCTGGTGACACCGTTTCGCGACGGCGCGGTGGACCTCGGCACGTTCCGCGCTCTCGTCCGCCGTCAGCTCGACGCGAAGATCGACGCGCTGATCGTCTGCGCCACCACCGGCGAAGCACCGACGCTCCGCCCCGACGAGCGCGCCGCACTGATCCGGTCCGCCGTCGAGCTCGCCGCACACCATACCCCCGTCATCGTCGGAACCGGCTCCAACGACACCGCCCACGCCATTGAGCTCTCCCGCGAGGCGGAGGCGCTGGGCGCGGATGGCGTACTCGTCGTGACGCCCTACTACAACAAAGCGACGCAATCAGGGCTGATCGCCCACTATACCGCCGTCGCCGACGCGGTGCATCTTCCGGTTATCGTTTACAACGTGCCGTCCCGCACCGGCGTATCCTGCACTGCGGAGACCTACGCCGCGCTGGCGCAGCACCCGAACATTGTCGGCGTCAAGGAGGCAAGCGGCAATTTCGCGCTGATGCAGGATACCCTCAACCGCTGCAGCGACGGCTTCTCCGTCTGGTCCGGCAACGACGAGGACACGGCGGCGCTGATGACGCTTGGCGGCGCGGGCGTGATCTCCACCGCGGCGAACCTGATCCCCGGCGACATGCGGGAGCTGACCCATCTCGCCATGTCCGGCAGCCTGCACAAAGCAGGCGTTTTGCAGCTGCGCATGACAGATCTCCTCCGTGCGCTGTTCTGTGAGGTGAACCCCATCCCGGTCAAGACCGCGCTGGCGCGGCTGGGGCTGTGCGCCGAGGAGTTCCGTCTCCCGCTGTGCAGCATCTCCGACGCGCATCGTGCGCAGCTCTGCGCCGCCATGGACGCCTACGGCGTCAAAGCATGAAAAAGGCACGCCACCGCGTGCCTTTTTCTCATTTCTCATTGACCAGCTTGCCGGTCATATGCTCCGGGGCCAGCGCAAACATCGCCGTGCGCGCGCCGGACGTTTCGATCTCATGCCTGATGTAGTCTTCGTCCGTTGTGAACTTATAGCTGAGGCGGCGGGAAATCTCAAAAACACGCTCCCGATCCTCGATGAATTCCACGCGGCCAAACACAATGACGCTTTTGATGTTCAGCGCCCAGTCGCCTTCCTTGTAGAAGCCGGAATCGTATACGCAGAACGACGCCTTGTCACAGCGATGCAGCGCGTCGAGCTTGTGGCCGCGGTTGCCGCTGTGGAAGTAAAGCTTACCGTCCTCTTCATTATAATAATGGTTCAGTGGCATACCATAGGGGTAGCCATCGTCGCCCAGCACAGAAAGAACGCCTCGTTTTTCATTTTTCAGGATCTCGATGCACTCCGCCTCCGAGATCTTCTGCTTGAAGCGAGCCACGTCGCGAAACATCACACACTCTCCTTATTTCCGAAGTCCGTATTCCTCGGCCAGCTTTTTCCATGTGGGAAGCGAACGCTCAATCACGTCATAGCCCACGCAATACGCGACGCGCACATAGCCCGGCGTGCCGAAGGGATCGCCGGGCACCACCAGGAGATTTTCCTTCATAGCGCGGCGCGCGAACGCCTCCGCGTCCGCCTCCGGCGTCTTCATGAAAAGGTAGAACGCCCCGTCGGGATGAACGCAGGTATAGCCCATGTCGGTGAGCGAGCCATAGAGCAGGTCGCGATTCTTCTTATATTGTGAGATATCGCTGGTCGCGCCGATGCAGTCCGCCGCCACCTGCTGCCAGAGCGACGACACGCAGATGTAGCCATACGCGCGGGTCACGCCCATGCAGGCCGCCATGATGTCGTCGTAGTCGTCCACGTCCTTGGTCATTGCCATAAAGCCCACGCGCTCGCCGGGCAGCGACATACCCTTGCTGAACGAGTAGCAGTCGATGGTATTGCGGTAGATCGACGGGATGTAGACTGCCTCCTTCCCGTCGTAGACCAGCTCGCGGTATGGGCCGTCCGCCACAATGTAGATCGGGTGGCCGTACTCCTTCTGCTTGCGCTCCAGAAGCACCGCGAGGCGCTCCAGCCGCTCGCGGGTAAACACCACGCCGGAGGGGTTGTTGGGCGTGTTGATGATCAGCATCGCCGTGTCAGGCGTAAGATACCGCTCCGCCGCGGCAACGTCGAGCTGAAACGTCTCCGGCTCGGTCGGGCACTCGATGAGCGACGAGCCAACAGACTCGGCATAGTACTGATAATCCATAAAGTAGGGCGCGAAGGTCATCGCCTTTCCGCCGCCGGAGAGCAGCACCCGCGTCAGCACCGCAAGGCACGTCGATGTGCCGCAGGTGACGATCACGTCCTGACCTCGGTAATCCACGCCGTAGGTTCTGGTCAGATAGTCCGCGATTTTTTGACGCACCTCGCCATACCCCGGCGCAGGCGCGTAGGTATAAAGCTTCGCCGCGGGAACGGTATTCTGATAGCGCTCCATCGTCTCGCGGACGATGGCAGGAGGATCAATACTGGGAGAACCGATGGTGAAGTTATAGACGTTTTCCGCACCTGCCTTTTTCGCCTGCTCTGCGCCGTACTCCGCGATCTCGCGAATGATATTGCCGCTGCTGCCCCAGGCCACCAGTTTCTTGTCGATCATGGTTTCCTCTCCTATTTACAAAATAGCGTTTTGAATGCGCCGGATCGTCTCCTCTATGGTATTGTTGTTGTCCACGCTCGCGTCCGCAAAGCGCCGATAAAGCGGCTCACGCTCCGCATACAGCGTGTAAACGTCCTTTTTTGCCGAGATCGGCCGTCCCTCCACGGACAGTTTGTCGAGATCCCGCAGCAGCCACAGTACCTTGCCGGACGCATGGAGAATGCCGTAGTTTTCCTCCCGCGTAACGCAGCCTCCGCCCGTGGCGATGATGCAACGCTCGCGTTTGCACAGCGCAATCAACGCCGCTGTTTCCAGCGTGCGAAACGCGCTCTCGCCCCAGGTGGCGAATACTTCCGCGATGGACATGCCCGCCTTTTCCTCGATCAGGTCGTCGCAGTCGTACCACGGAAGGCGCAAAGCAACCCCAGTCGCCCGTGCCAGCGTGGTCTTGCCGCAGCCGGGCATGCCGATCAGAATGATATTGTCCATTTCAAAATGCGTTCTCGATGTATTCGATGCGGGTATGCTCCGGTGTGCGATCCTTGTCAGCGTAGACCTCCGCCACATCAAAGCGGCAGACAGCGTCCGCATCGTGTGTGGCGAGGTAGTATTCCGCTGTCGTGCGGAGCTTCTCCTGTTTGCTGTAGGTCACGAACTCCCGCGGCAGGCCATAGCGCAGATTGCTGCGCATTTTGACCTCCACGAAACAGAGCGTACCATGATCATGGGCGATCAGGTCGATCTCTCCAAAGCGACAGTGATACTTGGATACGTCGATGCGATAGCCACGCTTACGCAGAAACTCTGCTACCAGCGCCTCCGCCCAGTCCCCGCTGCCCTTGGTCGTCATGTTTCCCGATTCTCCCACTTCTTCAAAAATGTCATCCGGTGTGCCGGACATGGGCCGTACTTCTCGTACATCGCCCGGTGCAGCGCCGTACCGTAGCCCTTGTGCTGCGCGAACCCATATTGCGGATATTGCTTATCCAGCACATCCACCACAAAACGATCCCGGCTGACCTTTGCCAGTACCGACGCCGCAGCAATGCTCATTGACAAGGAATCTCCCTTAACAATGCAGATGTGTGGTGTGTGGATCGCGGCGCTCTTGCCATGGTCGCGGTTTCCGTCGATCAGTGCAAAGTCCGCTCTGCGCGTGAGTCCGTCGATGGCGAGCTGCATCGCCTTCATGCGGGCGCTGAGGATATCCGTCGCGTCGATTTCCCGTTCATCAACCCACGCAACAGAGTAGGCAACCGCTTTCTCGCAGATGATCGGAAACAGTGCCTCGCGCTTCTTCTCCGAGAGCTTCTTGGAGTCGTTCAACCCCGGAAGATCACAGTTCTCGGGTAAGATGACCGCGGCGGCGTACACCGGGCCGCACAGCGGGCCCGCGCCCGCCTCATCCACGCCGCAAACCACAGCATAGCCCTGCGCGCGGGCATTCTTTTCATAGGAATAATCAGGCATTGTCGTCCTCGATTGGCGTCTCAAGTGTAAAGCGTCCCAGCTTGCCACCGCGGAATTCATCGAGCAAAATGCGGCTCATGCGCTCGGTGTCCACCTCGCCGCCAGAAATGAGGAAGCCGCGCTTGCGCCCCGCCTTCTCCACCAGCGTCCAACCATCCTCGCCGCTCTCCACGGTGATCTTGTAGCGCTCGGTGAGCGCGTCAGGATAGTGTGCGCCGAGGTAATCCATCAGCTTCATCGCCAGCTCCTCGATGTCCACGACCTCGTCGCGGATCGCACCAGTGAACGCAAGGCGGATACCCACGTCCACGTCCTCGAATTTGGGCCACAGGATGCCGGGAGTATCCAGCAGCTCCAGCGTCTTGTCCACCGGCACCCACTGCTTGCCGCGGGTCACGCCGGGCCGATCCTCCGCCTTGGCCGCTTTGCGGCCCGATACCTTATTGATAAAGGTGGACTTTCCCACGTTGGGGATGCCCAGCACCATGACGCGCAGGACGCGCCCCACCTGCCCTTTTGCCTCATAGGCAGCGATCTTCTCCGCAAGCAGCGTCCGCACGGCCGGGGCAAACTGCTTGACGCCCGCGCCGGATTTTGCGTCCGCCTCGATGACCGCGCAGCCCTGCACACGAAACCACGCCGCCCAGCGCTTTGTCATGTCAGGGTCGGCCTGATCGACGCGGTTCAGCACCACAATGCGGGGCTTGCCCGCCGTCAGCTCGTCTAAATCCGGGTTGCGCGATGACAGCGGGATGCGCGCGTCCACAATCTCGCACACCGCGTCCATGTTGCCGATCTCCGCCGTGATCATACGGCGGGTCTTGGTCATGTGTCCGGGGAACCAGCTCAAACTCTCCAGTTGCATGGTATTATCCCCTGTTCAACACGCCGATGCGGCCAAAATTGCGCTTGTTCGTCACAGAATCCGGTCCCGGAAACAGCAGAAATACCGCCTTGCCGATCAGGTAGCGGGTGTCCACCGTGCCGATGCGCGGCTCGCGGCTATCGGTGCTCATGTTGCGGTTGTCGCCCATGAGAAACACCGATCCCTCCGGAACCACCAGTGGGAAATTCGTACCCTCATAGGTGTAGGTCAGGTCGTTGATATAATCCTCCTCCAGCGCATTGCCATCCACATAGACTGTGCCGGAGGTGAAGTCAATGTCGACAGTCTGTCCGCCCACGGCGATGATGCGCTTGACGATGGGATCGTCAGAGAAGGTGTCCTTGCGGGCGATGACGATATCACCGACACGGTACTCGTGCACCAGCAGCGAGTTGAGCACCAGCAGGCGGTCGCCCTGCTGCAGGGTCTGCCGCATGGATGGACCCTGCACGCCCATCATGCGCACCGCGAAGGTGAACACAAGCACGATTACCAGCACACACTCCACGCAGGAGCGCAGCCACTCGTATATCTCGCGGCCGCCGATTCTCTCCACCGGCTCCTGCTCGGTCGGTGTTTCGATCTTCTCAAATTCTTCCATAGCTTGCTCCTTGTTTGCGTTTAACTGAATTATTTTATCACATGATTTCAAAAACACAACAGGAAACCCGGGATTTTGCCAACAAAAAAGCACGGCAAAAGCCGTGCTTTTTGATCAATATGGATGGCTTACTCGGCCTGGGTCTTCGCCTCGATGACCTTGACGGTGCGGCCGTTGTAGGTACCGCACTCCGGGCACATGGTGTGCGGACGACGCAGAGCGCCGCACTTCGGGCACTTGACCAGAGCGGGCGCGCTCAGCTTCCAATGGGAGCTGCGGCGCTTGTCACGTCTTGCGCGGGATACTTTTCCCTTAGGGACTGCCATATTGACACCTCCTTGATCAGCAACGGCGTTACGCCGTGAAATTTACAAAAGCTTTTGCAGAGCCGCCCAGCGCGGGTCAATCTCCTTCTTGCAGCGGCAGGCCTCAAAGTTGAGGTTCGCGCCGCAGCCGGAGCAGAGCCCCTTGCAATCCTCGCGGCAGAGCATCTTTGTGTCCATATTGAGGATGAACGTCTCCCGCGCCAGCTCGTCCAAATCGAACGCGCCGTCGACCAGCAGCAGGATATCGTCGTTTTCCTCGTCCTCCAGCTCACTTGCCAGCATACGCTCAAGCGTAAAGTGGAAAGGCTTTTCAAACGGCGCGCCGCAGCGGTCGCACACGCAGGATAGCTCGGTATCCAGCTCCGCATGCAGTTGAAGCATCCCCGCAATGTTCTGCACCGTTCCTACCACTGAAACGGGCCGGACTGCCGGACACACGCCGCCGAAGTCCACATCGGAAAGGTCCAATTCCTCGTTGAACGCAATTCCGTCTCCGGGGGTGTTGATGATTCCCTTGACATTCAGAAGCATAATACACCTCGCAATGACACGATTAGTATTATAGTAAATCCCCCGCCCAATGTCAAATACTTTTTCGGTTTTTGTTGAAAAAATTTTTCGCAGGGCGTACAATGTCCCAAATGGCAAAAGGAGGCTGTGTGATGCGCGCATTCACCGTCGGAAAAAACGATGCGGGTCAACGGCTTGACCGCTTTCTGGCCAAGGCGATCCCTCTGCTCCCGCCTTCGCTGGCGCAGAAGTATGTGCGCATCAAGCGCATCAAGGTCAACGGCGCACGGGCGCAGCGCGACCAGCGCCTGAACGCGGGCGACCTCGTGGAGTGCTACGTCAACGACGAGTTCTTTGACGCGCCTGACGAAAACAACATCTACCTCACCATCACCACGCCCAAGGTCAGCATCGTCTACGAGGACGAAAATATCTTGCTGCTGGATAAGCCAGCCGGTATGCTCTGCCACGCCGGTGACGGCGGGGGCGGCGTGACGCTCATCGACCACCTGCTCGCCTACCTCTATCAGAAGCGCGCGTGGCGCCCCCGTGAGGAAAACGCCTTCACGCCCGCACTCTGCAACCGCATCGACCGCAACACCTGCGGCCTCGTCATCGCGGCGAAAAACGCTGAGGCGCTGCGCATTCTAAATGCGAAGATCAAGGATCGCGAGATCGCCAAATACTACCTCTGCGTCTGCCTCGGTCGGCCCAACCCGCCCAAGGGCCGGATCGAGTGCGTCCTTCGCAAGGATGAGCGGGAGAACAAAATGCGGGTCTATCATCACGCCGTACCCGACGGCCGCAGCGCGGTCACGCTCTACGATACCCTCATCACCAAGGGCGCACTCTCGCTCGTCGAGGTGGAGCTGCTTACCGGGCGCACGCACCAGATCCGCGCCAGCTTCGCGGACGTCGGCCACCCCCTCCTCGGCGACGGCAAATACGGCAGCGGCGCGGAGAACCGAAAATACGGCGAAACAGCACAGCTGCTCTGCTCCCACCGTCTGCGCTTCGACTTTCCCACCGATGCGGGGATATTGGAGTATCTGCGGGGGCGCGAATTCGCCGTGGATATGCCCGCGTTCCAGCGGAAATACTTCGACTGACCTGTCCGATTTGTCAAAACGGAGGCTCAAACGGGCCTCCGTTTTTTCGTATGTTTAGAAAGTTCGATTTACTAAACAAAAAGTTTTATTAACTGTTGCATTTTTCCGTCGTTTCGTGTATGATGTTTTGCGGTTAAATTTGCAAAACAAAAAGTTTAATAAATTAAACAAAAACGGAGGCGCGATATGGACATCGGCGGAAAGATCAAGCAGCTGCGAACGCAGAAGGGACTGACTCTGGAGGAGCTTGCCAGCCGAAGCGAGCTGACGAAGGGGTTTTTGTCCCAGCTGGAGCGCAATCTCACCTCCCCGTCCATCGACTCGCTGGACGACATATTGGAGGCTCTCGGCACCAACCTTGCGGAGTTCTTTCAGGAGGATAAGGTCGAGCAGTACACCTTCCGCGCGTCCGACTTCTACGTGGACGAGCGGGACGATCACACGGTGAGCTGGATCGTACCCAACGCGCAGAAAAACCAGATGGAGCCGATCCTGCTCACGCTGCCCGAGGACGGCGAAAGCTTCGAGGTCGCGCCGCACAGCGGCGAGGAATTCGGCTATGTGGTGGACGGTACGGTATCGCTGATCTGTGACGGCAAGCGAAACGTTCTGCGCAAGGGTGAGACGTTCTGCCTCCACGGCAAGACCTTCCACACCATCAAAAACGAACACAAGACCCCGGCGCATGTGCTCTGGGTATCCACTCCCCCACTGTTTTGATATTATATAATAGGAGAGAGAAATCATGGCAGAAGAAGCAAAGAAGCTCATCCAATTCAAGAACATCATCAAAACCTTCGAGGACGGCACGGTCGTGCTCAAAGGCATTTCGCTGGATATCTACGAAAACGAATTCGTGACGCTGCTGGGACCGTCCGGCTGCGGCAAGACCACGCTGCTGCGTATTCTCGGCGGCTTTTTACAGCCCACGGAGGGAAAAGTCCTCTTTGACGGCGAGGACATTGTGAACGTCCCGCCCTACAAGCGCGAGATCAACACCGTGTTTCAGAAGTACGCGCTCTTCCCCCACATGAACGTCTACGACAACGTCGCCTTTGGCCTCACCATCAAGAAGGAGCCGAAGGACGTCATCGAGCAGAAGGTCATGCGTATGCTGCGCCTCGTGAACCTCGAGGACTACGCCAGGCGCAACGTCACCGAGATGTCCGGCGGCCAGCAGCAGCGTATCGCCATCGCCCGTGCACTGGTGAACGAGCCGAGCGTCCTGCTGCTCGACGAGCCGCTCGGCGCGCTGGATCTGAAGCTCCGCAAGGAGATGCAGCATGAGCTTAAGTCCATCCAGCAGGAGGTCGGCATCACGTTCATCTTCGTCACGCACGATCAGGAGGAAGCGCTCACGATGTCCGACAAGATCGTGGTCATGAACGCCGGCGAGATCCAGCAGATCGGCACCCCGACAGAGATCTACCGCCGCCCGGTCAACGAGTTCGTCGCCAACTTCATCGGCGAGACCAACATCATCGACGGCGTGAT
Source organism: uncultured Clostridia bacterium (assembly GCA_947170435.1). Taxonomy (GTDB): domain Bacteria; phylum Bacillota; class Clostridia; order Oscillospirales; family Oscillospiraceae; genus Hominicoprocola. Next base: position 14,325 of record CAMVTO010000021.1, on the reverse strand, counting down.
GCCGGAGGACGACTGCGTCATCTTCGAGGACAAGAAGTTCCCCTGCTCCGCCCGAGGCTTTGATAAGAACGAGAAGGTGGACGTGGTCATCCGCCCCGAGCATCTGGACATCGTGCCCCGCGATCAGGGTATGCTCAAGGGTGTTGTGAAGAGTCAGCTTTTTAAGGGCATGCACTACGACACGATCGTCGAGACCCGCGCGGGCACGTCCATCACGGTCAGGATGCAGGTCTCGGAGGACAAGCCCGTCACCAACAACGGCGAGAAGATCAGCGCCAGCGGCTTCTTCCTCGATCTGGAGGACGCGACGGAGCTCAACGACGCCAAGATCATCGCCCTCGCCTCCGCCGAGGCGTGGGACGCCGAGACCGAGGAGCCGATCTCCATCAAGACCGTGGAGCACGACATCAAGCCCGAGACCGGTGATTACAGCGTCACATTCTCCACCGGCGCCGGTACATCCATCACCGTGCAGGCGAAGGTCGTCACCGCGAACAAGGCCGAGAGCACGGTCTATCAGGAGGAGATCTACGCCATGAACTTCTTCAAGAAGGTGGAGGACATTCAGGAGTCCATGGCGCTGGACACCGATCTCAAGATGTGGGCCAACGCGTCGGCCTGGAGCCTTGAGGACGAGAACGAGAAGGTGGAAATCACCGACGTGAAGTACGACTTCGACCCCGAGACCATCACCCCGGGCGTGTATGAGGTGACGTTTGCCACCGAGGGTTATGAGTACAAGGTCTCCACCACCCGCGCCGCCGAGGAAGGCGCGGAGGTCGGATTGATCTTCCGTCCCGAAGACCTCCATGTGATGAAGAGAGGAGTGCGTCAATGAAGCAGTTTCGTACCATGACCTACCCCTATGTGCTGTGGATCGCGGCGATGATCGTCCTGCCGATGCTCCTGATCGTGCTCTACGCGTTCACGGAATCCGGCAACGACGTGCTGACCTTCCGCTTCACGTTGGAGAACTTCGCCCGCTTTGTCACCGACCGCGTGTTTCTCGCGGTGCTCTGGCGCTCGCTGTACATCGCGCTCGTCACCACGGTGATCTGCATCCTGCTGGGCTACCCCATCGCCTACGTCATCGCCCAGATGGGCGAGCGCGCAAATACCATCATGATCCTGCTCATCACCATGCCGACGTGGGTCAACATGCTGGTGCGCACCTATGCGTGGATGGGCATTTTGCAGGACGAGGGCGTACTCAACAGCTTCCTGGGCCTGTTCGGTCTCGGTCCCGTGCCGATGATCCACACCAGCTTCGCCGTTATCCTCGGCATGGTGTATAACTTCATCCCGTTCATGATCCTGCAAATCCACACGTCGCTCAACAAGATGGATAAAAACCTCTTAAACGCCGCCGCCGACCTTGGCGCGGACAGGATCCAGACCTTCCTGCGCGTGACGCTGCCCCTGTCGCTGCCCGGCGTGGTGTCCGGCATCACGCTGGTGTTTCTGCCCGCGGTGTCCAGCTTTTTTATCCCGAAGCTGCTCGGCGGCGGACAGTACGTCCTTGTCGGCAACGTGATCGAGTCGCAGTTCCTCACCTCCGGTGACTGGAACTTCGGCAGTGCCATTTCCATGATCATGGCGATCATCATCATGGTCTCCATGTACTTCACGCGGAAGATCGACGTATCCGTCGCCTCCGCGGGAAAGGAGTGACGCGCCATGAATGAGACAAAAAAGAGCGGTTTTGGCGGCAAGATCATTCTTGCGCTGACACTGGCGTTCTTCTACTTCCCCATCCTCTACATCATCGTCTTTTCGTTCAACGACTCCCGGTCGCTGACCAAGTTCGGCGGTTTCTCGCTGCGCTGGTACGAGAAGATGTTCGCGGACTCGTCCATGATGGAGGCGGTTCTGTACACGGTGCTCATCGCCGTGCTCGCGACCATGATCTCCACCGTCGTCGGCACGATTACCGCCATCGGGCTTTCCAAGTCCAGCAAGGTCCTCTCCGCCCTCGTAGAGCGGATCAACGACCTGCCGGTGATGAACCCCGACATTGTCACCGCCATCAGCCTGCTGATGTTCTTCAGCGTGCTGGCGGTGCGCAAGGGCTTCGGCACGATGCTGCTCGCGCACATCATGTTCTGCATTCCCTACGTTATGCTGTCGGTGACCCCGAAGCTCCGTTCCCTCGACCCCAATCTCATTGAGGCGGCGATGGATCTCGGCGCGACGCCGTTCCAGGCGCTCACGCGCGTCATCGTGCCGCAGATCCGCCCGGGCATCGTCTCCGGTGCGCTGATCGCGTTCACCATGAGCTTCGATGACTTCGTCATCTCATACTTCACGACAGGAAACGGAGTTAATAATATCTCGATCCTCGTCTACACCATGTCCAAGCGCGTCAACCCGTCCATCAACGCACTCTCCACCATCGTGATCCTGCTCATCACCGTGGCCCTCGGCATCGTGAACATCGTGCCGATCGTGCGCGAGCACAGCGCGGCGAAGGGCGCCGCAAAACCGATGAACCGCAAGACAGCGGCGATCATCGCCGCGGTGCTCATCGTCGCCATCGTGGGCGCGGCAGTCATGGGCGGCACCGCGCAGCGCCGCCGCCAGCAGGACGCGGTGGAGAAGTATGGCTCGTCCGTTTTGAAGCTCTACCTCCCCGGCGAGTATCTGGGCGAGGACGTGATCTCCAACTTCGAGAGCCAGTACGGCGTGAGCGTCATCGTGGAGAACTTTGACTCCAACGAGATGATGTACACGAAATTGCAGGCCGGTGACAGCTACGACGTGCTGATCCCGTCAGACTACATGATCGAGCGCCTGATCCGCGGCGACTATCTCCAGCCGCTGGATAAGAGCCTCATCCCCAACCTCGACAACCTCGCCGACGCGGTGATCGGGCTTGATTACGACCCCGACGGCATCTGGTCGGTGCCCTACTTCTGGGGCAGTGTGGGCCTTGTCTACAACCACGAGAACGTCGACCCCGCCGTCATGGAGGCCGAGGGCTGGGAGATTCTGCGTGACACCGACTACGCCGGTCGCATCTATATCTACGACTCCGAGCGTGACAGCTTCATGATGGCGTTCAAGGCGCTGGGCTACTCCATGAACACCGACGATCCCGCGGAGATCGAGGCGGCGTATGAGTGGCTGCGGCAGATGAACAACACCATGTCCCCCATCTACGTCACCGACGAGGTCATCGACTCCATGATCAACGGCTATCAGGACATCGCGGTGGTTTACAGCGGCGACGCGACGGTGATCCTCGACGAGAACGAGGATATGAGCTTCTTCATGCCGAACGAGGGCACCAACATCTGGTGCGACGCCATGGTGATCCCCGCCAATGCCGAAAACCCGAAGCTCGCCCACGAGTTCATCAACTATGTGCTGACTTACGAAGCGTCCTTCGACGGCTCCGAGACCGTCGGCTACGCCTCCCCCAACGCCGAGGTGCTGGAGGAGATGAGCACGCAGGAGGATCTGTACGCCGAGAACGAGGCGTATTATCCCCGCAGCGACTATGAGCTTGACGAGATGTTCCACGACAACGTCACGCTTCAGCGCGAGCTGAGCAAGTACTGGATTCGTGTCAAGGCCGAAAGCTGAGGACGGATGTCCGAACAGATCAAGCCGCCGTCGAAAAAACCCCTTTTCTGCACTCAGGAACCGCTTCGATCAAATGACCTTCATCATACTGTCCAGGGAAGCCGGATTTCAGGAAGATGCAAACGATTAACATCTTGAAGATCGTATCGGATCCCGTTCTCATCCAGCTCCCTCAGGAAGGCGTTGACATAGATCGGATCTGAAAACGTCTGTATCATATCCAAAGTAAAGCGCCCGTTGACAGCCGATATTTCAATCAGAATATCTGTCGTCGCTGTAGTCCATGTGCGGAAATCGCGGATATACCGCTCCGCTTCCTGATAGTTTGCCTTTCCCACATAGCTGACGGTTGCGCTCAGCAGGCGTCTTGCCATGCTGTTGATCTGTCCGGCCAGCCCAATCCTCTCCTGATCGGTTTCCCTGGACAGCAGCAGTTGTGAGATGCCCTTCTGGGAACCTACGCCCGCAAGCACAGCTTCCTCCCGCGTTTGGGCAAACACCATGCCTCGATAGGCAGTTGCCTGCCTGTCGATTGGCCAGGAGCGCATTTTCTCCTTGTATTCCAGATAAGCCCCTCCGACCAGGCTTTGATGGGCCAGGGGCGTATGAAGCGCTTTGCGCTGGTTCACGCACAGAACGATCCGAATCGGCAGCTGCGTCTCAGGGTTCACCCTGGCGATTGCCCTGCTCAGGAGCAGCGCCACCATCGTTCCGGGACTGCCATCGTTGTCCAGGTTGAATCGCATGAACTCGGATTCCGAAACGGATATGCTGAATACGGTCTTCATATGGTCGTTCTCAAGTCCCGGACAGGAGAGCGGGTTCAGCGCATCCGCCATCTGCGTCCGCTCCGCCGTCGGGAAATCGGACCCGCAGATCGGGTCGACCCATTCCTCTGCAGAGATATCATCACCTGCCAGACGGATTCCCTTCTCCTGCAACGTGACGCGATACCGCTCCGAGCAGTAGTAATACAGCATCGTGCGAAGGATTTCATAGGCTCCGGCGCCATCCGTCATTCCGTGGAACACGTCCAATATGATCCAGTTGTCCCACCAGCAGAAGGCAATCATATGATAATTGGAGGCCTCCGCGTTCAGCTCCACCCCTTCAAGGGAATGTGTGATAACAACGGGGCGATGATTCTCCGCAAAAACGAATGCTCCATCCTTTTTTTGCAGTTCCACGCAGAAATACGGGTACCGCTCCATCGTGCTGTCCACCGCGTGACGCAAAGCGTCAGGGTCGACGAGATCGCGCATGCGAATCCTGATCCTGATTTCATTCGGGTTATCCTGATCTGTGCTGTATAAGGCGCGCAGTTCCGAAAAAAGCTTTTGCTCCATTTTTTCCTCCATGTATTGTGGTGAATTGATCCTATGACAGCTTTAATATATCATGCTCCTTTTCCGCTTGCAAGGTGCGGATCAGTGGTTCAAGCAGCACGACTGTTTCGGGAGATTTCTGTAAAGATGGAGCCGGCAACGCAAAAGGAAAATGAAATGCGGAAAACGCAGCCTTGTGTGGGCTGCGTTTTCATGTTATACTAGGCTTTGCGAAACATCTTCTTTAGGAGGCAAAACCCATGAAGATCGGAGATACCTATGAAGTAAGGGACACCGTTTCGGAGGCTATGACTGCCAAGAGCCTCGGCAGCGGCGCAATGCATGTGTTTGGCACACCGTGGATGATCGCCATGATGGAAAACGCCGCGTTTCTCCTCATGCAGCAGGGGCTGCCCGAGGGCAAGAGCAGCGTCGGCACGCGGCTGGTCATCGACCACGTTTCCCCCTCCCCTGTCGGCATGAACGTGCGCGCGACGGCGGAGCTTACATCCGTTTCCGCAAACGGCAAGATCGCCGAATTCCGCGTCGCCGCCTACGATGACGCCGGACTCATCGGCGAGGGTACGCACCAGCGCGCCTACATCGACGTGGAGCGCTTCCTGGCGAAGTGCGAAGGTAAATGAAAGGAGAGTTGATATGCATTATTCCGGTGCCGTTTATCGTCCGCCCAGCGAGGCGCACAGCCTCATCGTCCAGTGTACGCTGGGGTGCAGCCACAACAAGTGCGCATTTTGCATCATGTACAAGGAAAAGCAGTTCTCCATCAACCCGCTGGAGCAGGTGCTCTCCGACCTCGCTGAGGCGCGCACCTATTACTCGCGCATCGAGCGCATCTTCCTCGCCGACGGCGACGCGCTGATCCTGCCGATGGACTACCTGCTTTCCGTCCTCGACTATATTCGCGACCACTTCCCCGAGTGCGAGCGCGTGAGCGCTTACGCCTCCACCAAGGCGCTCATGCGCAAGAGCGACGAGGAACTGGAAACGCTGCGCGAGCGCGGCTTGCAGATGGTCTACGTCGGGCTGGAGACGGGGTATGAGCCGCTGCTCAAAAAGTATGATAAGGGCGTGACCGCCGAGGAGATCATCGAGCATTCGCTGCGCGCCAAGGCGGCGGGCATGACTCTTTCCGTCACCGCCATCAACGGCATGGGCGGCCGTGAACAGAGCGAAGAGCACGCCGTCGCCACCGCGCAGGCGCTCAGCCGCATCAAGGCGGACTATGTCGCGATGCTGACGCTGCGCGTCTACAGCGGCACACCGCTGCACGAGTGGATCGAGCGCGGCGAGCTGACAATGCTCACACCGCAGGAGCTGGCGCTCGAAAACCGGCGGATCTTGCAGCTCATCGACAGCGACGGCAGCGTATTCCGCTCCAACCACGCCAGCAATTATCTCCCCTTGAAAGGTACCCTCAACCGTGACCGCGACGCGCTCATCGAACAGATCGACAAGGCGCTCGCCGGCGAGGTGCGCTTCCGCCGCGCGGTAGAGCTGGGTTTGTGAGGTTTCAATGAAAACATACAAAAGAATCCTTGCGGCTGTTTTCACGCTCGCCGTGCTGCTGCAAACCGGTCTCCCCGCACGCGCCGATGAGGACATGACGGTCGGAAACGACTGCATTGAACTGATCAAACAATACGAAGGCTTCTCGTCCACTGTGTATCGCGAGGGCAGCCACTGGTACATCGGCTATGGCTCACAGGTTGCGCAGGACGCTTACCCCAACGGCGTCACCGAGGACGAGGCCGTTGCGCTGCTGCGCGAGGAGTTCTCCGGCATCGAGAGCGCGCTCAACCGCTTCTTCTCCCGCAATGACATCACACCCACGCAGGCGCAGTTTGACGCGCTGGCGGACTTCACCTACACCTACAACGAATCCTGGCTCAGCGGCACCAGCGCGCTGTTGAAGATCGTCCGCGGTGACACGCAGGCAACGCGGCGCGAGACCGCGCACGCCTTTGGCGTGTGGAGCCATGCCGGCGGCAGCGTGCTGCCCGGTCTTGCCCAGCGGCGGCTTCAGGAAGCGGCGTTGTGGCTGGACGGCGATCTCTCCCGCGCGGACGAGTTCTGCTACCTCGGCGTTTCCGTCGGCGAGGGCGTCCGCTATCAAACCGACTTCGCCGTTTACGAGCGTGGTGACACTTACGACGACTTCCCCGCCATGTTCCGTCTCGGCTACACGCTCACCGGCATGCGCACCGCCTCCGGCAAAACGATCCGCCTCGGCGACACTGTGACGGGCAGCGCGATCGCAGATCCCATCTGGGAGCGCAACAGCTATCAGACCAGCTACAGCGACATGAGACCGACTCAGTGGCACTACGATTACATCATGGAGTTGAGCGACGCCGGTGTGATCAACGGGCGCGGCGACGGCACCTATGCGCCTGAGCTTCCCACAACCACCGCGGAGGCGCTCAAGCTGATCATTCTGGCCGCGGGCCGTGAGGAACAGCCCGCCACCGGTGCGCACTGGGCCAGCGGCTATGTGGACTACGCCATGGAAAACCACCTGCTCCCCGCCTCCCTGCTCAGCGAGCCGGATCAGCCCATCACCCGCGGTAATGTAGCCCAGCTCGCCGCCAAGGCCATTGGCTTCGGGCAATCCTTCGCCGCGTCTCCCTTTGAGGATACCCAGGACGGTTATGTGGCGGCGCTCGCCGAGGCAGACATTCTGCAAGGCATCCGCGAGAACGGCGTGACGGTGTTCCACCCCGAACGCTCGCTGACCCGTGCCGAGGTTTCCACCATTGTCTGGCGGCTGCGCAGCGCCGTCGCGCTGCATAAGACGCAGACGCTGACCTACAATGGACGGATCCTGGACATCGCCCCCGGCGTGCCGCTGAACACCTACAGCGCGGACGGCTTTTCCGGCAGCGGCGACACGATGGACTACAGCGAGCCCGGCGTCACCGTGCTGCGCGGCGTAGACGTCTCCCGCTATCAGGGGACGATCGACTGGGACGCCCTCCGCCAGGCTGGAATGCGCTTTGCGATCCTGCGCGTCGGCGGACGCTACCAGCAGTCCGGCGAAATCTATGACGACGCGCTGTTTGAGGAATACTACACCGGCGCCAAGGCCGCCGGAATGCGCATCGGCGTCTACTTCTACTCCCAGGCCATCGACGCGGACGAGGCGGTAGAGGAGGCAGACTATGTGCTTGCCAAGCTTCGCGGCAAGGAGCTTGACGGCCCCGTGGTCTATGACTGGGAGACCGCGGAATCTGCGCACGCGCGCACCAGCGCTCTTCCGGTCGCCACCGTCTGCGACTGCGCCGTTGCCTACTGTGAACGCGTCAAGGCGGCGGGTTACACGCCGATGGTCTATATGAACGCTTACGACGGCTATCTCAAATACGATGTCTCCCGCCTGACGGACTATGACATCTGGTACGCCGGTCAGTACAACGGCCCATACCCCAAGTTTCTCTATGATTTTGCCATGTGGCAGTATACCGACACCGGCCATGTGGACGGCATCGACGGCCGCGCCGATCTGGATCTCTGGTTCTTCCGGGAGAGTGCTTGACAATTTGCTGCAAATTGATTAATATTATTCAATAATTCCTTTTGTTTTGCGCATGATAGAGAGGGCGTTTATGGAGATCCGCAATCTGATTACATTTCTGAAAGTGACCGAGCTCAAGAGCTTTTCCAAGGCGGCGGAGGCGCTCGATTACTCCCAGTCCGCCGTGACCGTGCAGATTCAGCAGCTTGAACGCGAGTTGGGCGTGCAGCTGTTTGACCGCATCGGAAAAAACGTCTCCATCACGCAGTACGGCAAGGACTTCGTCTCCTACGCGCGGGACGTGGTCAGCGCCGTCAACCGCGCCAGCGCCTTCGCCACCTCGAACAAGGACCTCACCGGCACGGTGCGCGTCGGCACGCTGGACTCGCTGATGACCGCGTCGTTCGCGGACATTGTGCCCGCGTTCCACAAGCGCTTCCCTCATGTGCTCACGAACATCCACGGCGACAACGTCGCCCATCTGCGGGAACTGCTGGTCAAAAACGAGCTGGATCTCATCTATACGCTGGACGAGCAGGTGCATGACACGCAGTTCGTCAAGGTCTTTGAGGCGGAAGAGGACATCGTGGTGGTTGCCAACGCCAAAAACCCTCTGACCAAACGCGATGACGTGAAGCTGACGGATCTGGTGGAGCACCCCTTTGTGCTGATGAACCGCAACAACGCCTACCGCGATCAGTTTGATCTGGAGCTGGCGCGTCACAACCTCTCCATTGAGCCGTTCTGCGAGCTGGAGAGTGACGTGCTGGCGCTGCGGCTGCTGAGCGAGGACGCCCGCTATCTCTCCGTTCTTCCCCGCTACACGGTGCAAAAGAGCATCCACGAGCAGGAGCTTGCCATCATCCCCGTGCAGGACTGCACCATGCGCCAGTGGCGGCAGCTGATGTACCACAAGAACAAAGTGCTCACGCCGCAGATCCAGGGCATGCTGGATACGATCCTCGAAATCGCGAAAAAGCAATTTTGAACAGAAAAAGAGAGCCGCACTGCGGCTCTCTTTTTTTATTCTCCCAACAGCCCAAGGCGTACAAATGCCTTGTACAGTCCGTCCGCCTCCACATCGTCCGTCACATAGTCGGCAGCGGCCTTTGCCTCCGTGCCGCCGCTTCCCATGCAGACGCTGTATGCGCAGCATTCAAACATGGGGATATCCACTTTAGCGTCTCCAAAGGCAATCGTATCCTCCATATCCGCGTCAAGGTGATCCACAAGTGCCTTGACCGCAACCGCCTTGTCGATCCCCTTCACGCCGAAGTCGCCAAACAGAGCCTCTTCCCCTTTTCCACCCCACGTTCCGACCAACAGATCCGGGAACGCCTCCTTCGCGTCCAAATAGTCGTGATAGGAACGCAGGAGAAAGCTGACTTTGTTCAGATCGTCACGGTAGAGCTCACCGCCGAAGATCATCTCGGGAAACACTTCTCTCACCGTCACTTGCTCCGCGCCATCGCGCTCCTTGCGTGCGCAGTACAGGCGGACAGCGGGAAGCGCCGCCTGCTCGAACTGCTCACTCGCGAATAGGCCGTTGTTGCTCTCCAGATAAAACTCCAGGCCGCGCCCGTGCAGCCAGTCCACGATGCGCCGGCACTGTCCGGCGGTGATCAGCCGGTGGAGCACCACCTCGCCGTGATCCTCCACATAAGCGCCGTTGCCGCCAATCATGCCGTCCAGTCCGATGTCCCAGATCGGCGCGTAGACCTCCGCCCTGCTGCGCCCCGTACAGATGTAGACGCAATGTCCGTTCTGCCGCGCCCCTCGGATCGCCTTAACGGCAGAGAGCGGTATGCGGTTCTCATAATCCACCAGCGTCCCATCCACGTCCAGAAATACGATCTTTCTCATCCGTCGACCTCCTCATCGTTTTGCGCCGCGGCACAGCGCTGCGTGGGACGCGGCCATCACCGTCAGCAGAATCAGAAGATAAAGCGGGAAGATCGCAAGCGACAGGTGAGCGGACAGCAGGCCGAACAACGGCGGCATCAGTGATGTGCCGACATAGGCGCTTGCCATCTGCACGCCGATGAGCGCCTGCGAGCGCTCCGCGCCGAAGTGCGCGGGCGTGGAGTGAATGATACTGGGATAGATCGGCGCGCAGCCGAGGCCCGTCAGCACAAGGCCCGCAAGCGCGATCTGCGTCCCCAGCGGCAGGATCATCAGCGCAACGCCCAGGGCGATGATCCCCTGCCCGAGACGCACCATCTGTGTGTCGTTCAGGCGATAGGTCACAAAGCCGCTGATCGCGCGGCCTCCCGTGATGCCGAAAAAGAACAGGCTGCCATACCGCGCCGCCGTCACCGGATCGACGCCGCGCACGTTGACGAGGTAGCTGCTGGCCCAGAGTCCTACCGTCTGCTCCAGCGCACAGTAGCAAAAGAATGCCAGCATGACCGCTTTTGCGCCCGGAATGGCGAGAATACCCGCAAGTGAAAGTGCTTTACCCATCGCTTGTTCTCCGCTTTCCGCAGCATTTTTCTTCCACAGCGAAAGGCTCAGCAGCAACGCCGCCGTCAGAATAAGCTGGAGGCAGCCGATGACGCGGTAGCCCGTTTGCCAGCCGCTGCCGGCGGAGAGCGCCGCGCCCATGATGTACGGCCCAACCGTCGCGCCGATGCCCCACATGCAGTGCAGCCAGCTCATGTGGCGGCTCGCGTAGTGCAGTGCGACATAGTTGTTCAGCGCCGCGTCCACACCGCCCGCGCCGAGGCCGTATGGCACCGCCCAGAGGCAAAGTTGCCAAAACGAAGTGCTCAGCGAGAACCCGAACAGTGCCGCGCAAGTCAGCGCAACGCTGCACGCCGTCACCTTCCCCGTGCCGAAGCGGCGGTTCAGGCGGTCGCTGTTCAGGCTCGATATCACTGTCCCCGCGGAGATGATCATAAAAATCACCCCCGACCACGCCAGTGGCACCGACAGCTCCCGGTGCATGATCGGCCATGCCGCGCCCAGCAGCGAGTCCGGCAGGCCAAGGCTGATAAACGCCAGATAGATGATTGCCAGCAGCAAAAACAGTCTCCTTTCCAAAAAACAAGCCCCACCGCACCACGGCGGCGGGGCTTGCTTCAGTCGTTCCGATTATTCGTCGTCCTCGTCGTCCAGATCCTCGGCGTCAAACTCCAGTTTCGCGCCGCAGTTCGGGCAGACGACAACGCCGTCCTCGAGGTAGTCCTCGTCGAAGTAGATTTCCTCCTCGCACTCAGGGCAGGTGGTCATATACACCGGCTCGTCCTCATCCTCATCCTCATCCTCGCCGTAGAGCAGATCCTCCACGTCCGCCAGATCATCGCTGATGACATCCAGCCCGTCGCCGACCTCCATGACCTCGTCGGTCAGGTCTTCGATCTCCAGCGCCACCTCGTCAAGCACGTCGACGATCGCCTTGAACAGCTTGCCGTAGTCGGAATCGGCGTCGATCTTCAGGCCCTCCATCAGTCCCTTGAGATACGCGACCTTTTCAGAAACACCCATATCAGTTCTCCTTTCATGTCCATGTAGGTGGAAGGCTGCATTCTGCAAGGAATGCAGCCTTGTGGATAGTATTTGCTTACTTGGCGCGTCCGATGTATTCGCCCGTGCGGGTATCAATCTGCACCTTGTCGCCCTCGTTGATGAACAGCGGCACCTTGACCTCAGCGCCGGTCTCGACAGTAGCGGGCTTGAGGGTGTTGGTGGCGGTGTTGCCGGCAAGACCCGGCTCGGTCTTAGTGACCTCGAGATCCATGAAGTTCGGGCACTCAATGCCGAACACGTTGCCCTTGTAGCTGAGCACCTTGCAGACGGTGTTCTCCGTCACGAAGCGGAACGGATCGCCCAGCATGTCCTTGCCGATGGGAACCATCTCGAAGGTTTCCTGATCCATGAAGTAGTAGAGGTCGCCGTCAGCATAGCTGTAGGCCATGTCCTTGCGCTCGATGAACGCTTCCTCGAACTTTGCGGTGGGGTTGAAGCTCGTCTCAGTGACGCCGCCCGTGATGACGTTTTTCATCTTGGTGCGGACGAACGCCGCGCCCTTGCCGGGCTTGACGTGCTGGAACTCGACGACCTGATAGACCTTGCCGTCCATCTCAAAGAGCTTGCCGTTGCGGAAATCGCCAGCGGTAATCGTTGCCATAGTGTTTTCCTCCTAAATCACGAGGAAATCAGTGGCGACTTCCTCAAAATATAACCGTATGCGGTTTTTATCTATGGTATTTTACCTTATCTTGTGTGGTATTGCAAGACCTTTTCTTTATCTTGCGCCAAAAAATACAAATTTATTGCCTCTTGTCCTGCTCGCAGGCGCGCTTGAACGGCTCCTGCATGGCGTGGAGCACATGGTTCCACGCGCCCACCGGGCCGCCCTTCGGCTCTACCATCAACATCAGCGTGCCGCCGCGCTTCGCCGCCAGCGTATCGGTAAGCAGTTTGTCGCCCAGCATGGCGGTCTGCGCGGCGCTGACACCGTGCTTGCGCATGGCCTCGGTAAGTCCCCTCGTGCCGGGCTTCCCCGCATGGCCGACGTAACCGATGCCGAGGTTGCGGCAAAAGCGCTCCACGCGCTTCGGCGAGCGGTTGTTGGAGATGATCTCCAGCGTCACGCCGCCATCTTTCAGGCTTCGCACCCAATCGAGCAGCTTCTCATCCGGTTCCGGCTGCGACTTGGGCGCGAGCGTATAGTCAAGGTCGCTGAGCAGCAGCGTCACGCCACGCTCGCGCAGGAACGCCGGCGTAATGGCGGTATAGTCGTTGAAGACATAATCGGGAATGAGTGAAACAGCCATAACATACCTTTTCTCAAAAAAAGGGATGCCATCGGCATCCCTTTTTTTGAAGTAATTAATAGAAACGCTTGTTGCGGTTCTTGCGCGCAGCCTCGCTCTTCTTGCGGCGCTTGACGCTGGGGCTCTCATAAGCCTCACGGCGACGCACCTCAGCGACGATACCGGCCTTGGCGCAGCTTCTCTTGAAGCGCTTGAGCGCGCTGTCCAGAGATTCGCCTTCCTTGACGTGCACTTCGGACATCTATATTTCCCTCCCTCCGATGCGCCCGGCTCAATCCAGAGCGCTCAGTAGAGTCACTAACATGACTTGCGTAGAGCATTATACGGGAAACGCGGGGGCTTGTCAACAAATTTTTCGCAAAAAATCGAATTTTTTGTTACTGCGGTTTGACAATGAGATTCACCAGTTTGTTCTTGACCAGAATCGTCTTGACAATCTGCATGCCCTCGAGGGACTTTGCGACCTTCTCGTTCGCCTTGGCGGCGGCGAGCACGGTGGCCTCGTCACTGTCCAGTGCCACGGAAATCGTGCCGCGCAGCTTGCCCTGCACCTGCACCGCCATCTCCACGACGCTCGCGATGGTCTTGCTCTCGTCGAACTCCGGCCACGGGTTCTGCATCGCCATCTTGCCGGTGGACTTGGCGAAGCCGGTCAGCTCCCACATCTCCTCCACCATGTGCGGCGCAAAGGGGCTGAGCATCAGCATCAGCGCCTTGAGATCGCCGCGGGAAAGCCCGTTCGCGTAGAACTCGTTGACCATCGCCATGAGCGCCGCAATGGCGGTGTTCAGCTTGAGGTCGTCGATATCGCTCGTGACCTTCTTGATGGTCTTGTGGACGGTGGCTTCGTTCTTTTCGGAGATTGACTCCTCATCGCTCGCCATGTCCATGAGATTCCAGCAGCGGTCAAGGAAACGCTTGCTGCCCTTCACCGCCTCGTCGCTCCACGTCGCAGTCTTTTCAAAGTCGCCGATGAACATGATGTAAAGGCGCATGGTGTCCGCGCCGTAGGCCTTCACCACGTCGTCGGGATTGACCACATTGCCCAGCGACTTCGACATCTTCACCGCCGGCCGCAGCGCCTGGTTGCCGTACTTGTCGATCA
>CAMVTO010000020.1 GCA_947170435.1 uncultured Clostridia bacterium | reverse complement strand
CGCCGCCCGCTTATCCTGCCTCCACACCCCCGTCGAAACCGGTACGCCCCCATATCGTCGGCGTGGACTTCGTATCGTTCGCCGCGGCGCACGCGCCACGGCTCATTCACTCCGTCACGCCTCCTCTTCTTCCCCGCACAAACGCTTCGCTGGTTTGTGCGGGGATGCCGGAGGTATCCCTTCGGGATATATCAGCAATTTCTTTTACGTCCACGCGAATTTCACCATCAACGCCTGCGGCGTCACTTTGGCGACAAAACGGTAGAACTTGTAGAACGCCTTCGGCGTGTAAAACGCGCGGCCCGCCTTGGCGGAGAGCAGCGTCCCCTCCGCGACGCTGGACGGGTCGCAGTAGGGCATGATGTCGAAGGTCTTGGAGTGGCCCTTGATCTGGCCGAGGTGGATGAACTCCGTGTCCATCGGACCGGGGCACACCGCCGTCGCAGTGATTCCCTTATCGCGCAGCTCCTCGCGGATACCGCGGGAGAACGCCGAAACATACGCCTTGGTGGAGCTGTAGACCGTCATGCGCGGATTGGGGCAGAACGACGCGATGGAACTGACGTTGACAATGCGTGCGCCGCGGGACATATACGGCACGCAGAGGCTCGTCACCGCGGTGAGCGCCGTAACGTTCAGCTTTGTCATGCGCGTCTGCCAATCGACCGGCGTCTCGCCCACATTGCCGAGGTAGCCGCAGCCGGCGTTGTTGATGAGCAGCTCGATTTCAGGCTTGTCGTCCCGGAGCTTTTCCTCCAGCACGTCAAAGCTCTTCTCGTCGCAGAGGTCGAGCGCCATGCACACGACCTTCTTGCCCTCCAGCTTCGCCGCCAACTCCTCCAAGCGCCCCTCGCGGCGAGCGATCAGCCAGAAGCACTCAATCTCCGGGAAAATCGTCAGCGCGTGGCGGGCAAACTCCTGCCCCATGCCGGCGGACGCGCCGGTGATGATCGCAGTTTTCATCGTTCGCTCAGCTTCTCCGGCTCCGGATACTCCTCCCCCAGCGTGTCGACGCGGATAGACTTGATGGTCTGCGGCTTCTTGGGCTTGTCGGTGAACATATCGCGGTTGACGCGGCTGATCTCAATCGCCTTGTCCGCGTTCTCAGTGATCTTGCCGAATGCCGCGTACTGGTTGTCGAGGTGCGGCGCGTCGGCGACCATGATAAAGAACTGGCTGCCCGCGCTGTCGGGGATCATGGTGCGCGCCATGGACAGCACGCCCAGCGTGTGCTTGAGGTCGTTCTGGAAGCCGTTGGCCGTGAACTCGCCCTTAATGCAGTAGCCTGGGCCGCCGGTGCCGGTGCCCTGCGGACAGCCGCCCTGAATCATAAAGCCGGGGATGACGCGATGAAAAATCAGGCCGTCATAATAACCGGAATTGGCCAGCGCGATGAAATTGTTGACGGTGTTGGGCGCGATCTCGGGGTACAACTCGCCCTTCATCACGCCGCCGTCTTCCATCTCGATGGTCACAAGCGGATTGCTCATGATGATTTCCTCCTGTATTGTATCGTTTTATCAATCAGTAACGTTCCCGCATGGCACGGTCAATCTGCCGCTTGGCATCCCGCTGAGCGGCCGCCTCGCGTTTGTCATAGTTTTTCTTGCCCTTGCACACGCCCAGCTCAACCTTGACCTTTGCGTCCTTGAAATAAACGGACAGAGGCACCAGCGCGTAGCCGTCCTGCGCGGCGAGCGCGGCAAGCTTGACGATCTCCCGCTTATGCAGCAGCAGGCGCTTGGGCCGGTCAGGGTCGTGGTTGAAGATGTTGCCCTTGTCATAGGGCGAAATGTGCATACTGTGGACGTATGCCTCACCGTTCTTGGCAATGACGTAGCTGTCCTTCAGGTTGAGCGTGCCGGCACGCACGGACTTGACCTCCGTGCCCTTGAGTTCAATACCGGCCTCGTATCTGTCCTCAACGAAATAGTCATGGAACGCCTTGCGATTGTTCGCCATGACCTTGATTCCTTTTTTCTCCGCCATGGCGAGCACCTCCTCATCGGCGAGACAGCAGTATATCATAAGTTTGCCGCGCGCACAAGTGCTGATTGGTTTTGTCATTAAAATGTAATATTCCCGTATTCTGCAAGTTTCAGTAGAAATTTTTATATATTTGTGTTATGATATATTAGTTATAATGTTTGCAGGAGGGCTTTCCTGTGGCGAAAGAGAAAAAAATTCCAAGTGTAATTTTC
Organism: uncultured Clostridia bacterium; assembly: GCA_947170435.1. GTDB lineage: Bacteria > Bacillota > Clostridia > Oscillospirales > Oscillospiraceae > Hominicoprocola. Next base: position 42,376 of record CAMVTO010000020.1, on the reverse strand, counting down.
TACAAACGGATGATCGCGCTGACGCTTGCGCTCATCATTCTGACGCTGGGCACATTGAGCATCGTGTTTGGCGTAAACTGGCGCCGCACGCGGCGCGAACTGAACAGTGCGCGCGTCGAGCTGGATGCTTACGAGCTCGCCGCAATGGCGCAGCGGGCGGAAGCAGAGGCCGAGCGCATCCGCAACGCCATTCCGCCGGAGCGAAAAAAGCCTGTCGGCGAGCGCAGCGCCCCGGAGATTCTGGCAGACAGCAACGTTGTGATTCACGCATTTGGCTCCGTGGACGACAAGGGCGGCATCAACTGTCTGGAGGGCTTTTTGCAGCATTACGCTAACGGGGCGCGGGTCTTTGAGGTCGATCTGCGTCTGACCTCCGACGGTTATGTGGTGCTGCGTCACGATTGGATCGGCGGTATTCAGGAGGGCATCGACCTGCAGCACGTTCCCACGCTGGAGCAATTTCTTGCCACCCCGATCAATGGCTCCTATACCCCGGTCTCTTTCCGCGATCTGCTGCTGCTTTTGGCGCAGTATCCTGACGTCTGCATCATTACCGACACGAAGCTTCTCGACAACGAAATCGTTGCGGTGCAGTTTGAGTCCATGGTCAACGAGGCGCACCGGCTGGGCATGACCTATCTCTTTGACCGGATGATCATTCAGATTTACTCCCCCGACCATTTTTCGATGGTGGAGGGCGTTTACCACTTCCCTCACTATATATACACCCTCTATCAGGATTATTTTGGCAGAAACGAGGAATCGTTCAACAATAAAGCAACGTTCTGTGAGCAGAACGGCATTCTGGGTCTGACGATCAATGCAGAGCTCTGGAAAGCAAGCTACTCGGCGATCGCTCAGGCGCATGGCATCGGCGTTTACACCCATACCACCAACGACGCAGCTGCGGCTCAGGCGCTGTTGAACTCCGGCGTCAACGCCGTCTACACTGACAGTCTCGATCCAGACGACTTGGGAGGTTGACATCATGGATATGACGGAAAAGAAGCTCTCATCCAAGCTCATCTACGAAGGAAAAATTCTTCGCCTGCATGTAGACACGGTTGAATTGCCCAACGGCAAGCAGGGGCTGCGCGAGGTCGCGGATCATCCCGGCGGCGTCGCCATCGTTGCCATCGACAACGACGGCAACATTCTGACGGTCAAGCAATATCGCTATGTGTTTTCCCGCATATTTGAGGAGATTCCCGCGGGCAAGCTGGAGCGCGGTGAAGACCCTCATGACGCGGCGCTGCGGGAGCTGAAGGAGGAGACCGGCGCAACGCCGCGGCACTTTGTCGACCTCGGGCCGTTGGTCGTCTCTCCTGGCGCCTACGGCGAGGTGCTGCACCTGTATCTCGCCGAGGGGCTGGACATGGGCGCGACCTCACCCGACGAGGACGAGTTTCTCGACCTTGTGAAAACACCCTTTGACGAAATGGTACGCCGTGTGCTCAGCGGCGAGCTCACGGACGCCAAGACCGTTGCCGGCGTTTTGAAGGTTTATGCCATGCGCAGGCAAAATCAATAATACGGAGGAAACTCCCTATGGATCCGAAAAAGCGCGTTCTCATCGTAGAGGATGAGAAGAATATCGTTGACATCATTCGTTTCAATCTGACCCGCGAGGGTTTTGAGGTGCTGGAGGCCTATGACGGCGAAGCCGGCCTCGCGCTGGCGCGCGCAGAGAAGCCCGATCTCATTCTGCTGGACGTGATGATGCCGAAGATGATGGGCTTTGACGTCTGCAAAGCGCTGCGTGACGAGGGCGACAACGTCCCCGTCATCATTCTCACTGCCCGCGAGGAGGAGGAGGACAAGATCCTCGGTCTGGAGATCGGCGCGGACGACTATATCACGAAGCCCTTCTCTATGCGCGAGTTGATTGCCCGCGTGCGGGCCAACATCCGCCGCACGGCGATGTCCGCTCCTGCAGCGGCGGCCGATCAGGGCATGAGCGCCGGCGGCGCGCTGAGCATCAACACAGAGAACAGTCAGGTCTACAAGCACGGCACGCCCGTGGAACTCACCCAGCGGGAGTATGAGCTGCTCACCTTCCTCGCCAGTCATCCAGACAAGGTGTTCTCCCGCGTGGATCTGATGGAGCAGGTCTGGAACTACGGCTACGTCGGGGACGATGCCCGCACAGTGGACGTAACGGTACGCCGGCTGCGCGAAAAAATTGAGGACGATCCCGCCAACCCGACGCGGATTCTTACGCGCCGCGGCGTGGGCTATTACTATTCGGCCCATTGATTATGTGCTGAATATTCTGCAGAAAGGAGGCGCACAGCATGTTTCGTTCGCTGCACATGAAGCTTGTGATGATCCTGGTGCTGCTCATCACCTCGCTGATGACCGTCGTCGGCGCGTTTTTGATGACCAGCGTCACCAGCTTCTATATTGACAGCTTCTATGAGCAGATGAACGACGCGTTCTCAGACGCCTCTTTTTACTCCGCGCTTCAGACAGAGGCCGCGCAGGAGGACGGTGCGCAGCGGCTGCAATCGCTGATGGAGCTCTATGCCGGTACGCTGGGCATTGACTCCCGCAGCCGCAACTACTATATTCTCGATGCCGACACCGGCGCATTTCTCACCGGCAGCGACGAAGCCGGCGGCGCATTGCTGGAGCAGACCGCCAATATTCTCACGGCCCGAAATGGCTCTGTCGGTTCCGAAAGCGACATCGCCGCCAGCTACATGGATGTCGCGGTGCCGGTTTCCGGCGGCGACAACCACTTCATCATCTATATCCGTGACGACCGCGCTACGGTCTCCGAGCTCAACAGCGAGCTGCTGCTCATCATCTTGCAGGCGATGCTGGTGGGGCTTCTGGTTTCGGTGCTGTTGAGCTTCCTGCTGGCGAAAACCATGATCGACCCCATTGAAAAGCTGACCGAGGGTGCCGAACGCATCGCCGGCGGCGATTTTGACGATGTGTTGGTGGTGGATTCCAACGATGAAATCGGCATCCTGACCACCACCTTCAACGATATGGCCAGCGTACTGCACGACACGCTGGACGCGGTGGAAAACGAGCGCAGCAAGCTGGACGCGCTGTTCCTGCACATGACCGACGGCGTTGTTGCCTATGACGCCGATCAGCAGCTCATGCACTGCAACCCCGCTGCCGTCGCACTGTTGAACCGTGCGCCGGAGGAATGCGTATACGCCGATATCTTTGAGCCGGTGTGCCCCTTTGCCCATGTGCTCGGCATGCGCCGCGGCGACTATTCCGAAGCGGAGCTTGCCGTCGGCGAGCGTTCCGTGGAGCTGTATTTCGCCGCGTTCGCCGACGAGGAAAACGGCGGCGTGCTGGTCGTGCTTCACGACATCACCGAGCACCGCAGGACCGAAGAGCGGCGCAAGGAGTTCGTCGCCAACGTCTCCCATGAGATGCGCACACCGCTGACCAACATCCGCTCCTACGCCGAGACCATCCGCGACGCGGACGGTGACATTGACCGCCAGACCGAGAACAGCTTTCTCGACATTGTCATCAGCGAAACCGACCGCATGACTCACATCGTGCAGGATCTGTTGACGCTCTCGCGTCTGGACTCCGGGCGCACAGAGATGGTCATGGCGCGTTTTCCCTTTGCTGACGCCATCGATGCCGTGCTCCGCTCCATTGCGCTGGAAGCCCAGCGCCACGGTCACGAGCTCAAGGGCGATTACTCCGAGCATCTGCCGATGATCATGGGCGACCGCGGGCGCATTGAGCAGGTCATGCTGAACATTCTGAGCAACGCCGTCAAGTATACGCCCGACGGCGGTCATATTCGCGTCACCGCCGGTGACGCAGACGGCAAGGTCTGGATGGAGGTTGCCGACGACGGCATCGGCATTCCCAAGAAGGATCGCGAACGCATCTTTGAGCGTTTCTACCGCGTGGACAAAGCGCGTTCCCGCGAGTCCGGCGGCACCGGTCTCGGATTGTCCATCGCAACCGAGATCGTCCAGCGGCACAAGGGCACGCTGTCCATTGTTGAGCGCGAAGGCCCCGGCACCACAGTCCGCCTGGAGCTGCCCATCCAGCAGACGGACGGTCAGGAGGCACCGCTGTGAAACCGTCTTCCGAAAAGAAAGCGCGGCGGCTCGCCCGCGCGCAAAACCTTGCCATCATCTTTCTGGCTCTCTCCTCCATGGTTCTTTTTGCCAATCTCCCGCTGTTCGGTCCGCTCTCTGACCGGAGTCTGCTGGAGCTGGCGCAGGATCGCGTTCGGCGGGAGAGCCTCATAGCCTCTGCCGCGCCCTCCGGTGCGGTGAGCTTTGTGTTTCCGGTGCGTATGGTTTGTACCAACAGCTTTGCGCGCCAGGGCGCCGACGCGCTCACCACGCTCAGCGATGAGTTTGAGCGCGCCGGTACCTACCTGGGCGAAGCCATCGGCTCCGCCCACAACGGCGAGCCGATCGGCCAGCCGGCGTTCCTCGCCGCGCTGCGCGCGGAGGGACTATATTTTGATTTTACTGCCCCACTTTCTTCTGAGTTGCTCGAGCAGCTGCTGAACGTTTCCCGTTCGGACACCGTGCCGGACAGGATTCGCAGGCTTCTCCTCTCCCCGTCAGGCACGAATGCCGCCCTGCTGTATGCGGAGGACGGCTCCGGCCAGCATTATCGTTATTTCACCGCCGTCAGCAGTCCGTCGCTGACCGAGTACCTCGCCTCTCGCGGCGGCAGCAGCGCAAACTTCGCCTTCCTGCTCGCTCCCGCCTACAGCGAGCTCTCCCCGTACACCTTGATTCTCTCCGATCCCGCTCCCCGCGGAACCTTGAAAGTCGTCAACGCGCTCAGCGGAAACGAAGATGAGTTCCTCCGCCGCGCAGAGTTCAACGCACACACAGAGAATCGTTTCACGGAATCCTCCGGCACAGTCATCGTGCGCGAGGTCTCCAGTACGCTTTACCTGCGTCCGGACGGTACCATTGAATATCAGGGAACAGAAGCGGCCCCCGGTTCGATCTACTCCGTCCCTGCCGCACTTCCCGGGAAGCCCACCCTGCTTGAAGCCGCCTCCGCCGCGCAAAATCTGGCGCTCACGCTGCTGGGCGACAGTCTTGGCGACGCTTCTTGCTACCTCAGCGCCGCCGTGCAGAGCGGCAGCCGCTATGAAATCACGTTTGACCTGATGTCTGACGGCACGCTGATCCGCTATTCGGACAGCTCCCACACCGGCAGCGTCACCATAGAAAACGGTTGTGTAACCGCTTTCACCTTCAAGGTGCGCAGCTATACAATCACTGACAGTTTTGCCCTCATGCTGCCTTTTGCCCAGGCCGCGGCCATCGCTCGTGTGTGGCCGGGCGCCGAATTGATCGTCGCCTATGTGGATGTGGGCAGCGAGGAAGCCATGCCCGCATGGATCGCAGAATAAAACCGGAGGATCGCGCATGAACAGCTCGCGCCTCAAAAACATCATCATCGCCATCCTTGTGCTGACCAATGCGTGCCTGTTGGTGCTGCTGCTCAGCCGCCGCGCGCAGGAGCACGCGTCCTTTGACCGCGCGACGGAGGAGTTGGTGCAGCTCTACGCGGCAAGCGGCGTGCGATTGGATGCCGCCCGGATCCCAAGCGGCGCACTTCTGCTCTCTGCTGTGGAGCCCTCCCGTGATCTTGCCGCCGAAGCCGCCTTTGCCGAGGCAATTCTCGGCCCATGCGCCGCGGAGGATGTCGGCGGCGGCATCTATCGCTATGCCAACGACTGCGGGCAATGTCTCCTGCGCTCCAGCGGCGCGGTGGAGGCCACACTGGAGCGGGCGGTGGAAGATCCGGAGGCCTATTACGAATCGCTCTTCTCCGCCCACGGCTATGGCGCGCTCTATTCCACCGTCAACAGCGGCACCGGCGAGGTGGGCGCCGCCCGCATGCTGCCCGGCGCAACCGTATTCAACGCGGACTTGAAACTGGTGTTCTTTGCCGGACGTCTGATTTCCGTCACCGGCTCCTTCGTGCCGCCCGTAGAGCCCGCTGAACTCAGCAGCGGCATTGATGGTATCACCGCGCTGGTCCGCTTTCTGGACTACAGCAACCTCAGCGGCGAGGTCTGCACCGAGGTCAACGATATTCGCGGCGGCTATCTGCTGCAAAGCGCCGCCTCCGCCTCCCAGCGGTTGATTCCTGTTTGGCGAATTACCACGGATGTAAACGAATATTATGTAAACTCCGTGAATGGTGATGTTTCCCGAGATCATTGACCGGTTTTTGCCATACGGATATTTGCGAGAAAGCATTGCTTTTTGATACCAGATGTGGTATACATAAGGATGTCTGTGGCCGTTCATGACAATTTGTCTTATTTTTCATGCATACTGGCCCGATATTATGTGAATACTAACAAAGATTTTACCGGCGTATTGCCGTGATTGCTTTTTCCGATAAGGAGTATCTATGCAGAAGTATATCGTTCATGGTGGACACCCGCTTCACGGCGAGGTGCGAATCAGCGGCGCAAAGAACGCCGCAGTGGCGATCATCCCCGCCGCGCTTTTGGTCAAAGGCGTGGTTCGAATTGAAAATGTGCCTCAGATTTCAGACGTTACAGTTCTTCTCAAGATTCTGGCTCAGCTCGGCGCAAACGTGCGCTTTCTCAACCCCACCGATGTGGAGATCGACTGCACCCGCATCCGCACCACCCATGTCCCGCAGGAACTGGCGCACAAGCTGCGCGCCTCGTACTATTTGATCGGCGCACTGCTCGGCCGCTTCGGCAGCGCGGAGGTTTCCATGCCCGGCGGCTGCAATTTCGGCGGCGTGCGCCCCATTGATCAGCACGTTAAAGGCTTTGCCGCCATGGGCGCAAATGTCCGCGAGGGCGACTTTATCGTTGCCAACGCCGAGGGCGGGCGCATGAAGGGCGCAAACATATACCTTGATATTGTCTCTGTCGGCGCTACCATGAATATTATGATGGCGGCAGCGTTGGCCGAAGGTACAACCGTCATCGAAAACGCAGCCAAGGAGCCGCACATCGTCGATCTGGCGAACTTCCTGAACTTGATGGGCGCCAACATCAAGGGCGCCGGCACCGACACCATTCGCATTTACGGCGTGAACTCGCTCCACGGCGGCACTTACGCCATCATTCCCGATCAGATCGAGGCCGGCACCTACATGACCGCGGTTGCCGCTGCCGGCGGCGAGGTCTTGGTGCGCGGCATCATTCCGAAGCACATGGACTGCATCACCGCAAAGCTGCTGGAGATGGGCGTGGAGGTCATTGAAGAGGGTGACACGCTGCTCATTCGCCGCAACGGCACGCTGACGCGCACAAACATCAAGACGCTGCCGTATCCCGGCTTCCCCACCGACATGCAGCCCCAGATCACCACGGTGCTGGCACTGGCCGAGGGGACGAGCATCGTAACCGAGGGTGTTTGGGACAACCGCTACCGTTATGTGGGCGAGCTGATTCGCATGGGCGCACAGATCCGCGTCGAGGGCCGAACGGCCATTGTCGAGGGTGTCCGCCACTTCAACGCGGCCACGGTACAGGCCTTTGATCTGCGCGCGGGCGCGGCAATGGTGGTCGCGGCGTTAGCCGCCCCTGGCACCAGCGAAATTCTGAACGTGCAGTATATCGAGCGCGGCTATGAGGATATCATCGGCAAGCTCCGCTCCCTTGGCGCGGACATTGAAAGTGTCGAATACAGCGATGCCGACGTTTCGGCTCCCCGGCAAATCGGATAACGTTTTGGAAAAAGCCCCAAAAAGGGGCTTTTTCTTTTTGACTATTTGTGGCATCTGTGCTAGACTGTTGGCATGGAATTTTATACACTCGCAAGCTCCTCCAGCGGCAACGCCGCGCTGATCCGCAGCGGCAAAACGGCAATCCTGCTGGACGCGGGCATCTCCGCCCGACGTATCGCACAGGCTCTGGCATTGCTTGGCATGACGCCCGAGGAGTTGGACGCGATCCTCATCACCCATGAGCACAGCGATCATGTGGGCGGCATCGCGACGCTGACAAAAAAATATGCCATCCCGGTCTATGCCAGCCGCGGCACGGCGCACTTTCTGCCTCAGGCGGGCAGTGCGCTGCGCATCTTTGAAGCCGGCGACGCTTTCACCGTCGGGGCATTGGAGATCCAGAGCTTCCGCACCTCCCACGACGCGGCAGACAGCGTAGATTACCGCATTGACGGCCCGGACGGCTCTCTCGGCGCACTGACCGACTCCGGTTATGTCACCGATGACGCCGCAAAGACGTTGACCGGCGTTGATCTCCTCCTGCTGGAGGCCAATCATGACGTGGGTATGCTGCAAAGCGGGCCGTATCCCTACCATCTCAAGCGCCGCATCCTCGGCGAGCACGGACACTTGTCCAACGACGCCGCGGCAGACTTCGCGCTCCGTTGCGTGAAAAGCGGCACGTCAGACATTCTGCTGGCGCATCTGTCCGCCGAAAACAACACGCCTGAAGCCGCGGAATACGCTGTTGCCCGCAAGCTGCAAGCCGCAGGCTGCTCCGTCCGGCTCAGCGTCGCACCGCGCGACCGGCTGAGCGAGGTACATACCGTATGCAGAAAATCACTCTCCTTTGCGTAGGCAGGCTTAAAGAAAAGTTTTATCTCGATGCCTGCGCCGAGTATCAGAAGCGGTTGACGCGGCACTGCAAGTTCGAGCTGATCGAGTTGCCCGAGCAGCGGCTGAGCGATGCTCCGTCGGACGCGGAGATTGCCGCCGCGCTCAGTCGCGAGGCGGATGCCATCGAGGAAAAGCTGCCCAAGGGCGGCGCGATCATCGCGCTGTGCGTCGAGGGCAAGCCCACATCCAGCGAGCAGCTTTCCGACACGCTCTCCCGCTATGGAGCGCAAGGCGCATCGCAGGTGACGTTTCTGATCGGCGGCAGCTTCGGGCTGTCAGAGCGCGTCAAGCAGCGTGCCGACCTGCGCCTTTCCATGTCACCGATGACCTTCCCGCACCATCTCGCGCGGGTCATGCTGCTCGAGCAGATTTACCGCGCGTACCAGATACAGAGCGGAACCCGCTACCACAAATAGGAGGTTCACCATGGACGAACCCAAGCTGACCTGGGGCAAAACGCCGAACGACCTGTCTGACCGTTGGCCGAAAACCGAAGCCGGCGAGCCGGAGGCTCCCGCGTTCCTCACCTCCGCGGTGGAGGCGGACGCGCAGGCCGATCTGATCATACAGATGCTCCGCGCTTACGATATCCCCGTCATCAAAAAGTATGACAAGGACGGCACGCTGGGCAAGGTCGTACTTGGCATGTCCGGCTACGGTGTCAGCCTCTATGTGCCGCAGTCCATGCTGGAGGACGCGCAGAATCTGCTCGCTCCCGCAGAGGACGGCGAAGCTTAGAATGGACCGCAATATTCTTCAAAATATTACATATAGGAGGATAACAAATGATGGACTATCGCAAGGAATATGAGAAGTGGCTCTCTTCCCCCGCGCTGACCGCTGAGGAGCACGCGGAACTCGAAGCGATCAAGAACGACGACAAGGAGATCAAAGAGCGTTTCTATGCTCCGCTGGAGTTCGGCACCGCGGGTCTGCGCGGCACGATGAAAATGGGTCTCCATCAGATGAACCGCTTCGTCATCAACTGGGCAACGCAGGGCTTTGCCGACGTCATCAGCGCTGAGGGCGGCGACGCCAAGGAGCGCGGCGTCGCGATCTGCATGGACTGCCGCAACCACGGCTACGAGTTCGCCAAGGCGGCGGCCTGCGTCATGGCGGCGAACGGTATCAAGGTGCGTCTGTTCGACGAGCTGCGCCCCACCCCGGAGCTTTCCTTCGCCGTGCGTGAGTATCACTGCATCGCAGGCATCAATGTCACCGCCAGCCACAACCCCAAGGAGTACAACGGCTATAAGGTCTATTGGGAGGACGGCGCGCAGCTGCCCCCGCAGCACGCCGATCAGATCGCCAAGAATCTGGAGAAGATCGACATTTTCACCGGCCCCAAGACCATGGACTTCGATGAAGCCGTCAAGAGCGGCATGATCACCATCTTCGGTGAGGACTGCGACAAGCGCTTCCTCGAGGAAGTCATGAAGATGGTCAATGATTACGACAGCGTCAAAAAGGTCGCCGACACCTTCAAGGTCGTCTACACGCCGTTCCACGGCTGCGGCCATAAGCTCGTTCCGGAAGCGCTGCGCCGTCTGGGCGTCAAGCACATCATCTGCGAGCCTGAGCAGATGAAGATCGACGGCGACTTCCCCACCGTCAAGTCTCCGAACCCCGAGAACCCCGAGGGCTTCTATCTCGCCGTCGATCTCGCCAAGAAAGAGGGCGCAAACTTCATCATTGGCACCGACCCCGACAGTGACCGCGTCGGCGTGATGATCCAGAAGCCGGACGGTGAGTTCCAGGTCGTCACCGGCAACCAGATGGGCGTGCTGCTGCTCGATTACCTCATCGGCGCGATGAAGCGCGCGGGCACGCTGCCCAAGAACGCTGCCGCGCTCAAGAGCCTCGTCACCACCGAGATGGCACGCAAGGTCGCGGAGTCCAACGGTGTTGCCTGCTACGACACGTTTACCGGCTTTAAGTTCATGGCGGAGAAGATGGGCCAACTCGAGGGCAGCGGTGAAAAGACCGTCATCATGTCCTACGAGGAGAGCTACGGCTACATGATCGGCCACTATGTCCGCGACAAGGACGCCGTCACCGCCTCCATGCTCATTGCCGAGATGGCGGCGTGGTACGCGACGCAGGGCAAGACGCTCGCCGACGCGCTGCAGGAGCTGTTTGAGAAGTACGGCTGGTACGGCGAAAAGACCCTCAACCTCGTGATGCCCGGCGTCGACGGCGTGGAGAAGATGGCGAAGCTGATGGCCGACCTCCGCGCGAATCCTCCGAAGGAGATCGCGGGCGTCAAGGTCGTTGCCTACCGTGACTACAAGTCCGGTATTGAGACCGACGCTCTCACCGGCAAAACCACGGAAATGGAGCTCAAGGGCTCCAATGTGCTGCGCTATCACACTGAGGATGGCACGGCGATCATCGTCCGCCCCTCCGGCACCGAGCCGAAGGTCAAGGTCTATGTCCTGACGCAGGGCAAAGACCCCGTCGAACGCGACGAGCGCGTGGCAAAGTACGCCGCTTGGGGCGAGAACCTGAAAGGCTAAAACAGGATACGAGATGCGACCCCATTTCTTCTTTCGCCTTGCCGAAAGAAGAAACGGCGTCGCCCGCCAAAGAAGAAAGGGCGCTTGCGCACTGCCGCGCAAGCGTCCTCTTTTTCTCGTTGTACGATACGCTGTTTTCCGGCGTCGCATTGACGCTGCAATATGCCGCCATTCGGCGGCATAAGTTTTCTTCGCGCGGTAGTGCCTGCCACGCATTTCAAGGTAAAAAGAAAGAGCGGCGAAAGCCGCTCTTTCTCTTTTGTTGCGCGTTTTAGAAAATGCCCTGGCACATCATAGCCTCGGCGACCTTCTCGAAGCCTGCGATGTTCGCGCCGGCGATCAGGTCGTAGCCCAGACCGTACTTCTCAGCAGCCTTGACGGACGCCTCGTAGATGTTGGTCATGATCTTGTGCATCTGGGCGTCGACCTCTTCGGCGCTCCAGTACAGACGCTCGGCGTTCTGCGCCATCTCCAGCTCGGAGACGGACACGCCGCAGGCGTTGACGGCCTTGGACGGAGCGACCAGCACCTGCTTCTGACCCTTGAGGAACTCCAGCGCATCGTTGGTCGTCGGCATGTTGGCGACTTCGATGTAGTACTTGACACCGGACTCAGCGATCAGCTTCGCGCTGTCCATGTTGACGTCGTTCTGGGTGGCAGCCGGCATGTAGATGTCAACGTCCTTGACACCCCAGCACTTCTTGCCCTCGACGAACTCGCAGCCGAACTTATCAGCATAGGGCTTGCAGTGCATCGGATCCTTGGCGCGCATCTCGAGAATGAAGTTCAGCTTCTCATCGGTGACAACGCCGTCGGGATCGTGGATGTAGCCGTCCGGGCCGGCAAAGTAAGTGACCTTCGCGCCCAGCTCGGCAGCCTTCTTCATGATGCCCCAGCCCACGTTGCCGTAGCCGGAGATCGCGAGGCGCTTGCCCTTGATGTCCTGACCGTCGTGCTTGAGAACCTCGCACAGATAGTAGACAGCACCGAAGCCGGTCGCCTCGGGACGGAGGATCGAGCCGCCCGTCTTGATGTCCTTGCCGGACATGGCGCCCATCTCGGCATTGCCCATGATGCGGCGATACTGGCCGTACAGGTAGCCGATCTCACGGCCGCCGACGCCCACGTCACCGGCGGGGCAGTCGATGTCCTGACCGATGTGGCGATAGAGCTCGGTCATGAAGGCCTGGCAGAAACGCATAACCTCGCCGTCGCTGCGGCCGATGGGGCTGAAGTCGGAGCCGCCCTTGGCGCCGCCGATGGGCAGGCAGGTGAGGGCATCCTTGTAGACCTGCTCGAAGCCGAGGAACTTAATGGTGTCGAGGTTGACGTTGGAAGCGAAGCGGAGGCCACCCTTGTGCGGGCCAAGGCTCGCGTTGAACTGCACGCGATAGCCGCGGTTGACATGATACTGAAGCTGGTCGTCCATCCAGGTGACGCGGAACTCGATCACGCGCTCGGGCTCAACCATGCGCTCAAGGATGCAAGCCTTCTCATACTCGGGATGCGCATTGATCAGGGGCTCAACGGAAAGAAGCACTTCCTCGACGGTCTGCAGGAACAGCTTTTCGTCGGGGTTCTTGGCACGGGTCTCTTCCAAAACGCGCTCAATATACTTGTTCATAGGAAACAACCTCCTTTATATTTACCCCGCGATTCGGGGTATTGATGGTTCATCCATCCTGTAGACAAGATTATCACGATTCCATTCAATTCTCAATGGACGCGCCATGAGAAAATCAAAACTGTTTTTTGTGCATAGCACCTAATTTTTTCAAGGAAACTTTCCGCTTTTTCATAATATCTATGAAAAATATTGCAAGGCGTCTGTCACAAAGACAGATGCCTTGCAATATTGCTGTCATGCAAAGGAAGGGATCATGAGATTGTGATATCGTAGGCGTCAACCCAATAAAGTCCAACGTCCACGTCACGATACTGCACCGTCACCTCGTCGCCGACCGAAAGCAGCGGCGCAATTAGATTTGTCGCTGCACTGGCGCGGACAATGCCGCCGTCCGTATCACCTGCGCGGAGAGCGAAATAGAAGTAGGTGTTGCCCTCGATGACCGCGCTGCGGATCTCCTGAATCACGCCGGCGATCTCGTGCAGCTCCGCCGTCTCCGTCGTTGCAACCTCGGTCTGTTCCTCGCCGATGAGTCCGTTCTTGGCGAGCATGGCGCGGTAGTTGGTCTCGCACTCCATCACGCTGGAGCCGGTGGCGACGATCTGGTACTGACTGACGTTGACCATGGCGTACATCTTGACGAGCTGGGAGGCATCCTTGAGCGCCATGAAGTACGTCGGCTGCTCGGCGATGTTCAGCAGCAGCGGGAAGGTGGCGTTGTAGCGCATCTGCTGCACCTGGCCTTCGGCGCTGCCCATGGCGGAGAACTCCTCCGCGCCCGCGATGGCGTAGTAATGCGTCTCCTTGGTGCGCTGGTTGGAGAGGATGAAGCCGATGTTGCTCTCGTCGCCGCCGACGCTGGTGACGCCGGTGTAGACCCACACGTCGTCACCAATGGCGAGATAGTTGTAGCCCTGCGTGGTGACGGTCACGTCGCGCTGGCCAAAGATGGAGTTGAAGAAGCCGTTGTGATACTGGCCGTAGTAGTCATACTGCTCGATGATGAGGTTGGCGGAGTAGACGTGGTCGACCCAGGACGGGACTTCCTCGTAGTATTTACTCTCGCCGGTGAGCGCGTTGACCAGCACCGCACCGTGGTTGTCAACACCGCCGAAGAGGCCGATCGTCTTCTCCCGCTTTGCGCAGACCCAGTAGGGCGTGCCGGACTCGTCGATCTCAAAGATCGGCTCGCCGAACATCATGGCGGGATAGCCAAAGCGCAGATGGCGGTAGAGGTTGCGGGAGAAGTGCTCCGCCGTGGTGTACTTCATGCCCTCGCTCAGGCGCACGACCTCCACATTCTGCGTCACCATGTCGATGATGAGGTAGGCGGGCAGGCCTTTGGCGCGGTTGTTGAACCACTTGATGATATCGCCGTAGCGCAGCGGCGTCACACGCACCGGGCGGCCCTGATAGTTGATCTGGGTGTAGTCGCCCGCTACCTCGAACTGGGATACCATGTCCGCCAGCTCACCCAGCTTGCGGTCGCCGAGGCGCTGGGCGCTGGCGCCGTCGAGCATGGGGATCTGGTCGTAGTTGATTTCATCCACCTCAGAGGCAAAGTCGCCGGGCTGAACGGTCAGCAGCTTCTGATAGGAATTCGCCCGCAGCACGACCCACGAGCTCAGCGAGCCGACAAGCCCCACAACCACCAGCGCGACCACAATGAAAAACGGGATCTTACACTGCTTTTTGACAAAGGAAAAGTAGCCCTTGACGCCTTCACCGGTGAACCCTGAGGTCAGCGTTGCGCAGCCGCAGTAGACGAGGCAGAGCAGGAACACAAAGCCGTAAAACTCTTCGGCATGCAGATTCAGCGCGGGCAGGCTGACATAGAAGTATCCGAGGCCGAACACCAGTGTGACCGCAAGATTGATGACAACACGTCCCGCCTTGCTGCCGATGGCTTTGCGGGGCTTTTTGGGCGTCTTGGGCGCGGCGTTCGGGTTGACCTGAAAGCCCCCTGCCGCAGGATCAAATTTGAATTCCATAGCGTACTCCTTTTGAGGACGGTTTGTTTAGGTTGTGTAAAGACAGTATAGCCTATGCGTTCAAAGAACGCAAGAGCCGCCAGAAAGCGGCTCCCACGCATTATTCAAGATTGGGACGGTATTTGAGAAACGCCCACGTCAGAAAATACAGCACCACGTTGGAGAGATACAGCTCAATCAGCCCAAACGACGCGCCGGAGGTGACGTAGATTGCCGTCGGGCCGTCTGCGCCGCCGATGATGCCGACGCTGTTATTGGCGTCGCGGAACATCATATCCTGAAACATACCGCTGACTGCGCCGTTGATAAGGCTCAGCAGCCGGAGCAGCATCACGGCAATGACAAGGATCATGACGTAGTACAGAAACTTGTGCTTGCGGAAATTCTGTGAGATCGTAGCGATGGCGTAGAACAGCAGCATGATAAACACAGCCCCGCCGAGCATACCGAGGATCGTGTGCGCCCACACGCCCGCGCTGACGCGCGGAAGATGGTAACGCAGCGCGTCCATAAACTCACGCAGCGCGCGCCACGAAAGCTCCCCCGTCAGGCCGCCCGCGATGAACACGGACAGTACCATCAGCGCCCCTGCGACGATCAGCCAGACGAGGGCGGTCAGCAGCTTGGAGAGCAGCAGTGCGTGCTCGCTCACCGGCAGCGTGCGCGTCAGATACCCCTCGTCGCCAAAGAAGTTCTGCTTGTAGCGCTGCATCAAAATAATGAAGATGCCGACGGAGACGGCAAACAGGCTCATGCCGTAGAGAATAATGATCGCGTTGCCGGCTGTGCTGAATCCTCCGCTTGGCAGATCGCCCCAGAAGCGCAGCACCATGCCCGCCAGTATCGCCAGCGCCAGCATCATGCCGCACAGCGGCAGAGCGATGCGCGCGGTGGCGCGAAATTCATGCTTGATCAGTTTCCCGAACATATCGGTTGCCTCCTCTCAATACGCAAAGACCTGGCGGAACAGCTCGTCCACGCTCTTGCCCTCGCTCTCGCGGATGTCGTCCACGCTGCGGTGCAGCATGATGCTGCCCTCTTTCAGAAACACCACCTCGTCGAGCACCGGCTCCACGTCGGAGATGAGGTGTGTGGAAATCAGCACCGTCGCATCCTCGCTGTAGTTGCCGATGATGGTCTTGAGGATATAGTCCCGCGTCGCGGGGTCCACACCGCCGATGGGCTCATCGAGCAGGTACAGCTTCGCGCCGCGGCTCATCACCAGAATGAGCTGCAATTTTTCCCGCATTCCCTTGGACATGGAGCGGATGGTCTGCGTTTCCTCCAGCCCCAGCTTCTCCAGCATGTCCTCCGCCGCGTAACGGCGGAAGTCAGCATAGAAATCCTGATAATAGTCTATGGCCTGCTTTGCGGTCATCCACGTCGGCAGCGCCATGCGCTCCGGCAGATAAGAGACGATTGCCTTGGTCTCTTTGGACGGTTTTTTCCCGTCAATCAGGATTTCGCCGCCGGTCGGCGTCAGCAGCCCGCAGGCCAGCTTGATGAGCGTCGTCTTGCCGCTGCCGTTCGGCCCCAGCAGCCCGATGATCCGCCCCGGCTCCAGCGCCAGATCTATGCCGCGCAGTGCCTCTTTTGTCCCATAGCGCTTGTGCAGCGCCTTACATTCCAAAATGCTGCTCATAGCATCTGCTCTCCCCTCATTTGCTCCAATAAATCCACCGTTCCCGCGTGGTCATAGCCCAGCTTTTCCATCGCATCAAGGAACTCCCTCGCCCGTGTCTCCGCCAGCCTTTGCTGCTCCCGCTCGATGCGCGCAAAGTCCTCGGTAACAAAGCGTCCGGCTGTGCGCTGGGTGTAGACCAGGCCGTTGCGCTCCAGCTCGCTCAGCGCGCGCTGCATCGTGTTCGGGTTCACGCCGGCGTCCACCGCCAACTCGCGCACCGCGGGCAATCGCTCACCGGGGCCGAACACGCCGGACACGATCGCCAGCGTCAGTTGCTCGCACAGCTGGGTATAGATTGGCGCATCCGCGCGAAACTGCCACTCCATACGCCCCTCCTTTGTGTTGTTGTATTAAGTGATTAGTACAATAACACTGTTTTGGTGTTCTGTCAAGAGGATCATCAAAAAACTTTTCATTTTCCCGAACGCCTGCTATAATATTCCCATTCCACGGGAGAAAAGGGGGTGGCGCCGTGCGTCGATCGACCCACGAGCTGGCGCTGGCGGGTTTGCTGGCGGCGCTGGTATTTTTGATGTACGATCTGGCGTTGGAACGGCTCACGGTTCTATACAAAAAAAGAAGGGCGCGTCGTTGACGCGTCCTTCCCCTATTTTGCGCTGCTCTCCTCATCCAGCAGGCTCTCGCACAGCCGCAGCGCCACCGCCTGTTCCGTCTGCGCCCGCAGTGCCGCGGCATAAATATCCGCGAGTCCCGCTCCGCGCTCCGCGTCGGCGGATTGTTGCGCTGAGGCTTCAAACCTCTCACAGAATTCGTCGTACATCGCGCTCTCTCCCTGCTGCTTAACGGAACGAAGCAGCAGCTTCTTGATGACCTCGATCGGCAGGCTGCTCTTGAGCAGGCAGATCATCACAAGATGCGCCAGATGCACGCGGGTATAGCGTTTTTTAACCGGCGGCGGCATGACGCCCAGCTTGACATAGTTGTTGACCATGGAGGCGGTCAGCCCTTTGCGGTCAAAACCCGGACAGTTGCCAAGATACCGCTCGATCAGCGAAAGCACCTGATCCATATAGAGCTCCAGATCCGGCAGTTCCTCCCAACGCGGCAGAACGGTAATCTGTGTCTTCGCCAAATTCGCCTGCTTCACTTCCTCCATCCGACCCCGCTCCTTTCCTTTTCTATACCATAGCAAACCTCTTGCAAAAAAACAAGATATATTTTTGTCTACCGCTTGACAATGATTCATAAACGCTATAATATAGTTTCGGATACTAGATTATCTAAAGAAGGTGTTTTTATGCAAGTCACGGTCTACGGAGATTCCATCCTGAAGGGCGTTTTGTTTGAAAACGGAAAATATACGGTCTCCCACGAGTGGGAGCAAAAGCTGGCCGACCGCTTCGGGCTGCACGTCACCAATCGCTGCCGCTTTGGCAGCACGCTGCCTAAGGCGATGGCGCGCATCGAAAAAGACGCCGAAACCGACGGCAACGGCGCGTACGCACTGCTGGAATTCGGCGGTAACGACTGCGACTATGACTGGGCGGCCATCGCCGGCGCGCCGGAGGCGGAGCACCAGTGCAAGACGCCCCCCGCGGCCTTTCTGGACTGCTACCGCAGGGCGATCCGCCTGCTGCGCGGCAGCGGGCGCAAGCCCGTACTCTCCACCCTCCCGCCGATCAACGCGGAGCTGTACCTCGGTTTTCTGTGCCGGGACGGGCTGTCTCGCGAGAACATTGTCCGTTGGCTGGGTGACGTACAGCGCATCTATCGCTGGCAAGAGAACTACTCCCAGATGGTGGAGCAGCTTGCCCGCGAAGAGGATACTCCGCTCATCGACCTGCGCCGTCCGTTTTTGCAGGACAGCCGCTCCCCCGCCACGCTGCTCTGCGCCGACGGCATCCACCCCTCCCGCGTGGGACAGGGGCTGATCTACGATTCGTTTTGCGCTGTGCTGTGAAGCCGTTATCCAAAGCGTCGCTCCATCGAGCGGCGCTTTTTTGTTGAGCTTCCTCTTGACTTTGTCTGAAAATCAGACTATAGTACGCACATTCCCATTCATACATGACGTTTACTCATAGAAGAGGAATTATCCATGGAGCGCAAAAAACTTGAAGCCCTGCTGATGGCCGCTGACCTCGGAAGCTTCACCAAGGCGGCAGAGGTGCTGGGCTACACACAGTCCGGGCTGACCCACATGATGAATTCGTTGGAGCGGGAAATCGGTTTCCCGGTGCTCGACCGCGGCCGCCACGGCGTCCGCCTCACCGAGGAGGGTAAGAAGCTGGCCCCATTGATGCGGGAATTCCTGCGTGCGGGCGCGGAGCTGGATGACACGGTGGCGCAACTCTCCGCCTCCCGCAGCGAAACGATCCACGTTGCCGCCTACGCGAGCCTTGCGATGCACTGGCTGCCCGCCATCATTCAGGCCTTTCGCGCCGAGAACCCCACCGTGGACGTGGATATCCGCATGGCGGATCATGTGGACGCGCCGTATAAGCTGCTCTCGCAGGGCAAGATGGACGTGATCTTCGTCAGCCGGCAGGAGCCGGGGCCATATGACTGGGTCCACCTCAAGGACGACGTGATGTACGCTGTGCTGCCGAAGAACTACCCCATCGGCGGTCGCTCTGCTTTCCCGCTGCGGGAGTTTGACGGCAAAGAATTCCTGATGCCCGCCCAAGGCTTCGACAAGGACATTCTGCGCATCTTCGACCGTGAGGGCGTCCACGCTAACATTCAGCCCACCGTGGTGGACGACGCGACGGTGGTGAGCATGGTGGAGCACGGCCTTGGCATCAGCATGATGACGGAGCTGACGCTCAAGGGCCGCACCGATCATGTGCTGACGCTGCCGGCGGAGCCTTCCGCCTCCCGCGAACTGGGCCTTGCGGTGCGCTCGCTGGACGATGCGCCGGAGATCCTCAAGCGCTTCATCGCCTGCACACAGCGCATCGTGCGGGAATTGTCCGAATGAAAAGAGGTTTTTCGCATTATGTTAACCTTTAAGCCGGTTACGCAGCGCGATCTCTCGCGCCTGCGTAAGTATTACGAACACTGCACCTATCGCTTGTGCGAATATTCCGCACTGGTCAAGCTGATGTGGCGTGAGCACCTGCACTCCGGCTGGGCGGAGACGGCGGGGTGCCTTGTCATCTGCAACTGCATCGACGGCAAGCTCTGCTTCGACTATCCCGTACCCGGCCCCGAGGGGGACGTGGACGCGGCGCTCTCCGAGATCGAAGCGCTGTGCATGGACAAAGAGATCCCGCTGGAGATCTCCGTGGTGCCGGCCAGCGAGGCGCCGCACCTGCTGGCGCGCTATCCGCGCTTTCGCCTCACCAACATCCGTTCGTGGCGAGATTATCTCTACACGGCAGAGTCTATGCGGGACTTTCCCGGGCGGCACTACTCCGGGCAGCGCAACCACGTCAACAAGTTCCGCAAGCTCTATCCCGACGCGGTGTTTCGCCCGCTGGGAAAGGATGACGGCGCGCTCGTTGAGCAGTTCTGGATCGACTACGACGAGGTGTTCACCAAGGATTCCATGAAAGCCAGGCGTGACCTGCGGCTTTCCAAGCAGATGCTCAAGCTGGTGAACCGACCCTACCTTCTCGCCGGCGGCATGGAGTTGGATGGCAAGCTGCTGTCCATTGCGATGGCGGAGCGCTGCGGCGACACGCTGCACATCCACATCGAAAAGGCGCTTTACGGCTACGAGGGGGTGTACCCGACGACGGTGCAGGAGTTTGCGCGCTATTACGCCGTGGACGGCGTGCGTTGGCTCAATCGCGAGGACGACGCCGACGACAAGGGTCTGCGCACCTCCAAGCTGCAATATCTGCCCTCGGAGCTGGCGGAAAAGTATTGCTTCGACGTGGAAAACGAGCTTTACGAGCTCGCTGAGATCCCGACGATCACCACCGAGCGGCTGACGCTCTCGGCGTTCACCGAGGCGGACAAGGCTGCCTACAACGTCCTCTGTCTCGACGATGCGCGCAACAAGTATTGGGGCTATGACTACCGCGATGGCTGGAAAGGCGAGCCGTTGGAGGACTACTTTTTGAGCGTCGCGCGGGCGGACTTTGCCAAACACACCGCCGTCAACTTTGCCATTCGGCTGGGCGGCAAGTGCATCGGCGAGGTGATCCTCTACCGCTTCGACGGTCGCGGCGGCGCGGAGCTGGGCTGCCGCATCGCGCCGGAATACGCATACAATGGGTATGGGACGGAGGCGTTTGCCGCTGTCGCCAACTGGGGTCTGTACGAATTGCAGCTCGCCCACGTCGTCGCCAAGTGCTTCAAGCAAAACGAGGGCTCAATCCGAATGCTCTCCTCTTGCATGCGGCGCTCTGGCGAGGACGAAACGTTTTACTATTTCAACAAGGAAGTCTGAACCATGCACAGCAAACGCAAAGCTCCCCTGCTGATCTCCGCCGTCTGCGCGGCCGCCCTGACCTGCGCAGCTCTGCGCGTGCGCCGTGCGCGCATGCTGGAGGAATATCACCGCGCGATACAGGAAAAAACCGCGTCTTTGAAGGAAGATGGCGGTTGGACGGTGGACGGCTATATCAAAGATCAGGATCACTTTTACCACCGCATCTACCGCGCGTCGCCCGCCAGCGGCAACGGCTGTGGACCTGTCGCGGCGTTTGACCTGCGGTATCATGCGGGGCAGGACGTCCGCTTTTCAGACGTGCTGGAGGAGATGAGCGCCATGCACCCGCGGAATGTCCCAGGGCCGACGACCATGCGCGTCATGCGCGCCTATTTTGACAGATACCTACCCGGCTGGCGCGAAGTCCACGGCAGGGATGCCGCTCTCGCCGCCGCAGAGAAAAGCCGCATGGGCGTACTTCGCTACCACGAGGAAACGGTGCCGCACTTCATCCCCTACTTCCGCGCAGAAGGCGATCATTTCCGCTTTTTCAACGTCAGCGACGGGCAGGAGGATTTCACCGCCACATGGGATGAATTTGCCGCCGGTCATCTGCGCGGCGGCAGCGTAAAGCTCATTTTTTGGGAATAGACGATCCAGCCTCCGGTCATACTAGGAAAAACTGGTATGCCGGAGGTTTTCTATGCGCTTCACCATGGATTTTGACCACGACGCACAGTGGTTGGACGCGCTGCTGGGCGTCGGGCGCAGCTTCGATGTCGTTGCCCGGGACTTCTACGCCGGGCGGCGGCGCTGCCGCCTCTATCACATTGACGGCTACGGCGACAGCGCCGTAATCGAGCGGATGCTGGATCATCTGCTCTCGCTCGACACCACCATTGAGGCGCAGGACGCGCAGGCGTTCATCGACCGCTATATCACTTTCGCCCAGGCGGAGACGGAGCCGGATCCTGAGACCGCCGTCATCGCTGTGCTGCAAGGCAAGACGGCGCTGCTCGCCGACGGATTCTCAGAGTGCGTACTCGTCGATGTCAAGCAGTATCCCGCCCGCAGCGTCGACGAGCCCGCCTCCGGCAAGGTGCTGCGCGGCGCCCATGACGGATTCATCGAAACGCTGCTGGTGAACACGGCGCTGTTGCGCCGCCGCATCCGCGACCCGCACCTGACGCTGGAGGGCCACCAGATCAGCGAAAAATCCCGCGCGGACGTGGCGCTGTGTTATCTGGAGCACAAGGTGGATCGTGACCTGCTTGAGGAGATCCGCCGCAAGCTGGACGCCATCGACATCCGTTCCGTGTCTATGAGCCAGGAGAGCATTGCCGAGGCGCTGATGAAGCCCCAGTGGTGGAATCCGTTCCCGAATGTGCGCTATACTGAGCGGCCGGACGTCGCCACCGCCTGCATCATGGAGGGCAGCATCATCCTGCTGACGGACAACTCTCCCGCCGCCATGATCCTGCCCACCAATTTCTTTGATTTCGTGCAGGAGGCCAACGACTTCTACTTTCCGCCGCTCATCGGCTCATATCTGCGCATCCTGCGCTATGTCGTGTTTCTGCTGACACTGTTCATCACGCCGGTGTGGTACGCGCTGGTCAGGAGCGGGGCAACGCAGGGTTTTTTGCACTTCCTCGCCATTGTAGAGGACTACGAGGTGCCGCTGCTGCTGCAGTTGCTGTTTGCAGAGTTCATTGTCGACCTCATCAAGCTGACCTCCCTCAACACGCCGCCGGTTTTCTCCAACTCTTTCTCTATGATTGGGGCGCTGGTGTTGGGCGATTTCGCCGTGCAAGCGCACTGGCTGGTGCCGGAGGTGCTGGCGTATATGGCGTTTGTCGCCATCGCCAACTTTGCCCAGCCCAGCTATGAGCTGGGCTACGCGTTCAAGCTGCTGCGGCTCATGCTGCTTCTTCTGGTCGGCGCACTGGGCTGGGTCGGGCTGGTGCTTGGCGTTGCGGCGATTCTCGTGCTGCTGGTGACCAACAAGCCCATCGCAGGCAAGGGCTACCTCTACCCGCTGATTCCTTTTGACGCAAGAGCCATGCGCGAGCTGCTGATCCGTCACCCCATCAGCCGGGAAAACACATAAAAACTGATTGCGCGCAACGCGTTTTCGCGCTATACTGATTCCATCTTGATTCTTTGGGAGGATCCACAATGGAACGGTATTTCGGTGAAAACACCCCGAAGCTGGGCTTCGGCATGATGCGCCTGCCCAAAAAGCTGCTGAAGATCGACGTCGAGCAGACCAAGCAGATGGTCGATCGCTTCCTCGACGCGGGGCTCACATACTTCGACACTGCCTACGTCTATGTCGGCTCCGAGGAGGCAACGCGCAAAGCGTTGGTTGAGCGCCATCCCCGCGACAGCTTCACGCTTGCAAGCAAGCTCAACGCCTGGCTCGGCGCGTTCAGCGAGAAGGGGGCCAAGGAACAGCTCTACACCAGCCTCAAGCGTGCGGGTGTGGAGTATTTCGATTATTATCTTCTCCACGCGCTGCAAAACAACAACTATAAAAAGTACGAGGATTACGGCATCTGGGATTACGTCCGCGAGCAGAAAAAG
This sequence comes from uncultured Clostridia bacterium, assembly GCA_947170435.1. Classification (GTDB taxonomy): domain Bacteria; phylum Bacillota; class Clostridia; order Oscillospirales; family Oscillospiraceae; genus Hominicoprocola. Next base: position 19,047 of record CAMVTO010000020.1, on the reverse strand, counting down.
GCAGGGCTCATCCGCCACTGGGGTTTCTCCTTCCACGGTACGCCGGAGCTGCTGGACGAGCTGCTGACGAAGAACCCCGACGCGGAATTCGTACAGCTCCAGCTCAACTACGCTGACTGGGAGGACCCCAAGGTCGCCTCCCGCCGCTGCCACGAGATCGCGCGCAAGCACGGCAAATCCATCGTCGTCATGGAGCCGGTCAAGGGCGGAGCGCTGGCAAAGCCTCCCGCCGAGGTGCAGAAGATTTTAAAAGACGCCAACCCCGACGCGTCCTTCGCGTCCTGGGCAATCCGCTACGCGGCGTCGCTGGACGGCATCCTCACAGTGCTCTCCGGCATGTCCAATGTGGAGCAGATGGAGGACAACCTCTCCTATATGCGCGACTTCAAGCCGCTTAATGAAGACGAGCTGGCGGTCATCCGAAAGGCACAGGAGGCCATCGGCAAAATTGCCCACATCCCCTGCACCGCCTGCCACTACTGCACCGAGGGCTGCCCGCAGGGCATCCCCATCCCCGACATCTTTGCCGCCCGCAACCGCCAGTTGGTCTGGGGTCAGCTGGAACGCGGCGCCAATGACTATGCGGAACTTGCCAAGGAGGGCAACGTCGCCGACGCCTGCATCGCCTGCGGTCAGTGCGAGCGTGCCTGCCCCCAGAGCATCGACATCATCCAGCGTCTTCAGGAGTGCGCGGACAATTTCAAAAAGTGATCTCCCGCGATCAGAATACGATCTGTTGGCATCTTGCGGCGGCTATCCGGTGTGGACAGCCGCCGCAATTTTGCAGTTGACAAACAACAAGAGGCGGCATATAATTCAGATAGTTGAATGATTGCTCAACTGTTCAAAAAGGAGGTGTGAGCATGGAGCAAACGTTTTGCTGTGAGCGCGAGGTGATTCACCAGGACGTGGTGGCGGAGGTGCGCGAAAAGCTGAGCAGTGCAGAGGAGTACACGAGCCTCGCCAATCTGCTGAAGCTCTTCGGCGATCCGACGCGCGCACGGCTGCTGCACGCGCTGGAGGTACATGAACTGTGCGTCTGCGATCTCGCGGCGCTGCTGGGCGTCACGAAGTCGGCAGTATCGCATCAGCTCAAGACGCTGCGGCTGGCGAACCTCGTCAAACCGCGGCGGGATGGGCAGGTCGTGTACTATTCGCTTTCCGACGACCATGTTCGCGCCATTTTGAACATGGGATTTGAGCATATTCGGGAATGAGGAGGACGAAACCATGAAGAAGAAATTCAAGTGTGAGGTCGACTGCGCCAGCTGTGCGCAGAAGCTGCAAGACGCGCTGAGCAAGCTCGACGGCGTGGACGAAGTGTCCGTCAACTTCATGACCCAGAAGCTGACCCTCGTCGCCGCCGATGAGAAGTTTGACGAGGTGTTCGACGCCGTGGTCAAAAAGGCGCAGCAGATCGAGCCGGACACCGTCATCACCGCATAAAACCGCCATGACTGCAAAGCAGAAAAAGATGCGCACGCGCATCCTGATTGTGCTGGTCTTCTACGCCGCAGTGCTGGCCTTTGACCGCATGCTGCTGCCGGATTGGCTGCCGACAATCGCACGGCTGCCGCTGTACATCCTGCCGTATTGGATGATCGGCTGGGACGTGCTGCGCAAGGCATGGACGAACGTGCGGCACGGGCAGGCCTTCGATGAGTGTTTTCTCATGGCAGTGGCCACCATCGCGGCATTTTTCATCGGCGAGTATGCCGAAGCCACGGCGGTCATGCTGTTCTATCAAATCGGCGAGCTGTTTCAGGGCGTCGCCGTGGGAAAAGCGCGCGCCTCGGTTGCTGAGCTGATGCGCATTACGCCGGAATACGCGAATTATGAAACCGTAACAGGGCACCTCCGCACAGTCGATCCCGAAAGCGTTCGCGTCGGCAGCGTCATCGTGGTCAAGGCAGGTGAGCGCGTACCGCTCGACGGCGTGGTGCTGACAGGCGAGAGCTATGTGGACACCTCCGCGCTGACCGGCGAATCCGTGCCGCGGCGCGTCACGGTGGGCGATGAGGTTTTCAGTGGCACCATCAACGGCGAAGGCTCCCTCCGGGTGCGCACCACCAGAGCCTATGCGGATTCCACTGTCACCAAGATTCTGGAGCTGGTGGAAAACGCCAGCGAGAAAAAGGCGCGGCTGGAGCAGTTCATCACCCGCTTCGCGCGGATCTACACCCCGGTGGTGACGATCAGTGCGCTGCTGCTCGCGATTCTCCCGCCGCTTTTCTTCCGAGAACCGCTGGCGGAATGGGTGCGCCGCGCCTGCGTCTTCCTGATCGTCTCCTGCCCCTGCGCGTTGGTGATCTCGGTGCCGCTGGGCTTCTTCGGCGGCATCGGCGCCGCGTCGCGCATCGGCGTGCTGGTCAAGGGTGGTAATTATCTTGAAGCCCTCGCGGGCTGCGACACGCTGGTGCTCGACAAGACCGGCACGCTGACCATGGGCAATTTCAAGGTCTCGCAGTTCATCCCCGCCGAAGGGCATCGCACAGACGAGCTGATCATGGCCGCTGTGACGGCGGAAGCGTTTTCCAATCACCCGGTGGCTGTTTCTCTGCGTGCGGTATACACCGAGCCGATCAACACCTCCCGGTTAAGCGATGTCAAGGAACTGCCGGGGCTCGGCACCCACGGCTACTGGAACGGCAAGGAACTGATCGCGGGCAACGCCAAGCTGCTCGCCCAGTATGGCATTGAATGTGAGCCGCGCGCGGAGCTGGGTACGGTGGTACACGTTGCTTACGACAGCGAATACTTAGGCTGCTTTGTTGCCTCCGACACGATCCGGGAGGGCGCAGCCGAGGCCATGAAGAGGATCAAAAAGGCCGGCGTCAGGGAGACGATCATGCTCTCCGGCGACCTTACGGTTCTTGTGGAAGGAACGGCGGCGCTGCTGGGCATCGACAAGGCCTATGGCGAGCTGATGCCCGCCGGCAAGGTTGCAAAGCTCGAAGAAATCTTAAGCCGTCCCGGCCGCCGCGGCAAGGTTGCCTATGTAGGCGACGGCATCAACGACGCGCCGTCGCTGATGCGTGCCGACGTGGGCATCGCCATGGGAGGCCTGGGCTCCGACGCCGCCATTGAAGCGGCGGACATCGTGCTGATGGACGATGGACTCAGCAAGATTGCGGCCACCATCGGCATCGCCCGCAAAACCACCCGCATTGTGCGCGAAAACGTCGCGTTTGCGCTGGCGGTCAAGTTCGCCGTGCTGATTCTCGGCGCGTTGGGCTACGCCACCATGTGGCTTGCCGTGTTCGGCGATGTGGGCGTCACGGTGCTGGCGGTGCTCAACTCCATGCGCTGCCTCTACTATAAGAAAAAATAAGAGCTGCCATCCGGCAGCTCTTATTTTTTGCCCAATTCCCAGAACGCCACAGCACTGGCCGCGGCGACATTCAGCGAATCTACTCCGCGCGACATCGGAATCCGCACGGTGTAATCACAATCCGCGATGGTGCGCGGCGCGAGTCCGTCTCCCTCCGTGCCGAGGACAACAGCGAGCCTCGGCTCCTCCGCCACCGCCGCATCATCGATGGATACAGATTCATCCGTCAGCGCCATCGCGGCAGTCCGAAAGCCCAACGCATGCAGCCGTGCGCTCCAGTCCGCGTCCAAATGCGTCCACGGGATCAGAAACACATTTCCCATACTTACTCGCACCGCGCGGCGATAGAGCGGATCGGCACAGCGGCGCGTCAGCAGCACCGCGTCCATCCCCAGCGCTGCCGCACTGCGAAAAATCGCGCCTACGTTGGTGGGGTTCATCACATCTTCCAGTACCGCAACGCGACGCGCGTTTTGGCACACCGCCTCAACCGTCGGTTCTTCTTTCCGTCGCATAGCGCAAAGCACACCGCGGGTCAGCTGAAAGCCCACCAACTGTGTCAAAACCTCCAGTGGCGCGGTGTAGACCGGCACGTCGCAGCGCGCGACGATCTCTCGCGCCTCGCCCGCAATGTGCTTCGGCTCCAGCAGCAGCGACAGCGGCTCATAGCCCGCGTCCAACGCCCGCTCGATGACCTTTGGACTCTCCGCGATGAAGAACCCGGAAAGCGGTTCATCATAGTGCAGCAGCTCCCGCTCTGAAAGCCGCGCGTAAACGTCCAGCTCCGGTGCGGCAAAATCGGTGATCTCATGGATATCGCTCATGCCGGCTCACGCTCCATTCCGCAGCGCCGCCGCTTTGTCCGCGAGCTTGCGCATCATCCGCTCCTCAAAGGCGCCCGGGATCGGTCCGGTCGTGCTCTGCGGCAGCAGGATCGCGGTGGCGCGTTCCGCCGTCACGCTCTCCAGTTCCACATCCAGTCCCGCCTGACGCACGGCATCCTGCAGCGCCTCCATCAGCCGCCGCTTGATCTTTGGTGAATTCAATAGCAGAAGCCCCTGCTTTTCAAGGCTCTCGCCGGATAGGTGCGTCCCCATCTGTACCGCCAGCTTCGCGGCGCTCTTCAGGATACCATACTCGCTTCCAATGCGCTCAATGCCGTCGCTGACCACAGGGCTGCGCAGCAGCGCGGCATAGTCGATGTCCACCTGCTCTGCCAGCAGCGCCAGTCGGCTGAGCGGGCGATCTATGGCGGCAAAATGGCCGACACGCACAACGCCCGCGCCGAACAGCTCCGCGAGGCGGCGGTTGGCGGAGTTGCGCATCCGCTCCTCGTGAACAGATACCAGCCAGACCACCATGCTGTCTCGGTCGTCCGTGTCCATCTCATCCAACAGCGCACAGGCCGCCGGTACCGCCTCAGCGCCGAGGCCGGTGAGAAAGCGATCCGTCTCATTCGGCGCGGTCTTTGCGGCGCAATGCTCCACTAACTGCGGCAGCAGCACCTCCACGCAGCGGCGATAGTCCACCCGCGCCACATCCAGTTGAATGTTCAGCATCGCGTTTGCTCACTCTCCAAGCTCGCTGCGCAGCACCTTGCCGATGTTCCAGGTGTATGCCGCTCGCTGCGCGGCCTCCAGGCGCTCCTCCGGGGTCTTATAGTCAAAGGAGCCGGTCTGCGAGCCGCAATCCATGCACATGACGTACCAGCTCCAGCCGCGCTCTTCCTCCAGCAAGGCCGCGCCGCCGCAGTAAGGGCAGTCCTGCAGATCAATCTGTTCGTAAATATCCATTGGCAGTTCCTCCGTGTTTTCTGTCTCCTATAGATTGTACGGGATATTTCTTACCTGTCAAGCCAAATTTCGCGGCATTTTCTCCCTGCCGCCTTGCAAAATTTCTCCAATGCGAATATGATGGTATCATCCCAATGTGAGGAGACCCCATCATGGCAAAAGCCCCCAAAGAGAAAAAAGACAAAAAAGAGAAAAAATCGCGTCGGCCCAAGCGCGTGCCGCTGCCAAGAGCTCCGCTCACCGTAAAGGACGTTCTGCTGAGCATCGTCGCATACGCGTTTCTCGGACTGAGCTTCATGTGCATGGTGCTCGCCATTCAAGCCGCGATCCGCGGCGACGGGCAGACACCCATCCGGCGTTCCTCGACCCGTCCCTCCGCGCAGGCCGACACAACCAGCTCCATGTGGTTTGGTTTGCGGGACGGCACCTTTGTCAACGAGTACGGCGATCCCTTTGTCGCTCCCCCGCCGGTAACTTATCAGCCGCCGGCACCGCAGCAGAAGGCGCCCACCGCACCCGCCCCAGAGCCGACGCCCGCACCCGCGCCGGAATTGGAGGCGCCCGTCGAGCCGGAAGCTCCTGCCGCAGCCGAGACAGCGCCCGCGCCGATCTCCAACGGTCAGGACTGGACGGTCATGGTCTGGATCTCCCGCCGGGGCGGTCGCTACCACAGCCGCAGCGACTGTCCGCAGATCGAATCCGGCACGCCGCGGGAGACCACGATTCAGGAAGCCGTCGCGCTGGACTGTACGCGCTGCGAAAGCTGCTGGCAAGACTGAAACAGAAACGACGTCGCCCGTCGGGCGACGTCGTTTTTACAGGATTAGCCGCACTGCGGACAGCGCAGCCAGCAGCAGAAGGTTCAGCGTCGAAAATACCAGCAGGTATCGGCCCACCTGCGCTTCGCGCCTGGCCGAGTAAATCTTGAGACTGATAAGGCTCGCAAGGCTCGCGATGGGCGTGCCAAGGCCGCCGATGTCCACGCCCAGCAGCAACGCGCGAGCGTTGTCGGTAAACCCGGAGAGCAGCAGCGCCGCGGGCACGTTGCTGATGACCTGACTGGCCAGCACCGCGGTCAGGTACTCCCGGCCATCCAGCAGCTGCCGCAGCAGCCGATCCACGGCCTCCAGCCGCGCAAGGTTCCCCGCAAACACGAAGAACGCCACAAACGTAAGCAGCAGCATGAAGTCCGCCGCCAGCAGCATCTTCCGGTCGAGTATTGCCAGCGCCAATACCACGATCAGGAGCATCACCTGCCACGGCAGCACCCGGAACACCGAGAGCAGGCAGACGGCAAACAGTGCAAGATACAGCGTCAGCTTTCGCCGAACCATAGCCGGTCGCTCACCCAGCTCCGCGTGGAGCGCCGTGCGCGGCAGCAGCAGGCACAGCAGCAGCGTCAGCGCCAGTGACAGCACCCAGATCGGCGCCGTGATGCGGAAGAAGTCCGCCGCGCTGAGGTTGTAATAGGAATACAGATACAGGTTTTGCGGATTGCCCACCGGCGTCAGCATGCTGCCGAGGTTTGCGGCCACTGTTTGCAGCGCGACGATCAGAATGAGATCGTGCTGCCGCCCTGTCATGCCCAGCAGCACCACCGCAAAGGGCACAAAAGTCAGCAACGCCACATCGTTGGTGATGAGCATGGATGTGAAAAACGTCACCGCCACCAGCAGCGCGCCCATACCCCGCGCGGTTCTGGCGCGGCGGCAGACCACATGGGCAAGGTAAGCAAAGGCTCCCGCGTTTCGCAGGCCCGCCACCACCAGCATCAGCGCATAGAGCAGCGCAAGCGTGCGAAAATCAATATAGCCGAGGTACGCGGCGTCCGGCGGCACCAGCAGGCAGCTCACCGCAGCCAAAGTCGCCGCAATCACAAGCACCGGCTCTTTTTTGATGAACTTCAGCATCGCCGTACGGTTCTCCTCCTCTTGATGCAGCGCCGCGACCCGCGCCACGGCGCAGGCCAAAAAGCATTTGGCGCTTGCTCTTTTCAAATGGCAATTTTTTTATTATACTAACGATCATCCCGAGTCATTCTGTCAGGTGTTTTTTATTTTACCCCATTCCAGGAGGCAGCGACATGGAATTGAAGGCCTATCCCGGCTACGAGTACAACCTAAACCTTTACCGGATCCTTGCAGAGGGCACCGAAGAGGAAAAGGCCGCGGCGCGCGAGGCGCAGCGCAAATACATCAGCGGCTACACCAGACCCGAGGGCATGCGCATGGAGGACATCATCATTGCCGGCGGCGACGGGCAGGATATGAAGCTGCGTATCTATACCCCCGCGGGACTTCCCAAAGCGGCCCCCATTGTGATGGACGTGCATGGCGGCGGCTGGGTCGGCGGCAGCCTTGATATCGACAACTCCCGCTGCATTGCGCTTGCCGTCGGCACGCCCGCGATCGTCGTCAGCGTTGACTATCGTCTTTCCAACGCCGAGGTGCATTTCCCCGCTCCGCTGATGGACTGCTACGCGGCGCTCATGTGGGTGGCAGAGCACGCCGGCGAAATCGGCGGCGATGCCAAGCGCATCGCACTCCACGGCACCAGCGCCGGCGCAAATCTCTGCGCGGGGCTTGCTCTCTACGTCCGCGATCACACGGGGCCTGACCTCTCGCTTGTCATACTCAACTGCCCGCCGCTGTCGCTGGAAAACACCTGCTCCAGGCGTCAGTACCCGCAGTTCGCGCTCAGCGCCGGCGACAAGCGCGACTCGGTGGAGATGATTTACCTCGGCGACCAAAACGGCGCCGCACCGTCTTACTACGCGTTTCCCGGCTACTGCACCGATCTGGAGCTGCTGCCGCCGCACTACATCATTGTCGGCGAGTACGACACACTTCGCGATGACGGCCTCCGCTACGCCATGCGCCTGATGGAAAGCGGCGTCCCCTGCGAACTGCAAGTCGCTCCCCGTGTCGGCCACGGCTTCTGCGTTGTGGATCATCCGCTGACCCACTGGGTACACAAGGGCTGCTGCGCGTCACTGCGCCGCGAATTCGGCATGGAGATTGTTGAATTCTGATCTCCGAAAAACTTTTGGAGAACAACAGTATCCCCCATCATCGGTTCCGTTGTGCCCGGATCAGCCGCCGGCAGCCGCGGCAGCTGCTTCAAAGATATTCATGGCTTCATCGCCGACGTCATTGCGAATCATCTGATAAGCAGGGGCGGCAGCCTCGCGCATTCTGGCGTAATCCTCTTCGGTAAGGTCGATGACCTCAAGGCCGGCGTCCTTCATTGCCCGGAGCGCCTCTTCGTTGTCCGCGATGTTGCGCTCATAGGCGTAGGCGTCCATGACGTTGACGCAGACCCAGTCGAGCAGGGCGCGGTAATCATCGGGCAAAGAATCATAGAACGCTTTGTTCATGTAGATGCCGGACCACATGATGACGTGGTGGGTGTTGACAATGTACTTCTGCCGCTCATAGAGCTTGGCGGAAAAGATCGTGTTGTAAGCGTTCTCCTGCGCCTCGACAAAGCCCTGCTTGAGCGCGAGGTACAGATCATTGAACGCGACCGGCGTGGGATTACAGCCCCAGGACTGCCAGTAAGCAACGGCGGTAGGGTTCTCGAGGGTGCGGATCTTCAGGCCTTTGAGATCGTCGAAGCTGCGGATCTCTTTGTTGGAGCTGGTCTCGCGAAAACCGCCGGGAACCAGAGACAGCACCTGCAGCCCCATGTCGTTGTAAATACGCGCAGTGTACTGAAACAGGTCTGTACCACGGCCGATCATGGCGAGCGCCTGTTCATTGCTGCTGACCAGATTCGGCGCGTCAAAGTAGCTCAGGCGCTTGTCGATCAGGCCGCCGGAGGTACCGCTGCCGATTTGGATGGAGCCCTCACGGAGCGCCTGGTCGTTCTCGGGCACGGAGCCAAGCTCGCCGTTGGCATAGATGGTGACGGTGATGTTGCCGTTGGAGCGGCTCTCCAGCTCATTCTTAAACTTCAGCGCGATCTTATGCCCCGCGGAGGACTCCGGGGAGTTGTGCGACCAGATCATGTCGATCTTGTCGGTACTGGTGATAGCAGGTGCGCCGTCAGCACCGACAACGGCGGACGCCGCGCTGGTGCCAGGCTGTGCCTCGGCGGAGAGCTCACTGCCGCCGGAGGCAGGCGCGTTGTTCTGAAGGCACGCGGTCATGACAGGTATCATGGCGACAACCAGCGCCATGGCAAAAAGCTTGTTTCTTTTCATAGTGTCTTTTCCAGTTTTTGATATTTGACTCAATGCCGGAACGCCACGCTGCCGCTTGCTCAGGCGCGGCCCAGCAGAAGCAGAGAGATGCCCGGCATAAAGGTAATGAGCAGCAGCGCGACGATCAAAAAGCCCATCGGGGCAAGCACGCTCTTGCCCAGCTCGCCGGCGGTGGTATCGGCCAGCGGCGCCGCGACGAACAGGTTCAAGCCCATCGGGGGACTGACCAGGCCGACAGCCAGATTGGTGACAAGAATGATGCCGAAGTGGATGCCGTCGATGCCGAATTGCTTTGCCGTTGTCAGCAGGATCGGGCCAAGAACAGCGATAGCGGAGCCGGTATCCATGAACATCCCCATAATCAGCAGGACAATATTGAGCGCGATCAGGAAGGTGTACGGGCTGCGGAACGCCGTGGTGAGCAAGCCGGAGATCAGCGCCGGCGCCTTGAGCAGGGACAGCACGCGGCCAAACGCGATGGCAAACGCGATAAGCGGCGCAATAGGCGCATAGGCACGAACAGCCGCTCTGAGGTGCCCCCACAGCTCACCGAGCTTCATCGTCTTATAGATGAACACGCTGACAATGATGGCGTAGAACACGGACACACACGCCGCCTCCGTCGGGGTCAGCTTGCCGAAGTAGATGCCGCCGAGGATGATAACCGGCGCGAGCAGCGCCCAGAAGCCGTCGAGAATCACATGACCGATCCCGCGCTCGCGCAGCTCACGCACGGCAGCGCCGATCTTCTCCTTGTCCTCGCCGTGCCTGGTGCAGTAGACGACGCAGTAGATCATCAGGCAAAACGCGATAACGAGGCCGGGGAGAATTCCGCCGGTAAACAGATCGCCCACGGATTCGCCGGTGGTGACGCCGTACATAATGAATGGGATGGAGGGCGGAATGATCACGCCGAGTCCGCCCGCAGTCGCCACGATTGCAGCGGCGAACTTCTTGTCATAACCCAGCTCGACGAGCACGGGGATGCACATGCCGCCGACAGCCGCGACCGTCGCCGGGCCGGAGCCGGAGATCGCGCCGTAAAAGAGGCACGTCACGACGACGGCACACGGCATCCCCGCCTTGCGCTTGCCGACAAGCACGGCAAAGACGTCGAACAGCTTGCGGGAAATGCCGCCGCGCGCCATGATCGTGCCGGAGAGCATAAACAAAGGAATTGCCAGCACGCTGATGGTATCAAGGCCCGAAACAAACGCTCGCATGACATAATTCGCATTGCCGGGGAAGGTCGCGGATACAAGGGAAGGACACAGCGTCGCCGCGATCATGGTGATGGCCAGCGGAACGCCGAGGAGCGTCATGACAAGGAAGCCGCCGATTACAATGCCAAGCATTTACGGCTTCTCCCCCTTCCCAAAGCCGGACATGCAGTACCTGACCAAGTCCTGAATTCCGCGGATGGTGCCGAGTCCCATGCCCAGCGGAATCGACAGGTAGACGTACTTGATGGGCAGCTGCATCGCCGCGCTGATGCTGGTGGTGGACCGAACCAGGCCGATGGACTTGTATGCGATGTAGGCGTAGACAGCGATGGTCAAACTCTTCGCAAAAAGCTCGATGGCAATCTTGATCGGGCGAGGAAAGAAATTGTACACCGCGTCCACGCGGATCGTCAGCCCCTTGCGGATGCAGTAGGCCACGCTGAGCATGCCGCTGTAGACAAACAGGTAACGGCAGACCTCCTCGGCCCAGGTGAATCCGCCGCCAACGATGTTCCTTGCGATCACCTGTGCCATCATCACAATCGAGAATGCCGCGAGAAGAATCACCATCAGAATCTCTTCCAGGTTTTCCTCCAGGTAGGCCCATACTTTTTTCATGGTTTCCGCGTTTCTCCTCCTGCTTTTTCGCCGCAGTCCTTTTTTCTTCTGCCTCAATCCGGGCTTCGCCCCGCGTTTCTCACAGCCCGCCAAAGAAATCAATCAGCAGCTTGCCCATGATCTCGCTGCCCGCAATGTAGCTGCCGTGATCCGCCCCCTCAACGACGATCAGCCGCGCGTCAGGCAAATGCTCCACGATGCGCCGCGTCTCCTCGGGCAGGATCAGATCATGCTCGCCAACTGTCACCAGAACCGGAATGTCAATCATTTCCAGACTCTTCGGATCAATGTGCGGCTCTGTCAGCATGAGCGTGATCAGCGGATCGGGATTCTGTTCATTGCGTGCGCCGAACTCCTCCGCGAACGCCGGATCGACGCCCTCCGGGCTCAAATTTGCGCCGCTGATCGCCATAGCGCCCAGCGCCTCCGGGTGGTTGACCGCCAGCAGCAGGCCGATAATACCCCCGTCGCTGTGTCCGTAGAAGAACGGTTTTTCCAACCCAAGCACCCGGATAAACTGTGCCATGTCCTCCGCCATATCGGCGTAATGATATTCCTTCAGCCGCTCATTGGCCCCATGGCCCCGGGAGTCGGGTGCGTATACGCGATAGCCCGCTTCGACCAGCTGCCCGATCTCCACGTCGAACAGGTCATGGCTCTCCCCGTTGCCGTGAACCAGCACAACAGGCTTTCCCTCACCGGCTGCGGCATAGTGCAGCCAAACACCGTTGACATGCACGGTGTTGTTTGCTTCATACATCGCTTTTTCCTCAGTAAATCCGTTTGATGTCCTTCGGCTCGATGCCGACCCGAGCGCAGAAGGTGTCTACGTCGCTCTGGCTGTGCGCCAGCTCATATTCGCGGAACTTGCCCGTCTCACGGTCAAGGAAGCCGACCACCAGCTCGCCCGTGCAAATGCTCGAGCGTACGGCAGGCTCCTGTTTCACGGGGTCATAGGGGATTCCGGGCAGATCTTTCTTTCGGAACAAACGCATGATGTCGCCTCCTTATCTGTTCGCCGGTGATGACCGTCAGCATATTGCGCGCCTCACGCCTGTTCCCCGATGTAGGTGAAGCGGCGGTACGTCTTGCCGTCCCGCTCCACAGTCTCATTCCACATCGACGCGGGGCGCACCCAAACGCCGTGCTCACCGTAGAGTGCGCGATAGACCACCATCGGCTCCAGCGTTTCAGAGTGCTTGGCAAGGTGCAGCACCTCGTATTCGTTGCCCTTAAAATGGCGGTAGCGCCCGATTCTAATCTCGTCCATCGCTTGATCTCCCTCGTTCATTTGTTCAGAAAAGATTCTATGGATTGATTATATAGCGCAAATCCGCGCGCCGCAAGCTATAACACAACAGCAGCGCGCACTTGACGCCGGAGGATGGCGGGACCCTTCCGGGCGTCTGTGGCCGAACATGATTCTATCTCACCTTATCAATGTTATCACGATTCGTTTCAGAAACAATATAATGCGGTCGCCTTTTGCTTTCTAAGTATATTTTGGCAATATACTGTCCCATAATACCCAGGCAAAAAAGCTGAATACCTCCTATAAAGATGATAACGCAGATTGTTGATGCCCAACCTGCTACCGGGTCACCAAACACTAACTTCCTCACAATAATCGCAATCAAGAAAAAGAACGCGCACAACGTCATGGAAATCCCGCCCCACGATGCGATACTCAGCGGAACCTGCGAGAAGTTAATAATTCCATCAATCGCATATTTGAGCAGCTTCCAAAAGCTCCACTTTGTTTCGCCAGCTACTCGCTCAATATTTTTGTATGGCATCCAGTACGTCTTGAAGCCAATCCATCCGAAAATGCCCTTTGAAAAACGATTATATTCCCCCATTGTACAGATAGCGGATACCATCTCACTTCTCATTAAGCGAAAGTCGCGTGCGCCATCAACTATATCCGCATCAGAAATACGGTTTATAATTCTATAAAACTGTTTTGCAAACCAACTTCGTAAAAACGGTTCCCTATCCCTATTGACTCGCCGTGTTGCAACACTATCATAGTTGCCTTTTTCCAGTATCTCAAGCATCTCAGGCAATAAAGATGGTGGGTCTTGCATATCCGCATCCATCACTGCAACGTAGTCTCCACTTGCGTTGCAAAAGCCAGCATACATGGCTGCCTCTTTCCCAAAATTGCGAGAAAAAGATAAGTAAGTCACTCTATTGTCTTTTGCTGCAAGCTGCCTTAATACATCTAGTGTACTATCTTTTGAACCGTCATTAACAAAAATTAGCTCGTAATTGTATTTGAGCGAACCCATCGTCTTAGTAACTTCAACGTAGAAAATCGGAAGAGCATCCTGCTCATTGAAGCAAGGAATAATCAGCGATACTTTTTTCATCTCATTGTACTCCCGCATTATTCTTCCATTTTAGAAGGAATACGTCAAAGGGATGCCCATTTTCATGCACCTCACCCATGTATTCATAGCTATACGTTTGCGTGTACTCTTTCGATGGCGTTTCGCCCACGTCAAGTAGCATGACAACGGTTTTGTTCTCTGCTTCATCAAACTGCGGCAATGCACGATGATTCTCATAAGGATTATCACCCGAGACGTGATTCTCATAATAAACAGGAGTTTCGCGCTCATAATAACAAAGCACGCCTGGTATATGAGGTGTTTCTGTTAGAGCAATATAGCTGTCACAATATCTATAAGTCGAAACAAAGGCTGCATCCAATTCATTTTCCCTTGTTTTGTACTCACCATATAGTTGCGTACCATAATTGCTCACTCCGCCCATAAGCGCAACAGTCAGCACAGATGCAACAAGAAACTCGGATTGCATTTCATTTATAGCCAGAGCCATAAATGTTATCAATAATGGAATTGCAGGAATGACATAGCGAATAACAAAAACAGGACGCACAAGTATGGATGCAATTACTCCTACGCCAATCGTGCAGACAGGAACAAGGAGCGCACAGATGCAAATCGGCACAGACTTTTTATTGATTAAAATATAGAGAAATGAAACAAGGTATGTGAGCGCCGAAAACAACGCAAATGTTGTCATTCCTCCGGCTCCAAAAACTGAGCGACAATATTCAAAAAGGGTACGCAAGGTTATATCATCAATCCAATACTCATGGCTGATTTTATAGGCCAATTGCTTGATAAACTCTCCGAGCCAAGGAAGATATAAAACCACAGTCAGAAAAGAAGACAAAATCCATGGCTTGATTTGCTTCTTTCGCGTTATAATTATTGCAACAAAGAGTAGTACATATACTATTCCGACAGAAACAAGGGCAAAATAGTGCGTATATGCCGCCCCTGTTCCGCAGAGTGCAAATACGACCCAGTTCTTGATGCCATCTTCCTTATAGCAACGGTAAGCAAATACCGCATTAGCAAAGACAAACGCGGCGGCTAAAGAATACATGCGTACCTCTATTGCGTACGGAAGTGAGAACGGGAAAGCAAAGAAAAGACAAATAAACAAAATAGCAGCTTTTTTACCAAAATATTTTTTAAACTCTATTCCTCCAAACACCAATACAAAAACGTATGGCACTATAGAAACTATCTTTGCAGATAGCAAGCTATACTGAAATGGGGATGTAAAAAACTTTGTTACAAAATAGTATAGCGGCGGATGCACATCTGCGGCCGTTATTTGCCAGATTTCTTTATAGCTATGGGCAATAAGAGCAAATGTATACGCCTCATCAACCCAAACATATTTCCCAAATGCCAGCATAAGATACAGAACTGTACATCCGCATATAATAATGGCAAATAAAAGGGCAAATCTCCTTTCTAAAAACTTACAAAGCTTTTCCAAATCTCTTCCTCTTTCTTCTTGCTTTTATGTAATACTCTTTGCAATTCTCGCTTGAATTCCCCGGCAACAAAAGCAGGCCTTGATTGTTGCCTTGAGAAAACCTTAGTTTTTTGGGCTAATCTATCTTTAACCTACGAAAATATAACAAATGGAAACGTGAAAAGCAATACATACCCCAATCCGTTTTACATTACGATTATACTAACTCACTGGTCTAAAGTCAATTTAGTATGGGTTCAAAGTCAACAGAGAGCGAGAACATACACTCCCCTTCTTTGGATGGATACTGCCCCGCATACTGCAAACCCACCTGTTGGCCATTGGTCAACAGGCGGGTAACAGAACATATAAAAAGTACCGATTTCCTCTCGGAAATCGGTACTTTTTGGAGCTGGTGGCCGGACTCGAACCGGCGACCGCTGGTTGTCCGTAAGGTAATATATTTTGTTGGGTGGTTTTCCGCGTTCAACGCGAAAAACCTCTTTCCTTGATCAGCGCCAGCTTTTCCTGCCGCGTGAGATGCTTGATCTCCGCCTCGCGGCGCATTGCCTCCTGCCTGGTCGCAAAAGTCTCGTAGTACGCAAGCTCCACGGGGCGGCGCGCCTTCGTGTACTTCGCGCCCGCACCCGTGTTGTGCGCCGCGACGCGCTTGTCAAGGTCGTTCGTCCAGCCGCAGTAGAGCGTGCCGTCCGCGCAGCGCAGGAGATAGGTGTAGTTTGCCATCGTCAGCCTTTCAATATGTCCTTGATCTGCGCGAGATCGTCGGCGAAATAAATACCGCGCTGCCGCTCCTCCGAGGATAAATCCATGTCGATCATGTGACGGAGCAGGGCGCGAAGATCGTTATAATATCCGTTCAGGTTGTAGAGGATGCACGGCGCGTCCAGATGCCGCAGCGCGACCTTGCTCATGACCTCCGCAATCTCCTCCAGCGTGCCTGTGCCGCCGGGGAAGGCGATGAACGCGTCGCCCAACTCGATCATCTTCGCTTTGCGCTCGGACATATCCTTTGTGACGATGAGCCGTGTGATGGCGTCGTACTCAAGTCCCTCGTCGATAAAGAACTGCGGCTCCACGCCTGTTACCTCGCCGCCCGATTGCAGGACGCTCTCCGCCAGCTCGCCCATCAGCCCGCACTTCGAGCCGCCGTAGACAAGCGCGTGACCGCTCCCGCCGATCCATGCACCAAGCTCCCGCACAGCGGTTTTGAGCGTGGGATCGTTGCCCTCGTTCGCACCGAGATAGACTGTAATGTTCATGGGTGTTTCTCCTCTTTCTCCTCGTCGAGCAGGAAGCGGTCGAAGTCGCTCTCATACAGCCGATCCTGCACGATGCGGTACTTCTCAAACTGCGTTTCCGCGTGCTGCTTGGCAAGCTCCGCCGAAACCTTGCCCGCGTCCTGCAAAATATCTCTGTCCCAAAGCTTGAGGAATCCGTTGAGCCGTTCCTCCCAATCCTCCATCGTCATCGGGATGTGGCGCAGCGCCTGCATTTCCGCCATATCGAGGTAGGCCGACACGATGCGCTCCATCTGCGCAAGCTCCGGCTCGGTCAGGTAGTTCTTGGCGACCGTCACATCGTACTTGTGGATCTTGCCGTAGGGCGAGCCGTCCCAGCTCGTCAGGCCCATGTGCTCCTTTTCGGCATCGGCGCGGTGGTAGATGACCTCCGCCGCCGTTTCGCCGTGGACGGCATAGTGGAGCTTGTTCTGCACGGCGGCAAAGAACCGCTGCGTCGCCTTGGCGGAGGGATCGTAGTCCAGTGCCGTGGCGTAGAGATCGGTAATCTTCTGATAAAAGCGGCGCTCGGACATCCTGATCTCGCGTACCTTTTCGAGTTGCTTCTCGAAATAGTCCTGCGTCAGCAGCGTGCCGCCGTTTTTCAACCGCTCGTCGTCCATCACCCAGCCCTGGATGGTGTAATCCTTCACAATGCCGTTCGCCCAGCGGCGGAACTGCACCGCGCGCTCGTTGTTGACCTTGAAGCCGACGGCGATGATGGCTTGCAGATTATAATGGTTGACTTCGCGTTTGACTTCACGCCCGCCCTCGTTTTGAACGATTAAGTATTTCTTAATCGTTGCCTCGGGCATAAGCTCATTATCGTCAAAAATCGTTTTCAAATGTTGGTTGACTGCCGCAACCGAAATGCCGTACAGCTCCGCCATCATCTTCTGCGTCAGCCAGATATTCTCATTTTCATAGCGCATTTCGATGCTGGATTTATCCTCGCCGGTTGCGGCGACGTAGGTCAGATACTCCGCCGCCCCGGAGCGCACCGTCAGTACTTCGGTTCTCTTTTTTGCCATATACTGCCGCCCTTCAAAGAATTTGCCAGACCTGCCATGCTATCATAGCATATCTTTCACCAAGGCACAAATTGTTATCTTTCCACAGCGGAGGCATTGTCGGCGCCTTGCTCAAATATCCGTGACAGGCCATCCGATGTATCGTCAAGTTCAGTTTAATCCAGACAGGCGGAAATTGCAACCGCGCGCTTACGCCGTCGCGGTCATATCTTCAAACACCTCCCGCAGTAGCTGGGCGTTCTCGTCCTTGTTCCACTCCTCCTCGATGTCGACGTAGCCGATGAACTTATAGTGGATGTCCACGCGCTGATGCTTGAGGCCGTCCGGCCCCAGCTCCTTTTCATGCACCACGATCCTGTCGATCAGCTCGTTGAGGATGCGCGCGTCGAGCTTTTCGATGTCCGTGTACTTCCAGATGACCGGCAGGAACCTTTCGATGTTCTCGTAGACCTCCTCGCTGCTCTCGACCTCCCGCGCGAGCTCGTCACGCTTCGCCTTGAGCAGCGCCTGTTCGCGCTCGTAGCCCGGCGCCATCGCCTGATAGCGTTCCTCGCTGATGCGCTCCAGCGCGACGTCCTCATAGATCCTCGTGAGGATCTTCGAGAGCTCGTCGATCCGCTTGTCCGCCGCCTTCAGCTCCCGCTTGAGCCGGTCGGTGTCCGCTTTCTTCTTTTCCTCCTTCGCCGCGACGAGCATCTCCATGTACTTTGCCGTGTACTTCTTGGCGACGATGGCGTTGCGCCGGATGTCCTCCAGCACAAGCTGGCTGAGCGCGTTGTAACTGATGGCGTGGGACGTGCAGCGCTGCTTGCCGTAGTTTTTATAAACCCAGCAGGAGAAGCTGGTGTACTTGCCCTTGCGCTTGTCGTAGCTGACGTTGAGCGCCGAGCCGCAGCCAGCGCACTTGACAAGCCCGATGAAGGGCTGCACCTCGCCCTTGCCGTTCTCCCGCCGCCGCGCCGCCATCATCTGATGCACCGTGTCCCACAGCTCCTGCGTGATAAGCGCCTCGTGTGTATCATCCACGACGATCCAGTCCTCCTCGTCGGTGTGGACGCGGGACTTGTCGAAGAAGCCCTTCGTCTTGGTGCGCCCGAACACGGTTTTGCCGAGATAGACGGGGTTGTTGAGGATGACGCGGATGGACGTGGGATGCCAGTCGTGAGGCTGCCGCCAGTAGTCGCTTTTGAAGTAGTCGGGGTTGTTCTGGTTGAAGTACGCCTGCGGATTGAGCACGCCGCGCTCGCGCAGGAGCTTCGCCATACGGACGTAGCCGATGCCGTCCGCGAACATCCGAAAGATGTCGCGCACCACGTCGGCGGCGGGCGGATCGACGATCAGGTGGTGGTTGTCGTCCGGATCTTTGATGTATCCGAACGGCGCGCGGCTGCCGATGAACATTCCCGCCCTTGCCCGCGCCTGAAACGCCGCCTTGGTCTTGCTCGACGACTGGCGGGCGTAGAACGAGTTGATGACGTTGGTGAAGGGCAGGACGAGGTTGTCCAGTCCGTTCGCCGAGTCGATGTTCTCCGCCACGGAGAGGAACCGCACGCCCTTCTGCTCGAAGTAGTGCTCGATGTACATACCCATCTGCGCGTACTCGCGCCCGAAGCGGGAGAGGTCTTTGACGACGACCATGTTGATCTTGCCCGCCTCGATGTCGTCGAGCATCCGCTTGAAATCCGGGCGCTCGAAGTTCGTCCCGCTCCATCCGTCGTCGCAGTAGTATCCGCCGATGGTGATGCCGT
>CAMVTO010000019.1 GCA_947170435.1 uncultured Clostridia bacterium | reverse complement strand
TCGTAGTCGCCCTCCTGGGGCTTGCAGCGCAGGCAGTAGCGGTAGTGCTCGGTTTCCACGACGTAGCCGTACTGCCGGATGCCGTAGTTCTCGCCCAGCTCGCCGCCGAAGTCCGCGCAGTAGCTCCGCATCGTGGCGCGGTCCTTCAGCACGGTTTCGCGCAATTCATTGACCACCTCGTCGATCTCCGCCTTGAACTCCGGCGTGTTCAGCTTGTCGTCGCAGTGATCGAACCAGCTCGACCAGAATTCCGTGCCGTGACGCCCGAAGTCCATGCGAAGGTGTCCGACGCCGCCGAGCAGCTTGTCCAGCTCCGGCTCGATGGCATAGAATAACCCCGCCTCCGAACGGGAAGCGGGGTGCGGCGCGTATTTTCTTGTGTCTGCGGGGTAGTCCAAACCGTGTTCCTCACAGAACTGTTCCAGCGTCAGACATTCGTCAAGGAAGTTCAGGCCGTCTTTGATTCGGATTCGGTTGTCCTTATGCTGTTCCAGCTTGAGGTCGGTCGGCGTCAGGATGGTTCCGGCATGGTTCACCACCACATGGTTTTCCACCATGATCGGCTCGCCGGGATCGTCATCGCTGCCGCGCAGGTCATAGCAAAACCAGCCCTGCGGCACCGTAAACCGTGAAATACGGGAGTCGGTGAACAGGGCTGGCTTGCCGAACAGCTCAACGTGTTCGTATTCTTCTTTCCTCGCGTCCAATTTTGCCATAGACTGCTACCTCCTTGTTATAAATCCCTCTCCAAGAGGATGATCGCTTCTTCCCGCGAGCCGGAAAAGCTCGGAAGATGCGCGGAAAACGCGGCTTTTACGATCCAGCCCTGCTGTGCGAGCTCGTTGACCGCCCGTTCCAGCGCGGCAGGATCAAACTTGCCGGAAAACCATCTGTCCTTTTGGGACAGCACCTTGTACTCTTTCATGTTCCACCTCCTCTCTCGGCACGAAACATACCGCAACGGCGTTTGAAAGTCTATGAATGGATTACATGGCGGGACTCTGCATCCAGGCATTGTCCGCAGATTGCTCCAGAACAGGCTTGTTGACGCGGCGAATCATGCCGCATTCGGTTGAAACGATGCCATCCTCCGACATCATCTGCTCACCAAATTCTTCCCAATCGATAAATCCGTCCACGGTGTCGACCACTTCCTGATCGCCCGTAAGCTTCAAAAGCGCCTTGCGCCCGTATTCCTCGCAGGTATCCCTGACCATCACATAGTTTTCGGGATGCATGATGATGCCTGTCGCCTCGTCCAGCGTGGTGGGCTTTTCCATTTCCAGCGCGGAGCGGATCTTATTCCTGTCCTGCGTCGCGTCTGCTATGACAAGTTCCTCCGCAAACCCGTTTAGCTGCCAGACGTCCATGTCCTCGCGCGGTATTTCATTAAGCGGGAGTTTTTCAAGGCCGGTGATTTGCAAGATTGCCGCTTCCTCGAAGTCCTCGATGTTCAGCGAGTCCTTGGCATATTGAAGCTGGGCGTCGGATGCCGGGAGTGTCAGCTTGAACGGATCTTGACCAAGGTTACGCATCCCGCCTGTCCGCAAGTAGACCGTGAACACGATAGGGCGCTCCTGCTCGGTGATCATCGGCTCCGCGGAGCTGCGGCGCAGGGTGTAGCCGTCGCCGGTGAACGCGCCGTCATGCTCGGCGTGATATTCAATGCCGATAGCGTTATAGTCGAGGTAGGGCTTGACGCTTTCGGGAAAGCCCTTATAGCCGCTATCCACAAGGAAGCGTCCCAGCTCCTTCTCCGTCGTGACGCCGTGAATGAAGATATACTCGTCCAGCGAGTCGGCGATCCGCAGGAGGTCAGTTACCCTCTCCGACGCAGAGCCGGTCAGCGCACCGTCGAAGGTCTTGCGCTCCGTATCGCTCATTCGGTCGATCTTCTCGGAAAGCTCGCCCAGCTCGGTGTAGTCGCCGGGGCAATCCATCGGGCGGTTGCGGAGCCAGCGGTCCAGTGACCCGACGTCGGTGATTGCGCTGGCGATGTGCGTCTCACGGTCATTCATGCTAATCGTGTCCAGCTTGGCGTATGCCGCTCCGATGTCAGCCGGCGTTGCGGGCAGATGGAGCGGAACCCGGAGTGGGCTGTTCCCGCGTGTCAGATTCAAGACGATCATGCCATCCCTCCCATCGTCTGTCCTTCTTCCTGCTCGGCGGGATCTTCCATCATCAGCTCGTCGAGACTCATCGCGCCGGTGTAGCCGATGTAGCCCAGCTCGTTGAACTCGCCGGCCTGCTCCTTTACGCGCTGCTCGCCATATTTGGCGTAGTCGTAGAAGCCTCCGAGGTTCGGATCGTACTCGAAGTGTCCGGACTGTTGGATCATGAACCTGCCCAGCTCCTCCGCCGTCTTGATGTTCGGGATGAACTCAAAGAGTTCGAGGTTCTCCGCCAGACGCCGCACCTGTGAGGCGTAGTCCGGCTGTGACATCAGCACCGCCGCGGCAAGACGGTCAACTTCATCGCCGTTTAGCTTTTCGACCGCTTGGAACATCCGGTTCAACTCCATCAGGCTTTCATGCGGGATATTGAGGCGATCCGCGATTTGGTCAGGCAGCTCCGTGCGCCATACGTTGATTTGAACGTCCTCCGCCTTCCGATAGCCGCCGCGTTCCAGAAGGCGCTCCAGCCGCTTTTCCGGCGTGGGCAGGAGCAGCGTCATAGGCGCATCCTCCGGCTCTGATGACACGGGCGTCAGCTCCATTTCCATGAGGTACCGTTTGTCATAGTAGACAGGGAAGTTCCGCCCGGTATAATGCGGTTCGAGCCGAAAATCGTTGTCGAAAACCACACCGCTCGGCGTGACGGTTCCTGCGCCCGTAGCAATGAGGTCGCGGATCAGCTTCTCGCCGTCCAGATGGTTCAAAACATCTACCGGCGCCGTGCCGCCGTGGGTGTCCATATAGTGATCCTTACCCGCTTCGTTGAGGTTCTCGAAGTCCGTGATGATCGTCGTCTGCTCGCAGCCGAAGGACAGATTGATGAGGCTGGGTACATCCTTGAGGCCGAGCTTGTACGCCATTGCCTCAAACTTCGGCTGCTCATTGCCCCAATACCGCTCGATGCTCCGTGCGAGGAAGTCCAGCTCGTCGATGTTGACCTCCTGTCCCTCCAGCACGTCCAGTGCGGCGGGCGAGCGGTCGAGCTGGTCGATGCGGCAGTCTCTTTCGGTGACGCCGCCGATCTCCAACTGCTCCAACATCTCCATGCAGTGGGCGTACTCATTATCCGGGATGGGCAGCGGGACCGTCACCTGCCCGTATTCCGGGTGATTGGGGTTACTCAATACTGCGTTCATAGTTGCGCTTCTCCTTTCCGCGTTGGCTTATGGTTTCTATTTCCGTCCGCAGGCAGTTTTTCTCATCACGCCAGCAGACGAAGCCGTGCGCCGGATAGGGGCAATCCTTACAGCGAGGCATATCGCTGCATATCGGGCGCGGCAGAGGTTCAAGCTGACAGCCGTGCTTTTCAGATCTTCCCATCCTTTGCCCTCTCATGATCCCCGCTTCGCTTTCTTCCCCGCGGCTGCGGCGACAAGGTCAGCAGTGCCAGATCCACCGTGCCGTAGCCACCGCCCCGGTTATAGAACTTCCCAATCGCCAGCGCGTAGGGGACCGACGCAGACACTCCATAGTAGCTGGACGCCTCACGGTCAATGGCGTTTCTGGAAACTCCGGCCAGCTTGCTGACGAATCGGCTTTCCCGAATGACATTGCCATAGGTCCTGTAAAACTCATACAATCCGCCCATCATACTCTGGCCCACCGACCACGCCTCGCCGTTCCACGTCTCTTTCACAAGACGCATCAGTTCCTCGTAACGCTCCGCGCCTAACTGCTTGTAGGCGTCATAGGCTCTCTTTACGGCGCTGATGTTCCCATCGCGGACGACCCTCGACCCCGGCGCGATCTCGAAACCGCTTTTCCGCGTCCGCTCCAGAAAATCAACCGTTTCCAAGTCGCCCGCGGCTTCCAGCGCCCGGAGCTTGTAGGGAATCCCGACCTTTTTCGCGTTGCCCTGCTGCTTGGCGAACAGGACGGCTTCTTCCTCATAGGTCAGGCCGTAATAAATCTTGCACAGTACGGGAAAGTCCTTTTTCCCGTTGACCATGCGAAGCGCGGCAAGGGTATGGCCGCCGTCAAAAACAAAGTAGTGTCCGTCTCGCGCCGAGACTTTCAGCAGGTTGACCAGCGCGGGGTCAAACTGAGACACGATGCTCCGTACCCGTTCAGGTTCTGTCGGGCGCTGGTAGGTGTAGTCCAGTTCTAATCGCGCGCTGCTCAGGCTCCCGACCTCTGTTCTGCGTATCTCGAGCTGATTCTGCGTATGCTCGTCACGGACGGGTTTGTTGTTCGTCGCCGTCAGTGCTGTCTTGTGGTTTTTTCTCGATCTTCTGCTCATGTTGCATCCTCCTAATGTTCAACGAATGTTTCTTGACCGTTTGCACAGCCTTTTCTCCGACATCCTCCACGATGCCGAGTATCTGATCCACGCCCTCCCCGCCCAGTCCCTTCAGCGCCTCATCCAATCCGTCGAGGAAGGCTTGTCCAATCTCCCGTATCCGCTCCGCGGCATGGTTCTCCCGCAGAACAGGCTGTTCTTCCTGCTCCTGTTCCGATGACTCCTCCTCGTTTTCAACGCTCGTCTCAGATTGTTCGGTTGGCACCACCGGCTCAAAGGGGATGGGTGCCATATACGCCGGCGGCTCGTAATGGTCAAAGACCGGCTTTTTCAGCAGCGAATCGCAGCGCGGCTTACATTCAGGAACAGGCTCCGGAGAGGCTTCCTCCTCTTGGGCATCCAGTTCCCGTTGAGGTTTTGCCTGTGTCAGCGCAGTGTAGGCGCGGTGGATCGACAGTTCTCCCCGTCGAAGCCGGTCTTTCGTTTCCTCGTCGGCAGATTCCATGATCCTTTTGGCTTTATCCATATTGCCGTGGGAGACTCCGGCCATCGCTGCGAGAGCGTTCCGGGTCTTTCTTAGACCCTGTGCCAAATTTGGCACAGGGTCTGAAAGCTGTCGCTTTCCGAGTAACATCCTTTTTTCCGCTGCTGCCTTCAAAAGCTCCTCCATGGGCAGCACCAGCTCGCATTTCTGATAATCGGTGAGATTGCGCCGTCCGAGCTGGTTCCTGACGAGCCAGAGCTCCGCCGCTTCTCGACTGTCGAACTCCTTTTCCTCTATTGCGAACGGAACACCGTTTTCATGGCAGATGCGATATCGGTTATGTCCGTCCACAAGAGTTCCGTTCCATACCACCAGCGGCATCTCGCAGCCATTGGCGAGAATACTGTCTGTGAGCAGCGATAGTTCGGTATCCTGCAACGGGGGTATCAGTTTTGCAAATTCGGGATCGACTCTTAGTTCGTAAAGACTCTTTTCCATCGGTCATGTCTCCATAAATCAACTAATAATAGGGGCAGAAACGAAAAAAGGGCCGAACGTCTCATTTTGAAACGTTCGGCCCTCAAATCATGCTTTGCCCTGACTCCATATTCAGTTCCAGCTCCTGCTGGTTGGATTGATTGACGCGCTGTTCCAAGTCGGGGACAGCATTTTCAATCTGCTCCGCCGCTGATTCCAACAGCTTTCTGCGTGCCTCTGTGATCGCGTTGTCGCCGTCCAGTGTTTCGTGTATGGCGCGGTAGACCTCGGCAAGCTGTTCCGGCTCGAAGATCGCGTCCCGGTCAATCAGCTCCGCTCTCAGCGCGAAGTCCTGCTTTGCCTTTGCGAAGTTTCCTCCAAAATAATGCCCGCCCCATACGCCGGTGCGGCCGTAGCTCCATTCCCAGGTCACAAACTGAACGCCGTGCGAGGTGGGGTGTCCCGCGAGCACCGCGCCGTTGAAGTCCGCGAGGAGCTTGTACCGCTCGTCGAGACTCATCGCTTTCAAAACAGGTGCCGCCTCCATGAGCTGCAAATACTGCTTGACCTCGGCCGCGATGTCCATTGCTCGGTCGAAGGCTTCGCGGCAGCCCTCCGGTGCCAAATCCGTCTCTCGGAACTGTGCGCCGCCTCCTGCGGTGATCCGACACAGATCTGCTCCGTGCCATCGCACCGGCAAGAGTCCATCTGCTTCCGGCTCGACTGCGTAGCCTTCCGCCGTCAACCGTTGTGTCAGCTCCTTGTAGAAGCTGTCCCGCGCTTCTTTGTTGATCTCTGCCATTTGTCTGTCCTTTCCGGGTGTAGCGCCCTTTTTCAAATCTTTGTAAAAAGCCAAAAAGGGCGCCAGTCAAGTGGTTAGAAAACCACTCGTCTGACGCCCATATTTTTGTATTATTATTGTAGTACCCTTTTTGAATGATGCTTCGCATTCAACACCAGTCCTGCGTTCAATCACCTTCTTCAGCCGCCAATAATTCCAGTTCAAATCTGGGAGACCGGGGCATAAAGCTGGTTTGCATCTATGGAAAACACGTTCTTTTTTTGCCCATCAAACAGTCCGAAAAGGTCGATGCCACCGGCATTTCCGCCGATGGCATCTATAGTGACCTGTAAGTCTGGAGGTGACACCCAGATTTGAATGATTACGTTCAGGTGTCCATGAACGCGGCCTCTTCCATCATCACCGCGTTATGGACGGCGTTCATCGGGTCGGTGTCCCGCTCAAAACGCCTTGACCATGCCGCCGTCCACAAGGACAGTCTGCCCGGTGATGAAGGTGTTGCTCGGCGCACAGAGGAACGCAGCCAGATCCCCGTATTCCTCCGGCTTTCCGTAGCGGCCGAGAGGAATCGTCGCAAACGACGCCTTTTGGATCTCCTCAACGGTCTTTCCCGCCTTTTCAGCGCGGACGGCATCGAGCTGGTCGATGCGCTCGGTGCCGATGCGGCCCGGAGCAATGACGTTGACCAGAATGTTGTCCTTGCCCAGCTCCTGGGAAAGGGTCTTGGAGAGCCCCATCACGCCCATGCGGAAGGTGTTGGAGAGCAGCAGGTTGTCCAGCACCGCCTTGACCGAAGATGAGGTGGAGTTCAGGATGCGCCCACCGCCGTTTGCGCGCATATCAGGAAGTACCGCCCGGATAGCGCGAATATACGAAAGCAGGCACAGTTCATAGGCTCCTTGCCAGGCCGCGTCGTCAAAGGCGTCGAAGGTGCCGGGCTTCGGGCCGCCGGAGTTGTTGACCAGCGCCCAGATGGGACCTCCGAAGTCGTGTGCGGACTTGACCGCCGCCTCAATATCCGCCGCGTTCGTCACGCTGCCCGCAAAATAGTTCGGCCTGCTGCCGGTCTTTGTCTCAATGTCCGCCTGCGCGGCGCGGAGCTTTTCCTCGTTGTGGCTGAACAGCGTCACCTTCGCGCCCTCCCGGGCGAGGGATGTTGCCATTGCCTTACCGAGCCCACTGCTGGATGCCAGCACCAGACAGCTCTTATCCTTCAATCCCAAATCCATAACCGTTCCTCCTTACGCTTTTTCAGGATGCTTTTTCAAGTCGACGACGGGATTTTTGAGCGGCTCCATCGTGAAGCCGTCGGGCCCCACAATGCGGCACTCCGCCGTATCCCCGTCCGCCAGTCCAAAGGCGCGGGGCGTGCCGGTGGAGAGCACATCGCCGGGGTACCAGCCCTGAATACTTGAGTGCAGCGACACAAGCCGCGCGGGGCGATGCGTCATATTTGCCACCACATTTTTTGCGTATACTTCCCCGTTATGGACGCTCTGCACCTCCAGCTTCAGCACGTCCGGCACCTCGTCCGGGGTAACGAGCTGCGGGCCGAAGGAGAAGAAGGTCGGGAAATTCTTCACAATGGTCAGGTAGCGGGGATTGCCCTTGACGAACTCATTTCCCTTGAGGATGGATTCCTCGGTCATGTCGAGGATGGTGGTATAACCCGCCACCACGTCGAGCCAGTTTTCTTCGGATACGTCGCGGCACTCACGGCCTAAAATGACGCCCAGCTCCGCCTCGGCGGTGGTTTTGACCGCCTCTTTGAGCGCTGGAAGATGGATCTCGTCACCCGATCCGATCAGCGTGTCCGCCATCTTGAAGAAGCTGCCGGGGAAGCCCTGGGGTGCGACATCGCCAATATCACCCGCGTGGTCGACGTAGTTGAGGCCGATGCCGAAGATGCGCTTGGGGTTGCGGTACAGCGGCGCGTAGACCGCCTTGTCATAGGGTACGACGCCGGGAATGCTCTCGATCTCCTCCTTACCGCCATGGTTGTACCAGTCGGTGAGGCCGCGGAGCTGCCCGGTCTCGATGAGCGCGAACAGGGTCTCCTCCCACGCCGTGCCTTTTTGCGCGTTGACCGCCTTGATGGGCAGAATGCCCTGCGCAGTGACAATGCCGGCGATCTCAGCATGGTTCAGCTTGATGGTAGCCAGTCTCATGGTTCCGCCTCCTTACAAAAGTCCCTCAATGGGTTTGTGTTCAAAAAAGTCGATGACGTTCTGCGCCGCCACGCGGGACACCGCCACCGCCGCCTCGTGGGTCGTGGGCGCGTAGTGCGGCGTCAGCAGCACGTTCGGCATGGCGAAGAGCGGGCTGTCCGGCGCGCAGGGCTCCTGCGCCGTCACGTCGAGCCCCGCGCCGCCGAGGTGTCCGCTTTGCAGAGCGGCGATGAGAGCCTGCTCGTCGATCAGCGGACCGCGGCCGCAGTTGATGAAGATCGCACCTTGCTTCATCAGTGCAAACTCCCGCGCGCCCACGCTGCCTTCGGTCTCCTTATTCAGCACCGGGTGCAGCGTCACAAAGTCGGATTCCGCGAACACGCGGTCGCGATCACTCACCAGCTCCACGCCTTCGGGAACTTCGGTGATGTAGGGGTCGTACGCCAGCACCTTCATATCGAAGCCGCTGCGGGCCATCTTCGCGATGCGGCTGCCGATGCGCCCACAGCCGATGATGCCCAGCGTCTTGCCGGTGATCTCGATGCCCGGAGCGCAGTTCTTCGCGCCGAAGCCGATCTCCCGGTACTTGCCGCACACCAACGGCAGATTTTTTGAGAGCGCCATGAGCATCGCAAAGGCGTGCTCCGCAACAGACGTGCTGTTGGCGCCCGGCGCGATGGTCACGGCAATGCCCTTTGCCTTCGCCGCGTCCACGTCGATGTTGTCTACGCCCACGCCGTGCTTGGAGATGAGCTGCAAATTGGGGCAGCTGTCGATGAGCGCCTTTTCCACCTCCACGATGCGCACCAGCAGCGCGTCCGCGTCCCGCACCCGTGCAGGGTCTACCGGCAGGCCGCCCTTCATGTCCAGCTCCACGACCTCGTGCCCCGCGTCTTTCAACAGCGCGATGCCCACGGGGTCGATCTGTTCCGTCACAACTACTCTCGCCATTTCTTACGCCTCCTCTAATTTCATACCATAGGGCTGTCCCATGGCGTTCAGCTCCGCGCAGACCGCCTCCGGTACGTCGATGCCGTCGACGGCTTTCTGCGCCGCACTTCTCGCGCTGCGCTCGCCGGGGAGCATCACCTCGTCCACGCCCTCGGCCCGCTTGAGTCCCTTGATCTCGCCCGACATTGCCGCGACGCCAGCCCGGAACGCGTCAAGGTCGAGGAACTTCGAGACGTCGATCGCGCCCATAAAGTGTCCCACGCCCTGCGGCGCGTCGAATTCGTAGAGGTCATGCAGATGCGTCGCCGTACCCGCGCCGGAGAGGATGCCCGAAAGCACCTCCACCATCAGCGCAAGGCCGCTGCCCTTCGGTCCGCCGATGGGAATGAGTGAACCCGCGCGACCCGCGGCGGGGTCGGTGGTGGGATTGCCGTCCTTATCCAGCGCCCAGCCCAGCGGGATCTCCTTGCCCAGCTTCTGCGCGAGGATCAGCTTGCCCAACGCCACCACCGAAGGCGTCATATCCAGCACCACGCTCGCGCCGTCCGACGGCACGGCCACCGAAATGGGGTCGGTGCCCATGAACGGTTCCGCCGCGCCGTGAGGCGCGATCTTCGCTGTCAGGTTCGTGCAGCAAAAGCCGATCATATCTGCCTCCGCCGCCATGCGGGTGTAGTACGCCGCCGCGCCGAAGTGGTTGGAGTTCTTCACCGTCGCGAAGCAGCAGCCCGTCTCCCGCGCCTTGCGAACGCAAGCCTCCATGGCAAACTTCGCTCCCACAGCGCCCAAACTGTTCCCTGCGTCAATCGCCAGAGCCGAGGGGCTTTCCCGGACGATCCTCGCCTCGTTGTGCCGGGACACCAGGCCCCGCTCCACCCGCTCCAGATAGATCGCAAGGCGGCTCACGCCGTGGGTGCTCACGCCAGTCAGCTCCGCGTCCAGCAGCATATCCGCCACCGTCGCCGCGCAATCGGCGTCCACGCCCCGCGCAGTCATAAGTCTTTCACAATAGTCCTTCAAATACGATGCCGAGAAACGCATGCGCCCCGCCTCCTTATTGATTGGCACCATTTTACGATAACACCCTTCATCTGTCAAAGTCGAAAACGCTACTTGACATATAACAAAATAGTTATATCATAGAGCAAAAGGTGGTAAGCTGATGCACATCAACAGGAACCCGGAATACTTTCTCACCGTTGCCGCCGAGGGCAGCTTTTCCAAGGCGGCAGAGAAGCTCTACGTCTCGCAGCCATATCTGAGCCAGCATGTGCTGCGGCTGGAAAAAGAGTTCGGCGTCAAGCTGCTCGACCGCTCGCAGACGCCGCTTCGCCTCACCGAGGCCGGGCGCATATACGCCAACTATCTGGAAAGCGGCAAGCGGTTGGAGCAAAAGCTGCTCAGTGATTTTGACGCGCTTTCCCAAAACCGGGAGCAGACGCTGCGGCTGGCGCTCTCCAGTTGGCGCGCGGGTGTGCTGCTGCCGGATGTGCTGCCCACCTATGCCGCGCAGTATCCTCAAGTGCGTCTGGACGTGATGGAGTATCCCACCAGCGAGCTATACGGACTGGTGCTGGATGACCGCGCCGACCTTTCGGTGATGAACACCACCCTCGACACACCAGAGGGCATCACGGCGGAAACCATTGTACAGGAGCGCATTCTGCTCGTCGGCAACCGCCGCAGCCCCGTCACGCAGGCGCTTCTTGCCGCGCGGGAGCAGGGCGAACCCATCGACCTGCATGCGCTGGAAAATGAGCGCGTTGTGCTGATGCGCCCCGGCACATTTCTCTCCAACCGTGTGCGCAATTACCTCGACAAGGCGCAGGTCACGCTGCGGCGCGTGACCTACGGTACCAACGCCGCCACGGCGCTGGGTCTCGCGGCGCGGAACTACGGGTTCTGCTTTCTCAATGAAACCGGCGTGCGCTCCGCGCCGGGTGACGAGCTTGCTTTTTTTGACTTTGATACGCCGGACATGTCGCATCCACTCTGCGCCGTCTACAAATCAAGCAGTTACCTGCGGCCCATTGCCCGCGCGTTCATCGACGTAACCGCGGATTTTTACGCAAAAAGCAGTATGCGCTGACGCGCATACTGCTTTTTCTCATTTCTTTCCGCTGCGCCGACCGTTGAGGTATCGGATCAGATACATACAGGCAATCAGCAGGAACCCATAGGCAAACACACGGAAAACTCCCACGTCGACGAGGTACGTCGCGCCGAGGTAGAGGAATCCGCCCATGCCCCACACAAGGGCGTTCGCCAGATTAGAGCGGTTGTTCATCGGTTACTTCTTCTGATGCTGCATGATGAATTTCGGGCCGCGCTCCCACTTCTTAAGGTTAATAAGCAGCATCGCGGCAGCGGCGGCGATGCCGATGATGTCCGTCAGTGTACCCGGAATGAACATCAGCATACCTGCGGCAACAAAGACGATTCGTTCCACAAAGTTGAGCTTCCAGAACAGCCAGCCTTGGAAGCCGGAGGAGATGATCGAAACGCCTATGAAGGCAGAGAGGAACACGGTGAGCACTTCAAAGAAGCTGCCTTGCATCATCATAGCAGGGCTGTAGCAGAACGCAAAGGGTACGATAAAGCCCGCAAAGCCCAGCTTGCACGCCTCTACCGCCGTGGTCATCGGGCTGCACTTGGCAATACCGGCGCCAGCATAGGCCGCGAGGGCGACCGGCGGGGTGATGGCCGACAGGCAGGCGAAGTAGAACACGAACAGGTGGGAGGTCAGCGGGGTCAGGCCCAGCTTGATGAGGGACGGAGCCAGAATCGACGCCGCGATGACGTAAGCCGCGGTGGTCGGCAGACCCATGCCGAGAATGATACAAGTGATAGCGGTGAACACCAGCGACGGGAACAGCATACCGTGGGCGAGCTGAATCATCATGTCGCCGAAGATGACGCCGATACCGGTCAGGGACACCATGCCGACGACGCAGCCCGCGCAGGCGCAGCCGATAACGATGGACATGGCGGAGAAGCCGGACTTGACCATGGCGGAGGGGATGTCCTTGAAGGTGAAGCGCTTCTTCTTGTCAAAGAGCATGATGACCGGGACGGACACGGTGGCCCACAGCGCCGCGTACAGCGGGGAATACTGCACGACCAGCAGCAGCACGATCAGAATGCCGAGGATCAGCAGGTAGATCCAGCCGTCCTTGAGCACGTCCTTCGTCTTGGGAATGTCCTTCTCGTCCATCTTGGTGATGTCGATGAGCTCGGACTGGGTGATAACGGCAACCGCGCAGCCCCAATAATACAGGAGCGCGGGGATAACAGCAGCGATGACGATGGCGATGTACTTCTGCTCCGTGAACGCAACCATCAGGAAGGCGCCGGAGCCCATGACGGGCGGCAGAATCTGACCGCCGGTGGAAGCGACGGACTCAACGCCGCCGGCAAACTGAGGCTTGTAGCCACGGGACTTCATCAGCGGGATGGTGAACGTGCCGGTGCCGACAACATTGGCGACGGCGGAGCCGTTGATCGAGCCCATCAGGCCGGAGGCCACGACCGCGGACAGCGCCGGGCCGGACTTGATCTTGCCGGTGAGGGAGATCGCGATGTTATTGATAAAGTCGGAGCAGCCCGACGCCTCCAAGAAAGCGCCGAACATAACGAACATGAAGATAACCGACGCCGAGACGCTCATGGTCGTACCAAACAGGCCGTCGAGGTCGGTGGCGAGGAACTTGCAGATACGCTCGAGCGAATAGCCGCGGTGCGCGATGGCCATGGGCAGATGCGGGCCGGCCAGCGCGTAGGCGATGAAGATGATCGAGAGGATCGGCATGATATAGCCGAGGGTGCGGCGCGCCGCCTCCAGCACGATGATCGTCAGCACCGCGCCGGCGAAGGTCGCCATCCAGGTGGTCTTGCTCAGGCGCTCGGTCAGGTGGTGTACCTCATCCATCGCCATGATGACGGCGACCCAGGAGAGGATGATGAGGCAGATGTCAAATACACGGCAGGCGGCACGGAACGCCTTGCTGCCCGCAAACTTATCCTTGAAGCAATGCTTGTAGAGCGGCTGGGTCAGCAGGATCAGCGTCAGCGCGAAAGCGAGGTGGATACCGCGCTGCGTGACGTAGTCGTACAGGCCGTGGAAGCCGGTCCAGATGTGGAACAGGGTCATGCAGAAGGCAAACAGCGCGGCAGCCTTGATAAAGATATCGCCCTTGCCCTCTTCCAGGGTTTTCGCCGCCGCGAGTTCGCTGTCGAGCGAGCTGACGTCGATCTCCTGGACTTCGTCTTTCTTTTTGTGATCAGCCATAAGATTTCTTTTCCCTCCGGAATGGTTGATATGTTCTTAATGGATAAAGTAAGGCCGGAGCTGGTCGTCCCAGCTCCGGCCTCGGATTTGCTTACGCGGGGACGGTCAAATAATTCAGTTGACCTGAATTACATCGCGCCGATCTCGCTGTAATAGCGCTCAGCGCCGGGGTGCAGCGGGATGGGCATCTGAGTGCAGAGGAAGCTGGGATCGGTCATGTCCTTGAGCAGGGCGTTGCCGGCAGCCATGTCCGCGGCACCCTCGTTGAGGGCCTTGCAGAGGTCATAGATGAGATCCTCGTCAGCGGTATCCTGAACAATGATGAGGCACTTGACGCCGAAGGTCTGGCAGTCATAGTCCACACCGGTGTAGGTGCCCGCGGGGATCTTGGTCTTGATATAGGCGGCGTTGTTCGCGAGAATAGCGTCGAGCTCCTCATCGGTCATATCGAGGACAGCGATGTCCTTGGTCGCGGCGAGGTTGAGCTGACCGCCGATGGGCAGACCCGCGAAACCAAACGCGGCGTCGAGGATGCCGTCGCCGACGGCGTCGGCGCCATCGCCGAGGCCGAGGTTCTCAAGGCTGGTGTTGTCCTTGGAGATGCCCATGACGTCGAACGCGGCGAGGGAGGCGTTCTCCGTGGCGGAGGAGGCGGGGCCAACAGCCACGCGCTTGCCAGCGAGGTCGTGGACGTACTTGAGGCCGCTGCTCTTGAGCGTTACGCCGGAGAGCACGGAGGTGTAGACCGCACCGATGACACGGATGTTGTCCAGCGCGCCGATGTCAGCGAACTTGCCGGTGCCGTTGAAGCCGTTGAGAACGACGTCGGCGGTAGCGACCGCAACGTCAACCTCGCCGGAGGCGACATCCTGCACGTTCTGGAAGGAGCCGGTGGAGGTCTGGGTGTTGCACTTCATGCCCTGTACGTTGTTCGTCCAGGTCTGGGACACCGCCGCGCCGGCGGGGTACATGGATCCGCCCGTGTCAGCCGTGCCGAAGGTCCAGATGACGTTGCCGCGCGCGGGCTTTGCCGCGTCGGTGGCCGCGGGGGCACTGCCGCTGTCCGTCGCGGCGGGGGTTGCCGCATTGCTGCCACTGTCGGAGCTTCCACCGCCGCAGGCGACGAGAGCAAAGACCATGACAAAAGCAAGCACAAGAGATAGTACTTTCTTCATTGCTTTGTTCCTTCTTTCCCTTTTTTCTCGCCAATATCTTTTATTGGCTGTAAGTTATTTTAAACGACGCGATGCCAACTGTCAATCATTTTTATCAATGCATCGAATTAAACTATGAGTCGCATGCTCTTGCAGGCGCTTTACGCTTCCGTCCCCATGAGCCAGAGCGCACCGGCCTCAGCTCCCTGCACGCCGGAACGGTATGCGTTCAGGATACCGGGTGCCGGCTTATTGGGGCGTTTGATTTCCGCAAGCCGTGCTTGCAGCTCCTCGTCGCTGAGCTCGACTTGCAGCAGCTTTTTCTCGAGGTCGATCTCGATCATGTCACCGTCCCGCACCGCCGCGATGGGGCCGCCGTCCCACGCCTCCGGCGCGATATGGCCAACGCAGGGGCCGCGGGACGCGCCGGAGAAACGCCCGTCGGTGATCATCGCGACGGAGGTGTGCAGCCCCATACCCATGAGCATTGCCGCGGGGATAGACATCTCCCGCATGCCGGGGCCGCCCTTGGGCCCCTCATAGCGGATGACCAGCACACAGCCCGGCTCCACCTTGCCGCGGAGAAACCGCTCCATCAAGTCCTCCTCGGACTCAAACACCACAGCCGGTCCCCTGTGACGGTACATCTTCGGGTCAACGCCGCTCTTTTTCACCACCGCGCCCAGCGGCGCAAGGTTGCCGTAGAGGATCGTAAAGCAGCCGTTGGGAAGAACTGCATGCTCCGCGTCGCGGATGACCTCGGAATCGACAGGGCGCGTGAAATTGTCCAGCAGATTGCGGAGCGTTCCGCCGAACGCCATCGGCACGTCCTCGTGCAGCCATGGGCGGATCGCCATAAGCGTACCCAATACGCCTCCCGCGCGGTGCCAGTCGGAGAGATTGTACTTCGACGAAGGCTTGAACTTCGCCACCACCGGCACACTCTCCTGAATGGCGTCAAACTCTTTCAGCGTCAGCGGTACACCCGCCGCTTTGGCAATCGCCATGACGTGCATCACGAAGTTGCTGGACCCACCGGTGGCGGAGACATGGCGGACGCCGTTTTCGATGGCTTCCCGACTTAGAAATTCACGGGCGCGTTTGCCCTCGCGCACCAGCGCCACAATGCGCTCACCAACGTCACGCGCTTGGCGCAGCTTCGCGCCGGACGCGGAAAGCATAGTGGTGGAGCCGATGGGGCACAATCCTACCACCTCGGCAAACACACCCAGCGTATTTGCCGTGCCGTACATGGAGCAGGTGCCGCAGGAAAAGCAAATGTTCTCCTGATCATCCTGAAACTCCGCCTCGCCGATCTTCCCCGCGTTTCGGGCGCCGATGGCTTCCTTCAGGTCCGGCGTTACCTTGACGTCGTGACCGTTGTCATAGGGGATCATGGCCCCCGCGGTAAGGATCAGCGCCGGAACATTGACCGCCGCCGCAGCCATGAGCATGGCCGGCACGATTTTGTCGCAGGAGCAAAGCAGCACCAGGCCGTCGAAGGCATGAGCGCTCGCCATGGCCTCCACCGACGCGGCAATCAGGTCGCGCTGGGGCAGAATGTACTGCATGCCGCGCAGCTGCGCCATGCCGTCGCAGGGCGCGGGCACGGTGAACTCCGCCGGCGTTCCGCCCGCCGCCCATACGCCGTCCTTAACATACTGCGCCAGCTCCCGAAACGGGCGATGTCCCGGATTCACGTCGTTCCATGAGTTGACCACGCCGATGACCGGTTTTCCTATGTCCTTTTTGCGGTAACCTACGGCACCCATCAGACCGTTGTAATAGGCGTTTTCCATGCCGGCATCCTGCATACGCTGTCCCTCCCCGATAGAAAATGATTTGAAGATATTATAGTGGGAAAAGGACGAACTACGCAACACTTTTTTCGATGCGCACTTGCATTCTTGCCGGATTTGTGTTAAGAACAGGGAGGCCAAAAAAAGGATGTGAGACCGTTGAGTGACCGCAAAGCGAACCAGAGTGAAGCGCTGCTGAACGCCGCGCCTCTGCCCACGCTTTTGATTTTCGCCGTGCCGATCATTCTCGGCAACGTGTTCCAGCAGCTCTACAACATTGTCGACGCGATGGTGGTCGGCAAATTTCTCGGCGACCTGCCGCTCTCGGGCATCAGTGTGGCATCGCCGCTGATGGACATTCTCTATGCCCTCATTCTCGGCGGAAGCATCGGCGTCGGCGTCCTGGTGGGGCAGCTTTGCGGTGCGGAGGACTGGGAGCGGCTCAGGCGCGTTCACGCCACGGCTTTGTTGGGCGGCTGCGGCATAACCTTTTTCCTTTCACTGCTGGGGTTCCTGTTCACCGAGCGCGTTCTTCTCTCGCAGGGGACGGACGTCTCCATCGTCGCACAGGCGATGGCCTACCTATACATCATCTTCGGCGGGTTGATCTTCTGTTTTCTCTATAATTACTACGCTGCGATTTTGCGTTCCTACGGGGATTCCCGCACGCCGTTTGTCGTACTGCTGGTATCCTCAACATTACACGCGGCGTTGGACGTGCTGCTTTGCGGCGCAGTGCATCTCGGCATCTACGGCGTCGCCTGTTCGACGGTGTTCTGCCAGATTTTTTCCACCGTGTGGCTGGTATGCTACGCGGAGAAGCGCGTGCCGCCGCTGCGTCTGACCCGGAGCGATCTGCGCCTCGATCCCCGGCTTGCCAAAACGATCCTCAGCTACGCCTGGGCAGCGGCACTGCAGCAGGCAGTGGTCATGATCGGGCGTTTCCTTGTGCAGGGCATGCTGACGCCGCTGGGCGATACGTCGGTCACAGGCTACAACATGAGCCTGCGCGTAGAACAATTTTTGTTCTGCTTCTCCCAGGGCGTCAGCGCGGCAATGGTGGTAGGCATATCCCAGAACATCGGTCACGGCAACCATGCGCGGGTTCGGAAATTTTATTTTACCGGTGTCGGCGTCGAGACAGCGCTTCTGCTCATTCTGGGTACGGTGGTGCGACTGTTCGCGCCGCAGATCCTCGGGTTGTTCTCGAATAACGAAGCCGTGATTGCAGCGGGGGTTCGTTACACAGGGGCCATGGCGTACCTTTATCTGTTTGCCTTTTTAGGCGAGGTGATCCAAGGCTTCTTCCGCGGTATCGGGCGGTTGCGCTTAACAATGGTCGCGTCTTTGCTGCAGGTCGTTCTGCGCGTGGTGCTTTCGTTTTTTCTCATTCCGCTTCGGGGAATTTCCGGCATCTGCGCCGCCGTCGTAACCGGCTGGGTATTGCTGGTGCTGATTGAGGGCTCCTACAGCCTGCGAACGGTAAAAAAGACCGGTTCCGAAGGCTGATCAAAGATTATCCGGCGAGGCTGCAAGTCTGCATGGGTTGGGTTTGGGAGGGGAGGATACTCCCTTCCCAATGTATTTGATCCCTATCGCGGCGAAGCCGCGGCCTCCAAAAAGAAAACGACGTCTTTCGACGTCGCTTTCTTTTGGAGGTGACACCCAGATTTGAATTACTAAGTTCAAGTGTTATTCCATGTTAAAGTATCTGTTTTCCATCTTATTCGCTAGAAATTTGCAATTATTTTTAATCATTCATCTTATCTGATACCTTATCATACTAGGCTGATAAGGGAAAAAATAAGGGAAAACTTTTGTGCGTCGCACAGCAGGAATCTTTTTTCGCACAAGCTTTTGATGACACGCCACTTTTGCTCCTTTAGTCAACCGGTGGGAATATCGGGCTGAAGCCCGCTATTCCTGCGCATCACGAGGGTTTGTTTTGCTGTTACTCCTTCTCAATGCCCAATTCGATATAAAAATCCTGATCGCAACCATCGCAATGATAGTGGAGCGTCGTCTTTCCTGTATTATCGGTCGTCGCCTGTGCGTTGCCAAAAGAGTGGCCAGTTGCCGGGACGATCACAGTACGGGTGTCTGTGTAGGTCCTGCCGTCGACTTCTGCGGTTGCCGTGTAGGTAATCGAACCGTCCTCCGTGCAGGTTGCCGGTTTTTCAGATTTAGTCACCGTCGCCGCCTCAGAGCCTGCACCCGAAACCTGTACCGTCGCGTTCGCGTTGTTCGCGCTCCATGACCAGCTGGGGCCGGACGGAGTATCGTCATCGTCGCCGCTGTCCTGCGGCGCGGGAGGCGTCTCGGGCTGCTCGGGCTGCTCCGGTTGTTCGGGGACTTCCAGCTCCGCTTCCTTTTCCGGTTCCGTGAGTTCTTCTGGCTTTTCTTCCTCCTGCGCTTCCGCCGGCTGCTCGGGCTCTTCCGGTTCGGCAGGCGTTTCCGCTTCGGGCGTTTCCTGCGGCTCGGCGTCCTGACTCTCGCTGTCCGCGCCGTCGTCGCCGCCGTCACTGTCACTCTCGCCGGTATCATCACTGTCGTCGCCATCGACGTCAGAGGGATCGGAGGTATCCTCCGGTGCCTCGTCCGAAACGCCGATCTCCGCTTCCGTACCCTCGACCAGCCAATCGGGGCCATTCTCCCCCGACTGCTCCACCGTCTCCACCACGGCGGGCGGGTCGACCAGCGCGTTGACGTCAAGGATCGGAAACGCCTCTTTCAGTTGCGGCATTGTGGTGTTTGCCAAGACGGTCGTTGTGCCCGCAACCATGACCACCGTGTTCTGAACAACCGTCCTCGCCGCGCTCTGCATCTGCTTTCTTTCAAAACTCAACAAAAGATTCGCAGCGCCATGCCTACAGCAATAAAAGCAGGAACAGCCGAATCTTGTGTTTCCTTATCGCAGGCAGATGTAGACCGCGTAGGCGGCGTAGGCGAGCAGCATCGCCGCGCCCTCCAATTTGCCGAGCTTCTTCTTCACCGCGCAGAAGATCCACACCAGCACGGAGAAGCCCAGCAGCACACAGATGTCGATCACATTCTCCATGATGAACCCGATGGGGCTGAGCGCCGACGCGAGGCCCAAAATCATCAGAATGTTGAACACGTTGGAGCCGACCACGTTGCCGACCGCCATATCGAGTTCATTCTTCCGCGCCGCGACCACGCTCGTCACCAGCTCGGGCAGGCTCGTGCCCATTGCGACGATGGTCAGGCCGATCAGGTTCTCGGACAGACCGAACGCCGCCGCCAGCGTCTTCGCGCCGTTCACGGTCCAGTCACCGCCGAACTTCACCGCCGCCGCGCCGCCGACGATGTAAATTGCCGCGCGCCACATGGGGAGGAGCTTGATCTCGTCCTCATCGTTCTCCGCCGAAAGCGCCGCTTTCCGCGCCCGCAGCGCCGTCATCACCTGATAGAGAATGAAGCCGACGAAGATCACAAGGAAGATCGCGCCGTCCAGGCGACCCAGTTCCATGCCGAGGTAGCCGAGGATCAGCAGCAGCACCGCGCACACAACGGAGAACGGGAAGTCCTTTTTTATTACGTCCTCGCTCACCTCGATGACCGCCATGAGCGCGCTCATGCCAAGCACCACCATGAGGTTGAAGATGTTCGAGCCGATGACGTTCGACACCGCCAGCGCGTTGCTGTTCGCCATCGACGCCGTGATACTGACGGAAAGCTCCGGCAGGCTCGTGCCCATCGCGACGATGGTGAGACCGATGATCAGCGAGGGAACCTTTAGTTTTTTTGCGACAGCCGAGCTGCCGTCCACAAAGAAGTCCGCGCCCTTGAGCAGGAACACGAAGCCCACCAGCAGGAGGGCGATTGCTTTTACGATTTCCAAAATGTAGGTCTCCTTCTCAACTCAAATCTTATTCAGGGTGTTATATGTTGAAACGCCGCATTCTCCGCGGGGCGTTACAACGTACTATGCATTATGTGGCGAATATACAATTATGAATATTACATTATACTGGAAAAACGTCAGAAAAGCAATATTTTTTTCAGAACATTGATGAATTTGGCTTGTCCCGCAAAACACTTGATGCCGGACTGCGCTTTTTCTTTGCCGCTCCGGGCAGTATGGTGGCACCGGATCATAGACCGCAAAGGCTTCTGGCTAAACGGCTTTATCAACCACTATCCCGATTTTATGGTCATGATGCAGTCAGGCAAGCTCGTTCTGATCGAATACAAGGGTGACGACCGCGACAACAGCGACAGTGAGCGGAAACTGAAGTTGGGTAGGAAACGGGCAGACAAGGCAGGCGATAATTATCGCTATTTTATGGTTTTCAAAAACCGCGAGTTCGGTATTGATGGAGCTTATACAATAAACCGGCTTGTTGCTGCTAAAGTGTTGTCGCAAGTGTTACCTCTGAAATTTCGACGCCCCCTTTTCGACGGTTTTCTCGCGCCAAAAATCATGGAAAAAGAAAGCGCCAACCGCATGGAACGGTACTTGCAGACGGTTCAACGCGCCGCCTCCGAATAGCGTCCAATAAGGCTAAAAATAAGCCTAAAAATTTTTAGCGATTTTGAATTTGCAATTTATTGTGCCAGAATCGACCGTAAAACAAAGAAATACCTTGAAATCATTACAATTTCAAGGTATTTCTCTGGAGGTGACACCCAGATTTGAACTGGGGAATGAGGGTTTTGCAGGTGTTCATTTGCTACACTTACATCCCGCTAATTACAAGCATTTTAAGCGCTATTTGCTCGCTCTTTCCACCTAAAATCCACCAAAGTTCATGATTTGCGAGATTCTTTGTCAATCCATCTTCTGAGCTTTTCAACCGGAATATAGTACCGACCATTGATGACTATTTTGGGGAAATCATTCCGTGCAAGGAGTTGATAGGCGAGTCCTCTGCCGACCCCAAGCGCCTCTCGCATTTCGTTTACATTATACAGCAATCGAGTATTAGTGTCAACCATACGCTTCCTTTCTTCCTACGCCTTATTGTCCTGATTACCATGATATTTTGATTCACGCTTGTTCCCCTTTATTGCTGTACGCGCCTTTGTCAAGGCACAGATTTTTTTCAGGGTACCACGAGGCGGGTCATCGTGACCCGCTCCCGTTTAACGCTTCACACGAATATACTTTAATACCTTGTTCGCCTGCCGACGCGAGATTTCTTCATGCTGGCGCACTGTCTCGGCGCTGCCGCCGTAGATATAGGTGTCGCCAAAGCTGACGGAAGGCTGGCTGTTGTTCGTCACATTGTTCACCGGCTTCATGGCCTGTAAGCGTGCGAAATCCGCGTCCGTAATCCCGACAGATCCGAAGCCTGCTGCTCCGAAGGAGTCACGCATCTTCTGGAACACGCCGAGGTACTTACTCATTGTCTCGACCATCTTTTCCGTGTATACGCTCTCGCCCTTTTTCAGCAGGGCAAACACCTCATCCTGCTTCGGTGTGGATACACCGCCCGCGCCAGAAGTGCCGCCGTGATAAACACCGAACTGACTGTAGAGCGGTTTCCCGTTCCAATACCAGGTGCCGTCCTTGCGCTCGACCGTACCACCGACAATGCTCTCCAAACGACCGGCGAGCTTGGCGTTGTTGTCCTCAAGCGTCTTGCGCCGGTTGGCGTCGGCACCGAACCACGCCTGCGAATTGTCGTGCATCTGCTGCACGATCGCCGCGCCGATTTCCTCCTTGGACTGCTCCGTCGTGCGGTTGCCCGTCCTACCGACAGTTAGGTTACTGCCGGTCGAACCCGCTGTGGAGATATCGGCGTCGATGCCGTTCATAGCGCTTACATAACTGCCATATCGCTGCGCCGCCTTCAACGCGTTGTCCCACGCCGTCGTGATCTCGCTGTTGAGCACGCTGCCGTACTCAGTGTTCCACTCGATCAGCTCGTTGTAAAGCGTGTTCCAATGGTTCTGGATATAGTTGATCGCCATATCGTAGAGCTTCTGGTACGAAGAAATGCTGTCTTGCAGCACCTTGATCTCCTGATCCTTCTCCGCCTCAAAAGCCGTCTGCTGTTTGTCAAGCGCTTCCTCCGCCGCTTCGATCGCGTGCTCGTTCTGCGTGTCGGTCAAATCCTCCTGCAAATCCGCAAGCTCTTCCTGGAGCTTTGCGCGCCTTGCGATGGCGCTGCGGTCGCCGGACTCAGCCGCCAGACTGAGCGAAGCGATTTCCTTCTGGATCTTCTGCATCTCGCGCAGCTTGGAAGCAACGGTCTTCTGGTAATCCGCCTGCTTCTTGGTGTTGCGCAGCATCTCCTTCTGACTGTCTACGATGTCGCCGTATGCGTCCTTCTGCTGTTCCAGCGCGTCGATCTGATCCTCCACGCGCTGTTTGAGCATATCCATCGTGTACTTGAGGATATCGTCAAGCCCTGCCTTCATATCATTGAGCGCGTCGGTGAACGCGCCGGCCTCCCTGCCGATCCCCTCGATTGCCATATCCGCAAGATCGCGGATCGCGCCAATGTTGTGCATTGCCGCCTCATACTGTTCATCCGTCAGGTCGAGCAGGGCAAGGTTGGCATACACCAGTCCCCACGTCGCGTTGGTCGCGTCGGTGGTGGCATACAAAAGGTTGTTCAGGTCTTCGATGGAGTCCGCTTCCAGCGCAAGGCGCAGCCGCTCAACATAGGTCAGTGCCTCTTCGAGCGC
Source organism: uncultured Clostridia bacterium (assembly GCA_947170435.1). Classification (GTDB taxonomy): domain Bacteria; phylum Bacillota; class Clostridia; order Oscillospirales; family Oscillospiraceae; genus Hominicoprocola. The sequence goes on along the minus strand of CAMVTO010000019.1, from coordinate 22,042 downwards.
CAGCTGTTCCGTTCGCGCCGCGATCACCTTCTGAATGTTTTCCTCGTTGATAACGAGCAGTCCGTTTTCGTCGCGGAGATACTGCGTGTACTGTTCATCCAGATCCAAGATGGACTGGTATGTGTCGATGGTGAGGTAGCCGTCGTTTGCCGCGAACTCATCCGCCGCACTGTGAAGCGTGTCGTAGACTTCCTGGATCTGGTCAACGGCGTCGTGCGCGTTCTCGGCAATCTGTCTGAGATCGTCGATGATCGTCTGCTTCGCCGCGTGAATACCGTCCTTCAGCTCCCACCATGACTCAGAGGCGTCCTTGTTGGCATCGTTGAACTCCGTGATATTGTCAATGATGCCCCCGGTATCCTTAATGAGTCCGTTGGTCGCTTCGGTGGCGTCGCTGTACTTGCCGACGATGTTCACAGACATGTCCGCCATGGTCTCGTACTTGGTGAGATCCTTGGTGGAAAGCTCGTTGAGGTGCTCCAGATTTTCAATGAACAAGTCATTGGTCGCCGGATCGTAGTTGACCTCAAAGCCCAGCTTTGTCAGCTTATCCACGCCCTCGGCAATAGCCTTGCGGCGTTCCTCGTTGAGGTTGTGGAGCGCGCCCTGTTCATCCGTATAAACGTCAATGAGCTGGCGCTGAATCGTGATCTGCTTGCGCAGGTCGTTCTCTTGCCCAAGCTCCGCTTCCAGCTTCGCCGCCTGCTCGCGTGTATCTTCCAGTCGCTTGACCGCCTCGCGGAAGCGGTCGATTTCGGCGATATACTTCTCGGTCTGCTTACTGCTGCTCGACTTGGAGCCGGAAGACTTGATCTGCGGAACAGACACCTTGACCTCCGGAACGGCGATTGCGATATCATCCGTCAGCGCCGCTTGCAGCTGGTTTCTGTAGCGCGTCATGGCCGCGCCGTACTGGTAGGTCTTCTTCATCCCCTCAGACGCGCCCGCTTCAAGCGCCTGCATCTGGGTCAGAATGTCAATGGACTTGCCGGCGATCCCAGCAGCCTTGGCAAGCTGCAAATAGGAAGCGATGGTGCCGGCGTTTGCCGTTACAAAGTCCGTCGTTGCGATCTTCGCCTCGACCTGCTTCTTGCGGTACGCCTCCAGAGACGCGATTGCGGTCTCGGTCGCTCCCGCCTCCTGGAGCTTCTGCTTGGCAACCTCCCACGTCGCGTCGGCAAGCCCCATAGCGGACAGCTTGTCTTCGAGGCGGAGCGCGGAAAGACGCGCTTCAACGACCTCGGCGGCGTTGGTGACGCCGATATCCTCCAGCATCGACTTGACCAGCTCTTCGTTGCCGTCGCGCAGCATGTCGAGGATCTGCGCGGAGTTGACAAACTCACTTGCCAGATTGTTCGCCGCCTGCTGCACCTGCTCCATCGTGGAGCCGCTGTCAGTCAGCGTCTTGGCAAAGTTTTCAAAGCTGTCGAAGTCGCCGAAGGTCTCGCCGATGTCGGAGAGCGTCTTGAGCGAGATTGCGCCGTCCTCGCTGAACTCCTTCATGCCGGTGCTCAGCTTCTTGACCTTATCCTCAAGGTCTGCGAATTTATCCGCCAGCGCGGAAATGCTCGGATCGTATTCCGTCAGCTCCGCCAGCTGCGCGATCAGCTCCCGCATTTCGGACGGGTCGCTCACGTCCAGCATCGCTTCGTGGATCTCATGCAGACGTACAGCAAATTCCTCCGCATCTTCATTGTTCTTGTCGAAGGTGGTTTTGTCTCCGAAAGCACCGAGAAGGATGCCCCAATCGTCATATTCAGCGTAATTTCCCTTTTTCTTGCCTTTGGAAATTAGCTGACTCATATACTTGTCGAGTGCTTTTTGCGTAACTTCCTCGCCAGTGGGAAGGATTGGTGTCACAACTATGGCAGCTTCGCCAGCCTTGTATGTTTGCGAAGCAACGGTCATACGGTCGCCGATCTGTGCGTCGGTCATGCCCCAGCCTTGCACCTTGCTAATATTGGAGTTTGTCACCTCCACCACGGGGCGGCGCAAGAGATCAACTGTGCCACCGTGAGCCTTGATCGCATCAAGCTCGACATTGAGGCCGCCCAGCGTGTCGGCAAGGTTGGTAATCCGCTTGGAGTTTTCCTCCGCGCTGTCCGCAAAATCCACCTGTATGATGTCCAGAGAGGACAACTTGCTCATGTAGTCCGCTACCGACAATCCCGCCTGATCCGCTGCGGTCTTGATGTCAATGTATGCTTGTTCCTCGGCGGAAAGCGCCTCACTATGGCTACCCCTGTTTGGGTTCTCGTCATAAAGGATGCCGGCACTCAGGACTTTGTTGATATCGACTTTCCCGTTCTCTCCCTCAAACTTCTTCGCCGCGTCCTTGACCATCTTGCCAAAGCTGTTGTCAGGATCGTCAAACACAGCCTTGACCTTGATCTCCGCCTGATAGTCCGCAGATTGCGCGTCGAACTTGTCAAAAAAGTCTTCGGCATACCGGTTGACCGCCGCATTGTCCCAGCCCGCCGCAAGAAAAGCGTCCCGTGCCTCCTGCATCTTCGCAATCGCGGCATACACAGCCTCATTGTTACCGTTCAGAACGGCGGTATTATAATCCTGCTGAGCGGCGGAGACCTCACGCCATACGGCGGCGTACTCCGCACCATACTGCAACTGTCCTTCGGCGTAGGTGTTAAACGTGTCGGCGTTTTCCTTGACCGCATCCTCGTATTTATTGATCTCGGCGGCATATTTGGACAGCGCATCGCCGACGTAATCAAGATATCTCCCGCCAAAATACTCCTTGCCAAGTTCCTCTGTAATGTCTGCGAGTGTGGTATAGTAGCTGATGTACTCGCGAATATCCTTCAGGTCGGTGTCGGATACAAAATCCCCCGTGATACCGGCGACGGGAATCTCAATTTCCAAGCCCGCCTCTTCGATAGCTCTTTGCAGCGCGTTGTGGAACTCCTTCGGTACGATATCGAGATTGAGGTCTTTGATTGCCCTTTGGAGGTCGCCGGAACTGACAGGATAGACATTGATACCCTTAGTGTCACCCCACCAGTCAAGGTCGGTTGGCGTAAAATCTGTAAAGAGTTTTATTGCGTCCTGGATGGCATCGGGATTGGTGCGCCTCCATGCGTTGTACTCACTCTCAGACAGCCGGTCGATTGCGTCAATCTGTTCTTTGATCTCGCCGGTCACAAGGCGGATACCCTCAGCCTCTTTGCCAAACTTGTCAATCAACGCCTGCTCAATCTCAACCAACTCCGCACGCTTGTCATAGGCGTCCTTCTCGCTCAGGTTGCCCTTGTCCAGCTCCCCGCGAAGCTCGTGCAGCCGATCTTTATATTCGCTCGCGGCGGCGGCATTGTCATTGTACGCCTCTGCACCTTCGCGGGCGGCGGCGCGTGCTTCTTCCTCCGCTTGCTCTACCTTTTCGATAGCACTATTCAGCAGCGAAAACGCGGTAATAGCTGTACCGACGCCCAGCGATACCATACCAATAGGATTTGCTGCAAATGCTGCCTTCAACGACGCGCCCAGCCCACGCATAGCATTTGACAGCGAAAGCGTTGCGCCGGTCGCTGTTTCCTCGGCGGTAGCAAGTCCGAGCGTTTCGAGTTTCTGCGCCGCTTCCTCGGCGGTCAGGCCAGAGGCGGTCAAGATCGCTGTTCTCTGCGCTGTCGTGAGGTTCTGCGTAGTCAGCACGACTTTAAGCTGTTCGTTGTTCAGCCCCTTCGTTAGAGCGCCAAGTTTGGCAATATCTGCGCCAGTGAGGGCGCTCACGTCGCCGAGTCTGCGAAGGATATTGATGCTTTCACCAAGGTTAAGGACGTTCTGCGAGACATTGCCAAATCCTGTTGCAAGCGCCTGTACGCTCTTCATCGTACCAACTGCACCAAGGGAGATCAATGTTGCCCGTAGCAGACCAGCCTTCTCGGTCAAATCGACCAAAGCTGTCGCGGTGTCGATCAAGTCCTTGACAAGTTCCGAATCGAAGGTGTCCATTGTGAGGCTTTCCAGCGCGGCGGTAAAGCCTGCTGCCTTCGCTTCAATGGATTCCTCGTACGCCTCGAACTTCTGGAGCGCCGTGCCTGCGGAGTCGGCGGAGATACCCGCATATTCAAGCGCTTTGCCGTAGTTCTCCATCAGCACAAGGAAGTTTTCCTGTTGTCTGGTGCCAGCGAACGCCTGCGCGATTGCCCGCTGATCGACCGCGCGAAACTTCTCCCATTTGTCATATACCTCGTCCAGCACATCGCCAAAGTTGCGGAAATCGCCCTCAGCGTTGCGAAGGGCAATACCGTAATGTGTCAGCGAGCTTTCAACGTCTGATAGGTCGTTACCCTCGTCATCGAAGAACTTGCCGAGCTTGATGTTACCCATTCGAGCAAAAATGGTCTTAAAGCTCTGTCCGATGGTCTCCGCGCTTCGCTGCGTGGTTTCCTGCACAGCTGCCAGATAGCCAAGGAGTCTATCCATGCTGACGCCGCCGATGTTCGCGCTACTTGCTGTCTGGGACATTGCAACGGCCAGATCAGATGCCGTAATAGCGGCTTTGCTGTCCAACGCCGCCAGCTTATCGACGATGCCAGCGACATCCTCCACCGCCAGCCCGTATCCCTTCATAGCGGATGTGAGGTTTTTCGTCGCAGTCTCGGAGTCGATCATAGCGACCTTGGAAAGCATAATCGACTTCTCAATCAGCTCCGCAGTCTCAGCAGCGTTTTTACCTTGGCGGAGCCATGCGGCGGCGGCATCGGCAACCTGTGTAGTTGTAGCGCCAAGGTCACGCGCCAGGGCGTTGTACTGCTCCAGCAGCTTGTAGGTCTCCGCACTGCGTCCGCCTGTAATAATCGCAAGGTTAGTCGCAGAGGAATCCAGCTCTGAGATGTTGTCGATGACATCTCTCGCCGTTTGCCGCAACGCCTGTAACGCCGTGCGTACAAGATATGTCTTCGCCGCCAGTTCAACCGCGCTGTTCTTTGCCTCGGTCATGGACTGCCGCAGTTTCTCAATCTGCTCCGCACCCTCAGTCTTTACGGAGGCAGTCGCCTGTACTGCGGGAATCGTTTTTAACTCTGCTTGCAGATTGCGCCTTGTCGCGGCGCGGTCAAGCACACCTTGGAGTTTTACTTGCTGCTCTTTCAGCTTGCTGATACCATCCTTGAGCTGCTTTGTAGTTGCGGTCTTATCGAGCTGCCCTGTCAGCTTGATGTCCGTTGCTTTGAGTGATTTCGCGTCGGCGTTGATCTTTGTGCGAGAGGCTGCCTTATCCAGCCCTGCTGTCAGTTTGAGGGTGTACCCCTGCATTTGTGCCTGCAGCGTCTTCATCTGCTGCTGGATCTGTGTAAGGGATTTCGCGAGATCAAGCGCTACTGTTGCGAGTATTTGCAGTTCGTCGTTATCTGCCATATAGTGCTCCAATCATTTTGTTATAATACCCAGTCGTTTCAAGCCCTTTTTGAGAGCCGAGACGTGCAATTTGTTTTGTTTTAGATGCTCGATGGTCTTCTTGGTGAACGGGCGAGCTTTCATGAAGGCCGCACCGCGCTTGGGGAAGTCGTATGTACCGTTTGCGCTTCCATAACCATACTCGATCAGCTCATCGAGGTGCTTGCCCGTCGTAACTGCACCGTCGTTCAGTACGCCGCCAGGATTCGGCTCTGTCACGTTTTTCACCGTCAGTGTGCCGTCCTTGACCTTCGCTTCAAGGTTGTACGGATCACCAAAGCCGTCAAGATCACCGCGTCGGCGGTAGAGCTTCGGTGTGTAAACTCCATAGACGACCTCCTTGATCGTTTCAGATTCCTCTTCACGCACTGCGTCGGCCACCTCATGAGCAAGGGCATTGTCGATCTTCGGTGCGAGCTTTGCCGCGATGCGGTCAAGTTGTTGTTGCAGGTTTGACATGGCGCAGTTCTCCAGTCACGGCTCTTCCGATGATCTCTTTCTCGTAGGTCGTAAAGTCCTTCCAGTGACGTAAAAGGATGTCTACCACGTCAGCCATAGTCCATTCCCCGATCTGCTCCGTCTTTAAGGACGCGCCGCACGCTTTAACGCCTTTCCTGATCTCGTCGTCAATAATCAGCAGAGCGTCCTTAAACGTGACGTTCTCTGTGCCGTAGGCCAACTCGCACATACGCGCAACTGCCAGTTCTTCGTCGCCGCCCTGCTGCTCCGTCCACGTTTTAAGCATATCGGCGGCCTGCTCAATGCCGAACGCATCGGGTACGCCGCATACTTTCTCGGCGTGAGCGTTCATCGCGTCGCGGAACTTCTTGACGTTACCACCGCTATCTGATACACCGTTGTTCTGCTTTTCCATTATTTTTCCTCTTTTCTTGCTTTATTTTTGTGCTTTTCCCCTGATGCTGAATGCCCCTTTCGCAAAGCGCTATATCCACTCTGCGCACGCACCGGCAGACACGGCGCAGAAATGAAATCTTTTCTCTGGAAACCTGTGTAATTCCGCTCCCTTTTTACTTCTGCGGCGGACATGGCGGTTAGTTATCCACCTGAAACCTTAATAGTAATTCGCTCGGATTTCTTTTTGATTTCCTCGATGTGACATGACTAATTGTCGGGTTGGTACGGCATTACCTCCGTCTGGGGGAGCATGATTGACTCATCCTCATCATCGTGATTTTCGTCAGTGTAGCCCCACACATCCCAATGTTTGTGACGTTCCTGGAACTCTGTGTATCTGCGTTCCCATAATTCGCGCTTGTCATTCGTCAGGCCGGCAGCACCGCGCCGGAAGAACTCATTCAAGATCGGGATTGAGTATCGCGGCCCCATAATGTCAGGTATCCATTTTGTGATGGCTTCACCGTTATCCAAGTTATCCAAGTGGAGTGTCAGGTCACACGCGGCGTGGATTATGTTGCAGTAGACCAGCAATTTTAGGGTTGACTTGGCATTATCAATGATACTTTCCGGGTTTTTGACGTATTTGTCACCGTGATATTTCTCATAATCTGAGATGATTTCCATTGCCGCGCCCCTGAACGGCGTTATCATTCGGCAGGGCAGGCATATCTCATCCTTGTCTGTGGACTGCCAGCAGGTGACATCATCGACGGTAAGATCAGCCTTGCAGACATACACACGACCAGGCATTCTAATTTGCATAAAACTCCTTTCTCGGCGTTACTTCTGTATTATTGCATCTTGTATGTTTCAAATTCATTCTGGTTTTTCTCAAGCAGCAACTTCCGAATGCCCGTTGCACCAAAATCCCCAAAATAGTTCTGCAAACACACATTATCAGGATTAGATTTTAGTTTTTTCTCTGGTGATACACCGTCTTCCCATTCAGTTTTATAGAACCGTTTTGCAAGCTCAATAAGAGCGGGCGGATCTGCGCATATTACAAACGCAGCATCATATCCTGGGTAGAGGACGTCTCCGCATATTCTCCCACAAACGACTCTGTATTCGCCGTCAAAATATACTGCGTAAAAAAAGAATGGGTATCGAATACATCCAAGGATATCCTTTTTGCCTGCGTTCTGTTCTTTCCTCATCGGTGAGAGATTCCAAATACAGTTGTTTGCCTGGTTGTCATCCAAATGATCGACAGACAGGTGAGCAGCACTAAAGTCCTTCTGCATTTGTTTTACACGCCCTATAAAATTGTTTTTACCTGCGCCGTAATGATAGCTGGCATAGCACAGCGTGTGGAATCCAAAAGCAAAGCCTTTCATTTTTCGCTTTTTCCAAATAACGGTAGCTTGCAAGCGCCCCATATCCGGTTGATAGCCCCACAGGATGCGATGACTGCACAACAAATCAAACAGCACTGGTGTGTAGCTGCAAAAGTAACATTGACCACTCTTTTTATGGTGCAGGAAAATGTATTCTCCTTCACGCCAAATTCGACGATTGATATTGTCCTCTTCGTCTGCGTGAGTATGGCTAAGGTTTGCCTTCGTCAGATTGGAGGTGTTTCCGTCCAAGAAGTTGACTCTACCTGCTTTCACCCACGACATCGGCTTGTGATGGTAAACGCCATATAAAAGCTGCGATAAATAATATGGCGGCTTTGTATGGGAAACATCCTGAACGCAAAAGCTCCCTTTTCCCTTCGGACAAAAACTTCCATCGCGCTCAATCGCTTTTTGCACAGACCGAAGCGCCCGCGCGTCCTTGTTAAAATAATTCTTTTTATGCGTAGGCTCGTATTCTACGCTATATAGCTCTCCTTCGTCCCAAATGATGTTAAGCCTCTGCTGAAATATCTTCTCTGCTATGGTTTTCGTCCTCCTTCTTTTATGCCGTTATGCCGCGAATGAAATCTGCCGACACTACACATCCACTCACTTTGTTGCATTTTCACGCCCGAAGAGATAACAGCTCTTATAAATCAATCCATAATGTTGGAAATGGCGTATTTCTCGGATGAATTTATGTAAACTGGACTCGGAAAATGCTTCGGATATCGGGCGTTTGACAACGCGGTATTCCAAGATTTTCTACTTGTTTATAATTTACTCTTGATCTGTCCTTATCTCTGAAATATGCCGTACCGGAACAGGCTTTTTCCGAAATATTGCTTTTTTTCATTTTACCTGCCAGAAAACTGACTGGAGTGGCACCATTTGCGTCCCCTTTTTGCCGTCTCTTTCCCTATATATTTTGCTTTAAGGGTTGGAGTCAAAAAATCCTTTATTTATGCGGGTTTGAGAGGGGTGCTTATGAAGTACCTCTTCATAACGCTACGCCGCATTCTGTATCTCGGCCTCGTCCAGATATGCCGAGAACAATCTTCTTACCCGTTCAGATGGGATATAGATTTGTACTGGCTGTCCATCTCTTACCCTGCTACGGCAAAGCCACTGAATGAAACACGATAAGGAAAAAGCGTCCTCGTCAACTGCAACACCTTGATTGTCCAGCCACCCCGAAATCAATGGATTGTGCCGTATGTCCGTGGCGTAAGCCATAGCCCACCGATTGCGGAAGGCGTTGGTTGCAATGCAGTTGCAAGGCACCCAACAGGACAGCTCTCGCTCACACCGCTCTTTTTGTTCCTTCGGGAGACTTCTTTCCTCGGCGGTCAGCTTTCGTACTTGACAATACCCCTTGCCTTTAAGGTCGCTCTTTTTGCTCGCCAGACACGTCCACATGATCTCATCCTTTGAGGCGCTGGCTTTGACGACATTTGTGAAATAGTTCTGTAGGTCGTTTCTCAGTGTCCGCAAGGCATCCTTGCTCGCGTTGTTGTACCATGTGCTTGTCATAGTACGGCGGGGGCGGTTCAGCACACCATCATAGACCTCTACCAGGTTTTTTAGGCGCTGCCGGAATGCGTAATCTGCCGTAGGATCGTATGCGACCAGTCCGTATCGACCATCCACCTGAACAATGCTCCGCTTCTGGTATTGCAGTCCGAATAGGTCAAAATATGAACGCATCATCGACGATTCAAAGCGATAGGTAAGCACATAAACCTTGTCAAAGAGGCGAAACATTTCAGGAGGAAACACCGTAACCAGCAGTTTGTTTTTGACGCAATAGAGCCGTCCAAGATTGGCAAGGCGCTCCACCTCTGAAAATTTATGGTCGCTGCCAATGCCGCCAATCCATGTAACTTTTCCCGTATGGGGATCGACCTCTATGATCTTGTTCTCAATCAAAAAATCGACGTCGCCTTTACCGACGAGCTGCTTTTCCGACGCCTCGACCGTCTGAATTGAATTAAAATCCGTGATAACCTCGTCTGCTACCTCATCGAGTATGCAGCAGTATCCGCCATCTGCGATACACCGCATTGTTTCATCGGTTGCATTCAGAAACGTTGCATGGCTCACGGCGATGTCTACGCCCTCGGCGAGTAGCTTGTGGAATCCGTGCAGCTTTCGCCCATCCACATACTGCGGCTCAGCGAAACGCTTATAGTCGCCACAGCAGCGCCTTATACGGTCAATTTCATCCAGTAAAGGCGTGCAAAACACAAATGCCCCGTTCGGATGGTCATTGATCTGCTGGATCGCCCACGAAGTCTTTCCTACTCCGCATGGTGCATCAATTACTGTAATAGCAATAAAATTTCACCCCCAATTTTCTCTATTGCTTTTTCTTCCCAAACCTCAACTATTTCTTGCCTCATACTCGGCAATATAGCTTTGGAGTCTGCACAACTGCGATGATGACAGCGCAAGGCGAAAACACATGAATTGCGACAAGATTTTCGGCGATATGTCGCAAGCTGAGGCCACATACTTTGCTTTGAGTCCCCATCGACACAAAAAATCTCGTGTCACCTTTGCAAGCTCTTCCTGCTCTCGTAGCATCCGCACCCCTCCTTCCTGTTGTTTGAAATAAAGCAAAAGAATCGAGTGTAGCGTGCCAGAAATGCAAAAAAGCCAGCACACACAACCGATAACTCGGTGCATGTACTGGCTTGCATCTCAGCATCATGGCGGCGGAAGCTGTCTACCTGCCAAAATCAACAACATACCGTATGCAAACATCAATCAGATAACTTCGCAGAGTCGCTGATCCGCTTTTTGAAGTATCATCCTTATCCGTCGCTCACTATTCAATTCTACGGGCGTAATATAGCATCCTAATTTGCGATTGTCAAGAGGGAATCTCAACTTATTTCGGAAGAATAGCCCGCCTGAACTTACAATCTGGGCGGACAGCCATTTTTCTTGTAGATTATTTCCATTCTCTCCATCAGGCTTTCCCGTCGTGCGTGCCGCGATAATTCATAATCGCGCTACTTTCGCGCTGAGCTTCGTCCAGAAATGGCATAACGTGAATGTATTGCCGCTCTTGATCTGTTTGGATTCGTTCAATCGCCCACGCGGACTTACCAGGATTGTTGTTTGTCATTTTGTTTATCCTCCAAAATTATTATTTAATCGCGTTTTCGCTCCACCTCTATATACCGTGAAAAATCGTTTTTTTTACCTGTCTGCTCAAATTTCACCGCCGCTTCGCTCATTTCTCGCTTCAACGCCTCCAACTGCCTGTTATAGCGCTGCAGTGCTGTCCAGTCTGCCAAATGCCCCTCGAACAACTCGTTTTCCGATAAAAGCCGCTTCAGCTCTTCGTCGGTGAAGAAATCCCGCACATCTACGCCAAGACCACGGGATTTCTCCAAGTGCATCGCGTTTTATTTCCCTGCGTCGGCATCCATTTCCCTCAGCTTGGTTACATAGGAGTCCATTTCCGACTCTGAAAAATACTTGGTTGCTTCGGTGGGCGCGGCGTGCTCATCTCCCTCCGTGAGATAGTAGTACCGACTTCCACCCTTTTGCGCTATGTGCAGGTGTAGGTTGTGTTTTGCGAGACGATAACGCCAACGGCGCTCAAAGCTCAGGCTGTTTTCCATTGTATAAGGAACCTCCTTCCTCAGACCTTGACGCCGTACCAGCTGGCGACGGTCGCAAGGTCAAGCTCGTAGTTCTCGCCGCCAATAACGACGTTGTTCTCGTCGATGACACGGAAGCCGTAACACCCCATGCTGTCTTTACCTTGCTCAATGTGATGCAGTTTCTTTTCCGCTGCGCGGCGAACCCTCCGTACTGCGCTGCCGAACTTTTTGTCTTCTCTCACCGCTTTTGCCAAGTCCTCAGTTGTCATGCGCTGTTCGTGCATCTGAGCCACGCGCTTCTGCATGACTGCGGACTCCTGCTCATACTTCTTGTGCAGTTCTTCGTTAATTGGCATAGTATTGTCCTCCTGATTTTTAATTGATCGTTTGCTGATCCATATTACCTTCCTGTCAACAATCACAATTATTAACCGGATATGCAATTTTTTACGCAAAACGTAAGACGCCGACTTTATTCAGCGCCTTCATATGAATAGACACTTTACAGCAGCTCCCAGCACGTCCAATAGTCGTATTCTCTATCGTTGACAGAGATAGAGTTGCCATCGTCAAAGTAGTTCCGCAGCCACTCGTCATATGCTTCTGGGCTTCCGGCCTCGTCGCTTCGACGCCTGAGCCAGTCGCGCAGATCGTTTTCGCTGGTGAACTGCCGCTCGACCAATCCGTTCCACACGGAGATCACTCCTTCCAGATTTCCCGCACACCGAAGGTAAAGCGCACGCTTTCGCTGTCGCCGCCTGCGATAAAAAGATCGTCGGCGAGCGCAGTCATAGCCGCAAAGACTTTTGCCTCTTTCCCTTGGAACGACGCGAGCCGGTGAAGCTCCAGCACAACAACCGCATTAGGTCGGGAAGGCGAAATTCCCTCGATCTTGATGTCTGCGGTCTCTATGCTGTTTATGTCCAGCCAGCGGGCAGCAGTAGCCAGCTTGTCGTATCGTTCCCGCTTCGTCAGATCAAGGAACTTGCCTTGGAATAGCTCATTGCTCGACAAGAGGAAGTCAAGCTCTTCGTCGCTGAAGAACTCGCGAACATCCACGTCGGCAGCTCGGGAGCGTTCAATTTTTTCCGTGTACTCCTGCTCTGCTTTTCGCTTTGCCGCAGCAATCCGCTTTCCCATTCCTGTTTTCACGTCTTCGTATTTGACTATTTTGACCTCGTTCATACCGTACCCTCCGTTTCTGTATTTGCTTGCCACACTTTACCTACCAGTTTAGGAATGTAAAAAATAACTTTCGTCCAAAATGTTGGTGACTTGCACAATAATCGCGAGATTGTTCTGTGCAAAAAAAGAGCCTCGCGTAAAAAGCCGGCGCTTACGCACCGGCTTTTATGCTAATCATTTAGTCGATCGTTATGACGATATTCGGCGAGGCTACTGTTGCAAAGGACGATCCGCTGTTCCCTCCAACATACTTACCGTTCCAGTAGTATTCACACGTCGGAGCTAAGGCATAGCCATCTTCCATGGCAATGCTCAGCACACAACAATATTGCTGTCCGTGAACAAATTTTGTCCCTGGGTCGGCGGTGGTTTCCCATTCCAGCTCATAGGGTTCTATGCTTTTATGATACGCTCCGATATGCCTTTGCAAGATCTGCGTGTTTGCCGGTAATCCCGTCCAAAGCACCCAATATGCTGTTGCATGATTGGTTGCACAACAGTCGGTCAGGTTATAGTTGAAAATACTCTCTCCCGCTTTTGGCGCAGCAAAATTGAAGTCAAGTCGCGATATAACATAATCTTCCGATTCAATATCATTTTTCTTTTGCCCGCTGATATGCTGACCGAGTGTAAATGCTGCATCTTTTATTTTGCAGTCCAGCGCGTGCCGTGAGACAACTACCATGTCTCCGCGCGTGAAGGTCGTGTCTGCTATGTTGTACTCTCCGTGCGTCAGGCCGAGCTTGTCTGTCAGTTCCCATGCTTTGTCCCATTGGAAATCCGTAGTGCTGCTGTAATCCAGCGTGCGCAACAGAAATGTAAGATATTGTGTTGCGCTAATCTCAGACGCGCTTCCAAACAATCCGCCACCGACGCCTCCTGTCAATCCGTTTGCATAGGCATATCCGACATACGGCTCCGCCCATTCTGCAACGTCGGTGAATGGTGTCTTCCATTGTCCAGCTTTTGCCTCGGTCTCTTTCCCAAGGAAGCGCACGAGCATCGTCACCGCTTCGGCGCGTGTCGGTGTCCTATCGAGATCGTAGTTGATCGTGCCGTCCGCGTTGGTGCCGACGCCTCCCAACAATCCCAGCTCATGCAATTCGTCCGCCGCCGCATTTGCTTCATCGTTCGTTGCTGAGGCAAATGGGATAAAAGCTGTAATCAGCACGAACGCCAGAACAGTTGACATAATCTTGTTCTTCATGATGCACCTCCGTTTCTGATGCGCCCATTATATTTTATTGACGCGCTAAAGTCAACCAATGGTATTCCTTAAAGTTCCTTATAGTATCTCTTGATTTGGTAAACTATAAGCAGAAAGGGAAGATGCTTATGGTTGACTGCTCGGATAAACTGCGGGCGCTCCGCAATGCAAAAGGATTGACGCAAAATCAAGTTGCACAGCGTATCGGCGTGACAAAAGCGATGATCTCTGCCTATGAGACAGCTGCAAAAGCGCCATCGCTTGATATGCTGATACGACTCGCTGGCTTGTACGGTGTTACCATAGACTATCTTGTTTCCGTGGAGACACACCGCTTGATTGACGCTACCGGCCTTGATGACGATTCCGCCGCCCTCGTTGCCGCCCTCGTCGAAAAACTACGCACAAACGCTCCAATCATAGAATAACCCGCCCAGACATTACGCCTGAGCGGGATTGTTTTACGGTCATTATATTCTCTTGTCAGCTTGCGGCGCTCTGTTTATGCCGCTCGATTAGTTTATCCAGCGTCGGACGACTGATCCCCAATTCCTTTGCCAACTGCGTTTTGTTGACCTCGCGGCGCACATATCGGGCATAGGCTTCACCGAAGTTTTCTATATGAACTTCTTTCCGACCTTTGTACTTGCCCTCTTTGACCGCCTCGGCGATTCCTTCCCTCTGACGCTCCAACAGGTTAGCCCGTTCAAATTCCGCTATGGCTCCAATCACCGTGAGCATTAGCTTTCCTGATGGCGTACTTGTGTCGATGCTCTCATGATGACTCACAAGCTGCACACCCTTGGTCTGCAACAGCTCCACAATCTCAAGAAGGTCTTTTACGTTGCGGGCAATGCGGCTGAAATCATGTATATAGATAATGTCTCCTTCGCGGGCATAATCCAGCATCGCCTGAAGCTGCGGCCTGTTCGCATCTTTGGCGCTGACCTTTTCCTCAAACCACTTTTCAATGTTGTACTTGCTGAGCGCTTCAATCTGGCGCGCCTCGTTCTGCTCAACCGTTGAAACCCGCACATAGGCAATCTTCATGCGCGTTCCCTCCCTTCGAGATGGGAACATTGTAGCATATTGTAAATCTAAAGTCAAGATTCTGTTTACGCTATGTAAATAAATTTGAAATGCAAGTCTAATTTTACGCAAATTGGCCGACATTCTAATGTCGGCTTTTGTAATTTTGGGGTATACCCTATTTTTACACGTTTGCATTCAAAAAAGCGGGAATACTTGTTCCCGCTTTTTCTCATTGCCCCATTACTTAAACAATTCCGATACGCAATTTACAAACCGCATTGCATCCTCTTCCGTCCAGTCGTCCATCCTTGTCCCTTTGAGGTGTTCAAATTCATCCCAGAAGTCAGCCGACTTTTGCTCACGGTCTTCCGACTGCCTTTCATATACGCCAAGTACACCATCCATGAAACCGAGTGGGTCTCTTCTTATCTCATCAGCACTATGGTCTCTGGCGAGTCCTTTCGGTTCAAGGATATGCTCAACACGAGTTGCGTACCACTGAGGATTATACATTTGCAAATTCCCCTTTAATATCTCAAGAGTTGCTATACTGCTCTGTCAGTATACTGATCCAGTCCCGCCGTCCGTGTAACATCCGAACGATCGTGACCGTGAGAGCGGTGCGGTCTACCAGATAAAACAACAGGTAGTTTTTCACCATTGTCATACGGATACCGAGGCTCGCCAAATATTCATCGTGGACAGTTCCATAGCGCTCCGGCATTTTCTCCAACGATGTGATCTCTTCGTCGAAGCTGCCCAAAAGGCTTTCCGCTGTATCCGGCTGTCGCAGCTCCACCGCGATATATCGCACGGCGGCGCGGATGTCCGCTTTCGCCTCGTCCGTCACATCCACCTTATAGCGTTCCATTCCGAAGCTCCGTCCTGATCTCCGCTATGGCATCGTGTGCAGGGGAGACGCGCCCGCTCCGCATGTCGTCCAATCCCTTTTCCAGCAAAGCGTAAAGCTCAAACTTTCCGACAAGGCGCTCGTAGGTTTCAATGCTCATGACTGCAAGATCGCCCGTCCCGTTTTTCGTGATATACACCGGCTCGCCGTATTTGTGGCAAAACTCTGAGATGTCGTTGTAGCTGTTTCGTAGGTCTGAGCTTGGCCTGATCTGCGGCATCGTCATCGCCTCCTTGATTTGATACGCATATTCTATCGTAATATTGATATATCGTCAAGAGGGAATCGAACTTTTTGCAGCCTCACACTGTCCCGCAATCAACGCGAGAACATACACGGTAAATCTGTATATTTTTTGAGCAGGACGCGCCGCGCGCTATCGTCAAAGATAGTTTACCGCCTATGCTCCAAGTTGAAAAATTGCGCTGTTTACGCAGGGAAAACCTCAGACAGATCGACGCTGAACCCGTCGAAGATACCGACCGGCACCGCTGAACCGGCAGCGTATGCGTCGGCGGCGTGGTATTGACCTTCCTCCAGAGTATGCACAAGGACGACACGCGCGTCGGGATCGACGATCCAGTATTCGCGGACGCCTGCACGCTGATAAAGGTTGAATTTTACAAGGCGGTCATTTCTGCGCGTTGACGGCGAAGTTATCTCAATCACCAGATCAGGCGCGCCGTGGACTCCATGGCGGTCTACCTTATCTTTGTTGCATACGACCATAAGATCAGGCTGCACAACGTTCTCGGAATCTTCCGGTCGATCATCGGCGGTGTCGAATAATCGCACGTCAAAGGGGGCTGGATAGAGCTTGCACGGCTTGTCCTTCAGGAAGTCATGCAGTTGTGCCGCCAATTCCATCAAGACCAGTTGATGTACGTCGGACGGTGAGGCCAGTGCGACCGGCTGACCGTCATACA
This sequence comes from uncultured Clostridia bacterium, assembly GCA_947170435.1. GTDB lineage: Bacteria > Bacillota > Clostridia > Oscillospirales > Oscillospiraceae > Hominicoprocola. The sequence continues at coordinate 5,495 of CAMVTO010000019.1, read as the reverse complement.
ACTCATACCGCTTGCCGTCATCCCATTGCATGAGATCGCCGTAAGTGTAGCGGCGTGGCTCTCGTGCTGTCTGTGACATTATAACACCTCCCAGCTCTATTATACGTTGTTAGGCGCGGCGCTATCCTGCGCGGCGTCCGGTATATACTCTATTATATCTCCAACCTGGCAATCGAGCATTTCGCACAGCTTATTCAAGGTTTTGTACGGGATAACCCCGTTTGTACGGAACTCCTGCATTGTTCTTTCGCCAAAGACCTTTTCTTTCCTGAGCCGCGCGGTAGAATAGCCCTTTTCCTTCAATGCTCCGAGAATATCGCCTTTATATCGGATTGACATAGATCAACCTCCTTCCGCTCTGAAATCGTGCGGGAGCGTCTATAATAGATGCCTCTCTCCCACCATCCGTATTATAGCGCAGCAAGTACACTAAATTCAAGTGGCTATATGCACAAAATTTGAGTGTGATTCTTGTGCATATTTACACTAAGAAATAGTGAATTATCTGTTGACAACCACTCAAATATAGTGTATAGTAATAACTGTCAGGAGGGAACAGCACCGAGCCGCAGACATACGGGCGGCGAACCTGAGACCGGTACACGGGTGAACGGCAGAGGGCGACAGTAAGAGTCCCGATCTTCTCAGGCGGCGCGAAACCCTACCAATAAAACGAAAAGGAGATACCACCATGAGTAACATCGAGCTGAACACCACCGCGAAAGACCTTCTGAGCATCCGTAGCATGATCGCAGAGTTGGAAGCAGAAGCGGAAGCCCTCACGGACAAGATCAAGCAGGCCATGACCGAGCGCGGCGAGGAAACCTTGACCGGCGACGGCTGGAAGGCAAGCTGGAAGAACGTGAGCAGCAGCCGCTTTGACAGCAAGAGCTTCAAGGCCGACCACGGCGAACTGTACGCGCAGTACAGCAAGCAGACCATCACGACGCGCTTCACCCTCACTGTATGAGAAAGCCGCTTGTCTGACAGCCGACCAAAGCACCAGACAAGCAGCCCCACCAAAACCCCGCGAGCGGGGAGCGGCACAGACAGTATAGCACAGCCGCCCCCGCTCCGCAACATCAAAATAACGCGCATAACGCGCTGACAAGAAAAAGGAGCGGATACCATGAAGAACATCATTGAACAGTGGCAGGACATGACCGAGACCGATCAGATTGCTATGCTGACCGCCTGCACCATCAAGGCGCTACAGATCGAGATTCCCGCCGCAACCCTCCCGCGCTTCACCCGCGAGCATGAGCGCGACGAGCTTGTCAGCGCCGCATGGCTCAAGCTCTACGACCGTCTGCAGCCCACCTACCTCGACGAGCTGAACGCGAGCAGGGCGAACGACGGCAAAGAGGCCATAAGCCTGAAAAGCCTTGTATTTCGCGCCGCAAGGGACACAGTACGGAACACCTACGCCGACGATCACAAGCACGACCATGAGGCGCTGGAGACCGAGGACGAGGACGAGAACGGCAACCGGCATTATAACGCATGGCAGACCGACAAGCGCCGCATGACTGAGATCAAAGCTCTTGACCGTATCAGCATCGAGGACTTCACCGCGAGCCGCGACCACATCGACCGCATCATTATTGAGGGATTGCGCGACGGATACACGCAGCGCGAATGTGCAGAGGCGTCCAAGGTCTCCGCCGTCGCCATCAATAAGCGCGTCAACAAAATTAGACGCGACCTGACCGCCGCCGCGATTGCCTGAGACTGCAAAACAAAAAAGCTGACCTACCGGCACGACGGGGAGAGAGGATAACACACGATGACTACAGACTATATCACCATCACCCGCGCCGACGTCCTGAACCTGACCAGCACCCGCACCGACCGCATCACGCTACCGATCAAGCCGCAGGGCGACGCGCTTTTCTGCGCCGAAAGCCTGATTGCAGAGGCCACGCCAGCCACCGGCTACCCGAACACCGACGAGGGAGCCGACCAGTACGCCGCCGACTGTCTCCGCATTCTGGACGAAAGCGAGATCAGCGCGACGCTGACTCTAATCCCGCACCTCCGGCGCGTTAGCGCAACAGTCGATTTGACCATTTCCATGCTGAACGGTCAGTGCTTCCAACGGCGCTATGTTTGTCGTATCCAAGACGAGACCGCCGCTGAGTTCATCAAGGACTTTTTCGCGGCGGGAGCGTCTGGACTCCGAAATGACTTCCGCGAATATTTCAGGCGGCGTTTTGACGATTACAGCTCCAACACCGCCGCATAAACCGAACACAGGCCAGCCGCGCGGGAGATCAAGCCCCGCGCGGTTCCCGTTTGTCCAGTCTCTCTTTCTGGGCGCACAGCATAGAAGGGAGGCAGGGCGCGGCGGGAGTGAAACAGAACAGCGGCGGGAGCGTCAAGCCCTCGCCGCCTTGCTTTACTCCTATGGTAGGGGGTGTTTGATATTTCTGGAGCTATCGCCTCGCCGAAACATCGGCTCAGTACCGTCCCTCACACTCCCCAATAGGGGGGGTATGTTTACATTTCGCATTTTTTGAGTCCCTGCTTAATCTAAAGGTAATCCTTAATCTCAACCGTGTAATATAGCGCACCTGTATAATGGCCTCTTTTGGCACCTGTCCTTTGAGGTGTAAACAACAGCATCCCATATTTTATTGGCGCTTCATTGGTCGAGTCAAAAACCGCAACGACGAAATCTGAATCAAATAGGGAATATGTAATGGTGCCGCTTTGATCTGCCGTATCAACAACATAAATATTGCACTCCATTGTCTTTTCGATTGCTCCGTCCGCTGTCAGCCGCAGGGTATCGTTTTCTTGTATTGCTGTTTGCTCGTTATCAATACTGATAACAAGTTCCTGACCATTAGGCAAATCGACATCATACGCTCTAATCTGGAACGAGTCTGTATCATTCAAATTTATGGAAAAGGGAATCTCTATCATAAAATTTGAATACACATCATATTCCAAAGTGGTCGGCATGATAGAGTCATACTCTGCGCAAGCTGTGACACCCAAGAAACCGATACATAATGCGCAACAGAGCAAGCATAAACACGTCCTTTTCATCATCGCACCTCTAATGTAAATTTCAAATCTGCCCCATTGACAATTCTGAGGCTATCCAAGCTATAGCAAGTGTATTGTATAATTGTGTTTTCATAGATTCCTGCAGGCAAGACAGTATTAAGTCGAATTTTGCTTATGGACTCCCCTGGTGCCATCATATCGGAGTTGTAGATCGTCCTTCCATCTGGCAGCATCATTTGAATTTGGAAATAGCACGGGTTTTCAGCAGGGTTGTTCAAAGTTATCTTTTGATCTTGCGTACCAGTTTTTAGTAGAAGATGGTCAAAGCCAGGAATCTTAATACTCTCACGGTTTTCTACGGAATTTACAGAGTCGTTTTCTCTCGCTTCATTGCTTTTCTGCGCAATTTCAGTTGTGTTGATATGACTTTTATCGACGAAGCTAAAATATAATTTAGCAAAATGCCAAATCAGCAGAAGAGCAACGACAATTATAATTGTTCGTTTACACAGCACAAACTCATGCACCTCCTATGTTTCGTGTGATCCATTTGTCATTAAGAGTAGCACCATCTCATGTACTGCGGCAGCTTCGCGGTCGCTCAGACCAGATATATCGATCATGCGCCGACTTTCCACACATAGTAAATAGTCCGTTGTGCAACCCAATTCGGCAGATAGGCGAAGCAGCACCGGATAACTCGGCAGCTTCAGATCCTGTTCTATGGCGCTTATCATGCTTCGCGTGACCTCCACACGCGAAGCCAGTTGTTTTTGCGTCCAGCCCTTTGCCCTGCGCAGCTCACGAACCCGCACACCGAAGTACATCATAATGGATACCACCTTTGCAAATATGATACCCTCCATAACGTGACCAATGGAAACCTTTGCGACTCCGTGAGGCGCTTTTGCAAAAAAAAGGATTCAGCCTCGTGCATCATTGATAACAATAAAAAGTACCGGCACTCGTTGTTCCACGAGGCCGGTCACTTTCATTGAGTTTTAATCATCAAGTAGACCAACTGTGTCAGTCTTTCTGCCCTCAATAACGTGGATATAGGTGTTGTATGTAATGGAAACTGACGCATGACCGAGTAATGTACTTACATCTTTTACGTCCGCACCGCGCTCAAAGAGTCGTGTGGCGAAGGTATGCCTAAGCGAATGGAACGACGTTCCCTCTATGCCGCAGTGCTGTGTGATATTCCCATACTGCTTCTCCAATGACGGCATGACAAGACGAGCACCGCTTTGTGTCGGAAAAACGTATGGACTACTGCCAGCCTGCGCCTTGAGTCGTTCAAGTGCGGCAAGCGCCTTCTTGTTGAGCGGAACATGGCGAATACTCTTGCTTGTCTTAGGTTCCTCCTGTATGATTTGAGATACACCCTTGATGGGTTCCCCACCCTCGTCCCTGTCTTTGACCATGACCGCCGTTTTGTAAATATAAGCGTCTTTGCCATCCATGTCGATATCGTCCCAATCGAGCGCAACCAGTTCACCAAGCCGAAGGCCGGTGTTGATATCAAGGATAAACGCATCGCGGTAACGATAGATATATCGCCGCGTTGAGGCGGTCTGACGGTCAAGCTCCGCAAAAAAGGCAGCTTCTTCTTCGGCGGTCAGGTGTCTCGCGTTCTCCGAGTCCTTGCGTTTGGTAACAAATTTTGACTTCGCTGGCATCTTCACTGTTTGCATGGGGCTGTACTGTAAGTCGTGGCGCTCGACCGCAAACTGAAAGCAAGCGTGCATCGCATCATATACCTTTTTAACGGTGGAGTATGAAAGTTCTCGACCTTTGAGATCCGTAATAATGTCGTTGCACTTGTCCGGCGTGATCTCGCCGAGCTGCATGGTCTCAAACTCGTCTGCAAGGTATAGGCGCAGTACGGAGTCAAGCCGATCATAACTTGATGTCTTCAGCTCCTGTTTCTTGTAGGCGTCTGCCCACTTGCGAAAATACTGGTAGGCATTCGCCTTTGCCAGCGCGGGGCCGGTGTAGTTCAGAATATTGTCGCGATAGTCTCTCAGCTTGCGCTTCATCTCAGCTTCTGACTTACCGCCATAGAAAACTTTGGTGGGTAGTTTTTGGTGGGTAACAGGATCGACAAGAGTAATCTTGCCGCGCCATTCACCTGTTTTTGTTTGATACACTGAGCCGTTTCCATAGCTTCGTGCCATAATCGCCCTCCGTTCTTTGGTGGGTATCCCACCAATCCGCGAAGTACCCACCAATTTCAAACGATTTCACCCACCAAAAAACCACCAATTTTAGCGATACAAGGTGGTAAAATACGGTACAAAACGGTACTTTTGTTTGATTATAGCATGTCTCAAAAAGGCTGTCAATAGTGAAAGAAAAAACCCTGAAACCCGCTTGTTTACTGGGTTTCAAGGCTATTCCTCTGGAGGTGACACCCAGATTTGAACTGGGGAATGAGGGTTTTGCAGACCCTTGCCTTACCACTTGGCTATGTCACC
>CAMVTO010000018.1 GCA_947170435.1 uncultured Clostridia bacterium | reverse complement strand
ATGGTGGTACCTCCGAATATGAAAGTAGCAGCCCGGGGCGTCATGCCTCGGGCTGCTCTACAACTATATTACATATTCGGAAATGGGGTCAGTTCAGAAAGATAATCAAAACGCCGGAATCCACTTGGGGGCGTGCTTGCCGGTCAAGCTGCTTTGGCATTTGCCGGGCATATTCGGCGCGCGGTTTGGCGGCGCGCCGTTTGCGGGACCGACGTACTTGCTGCCGTCAGTTTTGCCGCACCATTGACATTGGGCTTGATAGTGTTGTTGTGGCATAAATAATCCTGTCAACACACTAAAATCGCGAATAATCTTTTTTCAACAAATCCGCTTGCGATGTGGCATCTTAATTAAACTACAATTTTATTTTCACGAAATCGGTGTGCAAAATACACTGATTTCGTGAAAATAACGTTCTATTACACCGTTTTCACGAAAATAGTCTCTGAATACACTGATTTCACGAAAAAAGTCTTCTTGCATAAATATGAATAGAAAAAAGCAGAACGCTTTTGTAATCATATTATATGTAATGTAGAGTTGAATTGCAAGGGCTCCTATTCAACAAAATAGATACTTAAACACGAAAGTGTGATGTTATGCCGGGGTGTTCCATGATCAACGGAATCGCCTCGGTGCTCTATTTTTTTGTGGTATGCAATTCAAAACAGCTTAGCAAGCATTTCACCAACGGGATCTGTGTGCCTGTCCAAACTGAGCATCTGACTTCGGAGGGCAATTTACCCTGCCGGTTAAGTCGTTCCATTTTGTTCAGAGCATATGCAAGGGAATGTCCGACGGGAACATTTCCGCAAAAGCAAATAGGAACATTTGCAGCGTCAGGAAGGTCCCTCACCGCTGTCCTTCAGCACGTCAGACAGGACCCGCAATAACGTGGGTACATCAATGGGCTTGGCCACATGTCCGTTCATCCCCGCGTCCAGAGCGGCCTTCTTATCCTCATCGAAGGCGTTCGCAGTCATCGCGATAATGGGAACCCCGGCGTTGGGGTTGTCCGCCGCGCGAATTGCCCGCGTTGCCTCATAACCGTTCATCTTGGGCATCTGGATATCCATAAGCACTGTGTCATAGTAACCCGGCTCCGCTTCCAGGACTTTTTCCACGGCCTCAGCACCGTCGCATGCCTCTTCCACTTCAAAATCGCTCATTTGCAGAACTGTGCTGGCGATTTCCCGGTTCATCTCAATGTCGTCAACCAGCAAAAGGCGGATGCCCGCGAAGCTGAGTTGCTTTTCAGGGCCGGTGTCCTCTTTCTCCTCCGACCGCGTCTCCGTCGCACTCCCCAGCACCTTGGTCAGCGCGGCGCTGAGCTCAGAGGGGAACAGCGGCTTGTTGCAAAAGCCCTTGACGCCAGCCGCCAGTGCTTCCTCGCGGATGGAGGGCCAATCGTAGGCCGTGAACAGGAGGATCGGCGTATCCGTCCCCGTTGCGGCGCAAATCTGCCGCGCGGCCTCGACGCCATTCAGGTCCGGGAGCTTCCAGTCCAGAAGGATTACCCCGAAGCTGTCGCCCCGTTCCCTGGCCTGCTTCGTCCGAAGCAATGCCTCTTTGCCAGACAGAGTCCACTCCGCCCGCATACCCATTTGATTCAGCATCCCAGTGACGCTGTCGCAGGTGTCGAAATCGTCGTCCACTACCAGAGCGCGGATGCCTGTCAGGGTAGGGATCCTGCGGTCCACGGCTTCTCCCTCCACCCGCAAAACCAGATTCACAATGAACTCCGAGCCCTTGTTCTTTTCCGTCTCCACCCGGATGGTGCCGCCCATGATGTCCACAATACTTTTGGTGATGGCCATACCCAGGCCAGTACCCTGAATTCCGCTGACAGTGGTGGATTTTTCCCGCGTAAATGCCTCAAAGACTGTAGCGGCAAACTCCGGACTCATGCCGATGCCGGTGTCCTTGACCCGGATCTCGTAGCCAGCGCAGCCTGGCTTCTCCACGCTATTCTGGATCACGGTGACGGATATCTTGCCTCCGGCAGGGGTATATTTGATCGCGTTTGACAGGAGATTCAGGAGGACCTGATTCAGCCGCAGCCGATCGCACCATACGTTTTCGTTGACAACATGCACCGCATTCATGCTCAGTTCCTGCTGCTTGGCTTCCGCCTGTCCGACGATAATAGTGTTCAGATCATGCAGGATCTCGGGCAGGGAGCAGACAGTCTCGTCCAGCTCGATCCTACCGCTCTCGATGCGGCTCATTTCCAGGACATCGTTAATCAGTGAGAGCAGATGGTTGGATGAGGCCAGAATTTTGCTCAGATATTCCGAGACTTTCGACTTGTCCCCAGAGTTCTGGATCGCCAAATTGGTGAAGCCGATGATGGCGTTCATGGGGGTACGGATGTCATGGGACATATTGGAGAGAAATTCGCTCTTGGCGCGGCTGGCAGCCTCTGCCGCGTGGAGCGCCTCCTGCAGCTGTGCCCTGCCCTCCCGAAGCCGCCGCGCCGTCTGGCTCATCGTGACGATAACGGCGACACTGGCGGCCAGGATGCAAAGAATGATGATCAGGGAAATGCCCGTCAGCGAACGTTGCAGGTGGGAGACACTGTCGCGAACCACGCTGGCGGGAAGGACGTTGATCATATACCAGTCCAGGCCGTCGACCGGCGCAAAGAACTGGAATGCTGCGTTTTCATTCGTCCTGCTGTCGGCGCTGACCAGAAAGCTCTCCCCCGCCGCCACCGCCGCGCGCAGCTCCTGCAGCTGCTCCGGTGTCACGACGTCATTCTTCTCCAGGATCGCGAATATGTTGCTCCCCGGATAGGACAGGCTGGGATTTTTCAGGATGAAGCTACCGTCCCGCTTCATCAGGCTGGCATAGCCGCCGGAAAATGGGCTTGTCAGCACCATTCGCTCGCTGAGCTGTTCCTTCGTAACACCGCAGATCGTGGCGCACAGTTTCGTCCCACCCATTCGGATGGGCTCCGGGAAGGCGGTGCCGACCAGAATGTAGTTGTTGCTGCCGATGGTTTCGTTGGGTGAGACAATATCGGTCTCCCCGTTGAGCAGATCCCCAAGGCTTCTGATCTTCATCGTCCCGAGCCAGACGGACTCGGCGTCGTAGACATAGCCTTCCTCGTCCACCACCGCCAGATACTCAAGCTGTTCCGATTCCTGCATGCCCGCGAGATAGCGTACCAGCTTTGCTTCATCCAGACCGTCCACCAGAGCCAGAGCTTCCCGGATGATATCCAGTTCCTCATGATAATGAGAAAAGGTGCTGCTGACATGGGCAGTCATCTGCGCGTTCAGCTCTTTCGTGTATTTAACGCTGATTTCTTCCGTCACATTGTCGCTCAGACCGCTCGTCATGGTCAGGAGGAAATATCCCGCGCCGACAAGCAGCAGAAGCAGAAGCAGTGCTGCGAACCGGGAATAGTTCATCCGCGGAGCAGTCCCGGCACGGACTGTATTCTCGTTGTTTTCGGATTTCCCTTCCGGAGCTTTGATCTCTTTCATATCAGGGTTCCTCCTCGGCGCTTCGGACTGACCGAATCATTAGTCATTTACGATCTCGATCCGACCCTCCAGAGACGCCGTGATCTCCTCGTCAATATGGTTGGCAAAGTATTCCCGCAGGGCGTCTGCAAAGGTTTTGCTCGTTTCCGACACCAAGCGAACGTTCACGGGATGGCTCTCATCATAGACGTTGAGCATCATAAAGCCGTCGCCCGCGTCAATATAGCCGCTCGAACCTGCCATATAGTTGTTATAGGCCACCGTGATGCTGTCCCTGTCCTGTACGGGTGTGCCGTCATCGTAGGTCAGGCTCAGCAGCTCGGCGGTTTGGCCCTCGCCCGAAGCCGGACGGTAGGCGTAGCGGACGCCGGAGACCTGAAGGAACTGGCCTGCGGGCTTCCAAGTCAGTTGGATGCCATTGGTGATCGCCTCCCGGAGGGTTCTCCCGTCCATCTCCGCTACAATGATCAGATTTCCGTAGGGGCAAACCGCGTTGAGGTCGGCACCGGTCACGTCGCCCTGATAAAAGCTGGAGCGAATACCGCCGCCGTTGACCAGGGCCACGCGAGCCCCCGTCAGCTCGCGGATCGCGTCGGAAACCAGATTTCCAAGCTGCGTCTCCTCATACCTGGTGTTGGAATTCTCATAGATCATATCGACCGCCACGGTGCCCACGACGGACATATCATACTCGACGGCCTCGGAGCCGTTGACATAGTAGTCGTCAATCGCAGCCAGGGCGTCAGCTATGTCGGCCTTTCCGGTGGCAACGGGAATCAGCTTCGCGCCGATGAAGCTCAGGAGATTCGTCGGGAAGGGGTTTGGAAAGACCATGCCATTCGACACATATGCCCGGATGCTCTCCGGCAGGCTGTCCGGATCCAGCTCATAGCCGTTGAGATAGGAGGACGGGCAATCGGTGTCCCGCATCCATGCCTCCTGTCCCTCCGGGGTGGATAGGAAACGCATCACCGCCAACGCCCCTTCCAGCTTCTCCGGCTGGCTCGCCAGATCGCCGTTGACCGCCATGTAGTCGTTGGAAATAGCGCTGAGCATTTGGTTTCCATTTGCCGTCTTGGGCAGACAGGGCAGCATAACGAATTCATCATCCGACAGGCCCTGCACCTTTTCCAGCGTCGCCACGTCTCCGTAGGCCAGAATCGCGCGGCGCTGAGGCATTTCCACCTCAGGCTTGAAGGCGTTTCCGATGTTCGTTGGGCCCACGGTATAGTTGGAGAGCATTTTCCGCGCGTCGATATAGCCCTCGTCCACACAGGTCGTCAAAAAATCCACGCTGTGCTCCCAAGTGCCGGTGAAGGTGGCCGCACCGTTTTTCAGGTTTGCCATCCATCTGGCGCCGTCTGCGGTGGAGAGATAGTCCGTGGAGAAGTCCGCTGTCAGGTATGCTCCCAGAAAGGTCGCGCCGATAAAGCTCAGGCCGTAGCAATACCCTTCCTCCGTCACACCTACTCCGCCCTCTCTTGCGCGTTCAAAAACCGTCAGCAGATCCCCGGTTGTCTCCGGCATTTCAAGGCCCAGTTCGTCCAGGAGGGTCTTATTCAAGATATATCCGTAGTAGCTGCCGGGTAGAGGGATATAGCGGGCCGTCCCGTCCACAAGGAGCTGCTCGCTGATGTTGGACTGGTAATTCTCGATAAAGTCTTCCGCACTGATGTCATAGGTGTATTGTGCCACCTCGCCTCCCGGCAGGCTGGTGACGATCAAATCCCGGGCGTGGTGGTTGCGCAGCCGGCGGTTCACCTCGCCGTTGATCACGCCGCTGGCAAGCCATTCCACGTCAAGGTCATATTGCGGATACGCAGTCTCAAAGGCTTCCTCAAAACAGGGAATGGTCGTGTAGGTGCTCAGGGTGACCACGGTCCTTCCGTCGGCACCCGGCGCGTCCGCTCCGGATATGGGCGCAGCCGTCTCCTTCGCGTCAGGGGACCCGTCCGGGGATGATCCGCAGCCGGCCACACCCAGCAAAAGAGTTCCCGTCAGCAGCAATCCAATCACTCGATTCAATCTCATAATCTATACCTTCTTTTCATGAAATCCCGATTCACGCTTTCGTTTTATGAGAGTCCGTTTTGAAAAGCGGCATGAAGCAGATTTCTTTCTACCCCTGCCGCAGGCGCCACGCAGAGTGCCAAATCACTAAGCAATTGTACCAGCATTTGCAAATATTTTCAATACTAAAGTGGATGCCCCAAAGGCTGCATAATCTGAAAGTGACAGAGCATCTTCTGGCACGGACCGCTTACCGGATTAAGATGGAGGTCGGCATATGCCGTTCTCTCTGATAACCATGCCCTTTGGATCCACCGTGTCAAGATGGAGCTATGGTCAATGCGCTTTCAAATAGAGAGGGCATCTGCGAACGGCAGGTGCCCTCTCTTTTGATTCAGCATAGAATGCAAAAACCGCGTCATTTCGTAAGCGTCAAACGGGCATGAAAAATGAGCCTGCTGCTCGCAGGCCCAGAGGGATCAGAATTATTTAGCCGGTCGGCAGTTCGTGGGCGCGTTCCACGGCAGCAGCTTGGATGCCCACTCCGGCTCACTTTGAGACAGCCGAGGCGCTTCGGTAAACAACCATGTCAGGTAGCGGTACGGATCGAGCCCGTTCTCCTTCGCCGTCTCAATCAAGCTGAAGAGCACGGCGCTGCTCTGCGCGCCCCTTGCCGTGTTCGCAAACAGAAAGTTCTTCCGTGAAATCACAAATGGCTTGATACTGCGCTCGGCGCGGTTGTTGCTCAGCTCAATTCTGCCGTCGAGCAGATAGTTGTTCAGATACGGCCACTGGTTCTTCAGATGTCGGCGGAGCAGATAAGCTACAAGGAGTGTTCAATGACATACTCAACAGTAGCAGCAGTGTTGTATCTCAGAATAATTGCAATTTATATGGGCGATGTGTACTTCTTGCAATGATGTCAAGGTATTTTACAACATACAAATATCGAAAAAGAATAGATGGCTGTAATCCCGTTGACGATATGCCTTTTGTAGATAGCGGATTGAATGTGCTTTCAAACGATGGTATATTTGTTTTCGGAAAGAAAAGCATATCATGTTATGAGCTTGCGTTTGTTAAGGCACCAATCATAAAGGATTTGCTGAACAACTCCAGTAACACAATTGGAAACGCGTTGATTGCGGAAAAGTTTCAGATTCGTGACTGGATCGAAAATAAACGTGAGATCCCTGTCAATGCATATATCGCAATTTGGAAGGGCGATGAAACCGAATTGTGGGTATGCGACGTAGCAGAACATCAGATCAGTAAAAAAGTTGCATGAAACCTATTTAATCCAAGGTTGACAACCAGCCTTGGATTTTTTGCTGTAGATATAGAAAGGAACTTGTGTTACAAGATGCTATTTTCGCAGTTTTAGTGTATTAGAAGACTATTTTCGTCAAAATGGTGTATTATTACAATTGTCCTCTGCAATGAAAGAACATCTGTACTTAGAGAACTGTAATTAAGCAGTTATAATAGCAAAATTAGATTTTTTTGCAACAATATTAAGCATCTATAATAACATGATGGAAATTGTCATCATTCGCAACCGTTCAGAACATAATAGATGTTGTGTTTATTTTCGTTGTTTTAGTGTATTTTTCGGGAAAACTATTTTCGCGAAATCAGTGTATAATCGGATTTTATTTTCGCGGAATTAGTGTATTTCAGCGAAAATTGTGCTGCGTGACTCCGAAAAAATGAATATATACACTTGGATTCGATAATTTATACATACCATGAGAAAATCGGACTGTTATTTTCGCTTTTTTAGTGTATTTTTTGCTTAAACGGAGTTTTATTTTCGCGATTTTGGTGTATGTACAAATCCTCGTTCATTAAAAAATACATTCGGTGTCTATTTCCTTTTATATTTAAAGAAACCTGATATTTTGTTCCACCGTTCAGTTTTTACTGCCTTTTCATATACAGCCCTAGTCCCCTTTTTAGTATCCCCTAGTGTGTTTTTGTTGCGCCTTGTAATTTCGCCTGCTGCAATATTTGCTCCCTGCTTGAACTTTTCTCTAAATGTAGCCATAGGTTTTACTCCTTCTGCTCGTTGTTATCTTCCCGATAATCCACATCGATGGCATGATCCCGACGCCACGACTCCTTTTCCCCGCTTTTTTCAACCCCCATTGCGCTTGTAAGGGCAGATCCGCCTTTGAATCCAGCAAGAGCCCCAGCGCCACCGCCAATGACTTTCCCTAAGGCGTATCCAGCAGCCGCACCTGCCGGGCCACCCAATGCAAAGCCCAGCCCAGTTAAGCCTATAGAACCAACAACTGCGCCGGCAAATGCACCTGAAGCAGTAGAACCAACCTTAATACCATTCTCTACAGTAACTATGCTTCTTGCGCTATCTGCTACCTTTCCGAGATCAATGTCCTCGGAAGCTTTTTTCATAAGGGAGCCAGCGCCCTCTGCTGCATGGCCAATTCCCTCGGTCATTTTGCCCAGCCCTCCTAAAGCACCCTTTGCCGCGCCTTTCGCGAGATTTCCCGCAATCCCAGCAAGTTCCTTGCTTTTTTCTGACATGATATAACCCTCCTAAAGTTATTCTAATTTTTTTTGAGCACTCTTTCGCCAATCGTAATTCCAATTGATATACCGGCTAAGAATACATTTAACCGAGAAAAGGGTTTGCGCTTTTGAGCTTTGCGCATTTTTTTGGCGTATTTTTTGTAGACATCTTCTTTCAAAGAATCACCACCTTTACCACATGGTTTATACTGTGAATGTAGACTCATTGAAGTAAAGACGCGGTTCCGCGATAACTCCACATCTTGTAATAGTAATTATCATTACGATGCGTTGAATAATCATATCGGGCTTCGGTAATTACATTTTTCCCATAGTATGCAGCCCATGCTTGCAAAACCTGTTTCGCATATTCCCGATCTTTATATTCCTCGGTGAAAATCATAATAGAGGAATTGGACTTAATTGATAACCGGCCTTTGTATGTCGAAGGATAAACATGAACCGACGATGCTTTTGAAAGGCGCTTTTCAATTGCTGCAAACTCTTTCTCGAAGCAACTGCGGCAGATAGCATTTTCTTGTATTCTCTCATGATACCAATGTGCAAGGACTTCTTTTGGGTGCGCTGAATTATTGATTGCTTTCTTGACATACCCCAATTCTGCCATTTCCTTCCATTTGAACTCATTTTTGCAATGCTGACAGATGGTGATCTTGTTTCTGTGAAGTAGAGTCTTTATCCCGTAGGCGGCGCTCCCAGCTAGCGTTACTCCTGCCGCAGCCAGCAATGCTTCGGTGCTATCTCTTTTTTGCATAACATTTTGAGCCCCTTCCTGGCTCAGCAACAATCCTTTTTCTCTCGAAAGCAGACAGCAGCATAGACGCCGCAGCTTTTGCTCCAGCGTCTATGCCCTTATATGTCAGCTCTTGATAACCTCCACCAGCTTCCACACGCCGAACGCCAGCACCGCGACCGCTGCGATGCAGCCGATGATTTTCAGAACGGTTTTCATGTTTTCACCTCCCACGCTTGTCCAAACCGCGTATGATTGCTTTTGCCGCGCCTTTTATTGCCTTCCCGCCTGCTTTCCATCGGCAGAGCGGGCAAACGCCTGTGCTTCGCCAGTACAGCGGATCACTCAACTGCTGTGAGCGCATGAATTCAACGTATATTTTGCCGCAGCGCCTGCATTTTCTTCGATGGAGTCGGGCAATCACAATGTTTCTGCTCCCTTCTGGCATTGCGCCGCAGCCTTTTCCCGCCACTTTGCCGCCTGCATCTCATCCCGTGTCACGCCCATGCATGGATCGTCCTCCCTCCTCGCAATGGTATAGGGATGTCACACGCATCAATCGCACCGTTTGCCCGCAGCTTCACTGAGCTGTTCCCGCATCCACGCACGGTTTGCCTCCGACACGGCGCAGTCGATCAGCTTGTCCAATAACCTCATCCGTTCCTCCTTGGCTACGGCATCGCTTGTCAAAAGTATTTTGCAGACGGCAAGCATTTCCTCGTCGGTCAATCTTTGATACTGTGTAAACATCAATTTGTAACCACCCTGGATTTTGCCATAGGTGATTTCTTGCTGCGTATTCTGTTCAGAGATGAAGCAGCGGAGAGCTTCCATGTCGCGTTGGATCGTGCGGACAGAAACGTGATAATCCCGTGCGAGCTGCGGCCTGCTCAACGTCTCGCCGCTTACGAGGCGCGAATAAATTGTGAGAAGCCGCGTAGACTTTGCTTCGGGCAAATGCTCCATATCACCGCTCCTTTATGCAGTTGCAGTAATAAAATACTAACTGATAATTATAATATACGCTCTATTCGGTCATGTCAACTCCTGACCTCTTTTTGTATCATTACATACAGAAAAGGGAGGGATCGATTGTGAAAGAGGCTCATGCTGACCGCTATCGAAAAATCGGACTAAAGATTGCCTATTACCGCAAGCTGCGTGGGTTGACGCAGGAGCAGCTTGCCGAGAAGGTAAATCGTACCCCAGCGTTCATTGGGCATCTGGAAGCGCCGAATGTGGATAAGGGGATATCGCTTGACACGTTGTTTGACATTGCGGACGCACTGAACGTGCCGCCGCAGCGCTTTTTGGCGTTTGAGGAGGATCCGTAGCGGCCTTGTTTCTTAGGCTGCTAAGCTTTTCCGTCATATGTAGCTCTATATTCTTCGTCGCAAGTATTATAATAATAGGGTGTCCTCGTTGCTGTCCTCCGCATAGGTGGCAATGACTGTGGTAATTGCACAAGCGTCCCGCGCGAAAAGAAAGCGTGCGGGACGCTTATTTTCTACTCCGGCATGGCATTTCCATTGTAAATGCGCCATTGCCTTTCGTACAAGCCGAATGGATTCCGCAAATAAACGTTTTTTTCGGAATCAAATGCTCTGCCCGAAAGCGGTTTGGGACGATATACTGCATGGCATGAAGCACTGGACAACCATCTGGGCAAAAAACGAAGGAGGGCGAATGAAGGGCAAAAAAGCGCGCAGAAACCTTGGTGACGCTTACGTTGATGACATGGTAGATGAAATGGAGCGGTTGGAGGCAAAAGGCTTATCCGTCGACGGTACCGCTATCAGCGACAGCGTGCAGGAGATGGGGTGGGTCGATCTCCCGTGTGGTATCCGATGCCTGCTGGTCAAGTCGTCTCTGATCGTCTGCAAGGCGGGCGGTGTCGTGGCAATTCTGACCTATACGATTGAAGGGGTCTCGGTAGAGCCGACCATTATTGTAGACCGCTTTTTTGAGCAGCTCAGTGACCGCGGCAGGCGTTTCATCCTTGCGCACGAAGCCGGGCATCTGCACTACGGACACCTTGGGCCGGAAGCTGAGGCGGCAGTTCTCCAATCGGAAAGCGCGGACTTTGAGGGCTCTGTGCTCCGAAACCGAAATATCGAAAAAGAATACTGCGCAGATGCTTTCGCGGCGCAGCTCAACGGCAAGCGAAACACCATTGCGGCGATGAAGGAGCTGCGCAGGTTGATGGCGAAGAACAAATGGGTGGAGTTCGACACGGAAGAAATGAATCGACGGATTTGGCATCTGATGCAAGCAAGGATAAAACCGGCGACCTGAAATCACTGGTTGCCGGTTGAGAAAAACCATTGTAAAATAGAACTGCAAGGAGGTGAGATCCCATGAACACCATATTAGAGTCCGATCACGGAGACCGAGTGCTCGATCCTCTGATTGCCCATACATTAAAGGGGGAAGTCATTCCTTTTGATGAATGGCTTGAGGCGGAATACTCGTTGGAAGAAGAGCCGGATATCATTCCGACGGCGAGCGATATGCTTGGGGCGCAGGAAGCCCGTATGGATTTCCTGAAACGGGCAGAGCGATTCGGCTTTCCGTTGAATGACCGTTTCCGCCTGTGTGAAGCTCTGTACGGAAAGGCGATGAAGTCTCCCTCGGATGATTTGCTGCGCATGTACTGCGACTTGGCGTGTGACGACGGATATCTGCTGGACCTCGACCGCTCCGTGCGAACAGAAGAGCAGGACGCGCTGTGCCGGATATGTCAAGAGCGGCAAAGCAGCGCCTTGTACGATTATCTTTCCATGCGGAAGCAACAGTCTGAGCGATTCCGCGAAACGCTGCGTCTTGCGGCAACGGCAAGGCAGAAGCATGACGCGCTGGATGCTGCGGGTGAATCGCTTGCCAAAGAAATTGGGGATACCGTGCTTCGTATCATAGGGCCGAAGGGGGATTGCGCACGCTTGACGGATAATATTGCCGGACTTTTGCAACTGTCGCAAAACCATCCGGCGCTGCGCTTGATTGAGCCGCTTTTCCTCTATCGGGTGCTGACGCGGCATACACAACGCTTCCTGCGGGATGACGCGCCGCAATTCGAGATGGATGCGCTATGGCGCTATCAGCGGTATCAGCTGGACGAGGACAACGGGAAAAACTACAAGACCTGCCTCCGCTATCTGTCGCTCTTTGAGGCGCTTTATGCGCTTACGGCGGACCGGCCCGGCGTGGATGCCGCGCTTTCTCTGTACGGATTTGACCACCTCTCCAACCTTGGGGAGTTCTATCGGATGCTTGAGCACGAGGAGACGTCCTTGGACTTCGGCCCGCAGGTGGAGGATATCTTCCTGAAACATCCGTTTACCTGCTTTGAGCGCGGATACGGGGACAACGTGATGCTGGAGCGCAGCGGATTGACGGAAAGCGATATGAGCAAGTATCTCTCATCCCGGAATCGCCGCCGCGTCTGTGCGTTGGACCGTGTTTCGGCGTATATGACCCGCAACATCGTCGAGTTGACTACACGCTTTATGGACACGAAGGCAACCGAGATCCCGGCACTTTGCGAAGAAATTCTCTCATCCGCCGATCTCCCGCTGGCACAACGGCCCGCAAATGAAAGCGAACGGGCACTCCTGCTGGCGGCAATCAATCAAGCGTTGATGGACGCGCAGGATGATTGGGCGGAGGACTATCTGATTCGCGCGGGCAAGGCTTTGATCGGCGACGATCCGCTTCAGGCCGGGCTGCTCTGAATAATGGAAAAGGAGGATGGCGGCGTTGACCGCCGGGAGGAACATGGACAATGGAAAAAAGCAAAAAGCGGAAAGTGTTATTCAAACCGTACTCGCGATTATCAAATCCCGCGAAAATCTTAAAGAGGATGCTGTCGTCCTGCTTGCTGACCTTTCGGCTGTGGCTGTGGCGGTCAAAAACGCTGCGGCAAGCTTGTCGGGAAGCGCATCTGAGATAAGCGGGGCGATCACCCGCGTGGTGGACGATGTGCGTCATGGCACCGGGGCAAGCGCGGTAGTTGTAGATGTAGACAACTATGCGGAAGACGCCTTTGAGCATGAGTGGCGCGAGGCGAGAAAACAACGCGCCGCAAAAAGCTGATAGGGACGTGTTTCTGGTGCGGTGCTCATGTTACTGGCAAATTGCAGCACTCTAGGTGAATATCGGATGAAAACAAGCGGGTGTGCATTGTCCCGCTTGTTTTTTGCCCGATATGAGTATCCTGGGGATCTTCGAACAGCGAGCCGCAGCAAAGACTCACGAAGTCATGTCGCCGCTTTCCTCTGGGCGTGCAGATACGCCTCTACGGACTCGGCGGAGATTCGAACGGCGCGTTTTCCGATGCGGACGGATTCCAAATCACCGCATTTGGCGAGCTTGCGAACGGTTTGTTCGGATACAGCCAGAAGTTCTGCGGCCTCTCGGACTCGGATGTAGTTCATGTTTGATGCTCCCCTCGTTTTACAGCAAAGTATATTGATTCAGCAAACGCTTTACTTTGGGACTGGATTTGTATAAGTGATACAGTTCATGGTGAAATCGCAAGAAATGCTTGCGTTCCATCTCTGACTGTCCGCTCCGGGAGATTAGTTTTGAGGAATAGCCCACCTGATCGATGAGCTGTAGTACAGCCGACCCTAACGGGACTCGATTGTTTGCTTCAAGAGATAAGTCAGTTCTTTTTTTCGCTGAAATTGCATAAAAGGCAAGGCGTTCACGAAGGACTCAATACAGTCATTCGGTTTAACATTGACTGCATTGAGTCCTTGACAACTAGCGTTTATCTTGTTAGAATACAATTAAGTCAAAATTGCCACAAATGACTGTATTGGACCCCGGAAAGAGGAAATTGCATGAGAATACCGGACTACAAATCTGAATACCGGAAGCTGCTGACGCCGGAGATCGTTTCATATCTCGCGCAGATTCATGAGCAGAAGGGAAAGCAGAGCCTGCTTGCCGAAAGCCGGAAGGACGCGCTTTCCGAATTGCTGGAAATCGCGAAGATTCAGAGCACGGAGGCGTCCAACCGGATCGAGGGGATCGTTACCACGGACGATCGGCTGAAGAAGATCGTCCTCAACAAGACGACGCCCCGGGGACGAAGCGAGCGTGAGATTGCCGGTTACCGCGATGTGCTGAATACCATCCACGAAAACTATCACTATATCCCTGTCAGGCCGGGAATGCTGTTGCAGCTGCACCGGGACCTCTATGCGTTCAGCAGTTCATCCGTCGGCGGCAGCTTCAAAAGCGCTGATAACGTCATCACGGAGACGCTGCCGGACGGAACAAAGCGGATTCGTTTTCAGCCGGTTCCGGCCTGGGAAACCCCGGAAGCGGTGGACGCCATTTGCAGCGGGTTACAGGAGGCGCTGGACGACGGCGGGCTTGACCCGCTGCTCCTGATTCCTCTGTTTATTCTGGACTTTCTCTGCATTCATCCCTTCCACGACGGAAACGGACGCATGAGCCGCCTGTTGACGCTGCTGCTCCTGTACCGCGCCGGGTATTTTGTCGGAAGATACGTCAGCCTCGAAAAGCTGATCGCGGACAGCAAGGAGACGTATTATGAGGCCCTTCAGGAGAGCTCGGACGGATGGCATGAGGGTGAAAACGATTCTCTGCCCTTTGTGCGCTATCTGTTGGGGATCATCGTCGCGGCGTACCGGGAGTTTGATGCAAGGGCGGAGCTTCTGGTTACCAGAAGACTGTCAAAGCCCGGCAGAGTGCGGGAGATCATCCGCGGCACCACCGGGCGGATCACCAAGGCGCAGATCATGAGCCAGTGCCTCGACATCAGCCAGAAAACCGTGGAGCGGGCGCTGAAAGAGCTGATGGACAGCGATGAGATCATCAAGCTCGGCGGCGGGCGCTACACCTCATACACTTGGAATTGGGAGAGAGAGACATGATTACAGGCGAACTGAAAAACAAGATCGACAGCCTTTGGGAAACCTTCTGGACCGGCGGCCTGACGAACCCGCTGGACGTGATCGAGCAGATGACCTATCTGATGTTTATCCACGATCTGGACGACTCTGACAACCTGCGCGCGAAGGAGTCCGCCATGCTGGGCCTCCCCTACAAGAGCATCTTTGCCGGAGAGGTGCAGATCGGTGAGCGTACCATTGACGGCAGCCAGCTCAAGTGGAGCGTATTCCACGACTTCCCTGCGGGGAAGATGTACACCATCGTGCAGGAGTGGGTGTTCCCCTTTATCAAAAACCTCCACGGCGACAAGGACAGCGCCTATTCCAAGTATATGGGCGATGCGATCTTCAAGGTCCCGACGCCCCTGATGCTGAACAAGGTCGTCACGGCGATGGACGGCATTTATGAGCAGATGGCGCAGCTTCAGACGGCGGATACCCGCGGCGACGTGTACGAATACCTGCTCTCCAAAATCGCCACCGCGGGCGTCAACGGCCAGTTCCGCACGCCGCGGCACATCATCCGCATGATGGTGGACCTGATGGAGCCGCGCGCGGACGAGACCGTCTGTGACCCGGCCTGCGGCACTTCGGGTTTCCTTGTAGCGGTCAGCGACTACCTCAAGGAGAACCGCAAGCAGGAGGTGTTCTTCAACCGGGAGAACAAAGCCCATTACATGAACGGCATGTTCCACGGCTTTGACATGGACCGCACCATGCTGCGCATCGGGGCCATGAACATGATGACCCACGGCGTGGACAATCCCTTCATCGAGTATCGGGACAGCCTGTCCGACCAGAACCCCGACCGGGACAAATACAGTCTGATTCTCGCCAATCCGCCCTTTAAGGGCAGTCTGGACGCGGACATCGTCTCCGCGGATTTGCTCAAGATCTGCAAGACGAAGAAAACGGAGCTGCTGTTCCTGGCGCTGTTCCTGCGGATGCTCCGCGTCGGCGGGCGCTGCGCCTGCATCGTCCCCGACGGCGTGCTGTTCGGCTCGTCCAAGGCGCACAAGGATATTCGCAAGGAGCTGATTGAAAACCATCGTCTGGAGGCGGTGATCTCCATGCCATCCGGCGTTTTCAAGCCCTACGCGGGCGTGTCCACCGCCGTGCTGGTGTTCACCAAGACGAACCACGGCGGCACGGACAGGGTGTGGTTCTACGACATGAAGGCGGACGGCTTCTCGCTGGACGACAAGCGCAGCGAGACGAAGGAGAACGATATCCCGGATATCGTGGCGCGGTTTCACAATTTGGAGGAAGAGGCCGCACGGGAGCGCACGGAGCAGAGCTTCCTTGTGCCGAAGGACGAGATTGCCGCGAACGACTACGACCTCTCCATCAACAAGTACAAGAAGGTGGAGTACGAGCCCGTGGAGTACCCGCCGACGCGGGAAATTCTGGCGGAGCTGAACGAGATCGAGCTGGAGATCACCAAGGGGCTGGCGGAATTGGAGGAGATGCTGTGATGGCGAGGTTGGGGGATGTTTGTACCGTCGTTTCTGGTTCAACGCCAAAATCCAACATACCTGAATATTGGGATGGAAGTCTTAATTGGATTACGCCCGCAGAGTTAACCGAAGATAATATTGTAATCAATGAGAGTCAGCGCAAAATTACAGAAGCAGGAGCACGTTCGGCAGGCCTGTCTGCTTTCCCTGCTGGAACGGTAATATTATCATCAAGAGCGCCAATAGGCAAAACAGCGATTGCCGGTGTGGAGATGTATTGCAATCAGGGGTTCAAGAACCTGATATGTTCGGATGCGATATATAACAAATATCTGTTTTGGTTTTTGCGTGGAAAGACGGACTATCTCAATTCCCTTGGTCGTGGCGCAACGTTCAAGGAAATATCAAAAAGCATTGTTGAGAATATAGAAGTTCCACTCCCTCCGCTTGAGACACAGCGCCACATCGCCGCCGTGCTCGACAAGGTCAGCGATTTGATTGCCCTGCGCAAGCAGCAGCTTGCCAAGCTGGACGAGCTGGTCAAGGCGCGGTTTGTGGAGATGTTTGGTGATCCAGAATTCAATACCAAAAAATTGCCGATGCAAAAGCTGTCTGACCTCTGTATTGTGGGATCAAGCAAGCGAATCTATCAAAATGAGCAAAGTTCATCGGGCGTTCCTTTCTTGCGAGTATCCGACCTTATGAATCGAATACAAAGCGGCGTTAAGACGTGTGACCTCTACATTCCCGAGGCAAAGTATCAAGAGCTATTTAGCTTGGGATTGGTTCCATCTCCCAATGACATTTTAATAACATCGCGCGGAACGCTTGGCAAATGTTATATTGTCAGGAAAGGCGACCGCTTCTATTTTCAAGACGGTATGATTAGCTGGCTCTATGATTTTTGTGACAAGATAACGCCAATTTATTTATCAAAACTCTTTGAAATGCGAGGATTTCACAAGCAAATTGATGAGCTGCAAGCTGGCTCAACTGTTGCATATTTGTCAATTTCGATGTTAAAGAAACTGGATGTGATGGTTCCTTCGGTTGAAGCGCAATGGCAATTTGCAGCTTTTATAGAGAAAATCGAGCAATCAAAATCAACCGTCCAGCAAGGGCTGGACAAGCTGGAAACGCTGAAATCTGCGCTGATGCAGAAATATTTTGGATAAGGGGAAAAAGAAATGAGTGAAGGCATTATTATTGCGATAATAGGCGCAGCAGGATTAATTGTTGCTGCATTAATCAAAGCAATCGGAACTAATGTTGGAAAGAAAAAAGGCAGTGATGCTTCCAAGGCAGAAATCATTCAGGAAGCAAATGGGGATAACACAACAATGATTGGTATTCAGAATAATTATAAAAAGGACAAAGATCTATGAGTGACGAAATAAGAGTTGAGCAGCACGCCGCAATAGGGTCGGGCGCAAATCTAGTTGGTGTGCAAAACAATTATAGTGGTTTAAACGTTGAAGATGCAACACGCCTTTTTACTAACCTTTTTTTGGACAATTTCCCAAGAATGCAGCTAATCGCTAAAGAGGCAGCAGACGCACGATTCCAAGAATTGAAAAATGAAGTTTTCGCGCAGCTTCAGAAAGAAAACGTGCAAGATTATAATTCATTCGCAGACGTTGATGTTCAGTACGCTTTATTTGAAGCTCAGAAAAATTATGCACGCTTTGGAACAGAAGATATGCTAAACACATTAGCCAAACTAATAGTTGGCAGAGTAGAACACAATAGTAGTGATTTTTGCCTAAAAGCATCTATTGATAGAGCAATTGAAATTGCCGCTTTAATTACACCTCAACAGCTAGATTACCTTTCTTTACTGTTTGTATGTACAAGAGTAGTGTTTAGTGACATTCAGACCTTAGACAACCTCAGGGCACATTTTCAAATACTAAATCAGGCTTTTCCAAATGTAAACACCAAGCATAATATCTACCTAAATTCATTAAATTGTTTGATAATCAATATTGTTGATATTACTAAACGATTTGCAAATAGATACGGTTTTTCTGAAGCAGATGTTGAGACAATCTGTCCAGAAAACATTAAGCAACTAGATGGGGATTATTCGACATCAAATATAGGAACAATCCTTGCAATTGTTAACTTAGAAGCGAAGACACCATTTAGATTCGACCCCAAAATTTGGATTAATGACTGATTAGTAATTGAGGGTTCCTCCCATGACCAACTTTGACATCTTCACAAACGACAAGGATTTCGCCTCCTTCGCTCCCGCGGCGGTGGCGGCGGAGCGCATCTACAAAATCGACCCGGCGGCCTGTGTGCTGAACTGCCGCCGGGCGATGGAGAGCGCCGTCAAGTGGATGTACAGCGTGGACGCAGAGCTTGCCGCGCCGTATCAGCCCACGCTGGTCAGCCTCATGAGCGCCGAGGATTTCCGCGACATCGTCGGCCCCGACCTCTACCGCCGCATGGACATCATCCGCAAGCTGGGCAACCACGCCGCCCACTCCGAGCGGAAGATCACGCAGGAGCAGGCGGCGCTGTGCCTTGAAAACCTCTTTGTGTTCCTCGATTTTGTGGCCTACTGCTACGGCGGCAGCTATGAGGAGCGGCAGTTTGACCTCGCGCTCCTTTCCGGGGATACAGAAAAAGCGGAACCTACTCCCCTGCTAAGGGAGTCCCCCGACCTCCAAAAGCTGATTGAGGAAAACGCCGCGCTGCGCGCCGAGTTGACCGCAAGGCGCGAAGAGCAGCAGCAGACCTACGTCCCCAAGCCGCTGGACCTCTCCGAGTACAAAACACGCAAAATCTACATCGACACGATGCTGCTGGACGCGGGCTGGACACAGGGCAGGGACTGGCTGAACGAGGTGGAGCTGCCCGGCATGCCGAACAAGAGCGAGGTCGGCTTTGCGGACTATGTGCTCTACGACGACGCCAACCGGGCGCTGGCGGTCGTGGAGGCCAAGCGCACCTGCGTGGACGTTTCCAAGGGCCGGCAACAGGCGAAGCTGTACGCTGACCTGCTGGAACAGCGGCACGGACGCCGTCCGGTGATCTTCCTCACCAATGGCTTTGAGACGCACATCATCGACGGACAGTATCCCGAGCGCAAGTGCGCCGCCATCTGGTCAAAGCGGGACCTCGAAAAGTGGTTCAACCTCCGGTCTGTGCGGACAAGCCTCAAAAACGTTCTGGTGGATCAGAAGATCGCGGGGCGCTACTATCAGGTGGCTGCGATCAAAGCGGTGTGTGACGCGCTGGACGCGAAGAACCGCCGCAAGGCGCTGCTGGTCATGGCCACCGGCTCCGGCAAAACGCGCACGGTGATCGCGCTGTGCAAGGTGCTGCTGGAGCGCGGCTGGGTGAAGAACATCCTGTTTCTCGCCGACCGCAACTCCCTCGTCACGCAGGCCAAGCGCGCTTTTGTGAATCTCCTGCCCGATCTGGACGTGGTGAATCTGGTGGAGGACAAGGAGCACTTTAACGCCCGCTGCGTGTTCTCCACCTATCAGACGATGTACAACGCCATCGACAGCGCCGCTGACGGCGAGGGCAAGCTCTTCACCTGCGGGCATTTTGATCTGGTGATCTGCGACGAGGCCCACCGCTCGATCTACAACAAATACCGCGATATCTTCACCTGGTTTGACGCGCCGCTGGTGGGCCTGACCGCCACGCCCAAGGACGACATCGACAAGAACACCTACGAGGAGTTCGAGCTGGAGTACGAGGACGGACAGGGCGTCCCCACCTACGCCTACGAGCTGTCGCAGGCGGTGCGGGACGGCTTTCTGGTGGACTATCTCTCGGTGGAGAGCAAGCTCAAATTCATCGAGGAAGGCATCAAGTACGACGAGCTCTCTGAGGCGGACCGGGAGACTTACGAGGCGACCTTCACCGACGCAAACGGTGAAATGCCGGAGTCCATCGCCTCCTCCGCGCTCAACGAATGGCTGTTCAACGAGGACACGATCCGGCTGGCGCTGAACATTCTCATGACCAACGGGCGCAAGGTACACTATGGGGAGCTGCTGGGCAAGACGATCATCTTCGCCAGGAGCCATGCCCACGCCGAGAAGATTCTGGAGGTGTTCCACAAGGAGTACCCGCACCTGCCGGACTATGCGAAGGTGATCGACAACTACATGACCTATGCCCAGAGCGCCATCGACGAGTTTTCCGAGGGCGAGAAGCAGCCGCGCATCGCCATCTCCGTGGACATGCTGGACACCGGCATCGATGTGCCGGAGGTGCTGAACCTCGTGTTCTTCAAGAAGGTCATGAGCAAGGCGAAGTTCTGGCAGATGATCGGCCGCGGCACGCGACTCTGCCCCGGCCTGCTGGACGGCGCGGACAAGGATAAGTTCTACATCTTCGATCTCTGCGGCAACTTTGAGTTCTTCCGCATGGGCGGCAAGGGCAGGAGTCAGAGCATGATTGCCCTCTCCGGCGCAATCTTCAAACTCAAAACGCAGATTGTCTGGAAGCTGCAGGACATAGCTTATCAGACAAAGGAGCTGATTCCCTTCCGCGCGGAGCTGGTGGCGGATCTGGTGCAGAAGGTGCGGGAGCTGAACCGGGACAGCTTCGCCGTCAAACAGCATCTGAAGTACGTTGATCTGTACGCGAATCCCGACAGCTATGCCGCGCTCACCTATGAAAACACGCTGCAAATGGACGATGAGCTGGCCCCGCTGATCCTTCCCGACGACGACGACGCCAGCGCCGTCCGCTTTGACGCGCTGCTGTACGGCATCGAGCTGACCTACCTTGCCGGCAAAACCTACAAGCGGGCCAGACACGACCTGATGAAGAAGGTGGCCGGCATCGCAGGCGTCGCCAACATCCCGGAGATCATGGTGCAGAGCGAGCTGATCCAGAAGATTCTGCACACGGATTATCTGGACACCGCGGGCATCAACGAGTTTGAACACATCCGCGAGAGCCTGCGCGGCCTGATGAAGTACCTGCCGCATCCCGAGATTCGCTATGACACGAATTTTACCGACGATATCCTCTCCACCGAGTGGAACGAGGCGGAGCTGGAAACCGACGATTTCCGCAACTACAAGGCCAAGGCCGAGTACTACATCCGCACCCATCAGGACGAGGGCGTCATCGCGAAGCTCCGCAGCAATATCCCGCTGACGGCGGACGACGTGAAGGCGCTGGAGGAAATCCTCTGGAGCGAGGTCGGCAGCAAGGCGGAGTATGAGGCGGAGTACCGTCAGAAGCCGCTGGGCGAACTGGTGCGGGAGATCGTGGGTCTCGACATGAACGCGGCGAAGGCAGCGTTTGCGGAGTTTCTGGACGGTTCCAATCTCGACAGTCGGCAGATTTACTTCGTCAACCAGATCGTGGAGTACATCGTCCACAACGGCGTGATGAAGGATCTGTCCGTATTGCAGGAGGCCCCGTTCACCGATCAGGGCAGCATCGTGGAGGTGTTCACGGATCTGAGCGTATGGATGGAAATCCGCAAGGCCATCGAGCAGGTCAATGCCAATGCCGCGGCGTAAAACATACGCACAGCTATGCTGTACAGAATAGGAAGAGAACATGGAGTATGAACTGCTGGAACGGCTGAAAGACAGCGCCAAAAGCAGGGTCGATCTCGTCTTTGATACAGAAAACCGGCGCGTTATGGTTCAAAAGCGCCTGCGTGGCGAGCTGCCGGTCTACAAGCGGCTTCTGGAGCTGCCGCCGCATCCGTATTTGCCGAAGCTCTATGACGTTCGCATTGAAGACGGCGAAACGAATGGCTATGTTGGGTGCTTGACATTTTGCCTATCAAAGCTAAATGACTCGGCTGCGCCATGGCCCCGGCCTCGCATCCCTCCTCGACGCTTTCCGGTCAAATTCCCGGCGTCACAGCGGCGTGTACCCCAAACTACGACAATTACCCTTACTATTATGCGCCCTGCGCCGTCGAGCATTCGACCGGCAACCGCTCTCGTCGGGCTACTTGTCATAAACTATTATACTGAGTGGTGATAATGCTTGAAAATCTGTAAAATCGAAACTTTTCAGCAAGGAAACCGCCAAGTGTCAATGTGAGGCCCATATTAAGCTGTAGCGCCCCGACTTTTTGAGGTGCCAAATCATATTCCTCCTGTGCAATTCGCCGCATAGAACGCAAATATCGAGGTCGGTTTTTCGGGCGGGCTGGAAAAGGAGGCAGAAGTGACTATGCCCCGCTTGACTGCGCTGCGCTGAAAATGGTATACTATAAACAACGCAAGTATAGTCGTGAGGGAACGGCATGTTGCTTGAGACCCAGCAGTTCGGGCTTTCGATAAGATAGCTACGCTTGTTGCGATATGGAGATGAAAAAATGCTTACAGTTGCTGAGATCGAACAGAATATCCGGGTGTTGCTGAATCGCTATCATGCTGAGTACGCTTTATTGTTCGGCTCCTATGCCAGGGGAGAAGCCACAGCGGATTCGGATGTTGATGTTGTGGTTGTGGGCGGGCCGTCGTTTAGAAAAATGAATATATTTGCCTTTGCAGAGGATTTGAGAGAAATGACGGGAAAAGCGGTAGACGCATTTGAGCTTTCTGAGATCAACGAGGGAACGCCCATTTATCAAACCATTATGAACGAAGGGATGCGGATTGCATGAACAAGCCTGACGCCGAAAGAATCAAGAAAATCCTAAGCACATGCAAGCCCTGAGCAAACAAATGGAGGTGCGTGGGATTGCCGCGCGTGTCCTTCTTGCCGACTTTCAACTTCTCACCCAATGTGACAGCGGGCGCAGATAAAGGTGGGTTTGTTCATGGCTGTACCTCCGAATATGAAAGTAGCAGCCCGGGGCGCAAAAGCCTCGGGCTGCTCTATGGGTATAGTATTTATTCGAGGGCGGGGTCAGTTCGGCTTGGCGCGTTTTGCCGAAACCCGCCGAGCGGTTTGTAGATTCGTGCGCCGGAAGGATCCTTGCCATTTGAAAGAATAATTGCTAAAATCAATAGTAAGGCTATGAAATTATCTGTTTGCCCTATAATGAGCTGTGGTTTGTAGATGTTAAAGCGCTGGAGGTATTCACATGAAAAAGTATCTTGCTGTTTTCTTGAGCGTTCTTCTGTGCTTCGGAATGCTGAGCGACGTCGCGCTGGCAGAAAACGACACGGCCCAAGCCGATGTGATCGTGCTCGACGGGAACGGAGGCACTTACGAAGGAAAGACAGCTGTGGAACTACCGATTCCGGCAGAAGGAACGCTTTCCTTGGACGATTATCGTTTTACCAAATCCGGTGCGATACAGGTCGGCTGGGAATGGGATCGTCCTGACGGCAGGGACGACTGGTCGTGCCGAATGAGCTACGATCCCGACGCCTATCCCGCAACGGAAGGCGTCACACGGTTTCGCGCCAAGTGGGCGGAGACGCCTGAGGGTACGACGGCGCTGGTGTACGCATCCCCGGGGTGGTTTGTCCAAGAGAATAACGAGCTGAGCCGGTATCTGGTTCTCTCCGCTGACGCTCCTCTGCCCGCATTTGTAAAAGTGGAGGATAACGAGGAATTCGTCGACCAAAAGGTTTACAGCTGGCGGACTGAGCCGGAGACGGTCCGGTACATACCCGGCGAATGTGTGCCATCCGGCGATGACATCGCCACACTATACCCTGATTTTGATCCTATTCTGGGTCGCACCGAGGTTTTACTGACGCTGCACGATGAGGACGAGGTGCGCGCCGTCCGAAGCAGGGAAACCAATCTCGGTAATTTCTGCGCTGATGCCATATACGATTTTTTTGATCGGGGCGAATACGCGGTTGATGCAGCTGTCCTGAACGGCGGAGCGATTCGGATGGATATTGACGGGTATATTTATGAGCAGACACTTCGCGGCGCTTCGCCCTTTGACAATGCGCTTTGTCTGATCGAGGTGACCGGGCAGCAACTTTTGGACGCGCTGGAGTGGAGCGCCAGAAAAGTGAATACTGGGAACACGGCGGAAAACCCCGGCTTTTTCAGTGTGTCCGGCATTCGCTTCACCATTGACGCCGCAGTGCCGTCCACGGTGCAGACGGATGAAAACGGCGACTGGGCAGGTGCTCCGACAGGCGCGTACCGCGTCGGGAACGTTACTGTGCACAACCGTTCCGCTGATGAATATCTTCCGCTTGACTTAAGCAAGTCCTATCTCGTTGCCGGAACGGATTTTATCCTGAAACTGTGCGGGGACGGCTACGCGATGTTCGGCAGCGGCATTCTGGCGGAGAGCGAAAAGACCTGCTATGATGCGCTTGCCGGGTATCTGGCGACATTCCCGCCGGAGAACGGTGTCCCGACGGTCAAGGCGGGGATGGGATATGACCCTTATGTCAGCGACGGGCGGATCACGATTCTCCACCAGACGACCGCCATGAATCCAGGCTGGGAAAAAGAAGATTCCTGGAGCACCCACTATGACGCTGACTTTTACAACAAGTTGGCGGCGGAGTATCCGGATTCCTACAATACGCCCGCGACCGCGCTGAAAATCCATACGGCCGGGGAACTGGCGGCGCTGGCGTATTTTACCGGGGAACGCATGAACCGAACCTTTGACGGGAAGTACATTTCGCTGGAGTGCGACCTTGACATTGGCGAATACCAGTGGTATCCGTTGTTTCTTTCCAAAAGGCAGGCAGGGCGGGATGTGATCGTATCCGGCGATACAAGTCTCAGAGGGACGTTCAACGGAAACGGCCACAGCATATCGAACTTGAAAATCGACCAGCCGGACAACAGTGTGCTGGGCCTGTTTGGCCTGATGATGGGCGAAGTGTCTGATTTAAAGGTAACAGGGACGATCAAGGGAGACTGGAATTTAGGCGGAGTCGCTGCAATAAGCTATGGAGAGATCAGAAATTGTGAAAGCAGCGTAGCGATTCAATCGGCCGGCTTTTGCTCAGGAGGAATTGCCGGGCAAAATATCATCGGCCTAATTATAGGCTGTGAAAACAATGGAACAATTACCGGGAGCCGTTATGAAGGCGGCAACGTGGGTGGAATAGCCGGGTGGACCGGCAGCGGATCGATTCAAGACAGTATCAACAAAGGCAGCGTTTCCGGCGGCTACCGCATCGGCGGCATATCGGGGCGGCTGCAAAACGGCGGAACGATTGCGGAATGCGGCAATAACGGCGCGGTTTCGGGACGTTGGGACGCGGGCGGAATTGTTGGAACTGCGGATCATCCGAACGATACAGTCGAAAAATGCGTAAATACGGGTGATGTTTCCTTGATACAAGGCGGTACTGCCGGCTATTATTCGGCGGGGGGCATTATCGGCAGCTCATATGGCACACTAAGAGATTGCATCAATATCGGAAGCGTGTCAGCAACCGAGGAAGAAACATGTGCCGGCGGTATCACGGGCTCCAATAGAGGAAAGGTGACAGCATCCGTCAATCGTGGCAGCGTTTCCGCGCTCGGCATGGGCGGCGCATATTGCGGAGGAATTGTCGGATACAATTACAATGGAGACGATGTTGCGTACATAGAACAGTGCGAGAATCTGGGCGGTGTCTCTTCCGCAAAATACGCGGGCGGAATTGCCGGCGGGGCAACATCATTTGGCGAGATCAGCAACTGCTGCAATCTGGGGTGCGTACAAAACGCGCAGTATGCAGCTGGTATTGCGGGAATGGGAAATGGACCCATGTCGTGCTGCTATTCTGTTGATACCATCAGTGGAGTTCAGACCGGCGATATTTGGGCAACTTCGACGTTTTCGCAGATTGACGTTACGAATTGCTACCAGATCTCTGAGAACCGCAACCTGACAGACGCCGATCTGCCCGGATTTGATTTTGAACGTGTCTGGGAAATAATCGATGGCAAAGCGCGGCTGCGCGAAACAAGAGGGCTTGAAAAGGTCAATTCGACGAAGGTTCTATGGCTTTCGGAGAACGAGTTTGCATTGTATGAAAATACAATGGTCGCAGCCTATGGAGAAAACGGCCAGATGCTGTCAGTCGGGAGAGCCGACGGCAAGGTTTTTGATTTATCCGCGCTTTCCGCAAGAGACGCAACGTATAGGACGTTTTTCCTTGACGGCCAATGGATACCGCAAAAGGCGAATCGTAGAGACAAAAAATAGAATCATAGCGCCTGCGTTCACTGTATTTGTGCTAAAAGAGCTCATCTCGATAACGGAGATGAGCTCTTTTTGAGCTTGTATGGCGCTGTACCCCGATGACGCTTACGATCAAGAGTCGTCTCCACCCTTGGGCGCTTCCTTATCTTTCCACAGACCTATATGGTACGGCGCCCGGTGGACGGTGTAACTCGCGCCAAGGCTGCGGAGGTGCCGGACGCCGTCACGAACTTTGCGAGGCAGGAAGGTAATCGCGCGCCCGATGCGGAAAGAAACGGAATTATGGACACAATTGAGTTGATCGCGAAGCCCTCCAGCTATATTTCTGCAGTTCTCCCAGGGATTTGCTATGATTTGTGCAAAAAGTTCGTTTTCGACCTCTTTCGGAAAAACGACCTTTGCCTGCTCCTCGGGAGAGATTAAGGCATACCTGTCTATTGTATCGCTCACCAATCTTGCATAAGCATATCGAAGTTCAACCTCAGATTCGGCATCGGTCATCTTCCGCTAAGCTATGCTCCAATAATGCCATTGCGCCTCGAAAATATCCTATCACATTTTTATGAGTTACATGTGTAGTTTATGGTAATTCTTGAATCCGCTTTTGCGTATTCCTCTAGTATTGCAGCAGAATGATCCGTCGAGCCGTCATCCACACAGATGATTTCAATATCCCGCAGCGTCTGGTTTATAACGCTGTCCAGACACTCTCGAAGGTATCTTTCGACATTATAAACCGGAATAATAACAGAGACTTTCGGTTCAGAAGTTGTCATTCTTCAGCGCTCCGTTAGAAAAGAATATGTAAGAAGCCGTTTATTCAGAAGCTTCACGATCTTTGAAGGACCATTTCCATATATCGCATCCATGTTTTAAGCGATAAAGGCGGTTGATAAAATCTGCCAGCACAAGAGACCACCATGCATCATATCTGCTTAGCCAAAGAACCAGGCGTTCAGCTTTACCGCAGCTCTTCAGAAACTTTTGCCCCGGTGGATTCTGCCGCACATACGCAGATATTTCAGAGTATGCTGCACGGTTTTTCCTGCGTTGCTGTCGGTCAAATCTATAATAGCTTCTCCATGCTGATATGACAGCGCACAGACAATCATACTGAAAGGCTTCCTTTAATCCTGGATAAACATCCAAAACGACGTCCTGCCGTTCTCTTCTTGTCCGGTACACTTGAAGATCATCGGACAGCGCGATGTTATGCGTAAGCCCTTCGGCGCGAATTCTATAGTGATAATGTGCTTCAGGACAGCAGACAATCTGCCCGGCCCGAAGAAACAGACGATATACAAGCGCCACATCTTCACATACTCTGTAATTTTCGGGAAAGGCAATGCCCTGAAAGAGGCTTGCACGCCAGAACTTATCACACAAATAATTGCGGATTACATCATCCCGCAGCAGTTCTTTTATGGCCTGCTCCGAATTCATTTTCCGAAACTCCGGGTTGAAGACATTTCTGTTGCCTGTGTATTCTTCGCACCTCCCGCAGATAACAATGTCTGCATTATATTGCAGTGCATTATCCAGCATGTATTGGATAAAGTGAGCAGATACCCAGTCGTCGGGATCTACCCAGGCGATCCACTCTCCAGATGCAGCGCGCAAGCCTCTGTTTCGGGCTTGCGCAACACCACCGTTTTCCTTGTGGATCACCTTGATTCGCTCATCCATAGCGGCGTATTCATCACATATCGCAGGGCACCCGTCCGGTGAGCCGTCATCAACCAGAATGATTTCCAGATTGCGGTGCGTCTGCGCAAGGATACTGTCCAGACACTGCCGAATATAGGGCTCCACATTCCAGACGGGAACAATAATGGATACCAGAGGTTCCTGCTTGAGTATCGGAGTATCTGTATAGTTGTTGTACATTATTACAGCCTTTCTATATAGACAGTTCGCTGCGAAGCCCTAACAGCCTGCGTTCATAGATCCAATGCGTCCTCTCGTCTGTCCAAAGCACAGGGCTGGACCGAAAACATCCCTTTCTCAACAGGCACGCCGTACGGATAATCCACAAAGCCGCACATGGCAGCGCCCGCTTTTTTCTGGGGAATCACCCGGACACAGGAATCATTATTCTGCCAGCGATCACATACTTTAGCGCTGCTTTGATACTGTCCATGGCAGAATCAGAACATTTTTGTAGTTAATAAGACTTTTATCGCTGAGATAATAGCACATCCTTTTATGCATTGCAACATTTTCCCGGTTAGAGGCGGGAAATGACCTCGCGCTGTTCGGGCTTGAGTGTCTTGATACCCAACTCTTCGGCGGCAATTATGATCCTGTGGAAATTTGCCGCGAGAACGGCTGCACCGCGCGTTCCACCGCAGTCTTAACCTGAGCCTGCTCAGACTGCTCTCGTGCTTGAACGCATAGCGGCTGCTGAGGTTGTGTCTGCTCCCTGGGTCGAGGCGGTTAATCGCGCTGAGAAATTTTGCCGTCTGCGCCTCTGTGATATAAGGATAGACCTTGATCAGGTCGGACAGAATCCGCCACTCCGCGCTTGACTTTTCCGCAAATTGGCATACTATTTATTGCAAGAGCGCAGAAGATACAATCTTTCTCGTAATAACAGGGCGTGCTGATTGTGAATGCGCAGGACTTCCTGCTGAATGAAAACAGCTTGGAGCTGTAGGAGGTGACATCATGCCAAGGTCATCCGGGCAAAAGCTCAAACTGCTCTATCTGATGGACTATCTGCTCCAATCCTCCGACGCGGAGCATCCCGTCACGGTGAAGCAGCTCATCGCACACCTTGCCGCGCACGACATCTCCGCCGAGCGCAAGAGCATCTATGACGACATCGAGGCGCTGCGCGCCTACGGGCTCGACATCGAACAGGTCGCGGAGGGGCAGTTCTACGGCTACTATGTCGCCTCGCGCCGGTTCGAGCTGCCGGAATTGAAGCTGTTGGTGGACAGCGTACAGTCCTCCAAGTTCATTACACAGCGAAAGACCAACGCGCTCATCAAGAAAATCGAGACGCTGGCAAGCAGCTATGACGCGCAGCGGCTCCACCGACAGGTTTATGTCACAAACCGCGTCAAAACGATGAACGAGTCGATTTACTATAATGTCGACGCCATCCACGCCGGTATCTCGGAGAATCGGAAGATACGCTTCAAGTACTTTGAATACACGGTGACAAAGGAGCGCCGTTACCGCAGGGACGGCGCGTACTACGTCGTCAGTCCCTACGCGTTGACCTGGGACGATGAGAACTATTACATGGTCGCCTATGACTCCGAGAACGCAGGAATCCGTCACTACCGCGTGGACAAGATGACGAACATTGCCACGGTGGACGAGCCGCGCGACGGCGCGGCGGCTTACCGTGAGTTGGACATGGCGATGTACTCCCGCAAGGTGTTCGGTATGTTCTCTGGCGAGGAGCAGCGTGTCAAGCTGCGGTTTGCGAACCATCTGGTCGGCGCGGTGCTGGACCGGCTCGGGCAGGACGTGAGCATTATCCCTGACGGCGACGAACACTTCACCGTCAGCGCCGACGTGGTGGTCAGCCCGCAGTTCTTTGCATGGGTGTGCGGCTTCGGCGCAGACGCGCAAATCGTCACGCCGGAGAGCGCAGTCATGCGCATGCGGGAACATATCGGCAAGATAGCGGGATTGTATCCCTGATACAGCGTCGATACCCTTTCGGAGATTCGTGTACCCGCGGGCGGACCATGCCATTACCCATTGCAAAAAAAGAACGGGCTTTCGCCCGTTCTTTTTTGCGTATATTCGTTTTCAATGACTCGATTAGCCAAGGAGCTGCAGCACGCCCTGGGGCAGCTGGTTCGCTGGGCCAGCATCGCCTGCGCGGACTGGTTCAGGATGTTGTTCTTGGTGTACTCCATCATTTCCTCGGCGACGTCGGTGTCGCGGATCTGGGTCTCGCTGATCTGGCTGGCGTCGGTGAAGCGGATGCGCAGATCGGAATCGATCTTCTGGTTAGCGACATTCTCGGTCACAGCAGCATTGAAACGACGCGGATTTATACCGCCCGCAGCGGCAAAGAAGAAAGGCGGCAGCTCGGACAGCTCCGCCTTGTTTTGTAAGTACAACAGACTGTGCAATATGTGGTAAACGCAGCGCAGCATCACGCCTGAACGACCACGAAAAGCCGGAGAAATCGCCCCGTGCCGGAGAAACAATCGGATATGGCAAAAGCCGGATGGCACAGAAATGGCAATCCGGCAAAATGAAGCTGTCCGAAATACACCGAAGTCACCGATATTTTACAAAATCGGCGTTGTTTTTTCGACGCGCTTCTGCTATAATATAGTATCTTAAACTATGTAATCACCACATAATGCACAGTCTGTTGTATTGCGCCAACGGCGCAGGAGGAAACGCCATGAAGAATAAACAGCCCAAACGCCCCAAGGCGGGCCACGCGGCGCAGCCGCCGCCACACAGAGAAACCATCGCATTCGCATATGCGAATGCGGTTTACGGGTACCCGTAAACCGATGATCTTCCGCAATGCAAACCGTAAACAATCGCCGCCCGGACAGGCGGCACGAAAGGAGTAAAACTATGGAACACAAAACACGCACAAGAGCCCTGAGCTGGCTGCTCAGCCTCGCAATGGTGCTGTCGCTGATGCCGGGGCTAAGCAGCACGGCGAAGGCGAAAGCGGCAGAGGACGCAACATGGAGTGAAAATCAAAACATTACCGCAGATGCTCATATCGGTAAGCTCACCGTCACCGCCAACGTTACCGTGACGATTGCCGAGGACAAGACAGTAACCGTCTACTCCGGCGTCGACGCGACCGGCCATACCCTGACCGTCGAGGGCCCGGGCACACTGATTATTAATGGCGCGAAGGGCAGCGATGGGAAAACAGAGGGTAATTTCGATTTAGATGGCACAGCAGGCGGTTATGGTTTTACAGGAAACATTATCGTTGATGGTGCTACAGTCACTGTGACAGGCGGAACCGGTGGCAAAGGCGGCTTTGATGGTACTGGCGGCTGCGCGGGTGGCTCTGGCGGAAATGGAGTTGAAGGTAATGTCACAGTCAAAAGCGGGTCAATTGAAGTGACTGGTGGAACTGGCGGAAAAGGCGGTGACGGTATCGATGCAGGCGGATCTGGCGGCAGTGGCGGTGTTGGTGTAACCGGTACCGTAACCGTCACCGGTGGATCGGCTACATTGACAGGCGGAATCGGCGGAGAAGCGGGCATTGGTGAGGATGGCGAAAATGGAGTAAAAGACAAAGCTGTATCGGGAACAATCACCGGTTTGGGTGAGGAAAGCGACGACGGCACCGCTTGGACAGCTGTTTCCGGCAATACTTCCGATAAGCGGTATGTCAAGGTTGAAGCGGCGGCATCCGCCGTCACACCAACGGTGACCATTTCTCCCGCAGGCGCGGGAACTGTAACCGCTGCGAACCATCCGAATCTCTCCAATTCTTGGCAATTAACCGCGACACCGGCGACCGGTTATGCCTTTAAGGAGTGGACATATACAACGCCTGGAGGACAGCAAAAAGATTCGAATAATCAGCTTTCAGTGAATAAAAGTTATTATAATAATGGTACAATTTCGGGATTGACCGCTGTTTTTGAAGAAGGCTCCGGTGCAACCGACGACACAAGCACCTACACCCTCACCATCCCGTCCACGCTGACGGTATCGGGCAGCGGCTGGAACGCCACGGACGGCATCAGCGCCACAGGAACGCTGGCAGACGGCAAGAAACTGACCGTGACCGCAAGCTCTGACGACGAGTTTGCGCTTGTATCCGGCGAAAACAAGGTCAATTACAAGCTGGCGGCAAGCGGCGACACGGACACGACCTACGACAACGCGACGGAGAAAACCACATGGGAGTTCGCGACCCTGAGCAAAACCGCCGCGACCCAGACCATGGGCATTGTCGTTGAAAATTACAGCGCCAAGCCCGCAGGCACCTACACCGACACCGTAACCTTTACGGCGAAGGTGGAGGCAGTGACCGCGGAGACTGCGCTCAAGCCCCTGCTGAATGAAACCGCGGCTTTTGGCTTGGAGTTGACGAAAAGCGGGACGAAGTACAGCGTAACGTTTTCAAAAGCGAACGGAAGCTTTACCTGTACGGGAATCAAAGTAGACGATACGGTAGTGACGCCTAAGCAGGTGATTGATCAGGACTATGATGCAAAATTTGAGGAAGACGGCAACGGTTATGGTGCGCTTGCAAAAGTCGCGAATGACAGGCTTATTGTATGGCTGCTCGGCAAGACGGATAACAGCAGTTTCACGATGCCCATCTCTTTTACCATCAGCACCGGCGAGTATAGCAATAATTCTGTGAGCAGCGTTAAGGTGAACGGCGGCGAAGTTTTGAGTGCCCTTACCTATGTAGAGCCGCAAGTTGGATGAAAAGCAGAATGAAACGAGGAAGGTCGTGATTCCGTGCGTCGAAAACTGTGCCGCCTTGCGGCTTTTCTCGTCCTTGCGCTGGCGCTGACAGCCTGCGGCGCGGGCGGCGACACCGTGGAGCGGTTCGCGGAGGCCAACCCCGGCAGCGGCGAGAACATCGCCATACCGGGCTATGAGAAGCTGGACTTCGCGGCGGGCAAGACCGCGCAGGCCGTGAACCTCAAAAACCCGCCGGAGAACGCCTGTACCTTTGTCCTCACTCTGACGTTGGAGGACGGTGAAACCCTCTGGACGGGCGAGGCGCTTTCCCCCGGTGAGGCGTTCACCCGCATCACGCTATCAAGGGCGCTGGACGCGGGCGAGTACCCCGCAACGCTCCATTACGATTGCTTTTCCCTGAACGACAACACCCCGCTCAACGGAGCGGAAATCCAACTGACGATCGAGGCGCGATAAACCTCTTTCGATAGATAAAGGATGTGAACTATGAAACGAACAACAAACCGGGTGATCAGCGCCCTGCTCAGCTTTGTGATGATGCTGAGTGTGCTGAATATCTCGACTACGCCCGCGGCGGCGATGCAGATTTTTGTCAAAACGCTGACCGGCAAGACGATTACGCTGGACGTCGAGCCCAGCGACACCATCGAGAACGTCAAGGGGAAGATTCAGGACAAGGAGGGGATTCCCCCTGACCAGCAGCGTATTATCTTTTCCGAACAACAGCTCGAGGACAACAGAACGTTGGCGGATTACAACATCCAGAAAGAGAATACACTCTTTCTGGAGCTGCGAAACGTTAAGTTGCTGACAATCACGCTGGAAATCCCGGAAACGCCTGCCGCGCCCGCTGCGACGAATGCGAATATCACCAAGAACAGCATCACGCTGACTGCGGTGGACGGCTGCGAGTACAGCATGGACGGCGAGAGCTGGCAGGACAGCAGTGAGTTCAGCAACCTCCTGCCGGGAACGGCGTACACGTTCTACCAGCGTGTCAAGGCGACGGACAGCGCGGTTGCCTCCGCCGCCAGCGAAGCCGCGACCATCAGCACGCTGGCGGACACCTACGCCATGACGATTACGCTGGTGATCAGCGCGCCGCACGACCACCAGTTCACCTACAGTGTGAGCGAGACGCACGACAGCGTTTTCGCGACATGCAGCGTGGACGACTGCCCGTACAAGACCAATCCGGCTACCGTGACGATCGTCCCGCCGGAAAACCTCGTTTACGACAGCGAGCACCCGGCAAAGGCGCACCTGAACGGTCTTGCCGAGTTCAACGCAGCCACGGGACTGGATCTCTCTGAGAACGACATCAAGGATTTGTTCATCCCCATGGTTACGCCGGTAGGGATCGGAAAGCATTTGGCATATATTACGATCGGTGAAGAGTCCGATCAGATCGCGGCGATGGTCTCTTATGAGATCGAAAAGGGCATGACCGCGGTGCTGCCGTACTTCGTTGGCTTTATGACCGACCACGAGAGCATTTTCGGCAGCGCCGAGGGTGATCAGGAGTATACCGTCGCGCCCTATGGCGAGGAACCCGACTGGATGCAACAAACCATCGAGCTTCAAGAAGAAACCGACGAAAGCGGCACCTACTATACGCTCCGCAAGGAGGGACTGGACGCCGCCGCGAAGTACACGCTGTACACCCGCGTGAAGGCGATGGACGGCCATGACGCGGGAGAGCCGACAACCTACGACTTTATCACGAGTCTGGAGGAATCCGACATAAGCGGGCCGCTGCTTGCTGGCGCCACGCTGGAATTCGTGTATGAGCCGGAGACCGTAACCGGCCTCAGCTATCAGTGGTATCACCGGACGGAAACGGAAATTGAGGAAGGTCAATACACCACAGACTACGAGGAAATCGCCGGCGCGACCGGCAAAACCTACAAGCTGACCGAGAATGACGTTGGGAAGTATATCAGCGTAAAGGTCTTCAAGGGCGACACCGAACTGACGCTCGAGGACAGGAGTTTCGAGGTTTCCGCGTACGGCACCGTTTTCTTTGAACCGGATGACGGAAGCGAAGGCCTCGAGCTGTCGGACGTGTTCCGTTACGGCGACAAGATTACCAGGCCGGAAGACCCCGTCCGAAGCGGCTATCGGTTTGACGGTTGGTATTGCTATGTGGAAGACGACACGGCCGAGGGCGAGTTCAAGGAGGTCCCGTGGGACTTTGACAAGGACACACTGAAAGAGGAATATACCGTTCTCTTCGCCAAGTGGACGTCGACGCGCGTTTCCAGCAAATCGAGCAGCACCACAGCGGCCATCCCCGTTTCCGGCGAGGATCGGACGGCCAGCGTGACCGTCTCTGTCCGCGGCGACACCGCTACCATTACAAGCGCGGATGTTGAAAAGGTCCTGAACGCCGAGGAGGTCGGAACGGTTGCGATCGACGTGAGCAAGCTGAATTCCAACGTCAGCGAGGTTGCCATCCCCGGCGCGATGCTCGATAAGATCGCCGATGCGGTTGCGGACAGGGATAACACCGCGGACGGACTTGCGATCAAGCTCCCGGGCGGCACAGTGACCTTTGACGCCGCGGCTGTTGCGACGATCGCGGCTGCGGCCGACGGCAAGGAGCTGAAGGTCAACCTCGACGACATCAGCGAGAGCAAGCTCACGGCTGAGCAGAAGAAAACCGTCAAGGATATGAATGTTCAGCAGGTTCTGGATGCCCATATGACGTCAAACGGCAAGCGAATCAGCGACTTCAAGGGCGGTAAGGCTGTTGTTTCGGTTCCCTACGCGCTCAAGAACGGCCAGATCGGCCGCGGCATCGTCGTTTGGTATATTGCCGAGAACGGCGAAAAGACCGAGGTTCCGACTACTTATCAGAATCAGGAAGTCGGCTTTACCGTTGAGCACTTCTCCAACTACGTCATCGCCTATGACGACGGACGCGCGGCAGCCTGCCCGCAGGACGCGACCTGCCCGATCAGCGAGTTTCATGACGCGAAACCGGCGGCATGGTATCATGACGGCATACACTGGGCGTTGGAGAATGGCGTGATGAACGGCATCAGCGACCGGGTCCTCAACCCGAACGGCGATACCTCCCGTGCGATGGTCGTCACGATGCTGTGGCGCTTGGAGGGCGAGCCGACTGCTTCCGGCGCGACCCCCTTCTCCGACGTGATGGCCGGCACATGGTACGCCGACGCTGTGGCGTGGGCTGCCGAGAACAAGATCGTTGAGGGCTACGACGACCGGTTTGCCCCGCACTACCCCGTCGACCGCGAGCAGCTTGCGGCCATTCTCTATCGCTACGCGCAGTACAAGAAAGCTGACGTGAGCGTTGGCGAGAATACCAGCCTCGGCAGCTTCAGCGACGCACACGCCGTCAGCGTGTGGGCG
The DNA here is from genome assembly GCA_947170435.1 of uncultured Clostridia bacterium. Lineage (GTDB taxonomy): Bacteria > Bacillota > Clostridia > Oscillospirales > Oscillospiraceae > Hominicoprocola. The sequence continues at coordinate 11,077 of CAMVTO010000018.1, read as the reverse complement.
GCCTCCGCGATGCGGTGGGCGGTCGGCGCCGGCATCGTCAACGGCATCGACGGCAACCTCGCACCCGCGAGCAACGCGACCCGTGCGCAGGTGGCAACCATGTTCATGCGCTACAACACGGCGAAGTAACGCCGCGCATAAGACGCTGCGAAAACAACGGGCTTCGGCCCGTTGTTTTTGTTGTAAAAAATTTTTTGGAGCAACACTTAATTTCCACCGGGAGCGTCCGATATAACTAGTGAAAGCCAACGGCAAACGCCACGGCCGGACCGATTTCGACCCTCCCGACGTAGGGCCCACCGACGGAGGGGAGAAACGAACACCAACCAGCACGGACGAAGGAACGTCCGGTATGAAATTTAAGGAGGATTTTTACCATGCGTATTCAGCACAACATTGCTGCGATGAACAGCTATCGCAACTTCAGCACCAACAACTCCAACATCAGCAAGAACCTTGAAAAGCTGAGCACCGGCTACAAGATCAACCGCGCCGGCGACGACGCTGCGGGCCTCGCGATTTCCGAGAAGATGCGTGCGCAGATCACCGGCCTCGAGGGCGCGAACAAGAACGCCAAGGACGGTATCTCCCTCATTCAGACGGCTGAAGGTGCGCTGACCGAAGTGCACGACATGCTCAACCGTATGACCACCCTGGCCGAGCAGTCCGCGAACGGCACCTATCAGAACGAGCTGGACCGTGAGCAGCTGCAGAAGGAAGTCGACGCCCTGAAGTCCGAAATCGACCGTATCGCCGATTCCACGAACTTCAACGGCCTGAAGCTCCTCGACGGCTCCCTCTCCAGCACCGGCAAGAACGGCGTCTCCGCCGACCTCAGCAAGATCGGTATCGACGTCATTTCCAGCGCCAAGACCGTCAGCGCGCAGAAGGCCAGCTATAAAACGTCTAACCTGCTCAACCAGGCTGCTGGCGACTCTCAGGTTGATGCGGCTGACGACGAGAAGTTTTCCATTACGCTGAACTTTACTGATGCTGACGGAAATGAACAGAACATCACCGAGTCGTTCTTTGTTTCTGATGCCGCAAATAAAAAGGTGGCGCGCGAGAACGGTGATGATAACGGCGAGGCGATGAACACCACGCTTACTACCGCCAGTAAGATGACGGCTGCAGATGCAGCGGCAGCGTTCAAGGAAATTCTGGACAAGAACGAAACCGTCAAGTCCAATTTCACTGTGACGGCGAATGATGACGGTTCGCTTTCGTTTGAGGCAAAGATGCCCGGCAAAACCGGTGCGAGGCTCGACGGTTTCTCCGTAACAAAGGCTTCCAATCGCACGAGTAGCGCTACAACTACTAGTTACACCTCCAGCATCACAGAGAATCCGCTTGCAGAGGACAGCTTCCAAGTCTATGATCTTGCTAAGGCGAAGGTGTGGAAGAACACGCTCGGCGATCCGGCTAACGCAACGATCGCGACGCGCGATCTTGCCGAGGCAACGTTCGAGGTCAACGGCGAGAAGTTTGTGTTTGTCAGCAATAAACTGACGGACGATGACATCAAGACGTTGACTGACGCCGGCATCCGCAACTGGGTGGTGCAGAATGACGATTCCTCGACTGCTCCGGCTGCAATCAACAACGGGAATGTTGCCGAAATGGCGAGCAAGATTTCACAGGCGACTGGCCTTGAGGTTGAAACCGGTTTGATTGCCACAAACGACACTAATTTTGTGAACACCGTGGATGGAAAGACCGTCAAGGTTAAAAAAGATGGTTGGGATTCCACCGATAGCGCTGTCACTGCGGAGTACAGCGGCGCTGCCACTCCCGCACTGTACGCTAGTGAGGCTGCATTCAAGGCGGCAACTGACCGTACCTATGTCCGCTTCAAGGATTCCGAGGGCGCGACCGAGGGCGGCCTGACCCTGCAGATCGGCGACACCAGCGATGCGTGGAACAAGCTGACCGTCTCCGTGGGCGACATGCACTCCAAGATGATCGGCGTGGGCGACGTGGATATCTCCTCCCAGAAGGGCGCCGCGGAGGCTCTGGATAAGATCAAGCAGGCGATCAACAACGTCTCGGATACCCGTGGTAACCTCGGTGCTCTCCAGAACCGTCTGGATCACACCATCAACAACCTCGGCGTCATGCGCGAGAACATCCAGAACGCCGAGTCCACCATCCGCGACACCGACGTTGCCGAAGAGATGATGGAGTACACCAAGAACAACATCCTGAACCAGTCCGCGCAGGCGATGCTGGCCCAGGCGAACCAGCTGCCCCAGGGCGTGCTGCAGCTCCTTGGCTAATCGAGTCATCGAAAACGAATATACGCAAAAAAGAACGGGCTTTCGCCCGTTCTTTTTTGCGCCGGTTTACGATTATTTTTTGAGGAACCTGGCGTCCGCCGCGTTCTCTTCCGCGGAGACGTAGCGCTCCGCCTTCATGTGCAGGTCATACTTCTCCCGCAGCGCCATGATCTGTCCCATCATGGGTGAGGCGTGGTGCGCGTCCAGCGCCGCCTGATCGTGCCACGCGTCAATGAGCAGCACGGTCTCGGGATCGTTCTTGGGGTAGAAATACTCATAGCGCTCGTTGCCTGCCTCCGCACGGATGGCGGCGGCGATGCCGCTGGATTCCATTTCATCGGCAAAGGCGCGGGCGCTGCCGCCCGTGCCGGTGTAGTAAAGGTTCATAACCAGACTCATAATACGCTCCTTTTGGGAAAGCCCGCGCCAAAACGGCGCGGGCTTCGATAGTTGATTTACGCGAGGTCGTCGCCGTTGGAGGCGATGACCTTCTTGTACCAGTCGAAGGACTTTTTCTTCTTGCGGGAGAGGTCGCCGCTGCCGTCGTCGTACTTCTCCACGTAGATGAAGCCGTAGCGCTTCGCCATCTCGCCCGTGGAGGCGGAGACGAGGTCAATGCAGCCCCAGGGCGTATAGCCCATGAGGTCGACGCCGTCCTCCACTGCGCCGATCATCTGCTCGATGTGCGCGCGCAGGTAGTCGATGCGGTAGTCGTCGTTAATGCTGCCGTCGGCCTCCTTCTTGTCATACGCGCCGAGACCGTTCTCCACCACCATCAGCGGGATGCGATAGCGGTCATAGATCTCGTTGAGCGTCCAGCGCAGCCCCTTCGGGTCGATCTGCCAGCCCCAGTCGGAGGTGGCGAGATACGGGTTCTTCGCGCCGCCTGCGAGGTTGCCGGCGGTGGTTTCCTTGGACATGTCCGCGCTGACGCAGTTGGACATGTAATAGCTGAACGTGTAGAAATCCACCGTGCCCTCTTTGAGCAGCTCCAGGTCGCCCGGCTCCATCTTGAGGGTGACGCCGTGTTTCTTCCAGATGCTCTTCGAGAACGCGGGGTACTCGCCGCGCACCTGCACGTCGGAGCAGTACCAGTTCATCTCGCGCATCTTCGCCTGGTTGAGCAGAATGTCATCGGGGTTGCAGGTCATGGGATAGGACGTGATGAAGCAGTCCATGTTGCCCATCTTGAACTGCGGGTAATGCTCGTGGGCGTACTTCACCGCCATGGCGGAGGCCACGAACTGGTGGTGCAGCGCCTGAAAGCGCTCCTGCGGCTTATCGGGGATCTCGTTGGTGTAGCCCGTGAAGCCCTTCACCGTGCCGGTGGAGAGGAGTGCGCCGAACGCCATCGTGCCGGCGTTGATCTCGTTGAACGTGAGCCAGTATTTGACCTTGTCCTGGTAGCGCTCGAAGATGGCTTTGCAGTAGTTCATGTAATAGCCGATCAGCTCGCGGCCTTCCCAGCCGTTGTATTTCTCCACCAGCGCGTAGGGCAGCTCATAGTGGGAGATCGTCACCAGCGGCTCGATACCGTGCTTTTTGCAGCAGTCAAACACGCGGTCATAGAACGCGAGGCCCGCTTCGTTGGGTTCGCTCTCCATGCCGGTGGGGAAGATGCGCGTCCAGTTGATGCTGGTGCGAAACACCTTGAAGCCCATCTCCGCGAAGAGGGCGATGTCCTCCTCATAGTGATGGTAGAAGTCGATCGCCTCGTGGGAGGGGTACAGCGTGCCCGGCTCGATGGTTGCCGTGACGCGCTTGGGCGTCTTGGCGCTGCCGGTGGTGCAGTGGTCGGGTACGGATTCACCCTTGCCGTCCACGTCCCATGCGCCCTCGAGCTGGTTTGCGGCGACCGCGCCGCCCCAGAGGAAGTCTTTGCGCAAAACAGACATAGCGTCCTCCTTTTAAGAAACGGTGATGAGCTTATCGCCCGCCTTGACGTCGCCGCTCGCGACCGGCTCAATGCTCACATAGTCGTCGGAGTTGGTGATGATGACCGGCGTGTAGAGCTTCTTGCCGGCCGCCTGGATAGCGTCGAGGTCAGCGGTGAGCAGCAGATCGCCCTTCTTGACCTCCTGATCCGCCTTGACGTGATAGGTAAAGGGTTTGCCCTCCAGTTGCACCGTGTCAAGACCGACGTGGATCAGAATTTCTGCGCCGTTGTCGGCAACGAGGCCGATGGCGTGGCGGGAATCCATCATCTGCGCCACCGCCGCGTCGCAGGGAGCATAGACGTTGCCGTCACTGGGCAGAATGGCCACGCCCTCGCCGAGGACGCCCGTGGCGAACACTTCATCGGGAACCTCGCTCAGCGGGATGATCTTGCCGTTCATCGGCGCGTCGATCTCCACCGGCTCCGCCTTCTTCTCAGCAACCGGAGCCTCCGCGCCGGCGAACGCCGCGTTGGCGGCCTCGATCTTCGCAGCGCCGCCTTCGACGGCGGGCGTGGCCTCGGTTTCATCCTTGAACAGGATAAAGGAGATCACGAACGCGATTGCCATGCCGAGCACGCCGCAGATCGCGCCCCAGATCACGCCGGCATAGGGATTCGCGGCGTTGGGATCGGTGCTGATGAAGTTGATGAGGGTCATGATGGACGGGGAACCGCCCATGGTATAGCCCTTGACACCGGTGATACCGGCCAGCAGGCCGCTGACGCCGGCACCGCAGACCGCGCCGATCATCGGCTTCATGTAGCGCATGTTGATACCGTACATGGCGGGCTCGGTCACGCCGGCAACGATCGCGGAGATCGCGCAGGCGAGGCCTTCGGAGCGGGTGTCGGGGTCCTTGGACTTCATGCCCGCGCCGAGCGACGCCGCACCCTGGCAGATGTTGGAGCAGAACATGGTGACGATGACCACCACGTCATAGCCGAGGATAGCAAAGTTGTTGAGGCACATGGGGATGAGCGCGTAGTGCATACCGGTCATGACGATGAACGGCATGGCGGCGGAGAGAATGCCCACCGTGAGCCACGGCACCGCGTTGTAAAGCGCGGCCATGCCGGCGGCGAGCAGGGAGCCGAGGATGGAGCCGAGGGGTCCAAGCACGACGAACACGACGGGCGTGCAGATCAGCAGGAAGATCATCGGCTTCAGGAACGCCTTGACGACGTTGGGGGAGACTTTGTCCGCAAAGTCCTCTGCCCAGCCCATGACCGGCGTCATCAGCAGCATCGGCAGCACCGAGCTGGAATAGGACGCGCAGACCACCGGCAGGAAGCCGAACAGGTAGGTGCACTGCTGGCCGAGGAAGGTGCCATAGGCAACGCTCTCCACGCCGCCGCCGAGCAGCGAGATGAGGTCGGGGTACACCAGCGCCGCGCCGATGACCATGTAAAGGGGAACGCTGTGGCCGGTCTTCTTCGCGATGCTCCAGCCCAGCAGAATCGGCAGGAAGAAGAAGAACGAGTCGGCCATGCCAAAGATGATCTGGTAGGTCGGGCTGCTCGCGCTCAGCACGTTCAGCGTGGTGAGCAGCACCAGCAGAACCTTGACCATACCGGTGCCGAGCATCGCCGGCAGCATCGGGGTCAGGCAGCCGGAGATGAAGCCAAACAGGCGCTGGATGACGTTGCCCTCGGCCTTTTGCGGTGCGGCGCCGCCGCCCTCTTCGGCAAAGTTGCCGAGCTTCTTGAATTCTTTGAAGAGATTGGAAACCTCGTTGCCGATGACGACCTGATATTGGCCGCCCTGCTTGATGACGCTCTTGACGCCCTTGATCGCCTTGACCGCGTCGTCGTTCGCCTTACCCTCGTCATTGAGAACGAGGCGCAGACGCGTCATGCAGTGAGAAGCGCTTGCAATGTTGCCTGCGCCGCCAACCGCGTCGACGATCTTTTTCGATGTTGCTGCGTAATCCAGTGCCATGTGATGCCCTCCTTGTAAAATTACATTATAGTTTGCTGCTATTTCAGCGAGTTGATTGTAACATTACAATTATTAAAAAGCAATTACTTTTTGCGTCTTTTTCAAAATTTGACGCTTTGACGAAAACGGAGGGCACGGTTTGTATGTTTTCAATAAATAAAATGTAAATTTACGTTTTCTGGTTTCGCTTTTTGCATTTGTGTGTTACAATATGCCCATTCCATACACTGGGAGGTGCCGGAATGGCGCAGCGAAAGGACATTTCTATACAGTTTATTGCGGAACAGTGTGGCGTTTCCACCGCCACGGTGTCGCGGGTGCTGAACAACGACCGCCGGGTGTCGGACCGGACGCGGGCCAAGGTACAGGAGGCGCTGAGCACATTCCACTATGTCTCTCCCGCCGCCTCGCGTCACAATCCCCGCATCGGCATTGTCATCAGCTCCGAGCTTTCCGACTACTATATGGCACTGGTGACCAAGGTGCGTATTTACATGAAGCAGGCGGCGCTGCAAACCATCCTCATCAGCCTGGGGGACGATGCGTCCTCCCTGCCTGCCTGTCTGGACACGCTGTACGACTGCGGCGTGTCCGGTGTGATGCTGATCTCCTGCCCTTGCCTGTCGATTCGGGACAAGCTGCGCGGGGACATCCCTCACGTCTGGATCGACTGCAACGACCCCGGCGAGGAAACGAGGGATATCTGTCAGGTGCAAAGCGATCAATACTACTCCGGCACCCTTGCCGCCCGCGAATTTCTCAAAAAAGGCTGCCGCCGTCCCATCGTCCTCACCGGCGCTTCCGTCACTCACCGCGCCGTGGAGCGGGAGCAGGGCTTCCGGGATGTCTTTGCGGAAGCGGGGATCACCGTGGAGGAGAGCCAGATTGTCCGCCTTTCCAGCGCCGCCCAGGATGTGCTGGCAGAGACGCGGCGTGCCCTGCAATACATGGTGTACCAGAAGACGGAGTTCGACTGCGTGTTTGCTATCAGCGACTGGCGGGCGCTGGGGGCATATCTGACGCTGACGGAGCTGGGCCTTCGGGTACCGGAGGATGTGAAGCTGATCGGATACGATGGGGTGTCCGTCGCCAGCCGCAGTGCGCTGAATATCACCTCTGTGCAGCAGAACATCGACCGCATTGCACTCTCTGCCTGTGAGCTGCTGCTCAAGCTGCTGCGCGGCGAATCCATCGCCCAGCGCAAAATCGTTGTCCCCACGGATATTCTCCCCGGGCAAACGACTTAATCGCTGTGACAAGGACGATTTGACGACATTGACTTGCACTTTTGCAAAAAATGGCGTAGAATACCCGTCGCGAGTCGCAAGATGCCCTCGCGGAAAACGGAGAACAAGATGAGACGGAACCTGATTCGATATCTTTGCGCCGTGTTGGCGCTGGTGCTGCTGTGTACGCCGCTGCCATCGGCGGCGAAGGCGGCGGATGCCCCCTCCAAGCTGATTGCCTTCACCTTTGATGACGGGCCGGGTGAATTTACGTCGCGGCTGTTGGACGCTCTGGAGGAGCGCGGCGTGGTCGCAACCTTTTTCATGAACGGCAGCAACGGCGGCAACGGGTTGCGCCGGTACAGCGCCGTGCTGGAGCGAATGCTTGCCATCGGCTGTCAGGCTGCCAACCACAGCGACCGGCACCGCCAGTTCCTCCGACTCAGCACCGCGGCCATGCGCGGCGAGATCGAGGCTGTGCAGGACTACATCTACGAGGCTGCCGGCGCACCCTACACCGATCTGGTGCGCGTACCCTACGGGCAGAACAGCGCGACCATTCGCGCAACCGTCGATCGCCCGATGATCCTCTGGAGCGTGGATACGCTGGACTGGGAGACCCGGAACGCAGACGCGGTCTGCGAGGCCATCCTGAACAGCGCCTTTGACGGAGCAATCATATTGATGCATGACATCTACGAATCCAGCGTTGACGGCGCGATTCGCGCCATTGATCTCCTGCGCGAGGACGGGTATGAGTTCGTCACGGTGTCTGAGCTGTTCCGCCGCCGCGGCATTGAGCTGGAGGCAGGGCATGTTTACAGAAGCGCCCCCAACAAGGGTGTCACGCTGGCCGCGTACAGCGCACCGGAGCTGTCCGTGACCTATGATGATCTCGAGGGCGTTACCTTTGTCACCGTCGAATCTGAGGACGAGGGCATCACCTTCCACTACACCGTCGACGGCTCCGAGCCGACGCTTGCCAGCCCCACATATACCGGGCCGCTGGAACTGCGGGACAATGCCGAACTGCGCGTGGTGGGCTTCGATCGCTTTGCCACCCGCACCAAAGAGATCAGCAGATCCATCATCGCACATGTGGCGCGGCCCCAGATCATTGAAGAGGTCGACGGCGCCATCAGCCTTTACTGCGAGACATTCGGCGCCACTTACTACTGCACCACCGATGGCAGCGACCCCATGATTTCCGGTACCGCCTGCGCCGAGCCCATTCAAACCGGTGAGCTTACGCGGATCGTCGCCCGCAGGGGTGAGATGCAGCCCAGTCTGGAGCTTACGGTGGTCAGGACCGCCCACGGTTCGCTCTTCCGCGACGTGACGCCCAACGCATCCTATCTTGACGCGGTGGACGACATGGTGGAGCGCGCTTTGATGTCCGGTACCGGCGGTTGGTCCTTCGCACCGCAGCGCACGGTCAGCCGCAGCGAAATGGCAGCCGTCCTCTACCGTCTGGCAGGCAGTCCCGCAGCGAATGCCTCCGACAACTTTTACGACGTGCCGGAGAACGTGTGGTATGCCAAAGCGGTGGGCTGGGCCAACGCGTCCGGCATACTGCACGGCATCAGTCTCCATTATTTCCGACCTGACGTCGCACTGAGCCGCCAGCAGGCCGCGGTTGCGCTGTACCGATTCGCTGTCTTTGCCGGGCTGGATACAGAGATTTCCGTCGACGCGGACGACTCTTTCGCCGACGCGAAAGACTACGCGGTGGACGCGCTGCGCTGGTGCACCGCCAACGGTATTCCCTGCCGCGGCCGGACGACATTGCAGGCACCGATCTCACGCGCCGACTGGGCTGAAATGCTCAGCGCGTTCTGTAAGCTGCTTCCAAACTAAAAAAACAGCCCCGTGAGGGGCTGTTTTTTCTATCATGTTCCGAGCCAAACGGCATCCACCGCATGGGGCAGCAGCTTGCCCAGCGTGGTATGTACCGCTTCGCCTTTGCCGTTGAGGCAGATGATCTCCAACTTCGGCCCGCCGAATTCGTTGAGCACCTGCCGGCACGCGCCGCATGGCCAGCAGTAGTCCTCGCAGCGGCCGGCGATGACAATGCGCTTGAACCGGGTGTGCCCTTCGCTCACCGCCTTGAACGCCGCGGTGCGTTCAGCGCAGTTGGTGAGGCCGTAGCTGGCGTTTTCGATGTTGCAGCCGCCGTAGACCGCACCGTCCTCACACTCCAGCGCCGCGCCCACAGGGAAGTGGGAGTAGGGGATATACGCCTTGTCCAGCATTGCGGTTGCCAGTTCGATCAACTCTTTCTCGCTTGCCATGGGAATACCTCCTTGTATCGTCTTATGATTTGGCCTGCCATGTTACTCCGAGCGGCGGACGAACGTCCAGATCAATGATGTCGCGCGCGTCGTAAAACTGCATGTACCAGCCCAGCGTGCGTCCGTCACTGCCGCCGCGCAGCGTTGTGCCGTCCGGGTGCAGACGGTCGCAGATGACCGCGCAGATGTCGGGCTTGATATAGCTGAACGAGCTCGTGCCGACGCTGGCAAACACGCGGAAGCCCTGACCCTGCAGGTACTGGAAGATCGGGCCGGTCTTTTTCCAGTCGTCTCCGTCGGGGCGGCCGCCGTGGGGATAGAACAGGATCTGCGTCGGGCCGACCAGTGAGCCGACCTCGTCCGCCCAGCGCTCCGTGTCGTTGATGACGGTCTGGAGCGGCTTGCTGGCAAGACGGATGTGACCCCAGGTGTGGCTGCCGAACGTCCAGCCCGTCTCCTTGAGCCGCTCGATGACCGGCTTCACCGCCTCAATCTCCGCGGCGCGGTACGCTTCAAATTCCGGGCGCTTGGGGCTGTCCTTGGCGATATCGCGGTCGTCCTGCGTGCGGTAGCCGAGGATGCCGTAATATCCCGTCAGCGAGAAGATTGCCTTCGCGCCGTTGAGGGAGAAATCCGGGTGCTCATAGACAAAGGTATCGAGGATCGGCGTCGCATCCAGCTCCTTGGTCAGGAACTCCTCGCCGGTGTATGGGTCGGTGCACTCCGCCCAGATCTCGCCGTCATCACCGACGACCAGCTTCGAGGTAAAGCCCTCCTCCAGCATATAGGGGTAGTAATTCACATCGTCAAAGGAGATCACCAGCGGTTTCTTGCCCTCGGGCAGCATCAGCGTGTTGCGCTGCATGCGCTGCTCGCCGGCTTCGTTGGTGTACTCGCTCCACACGTCCTCCATGCGTACAAGGATGTAGCCCTTGTCGTAGACGGACTGCAAAATCTTGTTGTATTCATCCACCGTTACCATCCAGTCGTCCAGGCCGTAGCGCTGGGACTCCGACGCGCCGCTCTCATAGAACGCGTACTTTGGGTAGGCGATGATGGGGTGGAAAAACAAATGCTCCACCACCTGATCCGGGCCCCACGCCTGCGTGAGCTGCTCCGGCGTCCAGTAGTTCTTCACCGCGTCGTAGGGGTCGTCGTACTGCGGCGCCTCCGGTTCCGCGGTTTCCTCCGGCGTCGTCGCCGCTTCGGCATCCGGTGCTTCGGCATCGGGCATGCCGGCAGGCGTCTGTGCAGTCTCCTCCGGCGATGCGCTTACCCCGCCCTTGTCACTCCCGCCGCAGGCGGTGAGCAGGCTCAGCAGCATGACAATGGTCAGCAGCAGTGCTGCGCTTCTTTTCATGGTTTCATTTCCTTTCCTGTGTGCTGTCGACAGTATAGCAGATTCTTTC
>CAMVTO010000017.1 GCA_947170435.1 uncultured Clostridia bacterium | reverse complement strand
CGACAACTCGACGGACAAGTTCGCGAACTTCATGTTCTCGATTCCGCTGCTGCCCTCGCTTGTACTGGGGCTCGCGCGGCTGCTCGACCGATACGGCCTGTTGCCGAAGTTTGTCATCGACTTAAGCCCGTTCCACACGAGCTTATTTATCACCAATCTTGCCAGCATCGGCACCGATCCTATCTATCACCACTGCTACGAGTTCGGCACCACGGGCGTGTTCCTGTGCATGGGCAAGCCTACATCAAACTACATCGAGGGCCAGTACCGCGAGAAGCTGCTGCCGCTCAAGTGCGTTATGGACGAGCGCATCTGCTCCGGCGTGGAATACTCCCGCTTCTGGACGAGCTTCCAGCGCTATTTGAAGCACCCGGAGCTGACCATCAACGAAGAAAAAACGACGGCGTAAGCCGTCGTTTTTCTGTTACAACAGCTTCGCGTCCGTCTGCTTGAGTGCGGCGCGGGCGGGACAGTCGAGCCGCCGTCCGGTGTAGTCGAAGCGCGAGCCGTGGCAGGGACAGTCCCAGGTCTTATCGTCAGCGTTCCACTCCAGCGCGCAGCCCCGGTGCGGACATACCGGCGAGACGGCGTAGAGCCGGTCCTGTTCATCACGGTAGACGCCGTATTGCCGGCCATGATGCCGCACGATGGCGGCGCTGCCGCGGGGGATCGCAGCGGTTTCCCGCTCCGCGACGGTGTACAGACGGCGCTTTTTGCCGCGGATGGCGTAGAGTGCGCCTTCCATCATCGCCTCGATGGACGCGGAGGGGAAGAAGCGGGCAGGGGAGAAGACCTCGGCGTAGGGGTAATGCTTGTCGAGAATCTCCGCGGTGAGCAGGGTCGCAGCCACCATGCTGTTTGTGAGCCCCCAGCGTCCAAAGCCCGCCGCTACATGAAGATAGGGCGCCGCCGCGCCGTATCGCCCGATATAGGGCACGCCGTCCATCGTCACGCAGTCCTGAGATGACCAAGCCCGAACCTCACGCGCTTCGGGAAACCACAGCCGGGCCTGCTCTCGCAGACGATCATAGCTGTTCCCTTGATACTCCCCGCTGCGATGCAGCCCTCCGCCCAAAATCAGGCTGTTGCCGCGCTGCTGGAGACTCCATCCCCGAGTGTCCGCATCCAGATACCAGCCGTCGATCGGCGGTGCGCCGGTAAGCTCCAGCAGGTGTATCTGCTCCTGTCGCAGCCGTAAATGATAGAAGCCCCAGCGCTCCAGCAGGGGATAGCGGGTCGCGACAACGATGTGCCGCGCCTCAACGCTGCCGCTGTCGCAGCGCACCAGATGCCCGCGCACGTCCCGAACCGGGCTATGCTCGTAGACCGCCAATCCCGGCAGCAGCGCAGCAAAAAGCGGCAGCGGCTCAAAGGTCGCCTGGTTGGTGAAACAAACCGATTCGCGTACCGGAAAGGGAAGTCCCTTAACAGCCTGTAATTCTACAGGGGCTCCAAGCAATACCGCAGCAGCGTACTCGCGCGAGAGATCGGGACCGTTGGGCGCGGTACAGACGCGCGAGGTCTGGTCACGCCAGCCGCAATCCACACCCAGCGCAGCGGTCAGATCACGGTATTGCTTCACCGCATGGAGCTGCGCCATCACATACTGGCGCGCCAGATGCTCCCCGAAATCGCGGATCAGCCGCTCGCAGAACAGTCCGTGCTGCGCCGAGAGGCGCGCTGTACAGCGTCCTGTCGCGCCGCCGGCAAGGCGGTTCTCCTCCAGCACCACCACCCGCAGCCCGACCCGATGCAGGGAGAAGGCCGTCAGCAGTCCCGCCATGCCGCCGCCAATGACGGCAACATCGGCGATCAGATGCTCGGTCAGACGCGGGTATTCCGGCAATTTATCCATAGCTTCCCTCCAATGATCGTTTGATATAGCATTTGCCATCGCTTGCATGGTTATTCCTCCCAGAATTGGAAACCATTTTGCATTGTCAAGAGATGACAAAACGGTTACAATTTGACGTGAAAGGGAGGTAATACCTATGAAACGCAAATTATCCAGCATCCTTTTGGCAGCAACACTCATGGTTTCCCTAAGTGTCCCGGCCTTTGCCGCAAACTGCCAGACCCCGGCAAATTGTCCCACCAACACGCTGCTCTGGCAGATGCTCTGCCGCTACAGCGGTCTGTGCGGCGAGGACTGTGACAGCGGCGAGTGTGACAACGGCTCCTGTGACACCACAATGCGCGATGTCAACGCGCTGCTTGGGCAGTTACTCAAGCAGTACCAGCTTCCCGAAACGCCGGCGCAGCAGGAAACGGAGCAGCCGACGGACTCGGAGCCGCCCGTGCCGCAGGAAACGCCCGGCGAACCGGAAAAGCCTGCGGAACAGGAGACGCCCGCTGCGCCGGAAAAGCCCGCGGAACAGGAGAAACCCGTTGAGCAGCCCACCGAAACTGCCGCCTATGAACGAGAGGTCATTCGCCTTGTAAACGTCGAGCGCGCAAAATACGGTCTTGCAGCGCTCACGGAGGATGCGAGCCTCACCCGCACGGCGCGTATGAAGTCCCAGGATATGCGCGACAACCGTTACTTCGACCACAACAGCCCTACTTACGGCAGCCCCTTTGACCTGATGAAATCGCAGGGCGTCCGCTACCGCACGGCGGGTGAGAACATCGCCATGGGCTATGCCACGCCGGAGGCGGTGGTGAACGCGTGGATGAACTCCTCCGGTCACCGCGCGAACATCCTCAACGCCTCGTACACAAAGATCGGCGTGGGCTACGTTGCCAGCGGGAACTACTGGACACAGCACTTCACCGGCTGATGCCGCACAAAAAGAGCGCCGTTTGGCGCTCTTTTTGACGAGTTTACGGCTCTGATGGAGCAGTTCCGTGACACGATGCCGAAGCGCAAACCCTCAAAAACCGCTCAATCAAGCCATTTTTTCGGGATTGGGCTTGATATTTCTGGAAAAATGCGGTAAACTACCTTCATCTAGTGTGATGGAGGAGATTCTATGCCAAAGAAGAAAAACAAAAAGAGCCAGCTCCCGCGCGGTGCGCAGAAGAGCCGTCGTGCAGTGCCGATGAAGGAGAAATCGCCCGTGTACCCTGAGCTCTCTGAGGCTGTCGAGGTTGCCGAAGCGGCGGCGGTCGCCTCTGTCGAACCGGTAAAGGAACATAAGAAGCCCGGCCGCAAGCCCATGACGGAAGCCCAGAAGGCGGAAGCCAAGGCCGCGCGCGAGGCGAAGAAGATCGCCGACGTCAAGGTGACCGCGTTTGTTCAGTTTATGGGCAGCGAGGCAGCGGTCAACGATCTGGTGGAGGCGGCGAAGGCTGACTTCAAGGCGTCCCACAAGCGCACCAAGATCGAAAGCCTCCGGCTCTATGTCAAGCCCGAGGACTACACCGCATATTACGTCATCAACGACAGCTTTGCCGGTCAGGTGAGCATGTAACTCGAAAGTCCCTTGCTGAAAGCAAGGGGCTTTTTTCTATGCTCATTCAAAAGCCTATTGACAAGCTAGGTTTTATATGGCACAATATACCTAGCTTATAACTAGGTTTTAAAAGGAGAGCAATTATGCAGATCTACGCAGACAACGCGGCGACAACGAAAATGAGCCGCGCCGCCATTGACGCGATGCTGCCGTACCTTGATACGGTCTACGGCAACCCGTCCAGCCTGCATAGCGCTGGGCAGCGCGCCAACGAGGCACTGGTCTCGGCGCGTGAGCGCATTGCCAAAGTCCTGGGTGCGCAGCCACAGGAATTGACCTTTACCTCCGGCGGCAGCGAATCGGACAATCAGGCGATCCGTTCGGCGGCAAAGTTGGGAGAAAAAGCAGGGAAGCGGCACATCATTTCTACCGCCATCGAGCATCATGCGGTACTGCACACGCTGAAAAAATTGGAAAAAGAGGGCTTTACCGTCACGCTTCTTCCGGTGGAGCCTGTGACCGGACTGGTGACAGCGCAGCAGGTGGCAGACGCCATCCGCGAGGATACGGCACTGGTGACGGTGATGTACGCCAACAACGAGATCGGCACCATAGAGCCGATCGCGGAGATAGGTGCGGTCTGCCGCGAGCGCGGCGTGCTGTTCCACACAGACGCGGTGCAGGCGGCAGGGCATCTGGCGATTGATGTACACGCACAGAGCATTGATCTCCTCTCGCTTTCGGCGCACAAGTTCGGCGGTCCGAAGGGCGTAGGCGTGCTCTACGCCCGCAGAGGCGTACGGCTCACAAATCTGATTGAGGGCGGCGCCCAGGAGCGCGGTAAGCGCGCAGGCACGGAAAATATCCCCGGCATTGTCGCCATGGCGGCGGCTCTGGAGGAGTCGGCGGCACAGAGGGACGCCGTGACAGCGCGTCTTGTGCCGCTGCGCGACAGGCTGATCGCGGGCCTTGCGAAGATTCCGCACAGCGCCCTCAATGGCGACCCGGTAAAACGCCTGCCAGGCAACGTGAACTTTTGTTTTGAGGGCATTGAGGGCGAGTCGCTGCTGCTGCTTTTGGACGATAAGGGCGTGTGCGCGTCCTCCGGCAGCGCGTGTACCTCCGGCTCGCTCGACCCCAGCCATGTGCTGCTGGCAATCGGGCGCGTCCACGATGTTGCCCACGGCTCGCTGCGGCTGAGCCTTGGCGCGGATGTCACAGAGGAGGAGATCGACTACCTGATCACCGCGGTGACGGACGTGGTGACCTACCTGCGTGGTATGTCACCGGTGTGGCGCGATCTGCAAAACGGTAAACGGTCGTATATTTTGTAAGGGGGCAAGGGAAATGGCTTTATACAGTGAAACCGTGATGGATCACTTTCGCAACCCGCGGAACGTCGGCGTCATCGAGGACGCGGATGGCGTAGGCGAGGTCGGCAACGCCAAGTGCGGCGATATCATGACCATGTATCTGAAAATTGACGGCGATACGATCGCCGACGTGAAGTTTGAGACCTTTGGCTGCGGCAGTGCCATTGCGTCCAGCTCCATGGCGACGGAGCTTATCAAGGGAAAGCCTGTCAGCGAAGCTTTGCAGCTCACCAATAAGGCGGTGGCAGAGGCGTTGGATGGCTTGCCGGCGCACAAGCTGCATTGCTCGGTTTTGGCGGAGGAGGCCATCAAGGCAGCGCTCAAGGACTACTATGATAAGCACGGCATCGAGTACGACCACAGCCTGTTCCCGGACTGTGCGCATTGTGAGGGCTGCGAATAGACTTGCGTCTGTGGTGTGCATCATGTGCTGCGGAATCGTTTCCGATATTATTGCAAAAAACTTAAGTTTTGTTCAATAACAAGAGACAACAAAGCATCCGCGTTTTAACAGGCGGATGCTTTGTCAATACATCAAGCGATTCTGCCTCACCGCGTCAGTCCCCCTTTACCGGCGGCTTGACGCGGGCGAGGGGATTGGCCTTGGCAGCGACGCGCAGAGCTTCGTTGTCAATGTGCGTGTAGATTTCAGTGGTATTGAGATGCTCATGACCGAGCACCTCCTGCACGGCGCGCACGTCGACACCATTTTGCAGCATCAGCGTCGCAGCGGTGTGACGCAGCTTATGGGAGGAATACTGTGCGGCATCCAGACCTGCGGCGGAGATGTGCTTTTTGACCAGTGCATGCACCGTGGATTTGCTGATGCGCTCGTCCCGGCTGGATAGAAACAGCGCGTTCTGATCTCGGCCCGTGATAGGATGCCGCGTAGCGAGATATTCATTCAACGCGTTCAGGCAGGCGTCATTCAGGTATACGATCCGCACCTTGTTGCCTTTGCCAAGTACCCGCAGCGCCTCATCCTGAATGTCGGTGAGATTCAGGCCGCACAGCTCCGAAATACGCAGCCCGCAGTTGAGAAACAGCGTCAGGATCGCGTAATCGCGTTCTCGATTTTTGCCGTCAACAGCCCCTAATAGTTGCAAACTTTCCTCCAAAGTCAGATACTTTGGCAATGATTTCATCAGTTTTGGCGTATCAATATCCTTAATTGGATTGGACTCAATCAAATGAGCCTTGTTGGTCAAATAGTTGTAAAACGAGCGCAGTGTGGAAATTTTCCGTGCTCTGGACGCGGCATTCAAGCCAAATTCCGAATGGCGGCTGTTCTGGTGCAGCGCGCGGTCACGGCTCAAGTAGCTCATATAATTGTAAATATCGCTGAGCGTCACGCTGGCAACAAAACTCAAATCCACATCCATAATATCAATTTCGCTCAGCGCGCGGTCCTTGAGCGATGGATCGCGGATTTGCTTGAGATAGCGGAAAAAGTTCCGCATGTCAAGGAAGTATTCGTCGACAGTGTGCTGTGAATGTGCTTTGATCGTCTCGTGGTACGACAAAAAGTCGCGCAGAATCGGTGGTGCTTCGGTGCGATAATCAATCATGCAATCAACTCCAAAATATCATAAGAATCCCTTAGAACGTTTTTGTTTCGGACAACTCTGGTTTATATGAATTGTAACGCCCCTCTCCCCAAAATGCAATCCCCTATTTTAAACAAAGTTTTTATTTTGTTCAATTACACATATAGATTGATTTGCGTTCCCCTTACGCTGCCCGGTTATAATTCTCGGATCAATCGCACAAACTACGCCAAAGAAAGGATCGTGATCAAGATGAGTTATATCCCGTGCAGCGCAAATTGCCGCTATCAGAACGACGGATTATGCGATTTAAACTATGCCGGCACCGTCGCTATGGCGACCGGCAGCAACGACAATGGCTGTTTGCATTATGTGCCGCGCAACAGCGTGCTTAAGAGCGCACAATTTCACGAAGCGCGTCAGCGATATTCGATACCGGAATCAGTGTCAGACCTTTGAGACTCTCCAAGCGGTCGGCGTGGTGCTTTGGGATGATGCAGCGCTCAAAGCCGAGCCTCTGTACTTCGCTCAGTCGCTGGCCAAGATGGCTGACGCTGCGCACTTCGCCGGTGAGGCCCACTTCCCCCACTGCGGCCACACGATTCCCGATGGGCTTGTCCAGATAGCTCGACGCCAATGCCAGGATCGCGGCAAGATCCGCTGCCGGCTCGTCCAGCGTCAGGCCGCCGATCACGTTCAGAAACGCGTCACAGGATGAGATCTTCAGCGCGCCGCGCTTTTCCAGCACTGCCATAAGCATTGCGGCACGGTTGTAGTCAAAGCCGTTGCTGGTGCGGCGCGGAACGTTCTGTGCCGCAGGCGCGAGCAATGCCTGAACCTCGGCAAGTACCGGGCGTGCGCCCTCCATCACGCAGGTGACACAGGTGCCGGGCGCGTCCTCGGGACGGCCCGAAAGCAGCATTTCTGACGGGTTCGGCACCTCAGCAAGCCCCTCGCTGCGCATTTCAAACACGCCGATTTCATTCGTTGCGCCAAAGCGGTTTTTCGCTGCCCGCAGGATACGGTACGTCATGTGCTGATCCCCCTCAAAGTACAGCACGCAGTCCACCATGTGCTCCAGCACCTTCGGGCCTGCGATGGAGCCTTCCTTATTGACGTGACCGATGACGAACACTGTGATCCCCTGCCCTTTGGCAAGCTGCATCAGCGACATCGTGCAGTCCTTCACCTGTCCCACACTGCCCGCAGGCGAATCCAGCGATTCATTGCAGAGCGTCTGGATCGAGTCGATGATCAGCACGTCCGGCTGCTCCTCGTTGACGCTTTCCAGCACGTCGCCAAGACAAGTTTCTGACAGGACAAACAGCTTGTCAGAGGCAACATTCAGGCGTTTTGCACGCATTTTGAGCTGGTGCGGCGATTCCTCGCCCGATACATACAGCACCTTGTTCGTCTCGCACAGCTTGCCGCAGATCTGGAGCATCAGCGTGGACTTGCCGATGCCCGGCGCACCTCCGACAAGCACCAGCGAGCCTTTCACCGCGCCGCCGCCCAGAACACGGTCCAGCTCGCCCATGCCCGTCGGGAAGCGCAGCTCCTCTTCGACGCTCAGATCGTCGATTGGATGCGCTTTCGCGCGAGGCAGCATGCCGCCTCTTCCCTTCGGCGCAGGCACAGATTTAGGTGCTGCCTGCTCCACAATCGTATTCCACGCGCCGCAAGCCGGGCAGCGTCCCGCCCATTTCGAGGTCTCGTTCCCGCACTCGGTGCAATAAAATACGCTTGTTTTTGCTTTCATGGCACTTCCCTCTCGTTCAGAATGCCCGCCGCAATCGCCGCGGCGAGCTTTTTTTGATGCTCCGGCGTCTGGAGTCTGGCCGCCTCGTCCGCGTTGGAGAGGAAACCGCACTCCACCAAAACCGCCGGACAGGTGGCGTTTTTCATTAAATAGATGGTCTTATCAATCTGTTTTTCCGACTTTTCGCCGGTATTAATGCTTTGGTTCAGCGCCGCTTGCACCGATTGCGCCAATGTGGCGCCAGGCTCGACGGTGTTGTAAAACGCCTGCGCGCCGTGAACGCTGGGCACACCGGGTAAGCTATTTTGATGGATGCTGATCAGCACCGCATTCGGGATCGCATTCACCAAAGCCACCCGGTTTCGCAGGTCGGAGACCTTTTTCTGCCGCAGCGTGTCCGCACCGTCGGTGTAGATCGACACATCCGTATCCCGCGTCAGCACAGTTTCTTTCCCAAGCAGGCGCAGCAGCGCGTCCAGCCGCAGCGTGATCCCGAGGTTGATGTCGCTCTCCTTGTCCCCTGTCGAGGACAATGCGCCGCCGTCCTCCCCGCCGTGTCCGGCGTCCAAGACATACACGGTTGGATCTTCCTGAGCCGGTGCGAACGCAGGCCGTGACGGGCCGGCAGTGAGGCTGAGCGCCGCCGTCAGCACCACCGCAGCGCAGGCTAAGAGAATCAGCGTATGGCGTTTTACCACAAAAAACACAATCCCACCCCCGAAAACCAGCCTATGCGTGGGATTTTGTCCGCTATTCCGATTATAGCAGTCCAGTGGGCAAAAAGGAAGCCCTGTTCCCGATTTTCCCTAAACGCATAGGATGGAGTGAGCAAACGCTCAACGATTCTTGAAGGAGGAATACTTTCGTGGAAGCTGCCACTAAGGCCAACACCAACGCAAGCGCGGGTATGACCACAGGCGCCGCGAACCGCTGCGGCGTCATGGACGGTTCCCTGCCCGGCACTTGCGCCTCGATGGCCTTTCCCTATATTGCCATGCAGGAAAGCGACCCGCAGCGCTACTCCAACGACGACGCCATGCGCGCCGGAACGCTGTTCCCTGGGCTGAACCTGCCGTTCCATAAGGAGATCAAATCCCGTTTTCCGCACGCAAACAATGCGCTGACGGAGCTCATGGCGCTGGACTTTGCCATTCAGGAGCTGGGACTCTACCTTACCACTCATCGGGATGACCGTGAAGTGTTAGAGCTTTACTGGTCGTATGTACGCTTAGGAAAACAGGGCCGAGAGAAGTATATTGAGCAGTATGGCCCGCTGTGCGAAACCGATATCACACCCGGAAGCTTCAAATGGCTGGACGATCCGTGGCCGTGGGAATGGGAGGGCAATGACTGATGTTTGTCTATGAAAAAAAGCTGCAATATCCGGTCAAGATCGCTACGCCGAATCCGAAGCTGGCGGCGGTGATCATCAGCCAATACGGAGGTCCCGACGGCGAACTCGGCGCCTCGATGCGCTATCTCAGCCAGCGCTACTCCATGCCCTACGCGGAGATCAAAGGTCTGCTGACCGACATCGGCACCGAGGAACTGGGTCACCTGGAGATGGTGGGCGCGATCATCCACCAGCTCACTCGTGACCTCAGCGACGAGCAAATCAAGACCGCGGGCTTTGACGCCTATTTTGTCGATCACACGGCAGGCGTCTACCCCACTGCCGCCTCCGGATTCCCCTGGAGCGCCGCCAGCATGGCGGTCAAGGGCGATGTGATTGCCGATTTGACGGAAGATCTCGCCGCAGAGCAGAAGGCGCGCGTGACCTACGACAACATCCTGCGCCTTTCCGACGACCCTGATGTCAACGATGTCATCAAGTTCCTGCGAGAGCGCGAGGTCGTGCACTTCCAGCGCTTCGGCGAAGCACTCCGTCTCGCGAAGGAAAAGATGGATCAGAAAAACGTCTACTACCTCAACCCCGGCTTTGATCGATAAACAGCAAGGGAGCGCCTCGTGGCGCTCCCTCTTTTCTGCTTATTTCGCTGCCGGATACTCGTTGCACAGCAGGCGGTATGGCGCTTCATCCTCCTCGACGGTTGGAAAACGACCCATCGGCGGCTCAAAGCGGTTATCGGTATTGTCATCATTACACTGACTGACCTCACCGAGCAACACCGGCCCGCCGCCCGCCTCCACGGTAAAATCATGATAGAGGCGCGGTGTGATGGTGATGCTCTGCCCCGGTTGAAGCCGCACCTGTGCGCCGGCCGCCACAGTAAACGTGCGCCCATCCACATGCACGGTAACGTCACTTTCACGATCAATGCTTTCGTCTGGATTTGCGGTATATACCCGAATCAGCACATTGCCGCCGGCGCGGTTGATGATGTCCTCCATCTTCATCCAGT
This sequence comes from uncultured Clostridia bacterium, assembly GCA_947170435.1. Lineage (GTDB taxonomy): Bacteria > Bacillota > Clostridia > Oscillospirales > Oscillospiraceae > Hominicoprocola. The sequence goes on along the minus strand of CAMVTO010000017.1, from coordinate 38,431 downwards.
GAAAGTGCATCGGCGCATACTGCCCCTCGTTCAGGTACAGCAGCTTTTCCGCATAGGTTTTGGGATACCGATCGCTCATGCGGTAGTTGCCGTTGCGCAGCGTGATGAGTGAAAAGCCCACCTCATCAAACTTGCCGAGACCGTAGTCCGTGATATCCCAACCCAGCATATTGTCACGCACTTCGTCATACTCATGCCCCTTGGTCTGCCATTCCTCCGGCGTGAAATGGCAGAAATCCGGCAGTGAGATGCGATATTCCCGGATCATCGCTTCCATCTGCCGCAGTGCGGCGTTGATCTCACTTCGTTTCAACAGGCGTCCTCCTTGCGTCAAAGTAAAGCGTGTCAGATGCAGTGCGCATTGCCCGGCTCGAAGTTGATGTAGGCGGTCTCGCCCATGGCATAAATCTTCTTGCCCTTGGGATTGTACTCGTGGATGATGAGCTTGGTATCGCCCAACATGACGTGGTAGAGCTGGTACGCGCCCATGAAGCTGGATACGATAACCTTGACCGGGAAGTAGCCCTGATCGCCCAGCACCGTGGACTCCGGACGCAAGACAACTGTAGTCTCCGCGCCGTCCGCAACATTGTCCGCCGTGGCGACACGCACCTCCGTGCCGTTGATCGCGACGATGCCATCGCCGCCCTCGTGGCGAAGCATCTTGCCCTTGAGGAAGTTTGCGTCGCCGATGAAGTCCGCTACAAACTCGTTTTTCGGGTGATAGTAGATCTCCTGCGGGGAACCCATCTGCGACACGACACCCTTTTCCATAATGATGATCTTGTCGGAGAGTGCCATCGCCTCGCTCTGGTCATGCGTAACATAGATCGCGGTGATGCCCGCCTCCTGCTGGATACGGCGGATCTCCGTACGCATCGATACGCGCAGCTTCGCGTCGAGGTTGCTCAGCGGCTCATCGAACAGCAGCACACCCGGCTCCAGCACGAGCGCGCGCGCCAGCGCGACGCGCTGCTGCTGACCGCCGGAGAGCTGGTTGGTCATGCGCGCCTCCATGCCCTCCAGACCGACAAGCTTCAAGATGTCCAGCACCTTGGTGCGAATGGTGTCCTTGTCCATTTTGCGCAGCTTGAGGCCGTAGGCAACGTTGTCAAAAATATTGTAATGCGGCAGCAGCGCGTAGCTCTGGAACACCATCGCCGTGTCGCGCTTGTTGGGCGTGAGCGCGTTGATGGGCTCGCCGCCGAGATAGATCTCGCCCTCATCGGGGCTCTCGAAGCCCGCGATCATACGCAGCGTCGTGGTCTTGCCGCAGCCCGACGGCCCCAGCAGCGTCACAAACGAACCCGGTTCGATCTCCAGCGAGGTGTCATGCACCGCATAGAAGTCCTTGTGGGTCTTGGGATCCTGATAGATCTTGGAAATATGCTCCAGGCGTACGCCCTTTTTCTCTTTTGCCATAAGAATCACTCCTCAAAATAAACTCACGTTCATTACCGGGCGGAGCAGTCAAACTGGCAGCTCGGTCGGTAACGGGGTAAAGTTCTTTTTCTTGAAAGAAAGAGTCAGTCCTCCTTGATTTTGCGGCTGGTTCCGAAGAACTTCATCACGAGGTTCATCAGCAGCACGGAGCCATAGGTGATGAGGATCAGGATCGTCGCGAACGCGCAGGCGATGCTGAACGCGCCCTTCTCTGCGAACTCGTTGATCTGTACCGTGATGAGCAGATACGACGGCGTCACCAGCAGGATAATCGCGGAAATCGCCGTGATGGAGCGCACGAATGCGGTCACCAGACCGCTGAGGAACGAGTCCTTGATGAGCGGCAGCGTAACGGTCATAAAGACCTTGAAGCTGTCCGCGCCCATGTCGTAAGCAGATTCCTCAATGCTCTTGTCGATTTGGCGCAGCGCCGAGATACCGCTGCGCGTGCCGGTGGGCAGCGAGCGCACCACGAACACGATAATGAGGATCGCGCCGGTGCCGTAGAGTCCCTGCAAAAATCCCGTGCGGAACAATCCGCCGGAGAAACCCCGAATGTAGCCGACGCCCAGCACCGTACCGGGCACCGCCATGGCGAGCATAGATACCGCCTCGATAAATCCCTTCGCCTTGAACTTGCGCTTCACGACGAGGTACGAGATGATCATCGACAGCAGCGCCGTGATCGGCGAGGCGATCAGGGACAGCACAAACGAGTCACGAAACGCCTTGAGGCCCTTATACTTGCTGAACACCTGACCAAACCACTTGAACGTCAGAGGCGTGAACTTATAGCCCCAGGTCGGGAACAGTGCGCCGATGGGCACACAGATGTACATGACGATGACGAACAGCGCACCCAGCGAGCAGAGGATCGTCAGCGGCACGGTCACGCTCTTGTCCTCAATGAGCATACGGGCGCGGGACGCCTTACCGGTCAGTGTCGCGGCAGTCTTGGATTCGAGATAGTATTTCTGCACCGCGAACATCGCCAGTGTGATGCACAGCAGCACCACTGCCATCGCGGCTGCGCCGACCTTGTCCATCGCGCCGGTGATTTGGAGGTAGATGGTCGTCGCCAGCGTATCATAGGAGCCGCCGATGATCATCGGGTTCGCAAAGTCTGCGATAGACTCAATGAATGTGACGAGAAACGCGTTGCCGAGACCGGGCAGCATCAGCGGGAACGTGACGTCCGTGAACACCTTCCAGCGGCTTGCGCCCATGTCGCGCGCCGCCTCCTCCAGCGAGGGATCGATGTTCTTGAGCAGGCCTTTGAGCATCATGTAGCACACCGGGAAAAACGTCAGCGTCTGTACGATGACGATGCCCCAGTAGCCGTAGACGTTGTTGTCATAGATACCAAGCAGGAAGCGCGTGATCAGACCCGAGCGGCCGAAGAGCATGATCATGCTCAGCGACAGCACGAACGGCGGCGAGACCACCGGCAGCATCGACACGAGCTTGAACAGCCCGCCCGCGAACCGGTTCATCCGCACATAGACCTCCACATAGGCGAACAGAAGTCCGATCAGCGTGGAGAGAATGCCCACAACAAAGCCGATTTTCAGCGTATTGCCGATGGCTCGCGTGAAGGTTGGCATCGCCAGCACGCGCTTGAAGACGCTCAGCGACAGGCCGTTGCCGTCGCCGTAAAGGCTGTCGATCAGCAGGATCGCCAGCGGATAGAGAATAAATAAAGTCAGGAACGTGATGAGTACGACGATGGTGGTCACCATGATGGGGTCAGCCATCAGTTTCTTCCGATCCAGCGCCGCGCCTTGGGCAGTTGCCATATCAGGAAACTCCTCCTTTCACACAAACGGAAAATTGAAACGGGGGACGGCGGCGTACCGTCGTCCCCCGCTCGTTCGAGTTTCTTCAGCTTATTCAGAAAAGATTACTCGGTCTTGAAGCGGTCATCGCCGCCGTTCAGAGCCGCCATGACTTCCTCGACGTACTTGGCGGTGTTCTCCGCGGCGTCCGCAAAGTCATAGCCATCCCAAACCAGGTCGGGATCGAGACCGAACTCGATCGCCTGCTGGGGCTGGTTGGCGTTGTCGATGACCAGGAACTGATAGGAACCGTTGTCCGCGGCGAGCTCCACGCAGTCGGGAGAAAGCGCGTACTCCATGAACAGGCGGGCAGCAGCCTGATGCTTGGCACCGTTGAAGATGGCGACCGGCCCGATCTCGCAGGACGTGCCGTCCTGCGGGATAATCAGCTGGACGTTGTCATAGCCGTTGTCCACGATCTGGGTGATACCATCGTGCAGGAAGCCGATGCCGATGACGCACTCGCCGGTACCGACGTTCTTGCTCGGGCCGGAGCCAGACTTGGTGTAGACCTGGATGTTCTTGTCAAGGTCAACGAGGTACTGGATGCCCGCGTCGTGGCCCTTCATCTGCAGAATCGTGTTGACGACGAGCTTCGCCGTGCCGGCGGTGTTGTAGTTGGACAGCCAGATGAGGCCCTTGTACTCGGGCTTGAGCAGGTCATCCCAGGTCTGGGGAGCCTCAAGGCCGAGGCGCTCCAGCTCACCCTTGTTGACCATGAAGCCGAGGATGCCGGTATAGATGCCGTACCAGTAACCATTGGGATCCTTGTAGATGTCCTTGGTCAGGTGGGAGGCATTGATGGGCGTGTAGCTGTTGTCCAGCAGGCCCTTGGCAGCCGCGGTATCGTACGGGTTGTTCGTGCCGCCGAACCATACGTCCGCGGACGGATTGCCGTTCTCTTCCTCGATCTTGGTCGGAACCTCGCCGGTGGAGAGGCGCTGATACTGCGTCTTGATGCCGTAGAGCTTCTCAAAGTTCGTGCACGCGGCAGAGAGATAATTCTCCTCGCAGGAGCCGTAAACGACCAGTTCGCCCTCGGCCTGCGCCGCAGCAATCAGCTCAGCCATCGGATCAGCCTCGGCGGGAGCCGCGCTGTCCGCCGGAGCGGCCGTGTCGGTAGAGGGTGCCGGGGTCTCCGCCGCGTCGCCGCCGCTGTTCCCGCCGCCGCAGCCGACGAGCATACCGAGAACCATAACCATGGTCAGTACAAGTGCAAATGTCTTTTTCATGTTCCATCCTCCTTTGATTGTTCAAGCCGCCGGATTCTACCAGCGCCTTGACGCCAGTGTAGTACGAATTGTCAAAAAAGTCAAGCGCTCAGCGCTGTCTTATGTACAATTTGTTGAAGACAGTCTCGATTTTCGCCGGATAACAAGCGCAAATGCCGCGCAGAATTCCTGATAAAAAAGGAGCGGAAGAGACCAGCTCTTCCGCTCCTTTTTTAGATCGAATCAAGGAAATACGCCGCCGCAAGCAGATCGGCGCAGCCGCCCGGCGAAAGATTTTCCGCAACAAACTTGCGATTGAGCACCTCCACCGCGGTCAGCGGCGGGAAGTTGCAATAGTACAGCAGTTCCTCTACCCACTTGGACGCAACAGCCGCGCGCTTACGTCCGCCCCGGGCGATCATATTGGTGTCGCGGCCGCGGGCAATCAGCGCCAGCAGCGCATAGACTCCCGCGCGGTTGTGGTTATACCCCGCCTCCATTGCCTCGTGGATCATGGGCAGCGCGATGTTCTTGACGCTCAACAGGCCGTCCGCCATCTCACCGCGGATACCCCGCAGTCCAGACTCCAGATAGAGCTTTTCGCCCGTCGTTCGCGCCGTTTCCGGCGTGAGCCTCGCAAAGTCCGCCTTGACCGCGGCCTTTGTCATGGCGGCGCACTCTCGTGTAATGGTCTCTACGTCCCGATACGGCGCCTCAGCGCTCCAAAGCCGCCCGATAGCACCGCAGATTGTGCCGAGAGTAAAGATTGCTCCCTTGTGGGTGTTGACGCCGCCGGTCGCGGCAAGCATATCCTGCTCTGCGGCCTTCCCCAGCTCCCGCAACTGTGCAAAAGTAGCCGCCGGGGATTCGTTCGAGGTCTTCTGCCCTACTTCCATGCAGCGCGCCCAATAGGACTTCAGCGCTCTGGCACTGCGCTCCAAGGTTTCAATGGTCATATCGGTGTGACTGCCGTTGTTGGCGCGATCCACCAATCCCGGCTTGGGCGTGGTGTAGATCTCATCCAACAGCGCAGCTGTCACTTTATCCGCCACATCTTGCCGGTCAGCCTTGGCATAGTATTCCACCATGATGCGCTGCGCCGCTGCCTGCAATTCTTTCTCGCTGTGCACGGCGATACAGTCCTGTCCCGCTGCGCCGCAGACGATGCAGCCGCGCTCGCTGCTCCCTACTGCCTCACGAGCGAGCTTCTCACCGTCGGGAGTCAACACTTCCATGTCAAAGAGTTGCCCCAGCGTGGTTGCATCCTCAATCTGAACGCACAGTCTCTTGACTGTCAAGGCATCTTCCTTAACAGCAATTTGGATTTCACAGCCGGTTTCGGCAAGGGTTTCCTCCTTGCGCAGCACCTTAACGCACCCATTTTTGAGTGCCTGGAGCAGCGCGTCGCGCCCGGTATAATAGGCGCGGCGAATCAACGGCGTGTCCTTTACCGCCCCCGGAATGTTCATAGAAAACGAGATCACCGGCATGTGATAGCGCTCCAGCAGCGCGGTTTGGCGCTGCGTACGAGCATCCCGCGCGGCAAGCGACTGTTCCAATGTGACTTCTTGCATTTCTCCCACCTCAATCGTGTTTCAGGGCAGCTTCCCGCGTTTTTTGGGTTTGGCTTACGCCATCTTCGTCTTGAGTCCCTCCAGACGGTTCAGCGCCTCGATGAGCGTCTCGTCCTTCTTAGCGAAGTGCACGCGGACAATGTTCTGCACATCCTCCATAAAGAACGACGTGCCGGGCACGCAGGCGACGCCCACCTTGACCGCCATCTCCTCGCAGAACTCTACGTCCGTCTGGCCCTTTTTGAGATACGGGGCGATATCGACGAGCGTGAAATAGGTGCCCTGCGGGTCAGTGAACGGGATGCCGAGATTGCGCAGGCCATCGGTGAACAGCTTCTTCATGTGGGCATAATGCGCCTGGAAGTCGACATAGTAGCTGTCCGGCATCTCAAGGCCGACAATGGCGGCCTCCATCAGCGGGGACGCCGCGCCGACGGTGTTGAAGTCGTGGTACTGCTTGACGCGATCCATGATCTCCTTCGGCGCGATGGCATAACCGAGGCGCCAGCCGGTGATGGAGTAGGTCTTGGAGAGGCTGGAGCAGCTGACTGTGCGCTCCCACATACCGGGCAGCGAGTTCATATAGATGTGCTTGTGGTCATCGTAGACGATGTGCTCGTACGGCTCGTCCATGATGGCGTACACATCGTACTTGATGCAAAGATCCGCAATGAGCTTGAGCTCGTCGTAGGTGAACACCTTGCCGCTCGGATTGGAGGGATTGCAGATCAGGATCGCCTTGATCCCCTGCTTGAACGCGTCCTCCAGCACATTGGCGTCAAAGCGGAAGGTCGGCGGTACCAGCGGAATATAGATCGGCTCGCAGTCCGCCATAATGAGCTGTGCGTGGTAGTTCTCGAAATACGGGCTGAAGAGCGCCACCTTATCGCCGGGATTCGTGAGGGCAAAAATGGTGTCGACCATCGCTTCAGTGGATCCGATGGTCACGACCACCTCGGTTTCTGGGTCAATGGTGCGGCCCATGAAGTGTCCGCACTTCTTGGCGAGCGCGCGGCGGAAGTTCGGCGCGCCCATCGTAATGGGATACTGGTGGGGACCGATGGCGCTGATCTCAGCCAGACGGTCAGTGATGGCCTTGGGCGGATCAAAGTCGGGGAAGCCCTGGGAAAGATTGATCGCGTTGTTGGCGATGGCGATGCGCGTCATGCGGCGGATGACCGACTCGGTGAAAAGTTTGTTGCGTCTGCTCATTTCTTTCATGGTTGGTTCCTCTCTCGCGTTTCAGGGCGCGATCCCTTATCAGCAAATTACAACAAATATTATATACTCAATCACTTTAAAGTGCAAGAAAAAACGCTGAGACCGGCTGACAAAGCCAGCCGGTCTCAGCATACTGTGAATGATCTGTTCTATTGCTCCACCGAGATGATGCAGCGCCCCTCCCGGAACGCGACGCTGACCCCATCGGTACAGGGGTTGCTCGCCAGCCTCTTCACCAGCTTCAAGTCGGGATTCAACGCTCCGCGTCTGCTCCGGTATTGCAGATGCATCGTTCCGGGCGTGGGAAAAGTACAGCGCAGCATTCCTCCGTCGTCGTTCAGCTCGCGCAGCGCGGAGAATAGCTCTTCGATGATCGTGGCGGCGCGCAGCCGAAGGAGCGTAGGGATGTTTTGCTCGGAAAACTCCTGTTCCATCTCCGCCAGCACGTCCTCCACCTCTCTGACGCCCAGTGGTACAATTCTGTCAGCCAATGACTCCACGCTCCCTTTCGCTTATAATTCTACGCCGGCGGTGTCTCTTTGTTGGCTTTTCATCTCAAGTTCGACTGTTTTGGCGCTCTGGAGGTCAAATTTGAAGGGCTCGTTGTTTCCCGCTTCCATGCTGCACTCCTTGAGCTTGATCCGGTTCTCGAATACACCGTTGATGATCTGCTCATTGAATTTCTCAGGATTCTGCGACCGCTCTTGTGTCAGCTTGACAAGCTGCCCTGTGATTGCCGGCCCCTCAGGATCGTCCAACGCATTTTCATTATATAGAAGCTGGCCGGAGAGGAGTGTGAACGACCATATCTTATCCGCATTAGACATTTCCGTGTACTTCATATTCGGATTTTCTTTCTGCATCATGGCGATCTGCTGCTGAGCGGCACGTCCAAAGATCGTTTTGCCTATCGCTTGCCCAACCACTGCCTTGTCGGGTCCTTCGACCCCGTTGAGTAAATTTTTTTGAGCAGAAAGCGCTTGACCGAATTCCCGGAAGGAGTTCTGCGGGAAATCGCTCAGCGTGACAACCAGATCATCATACTCCTTTTCTCCATGTCGTTTCACAATCGTTTCTCTTGAATATTGTATATCCTGGCTTTGATCAAACGCCGTGTCGCACAGCAGAGCAAACTCCTGATAGCCTTGCTGTTCCGTCAGGTCGGACTTCGAGAAATCCAGCTTGGCGGCCTGCACATTGACACGTTCCGGCAAAACCTTACCGGCTTCGACCTGCAGATCGGCAAGCCAGTCTTTGTCTCCCTTTTTATAGTGCTCGTAAACCTCCCTTGCGGCGTCGGCGCGCGCCCGCATCATGTTCTCGTCAGCAAAGTCAAACATTTTCTCATTTGAGTACATCAGCTCGTTTTTATCGTTCCGTTTGGTTGCCAGCACACATAAAGCAAGGGAGTGGAAAGAGCTGCGATGCGTTTTATATCCGTTCCCTTCCGGCAATTCCGACGGATCGCCCTTTGTCTCAGGATAGTTCTTCTTCATATCCTCAAAGACATCACGAGCATACTCTTTTATTTCATCGTTATAGGTCCTGCCCTTTGCGGCGTTGTTTGTGAGACTGGCACGGGCGGCTTTGTTGCAGAACTGCACCTTCTTGCGGGCCGCTATCTCCTGCTCATAATTCATCACGGCGGCCTTTTCCTTTTTATAAAAGCCCAGCTTGCTCCAGAACTTCTGCCATCTGGTCATTTGCGCGGGCTTTGCCAGCGGTCCGGACGGCTGGTAGCCCTGCGGTGTCAGTTGCATCGGCTCCTTTGGTATCTTTCCCGTCGTCCGGTCGGGCACAAAGACCTCGACCTTATCCCCGTTCATCATCGCGTCAGAAACCATCTGATTGATGAGCGTTTTTGCGTTTTCTTTGTAGAAGTTGCCGTACAGCATCGGATAGTCCAGCGTATCCTTCATAGGGAAATCCTTACCCTTTTGAAACTGCTCCATCAGCATTTCCGTTGCTGTGCGACCGTTGATGATGATGTGATCGGCACGATCCAACTGCGGCAAGTGGGCAGCGTGTTTTGTATCCTTCAAACGATCCCATTTGCCGAAGACATCGTCCAGAAATGCCGCCGCCGGCGTCTCAGAGTACGCCTCCATATGTTGATTGATTACTTTCTCGTCCAGTTTCTTTCCTTTTTTCGGCATAATATGTACTCCTATTCGGTCAAAATCATCTCATTCTTCGTCCCGCAGTGCTTCCAGCTCCTCCAGACTCAGCCCCCAATTTTCCGGGGTGCTGAACAGAACCTGCAGCAGTACATTGTCAAAATCCGGATATAGGATCTTCGCTTCTCCGGTCTGCACCAGACGGCGGCCCGCTTCCATCTGTTCGCGCGTAAACGATACGTCCAGATGCTCCTCGTAGTACCGCCTGACTTCATCCGGCATATCACCCTCACGAAGGTCCAGCAGGTACTCCAGCCCCTGAAGCACGATATCCAGCTCCGCCACCGCAGGGTCGCACTCCAGTTTTCGCGCCTGAATATGCAGCGCGTCCGCCGCGGCTTCGTTGTGGCACAACTTCTCCGCCCTTGTCAAGATGCGATGGCGCTGCGCGATCTGAAACAGTCGGGATTCCAGTTCCAGCACGGTCGGGTTGGTCAGCACGTCGTAAGCCAGCTTGTTGATGTTGTCATCCCGCAGGTTCAGCACGGAGGAAATGGCCTGCGTGCGCTGCTTGAAGCGCATATCAATGATGCTGTACTGCCCTCTCGGATCGACCGCCGGAAGGCGGAGGCAAACCTCCGGGTCGTCCGGAAGCGCGTCCTTCCGTCCGCCGCTGTTCCTGGCGACAGAAAGCTGCCTTTTCGCCTCCTCAACAGCGATGTGGACATATTCCTCCAACGAATTTGCCGCGCGCTCGAGGCGCTCTTTTTGCTCGGTGGTCAACTCCGGCCGGTATGGTGCGTATTGTTGGTTTTTTCCCATTATCATACTCCCTTTTTGCGCTGTAGGGCACGGATCTGCAAGGAATCACTTGTAGTTTTATTATATCGTTTTGGGAGAAGTTGTCAACGGGACAGCCAAAAGAAAAACGACAAAACGGCCGGCTGGAAGCCGGTCGCTTTGTCATGTTGCGCAGTATTACCGATTGCAGCCGCAGGAGCTTCCGCCAAGCCCGTTTTCGCAGACGGTATCCGATGGGAAGAACGAATCCACCGGGAATTCCACGTCCGCGAACAGCGAGCACGGGTCCTCTGTGTTGCCAATGCCTGCGACCATGCACTCCTCCGTGGGGATGCAGTAGTCGTACACAGGGATGAGGAGCTGGGTGTCGCGCTCGAGGCGCACGATGGAGAACTGGCCAAGCGATACGCAGACGCGGCGGCTCTGAGACTCGTCGAGGATCAACGGCTCGTCGAACGCCGCAAGGATGCCCTCCGGCACGCCAGTGAGCACACCGGGTACATAGTGGCAGTTGTCGACGAAGCTGGCGCTGAGCAGCAGCGGATCGACGACCTCGACATAAGCCGTGGGCAGATCGGCAGTGAGATCAAGCTGGACGTCCAGCTCATCGGCCACCGGCTCAGAGGAGAAAATCTTCGGGCCGCTTTCGCCGCCGCAGAGGATCACGCGCTTGCCGAAGGTGGCAAGACCCGCGACCTCGGTATATCGGGTGGAACCGTTGAGTGCCTGAAGCGTGATCTTATAGTAGAAGCGCATATCGACGGTATAGTAGCCGCGGTTGAAATTCACCGGCTCCACATCTACAAAGGTGTAAAGCAATTCGGCGCTTCCGCCGCGAATCCCCTGTGCGTTCGCCAATACCGACTGCGCAGACTGCGTGGGATAGAATCGAAGATCCTCGATGCAGTCCTTATCTCTGCAGGAAGAGTAGATCTTCTTCGTATGGACACAGACCGCCTCGCGGACGCCATTTGCGTTGCTGACGGGGCCGGGAGTCACTTTTTCAGCCATATCAATAACCTCCTGATCAAAGTACTTCCGAAAGAAGCCTTTCAATTCATGGTATGACGGCCGTTGCGGTTGGTGCGGAAATCGAGGCTGTACAAAATGATTTTTTTGCGGTATACTGAGAAAAACATTTTACAGGAGGCCGCTATGCCGCAGCTTGGATTCATCCGCAGCAAAAACGAAATCAAGTTTCTGATCCTCTATATCGCAGAACGCCTCATCGAACCGGTGCCCTACGATGTCATGCAGGATCTTGTCCTGAGCTGCGACGGCGCCATCGAATTCTTTGACTTCTCCGAGTGCCTGGGCCATCTGGTGCAGACCGAGCACCTCACCCTATCGGACGACGGACTTTACGGCATCACCGAAAAGGGCCTCTTCAACGGCCGCGCCACAGCGAATGAGATCCCCTACTCCGTCCGCCTCCACGCCGAGGATCTGGTGGAAAAGCAAAATCAAAAGCTCAAGCGGAAGCGGCAGGTACAAGTGACTACCCGGAGCCAGAGCAATGGCAACACCGCCGTAACGCTGCGCTTCAACGACGATTACGGCATCACCCTCTGGCGCATGGATGTGGCCGTGCCTGATGAAAAGCATGTGAACAAGCTCCGCAAACGGTTTGAAAAGGATGCGGAAAAGATCTATTCTGAGGTCATTTCTATCCTGTTCCGTGAAGAAAACCACGAAGAAAACGAATGAGGAAGGGGCTCCCCTTCCTCATTTTATTATGACGTTTTCCTCGCCGAGCTTTTCCCGCAGCTCCCGCAGCAGCGCGTCCCGCAAGTCACAGGTGGTGCCAATCAGCTTGCCGGTGTCGGCAAGCCGGATCTTCACCGGCGTGGTGTTGCCCTCAAACATATACATCACGCGGCGGAAGTGCGCCATCTCCGGGCTGTCCAGCGACGGGAGCCGCACAAACAGCGTCTTTCCACTGCCGGAAGCAGGCGCCGTCGCCCCGGAGAGCGTCGGAGCCGCTCCACTCTCCGCCAGTGGGTGGGCAAAGTCACACATCAGCTGCGGCGCCTTCTCATCCCGTACGGACAGCCGTCCCGAGGCGACAATCACCTGGCCCTCCTTGAGGTAGCTGCCGTAGCTTTCGAGGCATCGCGTAAAGCAGAGCATCTCCATGGAGCCTGTGTCATCCTCCAGCACGACATAGGCCATGAGGGTGTTCTTTTTTGTGGTCTTGGTCTTGCTGGAGGTCACGACGCCCGCGACACTGATCTTCTGGTCGTCGGCAAAGACCGTCGGCCCGCCCTCCTGCGCAAAATCGTCACGGATTTTGCCGATCGCCACCGCGCCGGCGGCTCTCGCCGCGCCGCGGTAGGCGTCCATCGGGTGACCGGAGAGGTAGAGTCCCGTGGTCTCCTTCTCCATCGCCATCAACTGCGCGGCGGTATACTCTGGAATATCCGGCAGCACCAGATCATCCTGCTGCGGCTGCTCGCCGCCGCTCATACCGAAAAAGTCGATCTGGCCCTCCAGATTGGCACGGTTGCTGCTGGCGATGCCGTCCATCACCTTCTCATAGACCTGATCCAGCTGGGAACGACGATATCCCATGGAGTCAAAGGCTCCCGCACGGATCAGATTGTCTACCGCGCGCTTATTCATATCCACGCCGTCCATGCGGCGGCAGAAGTCGCGGAAGTCTGTGAACGGGCCGTTGGCCTCTCGCTCCGCCGTCATGCGCGCGATGAGTCCGCGCCCGATGCCCTTGATGGCGACCAGCCCGAAGCGAATGCCGCCCTCCTCCACGGTAAAGCCCGCAGCGGAGTGGTTTACGTCCGGCGGCAGCAGCGCGATGCCGTTGTCCTTGCACTCATTGAAATACTCGTTGATCTTGTCAGAGGAATCCAGCACGCTGCTCAGCAGCGCCGCCATATACTCCTTGGTATAGTGCCGCTTGCAGTACGCAGTCTGATACGCCACCACCGCGTAGGAAACGGCGTGCGCTTTGTTGAACGCGTAGTTCGCAAAATCGTAGATATCCTGATAGATCGCCTCGGCGGTTTGCTCAGGAATACCGTTCGCCACACAGCCGGCGATGCTGCGCTCCGAGTCGCCGTGAATGAATGTGTCCTTTTCCTTTTGGATCTGCGCCGCCTTTTTCTTGGAAATGGCGCGGCGCACCATATCCGCCTGCCCCAGCGAATACCCCGCGAGGCGGCGGAAGATCTCGATGACCTGCTCCTGATAGACGATACAGCCGTAGGTGACGCTCAAGATCGGCTCCAGCGAGGGGTGCAGATAGGTCACGAGCTTGGGATCGTGCTTGCTCGCGATAAAGCGTGGAATGGAGTCCATCGGTCCGGGACGGTAAAGCGCGATGATGGCGGTCAAGTCCTCCACGTTCTCGGGCTTCAACCCCACACAAACGCCGGTGATGCCGCTGGATTCGAGCTGGAACACGCCAGAGGTCTTGCCCTGCTGGAGCATTTCGTAGGTCTCCGGGTCGTTCTCCGGGATGGCTTCCAGTGTAAAGGAAGGTTCCTTTTCACGGATCATTTTCACAGCGTCATCCAGGATGGTCAGATTGCGAAGGCCCAGGAAATCCATCTTGAGCAGTCCCAGCTCCTCCAGCGTGACCATCGTGTACTGGCAGACGATGGTCTCGTCGTTTCGCGCCAGCGGCACATAGGTCACAACGGGGTCTTTTGTGATAACGACGCCCGCGGCATGCGTGGAAGCGTGGCGCGGCATGCCCTCCAGCGCGCGCGCCGTGTCGATGAGCTTTTTCACCTGCTCATCGCTCTCGTACTTCTCCCGCAGCTCGCGGGAGAGCTTCAGCGCCTCGTCCAGCGTGATATGCAGCGCGTTCGGCACCAGCTTGGCGATCACGTCACAGTCGGCGTAGGTCATGTTCAGCGCACGGCCCACGTCGCGGATCACGCCGCGCGCCGCCATCGTGCCGAAGGTCACGATCTGTGCCACATGATCGTCGCCATACTTTCGGCGGACGTAATCAACGACCTCGCCGCGGCGCGTGTCGCCAAAGTCCATGTCGATATCGGGCATGGAAACGCGCTCCGGGTTCAGAAAACGTTCAAAGTAGAGCGCATATTGCATCGGATCAATGTCCGTGATGTGCAGGCAATAGGATACCATGCTCCCCGCGGCACTGCCGCGCCCCGGGCCAACCGGGATACCCACGCTCTTGGCATAGCGCACGAAGTCTGAGACAATGAGGAAGTAGTCGGTAAACCCCATCTGCTCAATCATATTCTGCTCGTATTCGAGCTGCGCCCGATACTCCGGCTTTCCCTCGCCGTAGCGCTCAGCATAGCCCTCGTCGCAAAGCTTTTTGAGGTACGAAAAGCTGTCATACCCCGGCGGGAGCTTGAATTCCGGCAGGTGATACTTGCCGAAGGTAAACTCCACGTTGCACATCTCCGCGATTTTACCGGTATTTTCAATCGCATCCGGGTGGTCGGGAAACAGCGCCGCCATCTCCTCCGTAGAGCGGAGGTAGAAATTCTGCGGCTCATAGCGCATGCGGTTCTCGTCGTCAACCGTCTTGCCGGTCTGAATGCACAGCAGCACGTCATGTGCCGCTGCGTCCTCCTTGCGGAGATAGTGGGCGTCATTGGTCGCCACAAGCGGCAGCCCCGTCTCCTCATGAATGCGCAGGATGCCCTGATTGACGATCGCCTGATCCCTGATGCCGTGATCCTGCATTTCGAGATAGAAATGGTCAGGCCCAAAAATATCTGATAGTGTTAAGGCATATTTCTTTGCACCATCGTAGTTACCGGCACGCAGTTGACGCGGTATTTCTCCGGCCAGACAAGCAGAGAGCGCGATCAACCCCTCGTGGCGCTCCCGCAACAAATCAAGGTCAATGCGAGGCTTGATGTAGAAGCCCTCGATATGCGCCATGGACACCAAGTAGGAAAGGTTGCGGTAACCCGTCTCGTTTTCGCATAAAAGCACCAAATGCCGGGATTCGCTGTCGAACTCGTGCTGCTTCAAGTGCCGTGTGCGCGGCGCGACATAGACCTCGCAGCCAATGATCGGCTTGATTCCCTCGGCCTTGCAGGCGCGATAAAAGTCGATCACGCCGTACATGACGCCGTGATCTGTGATTGCGCAGGCGGTCTGCCCCATAGATTTCACCAGCTTCGGCAAATCCTTGATGCGACAGGCGCCATCCAACAGACTGTATTCCGTATGCACATGGAGATGGGCAAACGACATCTTACAATCCTTCCTCTTGCAGCATTTCTTCCGCGATCTCCACTGCGGAGGCAATCATCACGCCGCAGTGGTCACCGATCCCCAGTGCCCTGACCGCGTCGGAGGGCTCCTCTTTCTCGTTTTTGAGCAGGTCGCGGCAGCGCAGCGCGCCGAAACGCTCGGAAAACCGCTTTTGCAGCTCCCGGGAGCGGCTCGCCGCCCGGCGCTTCGCGCCTGAGGGATCGCCCGCAGCATCACCGCCCGCAATCAGATCAAGCGCCATCACCGCACCGGTGATCGCGCCGCACAGCTCTCCCGTGCCCGCGCCGCCGCCGAAGCCGGCGCCGAGGCGCATTGCAGTCTCCTCTGGAATCTCCAGCTTGTCCACGAACGCACCGAGCACGCTCTGGCAGCAGTTGTAGCCTTTTTTGTGATAGGTATTGGCAATTTCAATGCGATTCATGAATCATTCTCCTTTGCAAGCTGCATGAGCTTTCTCATGCGGTGGTTGAGGCCGGACTTGGTCAGCGGCGGGTCAAAGGTCTCCGCCAGTTCAGAAAGAGACAGCTCCGGCTGCAGCAGCCGTGCTACCGCTACCTCCTGCAATTCCGGCGATAGCGTCTTGAGAATGCCAGCGTCAGTGAGGCGCGTCAGCGCCTCCACCTGTGCGGTGGACGCCGTGACGGTCTTCTCCAGGTTCGCTGCGTCGCAGTTCACGCGCCGGTTGACCGTGTTGCGCATGGACTTCTCCACCTTGGCGGACATGATCTCCATTGCCGCCGACGGTGCGCCCAGCAGCGTCAGCAGATCCTCAATGTTGGTGCTATTCTTGAAATATGTTACGGTATTCCCGCCGCGCAGGACGTTTTTCGGTTCAAAACCTACGTCCCGCAGCAGCGCCTCGGTCTCCCGTCCGACCTGCAAATGCGCCGTGGAGAACTCCAGATGGTAGCGCTTGTGCGGGTCGGTGACGCTGCCGCCCGCGAGGAACGCACCCCGCAGATACGCCGCGCGGCAGACATCCTCCTCCAACAGTCCGAAATTGAGGTGCAGCGCGAAATGCTGGGACATATCGTAGCCCAGCGCCTGCCAGATGATTCGCAGCTTTTTCTCGTCAACGATGCGAAAAATTCGCTTTCCGGCGGCATTTTCCTCCGGCAGTACATCAAACTTGACACCAAACGCCTTTTGGAACAGCTTCGGCAGCCGCTGTGCAAACTCCTCGCTCTCTGTGACGATCCGCGCTTCACCCGAGGAAAACGCCCCGGCGTACAGCAGCACGCCGCAGCTCTCCGCAAGCGCGCAGTCCTTCTCGCGCAGCGGTGCGCGACACAGTTCTTTTTTGACTTCTCCGGAGAAGGACAATGCCCTCACCCTCTTTTCTCTAACTATGCGTCATATCGCGTCTGGTCATATCCCGGTGATTCTCCGTGGTGGGATAGCCCAGCTTGCCGATGCGCTCGGCAAGCTCCCGCGCGATGGCAACGCTGCGATGCCGTCCACCGGTGCAGCCGATGGCTACTACCAGCATGGTCTTGCCTTCGGCGCTGTAACGCGGCAGGAGGAAGCGAAACATATCCTCCAGCTTGTCCAGAAACTCTGTGGTCTGGTCAAAGGAAAATACATAGTCCCTTACTTGGGAATCAATGCCGGTTTTCTCCCGCAGCTCCGGTATGTAAAACGGATTTGGCATAAAGCGCACATCGAACACCAGATCCGCCTCCGGCGGAATTCCATGCTTAAACCCGAAGGACACCACGCTGACCGTCAACTCGCTCGCCTTGCTATGGTCACCAAACAAGCTGTAGAGCTCGCTGCGAAGCTTTGATGCGGGCATCTGCGTCGTGTCAATGACGAAGTCCGCCCGCTCACGCAGCGGATGCATCAGCTCCTCTTCCCGCTTTGCCGCGTCTTCAATGGCGTCGTTGCCGCGCTGGAGCGGATGCAGCCGCCGCGTCTCCTTATAGCGTCCGATGATCGTCTCCCGGCTTGCGCCGAGAAACAGCAGCCGACACGGTACGCCCATAGCGCGCAGCCGGTCGATGGTTTCCAAAATAGACGGAAACCCATCGCTGCCGCCGCGGATATCGCTCACCAGCGCCACGCGGTCAAACCGCTCACCGCTGCCGGCACAAAAGCCCGCGAACTGATAGATCATCTTCGCGGGGATGTTGTCAACTGTATAATAGCCGATGTCCTCGAGGTACTTCGCCGCGCGGCTCTTGCCTGCCCCGGAAAGCCCGGTGATGAGTAATACTTCCATGTAATCTCTCCCGTTATCGGATGATACGAACCTCCGGCTCCAGCATGACGCCGGCCGCGTCAAAGACGGTCTTTTGTATGGTTTCCATCAATCTCAGCACGTCGGCACAGGTGGCGCCGCCGGTGTTGATGACAAAGCCCGCGTGCTTAGGGGAAACCTGCGCGCCGCCGACACGCGCGCCCTTGAGTCCCGCGTCCTCGATGAGCCGTCCGGCAAAGTAGCCGGTCGGGCGCTTGAAGGTGCTGCCCGCGCTGGGATATTCCAGCGGCTGGGATGCCTTGCGCTTCGCCATCAGCTCATCCATACGCGCGCGGATCGCGTCCGCGCTGCCCGCCTTCAGCCGTACCTTGGCGCGCAGCACTACGGACTCGGGATGCTCCGTGAACAGGCTATGGCGGTAGGATAGCTGCAAGTCCTCCACCGGAATCGTCCGCACGCCGTCGGGAAACAGCGCTGTCACCTCCGTCAGCACGTCGGAGAGTGCGCCGTCGTAGGCGCCCGCGTTCATCACAACGCCGCCGCCGAGGCTCCCGGGGATGCCGTGGGCAAATTCCAGCCCGGTCAGCCCCTCCTGCCATGCAGCCGTCGCCAATCGCGCCAGCGACACGCCCGCGTCCGCGGTCAGAATATCGCCGTCACGCTCAATGTGTGCCATTTCCCCCGTGGCGATCAACGTGGCGTCGACGCCCTCGTCCGGGAACAGCACATTCGTACCGTTGCCCAACAGGATCGTACGCACGCCCAGTTCCCGCAGAAAGCCGTCGAGCGCAATCAGTTCCTCGGCGGTTTTCGGGAACGCCATACGCTTCGCCGGCCCACCGATGCGAAACGACGTATGCTTGGCGAGCGGCTCCTCTTTCAGCCATTTGAGGCCCGGCAGATTGTCGGTGATCTTTTGGTCAAGAGTGGTTTCCCACGACATGGACATTGCTCCTTATTTGACAGAATTTGCGTCGACCTGCGAGTCGATCTTGGCGACAAACTCCTGTGCGGAGTTGAAGCCGTACTTCTTCTGGCGGTTGTTCATCGCCGCGATCTCCGCGATGCC
Organism: uncultured Clostridia bacterium; assembly: GCA_947170435.1. Taxonomy (GTDB): domain Bacteria; phylum Bacillota; class Clostridia; order Oscillospirales; family Oscillospiraceae; genus Hominicoprocola. The sequence goes on along the minus strand of CAMVTO010000017.1, from coordinate 19,734 downwards.
GGCCAGGTTACGCCCCGCGCGGACAGGGATCGTCACGCAGGGCACGGAGACGTCGAGGATCTGCATATAATCGTCGTCGAGGCCGAGGCGATCGTACACATAGCCGTCCGTCCACTCCTCGAACTTGATGACGAGATCGAGCTGGGTGCTCTCCTGCACCGCACCCATGCCAAAAATTTTCTGAATGTCGATGACGCCGACACCGCGCACCTCCAGATAGTCGCGGATCAGCTCCGGCGCGGAGCCGATGAGCGAGTTGCCGATGCGGCGGATCTCCACCGCGTCATCCGCCACCAGCCGGTGACCGCGCTTGATCAGCTCGATGGCGGTCTCACTCTTGCCGATGCCGGAATCACCCATGATGAGCACGCCTTCGCCGTAGACGTCCAGCAGCACGCCGTGGCGCGTAATCATCGGCGCGAGCGCGTGGTTGAGGTAGTCGATGGCAAGGCTGGTGAACTCTACCGCGGTGAGCTTGGTACGCAGCACCGTGCAGCCATAGTGCTCCGCCATCTCCACGCACTCCGGGAACACGTCCAGGCTGCGGGAGATGATAAACGCGGGGATATCATAGGTAAAGAGGTTGCCAAAGCGCTTGCGGCGCTCGTCTGATGAAAAGCCGCGCAGATACTCGATCTCGGACTTGCCGATGATCTGCAGGCGCTCGGGGTCAAAGTAGTCAAAAAAGCCCGCAAACTGAAGGCCCGGGCGATTGACGTCCGTGATGGTCAGCACCTTCGTGTCGTAATCCGGGCTCTTGCAGATGACCTCCATTTGGAATCTTTCAACAAGGTCCTTGACCTTGACGCTACGTTTGGCCAGCATCGCATGATCCTCCAATTTATCTTTATGCGCTTATTATAATCTTCTTTCCCAATATTTACAAGCGAAACCCGGATTTTTCCGCGCTTTGCGGCAAATGAAAAATTTTTGATTTTTTTGCAATTTACTCTTGCATTTTGTGTAGGTATCTGTTATTATATCAACTGCTTGTTCTGGGGATTCTCCTGAACATGCCTTGATTTGATTACAGCAAGGAGGTGCAACGGATGGCAAAGTGCGAATTTTGCGACAAGGGCGTGGCCTTTGGTATTCAGGTCTCTCACTCCCACCGCCGTTCCAATCGTGCATGGAAGCCCAACGTCAAGCGCGTCAAGGCGATCGTCGATGGTACGCCCCGCCATGTATATGTTTGTACCCGCTGTCTCCGTTCGGGCAAAGTTACCCGCGCGGTCTAATTGGGACATCACAAAAAAAGAACTGCCTCATGGCAGTTCTTTTTTTGTGCTCTTTTCTTCCGGTTTCACATACATCGTGCGGTATGTCTCGTAGATCACAAACCCAGGGCGCGCACCGGCAGGCTTTTTCACATACTTGACCGGCGTATAGTCCACCGGAACGTTTCCGCTCTCCCGTGCCTGCGAGAAATACGCCGCCAGCGCTGCAGCCTCGGTAACGCTCTGCTCGTCCGCCTCCGCGCCGTTGGTGCAAAGAATCACATGGGAGCCATGAATTTTCTGGGCGTGGAACCAGATGTCCCGCTTGTCTGCTTTCTTGAGCGTCAGCTTGTCGTTCTGGGCGTTGTTGCGTCCTACCAGCACGCGCAGGCCCGCGCTTGTGCGGTACTCCCGGGGCGCAAAGCTGCGCTTGAGCTCCTTTTTCTCCTTCCCGCGGCGGAGATAGCCCGTCTCCTGCAGCTCGTGCCGGATCTCGGCAAACTCCTGCTCGGTCTCAGATTGCGCGATCTCCTGCAAAACGCTGTCCAGATACGCTCGCTCGCTCTCCGCTCTGGCGATCTGCTCGCGGAGGTGGCGCTCGGCGCTTTTGGCCTTATTGTAGCGCTTATAGTACTTCGCAGCGTTTTGCTGTGGTGTCAGCAACGGGTCCAGCGGGATCGTGATCTCTGATTGCGCCTCATCGTAGTAGTTCTCGGTGGTAAAACTGCGCGTGCCACGCTCCATCCGGTAGAGATTGGCAGTGATGAGATCGCCGTAAAGCCGCAGCCGGTCGCGATCCTGCGTGGCGGCGTATTCCTTTTTGAGGGTTTCCGCCTTGCGCGCCATGCGATCCCGCGCCACCGTCGCCGCGTGGGACAGCTCCTTGCCCCGGCGAGCGGACAGCTCTTGCCGTTCGCGGAGATCGTAGAACTCATCGAGAAGCGCGGAAAACGTCTCGCGCGTCTCCACGGTCGTCTCCGCACCGTACTGCGTGATGGGTAAATAAGTGAAATCTGTCGGTCGCCCGCTGCGCAGCAGCATGGTCGGCTGATAATTCCCGGATTGCAGCCTTTCCGCAAGGGATTCTACTTCACAGATCAGATTCTCTTTCTGCCCACTCGTCAGCTCGCCAAAGCGCAGGTCGGTACGCAGCGCGGCGCGATGCACCAGCTCCCTGGCGATCAGCGGCGAGACGCCGACACAGTGGTCGATAAGCCACTGATCCACCGGCTCCTCCGGTTCCCCGCCCTGCGTCAGCAGCTCCAGCACTGCATCCGGCGCGGAGAGAAGCGACAGCTTTTGAAGCGGTGTCGGCAGGTGATAAAACAGCCCCGGCAACAGAGCGCGGTCGCTGTTGGACTCGAACGCCACGCGGCGCATGCAGTCGAGGATGCGCCCATCAGCGTCAAGCAAGACAAGGTTCGCTCTTCGGCCCATGGCTTCCAGCACCAGCGAACGCTTGCCGGTCTCCCCCAACTCGTCCGTTACGCGCAGCGACAGCGTTACCACGCGCTCCAGGTCCGGCTGCTCGATGGCCTCGATCCGCGCGCCGACCAGATGCTTGCGCAGCAGCATGCAGAACATGGGCGGCTGGGCAGGATTGTCGCGCAACTGCTTTGTGAACTGGATGCGCGGCTGGTTGGGATTCACGCTGAGCAGCACACGGTCATGTCCGCGCACAGTCAGCACGATCTGGTCTCGGGCGGGTTGCTGCACCTTGTCAATGCGCGCACCGATCAGTTCCTCGGCAAGCTCCGCCACCACGCCGCGCAGACAAATGGCATCAAGTGACATCGTACCCCTCCATCATCACGGAAAACAGCTCGTTGATCCGTTCCTTTTCTCCCCGGAGATACAGCCAGCCGAAGAGCGCCTCCAGCGCCGTCGCGGTCTGGTAGGTAGCGCGGTCGGCACTGTGGGGCACGGTATGCACATTGGCGTTGCGCCCGCGGCGGAACACATCGTGCTCCGCTTCCGTCAGCAGCGGCTGGATCTTTTCCGACAGTTCCGCCTGTTTATTGGCACAGACAATGGCGACCGTCGCGCGATGGAGGCCCTTCCCCGTCGCCTTACCGTGAACACACAGCCATGTACGCACCAACAGCTCATACACCGCGTCGCCCAAGTGCGCAAGCCCGATGCTGCTGATGGCGCGAATGGCGTCATCCGAAAGGGTTGCAGAAAAATAGTCCATAGTTTCCTCGTTCTTCCTTGAAATCTTCGCAGAAATGATAAAATACTGCGGCACACTTGTCAATAGGCCTGCGCCAGCACTTCGCGCAGGCGCTTGCCCGCGGAACCGGCAAAGTCTTCCGCTGAGCGGATGCGCAGAAATGAACTGCCGTAGATCAGCCGCTCATTCTCCAGCTCCCGCTCGTCGCCGAGAAACACGCCAAGCACACTCACGCCACGGTGCAGCAGCTTTCTCACCTGCGCACAGGTGTCCCGCACCGCCGTGTCGCCGACATACTTCTTTGGCATCCCCTCGCGCACGCGGCCGCTCACCATGTCGTTGGGCAGGCCGTCGCTGAACACCAGTACCAGCTTGTGCTCCTCCCTGCGCCGCAGCAGATCCTGCCCCGCGGCGGCGATGGCAAGGCCGTCTCGGTTGTTGGAGGTCGCGCGATAGTCCAAAATGCGCAGATCAGCGTCCGCGCCGTCATCATAGTCTCGGAATCGGCGCAGTACCGTATGGTCGCCGTAGGTGCAGTAGCTCATCACCCGGTGCGGGATGCGCAATCGGCTGAGCGCAGCGCTGAACAGATAGCTCTGCATGGCAACCATGCTCTGTCGGGATCGCTGCGAGCCGCTGGCGTCGATAAGCAGCTCCAACACTACCGACGGCGGCTGGATCGCCACCGTTCGGCGGAACAGCTGCGGGTCTTCGCAACGTCCCGCCTTCCACAGCTCAGCGTTTACCAACTCCCCAAAATGGGCGCGATACGTCTCCGGGTCGCTGCGCAGCACATTGCGGAATGCCTGTTCGATGCTGCGGATGCCCGTGCGCACCGCAGCTTCGTGCTCGCGCAGCATGGCGCGGTTTTCCTCTCGGCATGCAGCCGCGGAGCGGGCGCGTTCCGACTGCTCGGCATACACACTCTCTGGGAATCCGTCGGTGAACAACAGCTTGCGATCCTCGTGAAGGCCGGTGCAGACCGCTCGCTCCAGCTCCTCCATCTCATGCGCGGTTTTGAAGCTGGAGCCGAAGTTTCGCGCAAGGTAGTCCGGCACGTCCGCCAGCTGCTCCGCCGTCAGGACGAAGTCATCCGCCATCGGGCGGCTGTCAAAGGTCAGCGCCGCGGCTTCGCGGCATTCATCCGACTCCGCCGACTCCTCCCCGCCCTCCGGGAGCTCACGCTCCGGCAGCGGATCAAGGTCATGATCCGGGGCAAAGTAACGCGTAAAAATCTTCTTATACAGCAGCACCGCTCGCGCCACCAGCGCCTGCGCGTCCGCACAGTCTGCGCAGCCCGACACCAACGATTCAAAGAGCACCATGTCGGTGAAATCCGACAGCCGCGCGATGACGGTGCGGCTCGCTTCATGAGCCGCGGCGGGAAAGCGCTTGCAAAGCCTGTCGATCCGCAGCCAGTCCCGGGACGACGCGCGCCAGTTCAAGGGGTCGTCTCGCAACAGTTCTTGCGCCGCAAGCGCCGCCATACCCGGGATACCGGGACGCTCTGCGCTCAAGCGGATGCGGACTGCCTCCTCCAGGCACAGGTGCGTGATGGGAAGCAGCACGCGCATATTATAGGCGGCATAACGGTGCCGTCGCAGCCAAAGCTCCAGCTCGGCCATGCCGAACAGCCGCTCCGCGCCGCCGAGGATCACGCCCTCATAGGCGGCAAGATACCCGCCGCAGGCCAGGAACGGCGCGCTCATCTGCGCAACATACTCCGGCAGCTCACGACGCCGGTGATCGGCGGAGACCGTCAAAAACAGGCTCTCTGCCCGTTCGTTTTCCCACGCCATTTCAGCCAAAGCGAGTCATCGCCACGTCCTGCACGAGGCGATACTCGAACTCATCGAAGCATTTGTTCGTGACGCCGAGGGCGATCGCGTCCGCGGGACGCATACCGTCGGTCATCAGCCGCAGCGCTGCGATCGTGCCGCGCAAATCCACCGCGTTGGTGGAGATTTCGCCATTGATTGCCTTCTCGTTCAGGTCAAGGAACAGACCCACGCAGCCATTCACATGATCCGCTGTCGCGTTCGGTACATCCCTGCGGAGCAGCAACGCAAGCCGCTCCGCGTCCAGCATCGGCATACGGAGCACTGTAAACCGGGATACCAGCGCCTCGTTCAGCTCACGGGTCCCCGCGTAACCATAGTTCATCGTCGCGATGAAGCGGGTCGCCGGATGCATCGGGATTACCTCGTAGCCCGGCACGTCAATGAGACGCCGATAGTCCAGCACCGCGTGCAGCACGGCGACAGCGTCGTTTTTCGCCATGTTGATCTCATCCAGTACGCAGAAGCCGCCATAGGCCGCCGCCTGTGCCACCGGCCCTCGGCGCAGGCGCACCTCGCCGTTGGTGAAGGTGTCCGTCCCGATGAGCGTGCCGCTGTCCGTGTTGACGTGGAACGAGACCGTGTACACCGGCCGTCCGAAGATCCACGCCAGATTGTCCGCGAGGATGTTCTTGCCCGTCGCCTTGCCTCCGCACAGCAGCAGGTTCTCACCTTGCAGCAGCGCGCGGATCGCTTGCTCCATCGTCTCCTCTCCGATGTACTCCGTCATCGGTTTTGTCACGCGCGAGAGCGTAGCTGCGTCCACGGGATAGGCGTCGCGGAACGACGTAAGGGCCTGTTGTATGGATTGATTCATGGTTTGTTATCCTTCCTGATGGCACAATGAAAAACCGTTCCGAGCATCTCAGTCGATATGCTCGGAACGGCGTAGTCAAATCAACGCTTATGCGCGGACAACCCACATCTTGCGGCGCATCTGCTCCTGGTCGATGGCGTGATCCAGCACAACATCCTTGTCGATCAACTCCTCGCTGTACAGATCCAGCAGGGACTGATCCATGGAGAGCATATCTCCGCGCTTGCCGTTTTGGATCTCAACCTTGATATCATAGATCTCATTGCTGCGAATCATGCTCTGAATGGCAGGATTCATGCGCATGATCTCAAAGGCAGGAATCGCTTTCCCGTCGCTTCCGGGCAGAAGCTGCTGTGACACGATGGCGCGCAGCGACATAGACAGCCGCATACGCAGCGTATCCTGTTGATCGACCGGGAAAGAATGGATCATGTAGTCGATCGCGCTGACCGCATCCTTTGCGTACAGCGTACCGATCACCAGACGGCCGGTTTCCGCAGCCGAGATCGCCAGACGGATCAACTCCGGACTCTGCATCTCGCTGAGGAAAATGACGTCCGGCGCTTGCAGCAGGCAGTCTTGCAGCGCTGTCACGCTGTCCTCCACGTCAATGGCGACCTCCTGCTGGCTTACAATGCTGCGCTGATCGCGGTGCAGATACTCGATCGGATTCTCAATCGTGATGATGTGGCAATCCCGCGTTTGATTGATGCGGTCGATCAGGCAAGCCTCCGTGATGGACTTGCCGCTGCCGGCAAGTCCGGTCACAAGCAACAGACCCCGCGAGAGCTCCGCAAGGGACATGACCTGCTCCTTGATGCCCATTTCCTGCCAGTCGGGAATACCGAACTGGATCACGCGCACCACAGCTGCCAGCGATCCGCGCTGGTGAAACACGTTCACGCGAAAGCGGGCCAAACCAGCGACCGAGAGCGAGAAGTTATCCTTCTTGCTCTGCTTGCAAAGCTCGTCGGAGCGCTCGGCAAGCTCATAGAGTTCCCGGATCAGCGTCTCGGAAGCGTCGGGAGAAACACGCTCCGCGCTGATGTTGCGGATGCGCTTATCCGATTTCACGCTGACGTAACCGCCTGCGACGATAAACAGATCAGACGCACCCTCCTGCACTGCAGTTTTCAAATAATCCAAAACCTGCATGTTTAAAGATCCTTCCTTCTATGTGCGGTCAACCTTTTCATAGAACACGTCCATGATCAGCTGGCGCAACGCCTGTTCGTCGGGATAAAACTCCTCGTACTTATCGAGTACGATCTCGCCCTCAATGGGCCGAACGCCTTCCGACTCGAAATTGTGCAGATCGTCAATGATCGCAGAGAGCTGATCCACGGTGCAATCCGAAACAAGGTAGTCGCTAATCGCCATGACGGTATCCATGATAAAGTCTTCGCTCTCATCCGCACGGCGGGAAAATTGCGCTTGCAGGGACGCCATGTACTGCTGCTGGCGCTCCATACGACCGACGTTCAGACCTGTGCCCAGACTTTTACGGGCACGAATAAACGTCAGTGCATGTTTTCCATGCAGCACCACCGTCTCGCCCTGCACCAAGGTATCGTCCACGCCGCTGAAGTCATCCTTCACCAAAACCGGCACGCCGCCAACCTGGTCGTTGAGCACGGCAACGCCATCCATGGTCAGGGACAGATAATGGTCGATCTGGATACCTTTGAGCAGTCCCGATACCGCGCGAACGGTATTCTTGCATCCGATCTCCGGGCGATTGCCATAGGTATGAGCCACCGAAATATGGCTTACCGTGCTGCGGATCGGCGCGCCGTTGTCCGTAAGTACCTGGATCTCCGTCATGGTATCACGGTGGATGGGGATGGCCGTATAGTTCTTCCGCTCCGCATCCGCGACCATCAGCATCAGGAAATCCGCCTGCTCAAAAACGCCGCCCTCGCCGTTGACAAAGTCGGAATTCTTATCGACGCCAAGCAACAGCGTAGTTTCCAGACTCTTTTTAGGCGTATACCAGCTGCCGTTGAAAAACGTCAGTTCCTCTTCTTCGGATTCTTCCTCCGGTAAAATGACGGTTTCTGCTGTCTCCGGCTGTTCATCGGCACCAACCTTTTCTTCCCAGAAATGAATGCCGAGCAGAATGATCGGGAAAAGGATTAAGACGATGATAAGCGGCGCGTATTTTTTTAATTCACGTTTGCTGAACAGCCTTCTCTTCCGTCTGGACTTGCCGCCGGAATGATGGCTGCCGGAATGGTGTACGCTTGACTGCGGCATGGTCACTCCTGCCTCCCTTGGGGAGATTGCTTACTTTGCTTCGCTTTTCTTGCGCTTGCCGAGCACGATCCAGCTGATTACCAGCGCGGCACACAGAATGATCGAGATGAGCATCCAGATGTTGAACGTGGTCGCCTCGCTCTGCACCTCCGCGAGGGCGCTGTTCCGATAGATGACCCATGTGGAGAAGTGGGAACAGTCCCAACTGGCCGTCTTGTTCTCCTTGTCGATGTCAAGATCGTATTCTTCCACGACTTCGCCGTCGACCACATAGCCGACGTACGCCTGGTCATAGTCATACTCAAACGGCACGGTGACTTTGATGGTGCCGCCGTCGAACGGCACCGGCGTGCCGTCTTTCAGCAGACGCAACTCATAGGTGACGAACGCGCCGATGTCTTCGCGCAGTACGCTCGTCGAGCTCTCCTCGAGCTGGAACACGACCAGCTGCACGTCCTGACCGGCATTGTGGATCGTCTGGACCATCTTTGCGTCGAAGGTCAGTACGCCGAGGTCGACCGTAATGACCAGAGGCAGCCCGCTCGCCGCGATCTCAGTTATGGCATCCTGGCGGAAGATGACCTCGTTGTATTTCGGGCTCTTCCAAGCGCTTCTGGCGTCGATCTCGATGCCCTGCGTCAACACATCAACGCCGTTGATGGCATTGGACAGGACGTCGCCGGTGATCTCAGCGATGACGCCGACGCCGCTCTCCGGGGGCGGATAGTTGGTGTGGATGTAGTTGTCACCCGCCGGAACGGTCTCCGCCAAAGGCACCTCGTCCTCCGGAATGTAAACCAAGCCCTCCACGGGATCGTTATAGCGGACATAAGTGCCGGGCTCCGTACGCGGACGGTCGACCGTGACGTCGCCCTCCTGCTGCACGTCGCCGCCTTCGGCGAGCGGGGTCTCCTCGTCCACGATCACGACGTCCGGCGATTCCTCCGCGGTCGGATCCGGCATGGGATCAAGCGGATTGATGGTTTCTACCGTAGGGTTAATATCATCATCATCCGTGTCACCGATGTAACGTCCAAAGGAGTCATAGATCGGCACGGCCATCGCGGGGGCTGCAAGCAGCGTGAACAGCATAACAGCTGTCAGAAATGTAGCTAACTTTTTCATCAGATTCTCCCTTCTTTACCAAAACATCTGTTTCAAACAACAAAATGATCTATCAAAACCCCGTTATACGGGTGAATTGATGCCTTTAAACTGATATGAACTCTGCCGCTTTTGGCAGCCAGCGGGCAGCCTGGACCTCCAACGCATCTCTTGCCTCTTGCCCGATGACCTCCATCGCTTCGCCGAGGCGCGGACGGCGGGAGGACATATTGTGGCAGTCGGAGCCGAGAAACTGGAGCCTCCCTTGTCGGAGCAGCTTGAGCGCCTTGTGCTTCGTCCGCCACGAGAGGAAAAACTCGGCGTTGCTCTGCATCAGAATCCCGCAGCTGGCAAGTTCATCCCAGACTTCCTCTTTTTGCCAGCGGAAATACCGCTCGATGTGCGCCATCAGCACCGTGATGCCGCGGCGCTCATGGAGCCGTTCCACCTCGTCGATCATCCGGGACGTCCAGGGAGAGAACGGCATCTCCAACAACAGCAGCGGCGTGCCGCTGATGCGGAGCCGGTCCACATCATCGGCGGTGTTGATGCCTTCAAAGTAATAGACCTCCGCCCCCAACAGGATACGCGGAAACGCGCGCCCGTCCGCCTGCATCGCTTCGCACAGGCGCTCATAGGAGGCTTGCCGCCGCTGTAAAAACTGCGCAGGGTTATTCTCCGTGGGATAGAAATGCGACGTTGCGGCGATCACGTCGACCCCCTGCTCCCTGGACGAGGCAAGCATCTGAATGCTCTCCTCCGAGCTTCTGCTCCCGTCGTCCATTTTGGGCAGAATGTGAGAATGGATATCAACCATACGGTTATTTCCCATCCGGGTTGGTTTTCTGCGCCTCACCGGACTGTGCAGGCTTGCTGCGATAGCCATAACCGTAGCCGTGGCGATAACCGTATTTGCTGTATTTTTTGTAACTTCCCTTATAGCCGCTCCATTTATTCATCGTGTTGGCAGCGGTCATCACAAAGCCGAGAACCTTTGCGTTAGCCTGGTTCAACTGCCGCATGGCTTCCGCAAGCGCGCGGCGGCTGGAATAGTTCTGACGCACGATCATCACAATACCGTCTACAAGGCGGGAAACTACCAAAGCGTCGGACACCTCATTGATCGGCGGCAGATCCAGAATAATGAAATCGGCAGTCTGTGAAAAGACTTCCAGCGCTGTTTTCATCTGCTCCGAGCCAAGAAGCTCTGAAGGATTCGGTGGAATGTCACCGGACGGAATCACGAGCAAGTTGTCCTCAAGGCTCGTTTTTCTGATGATATCCTTGCCGCTGCTCAGGCCGGCAAGCATGTTCGAAAGTCCCGGGATCGGCTGAAGTCCCAGTTGCTTCGAGATCGTGGGAAGGCGCATATCTGACTCAATCAGAATAACCGTCTTACCTGCCTCTGCCAACATATAAGCAAGGTTGAGCGCCGTTGTGCTCTTTCCCTCGCCCGCATTGGAGCTTGTGATGCCGATGATGCGGCAACGCTGCTCATCGGGCAGCGAAAACATCAGGTTTGTTCGCAGCAGACGGTATGCCTCTGCCGCGGCAAAGTTAAGGTTTTTGCCGTATGTCGGGTTCGTTTCAGGACTATCTTCCGCGTTTTTCTCACGCCCGAAGAGACCCTTTTTGGCCTCTGCCGCTCCAGGCGCAGAATTCAGCTTTTCATTCTGTACGGAATCGGGGCTCATTACTTTTTCCTCCCCTTTGACGAATCATGCGCGTGCTGTCTATAGCCATAACCGTAGCCATAACCGTAGCCATAGCCGTAGCCATAGCCATAACCCTTGCCTTTACCGTCCGTATAGAGTTCGGGCACGACAGCCAGCATGGACAGATCGTAAGTGTTTTTCAGATACTCCTCGTCGCGAATCTGCTCATCGAAGAGTTCCATCAGAATGATGATCCCGGCGCTCACCACAGCACCGGCCAGCAGACCGAGGGTCGTATAGCGGGTGATATTTGGCGAGGCCTTGCGAGAAGGAACCACGGCATAGTCCACGATACGCACGGAGCTGCCGTCCATAATATCGGCGATTTTGTCGGGAAGCACTTCGGCGATCGTGTTGGCGATCTTTGTCGCCTCTTCCGGATCCGGCGCAGTCACGACAATGCGGAAGATTTCCGTCTCATTGACAGCACTGGCAGAAATCATCCCGGCGAGCTGATTATAAGAATATTTCAGTCCGGCACGCTCGATCACCTCGTTGAGGGTGAGCCGGGTTTTTAAAATGACAATGTATGTATCCACCAGACTCTGCGAAGCAGACAGATCGGAAAGGCTCACCGATGTGCTGCCCAACGAAAACGAACTGTTGTTGACGTACATCAGTGCACTAGCCTGATACAGCGGCGTAATAAAATATGTTGCATATCCAAAAGCAGCCGCGCCAAAGACAACCATGGCGAGTATAATCGCCCATGCCCTGCGCCAAAGCGCAGCAAGCAGCTGCAACAGATCAATTTCCAAGTACTCTTCGTTCTTCTTCATCCAGCCCCGCCCCTTGCCGTGACGGCTCACACCATCACCGCTTTTTCATTTGCATAATACACTATAGTAAAATTATAACAATGTATTGTATATTATAACATGCGCCCTGCCCCATTGCAAGTTTTTTTTACATATGACCATGCTTTGTCTCAAGACAAATGCTTCCGCACTACCAGCAGAAGTGTCAGTTGTACCGGGTACAGAAGATAAAAAGCCCATTTCGGCACTCGGTAACTGCCGCGCTCGCCATTATAGAGCAGAACCGGCAGCAACACCGGAATGCCATAAACCTCGCTGCGCCAGCGTGCGGCGAGGTCATACGCGGCGAGCCAGAGCAAGATCATTACAGCTGCCCCGATCCTGCGAAGCAGTGCCTTTCGCTCGAGCGAATAATGAACGGCGATGTCAGACGCCAACTGTTCTCCCAGGTAAATCAGCAGGATCAGCCCGACGCCCCACTCCTCGTACTCCACCTTCAAAAGGCCGGCAAGGTATATTGCGCCCGATGAGGCCGCCAGGAAAAAAAGCACCGCCGGCACCGGGCCGTATTCTCGTTTCCGGCACTCCTTCGTAAACGCTTCCGAAGCGATGAGGACAAGCAGTCCCAGTGTCAGCGTGGCGAAGATGCTCATGCCGTCGCCACGGGCAGCCCATGTGCGAAAGAACAGATCCGACGGCAGCTCAGAGAGCAGCGCGAACAACACAAGATTCCTCAGATACTTCCGGCGATTTCGGGTATGCCGCAGGCCTTCCACCAGCAGAAAGCAAAACAGCGGAAACGCCAGCCGCCCCACACAGCGAAAAAGGCGGTAGCAATGGCGGTCAAACAGCGGTCGCAGTGCGCTCGCCGTATGATCGATCAGCATAGAAGCGACCGCAATCAGCTTGAGCGTATAGGAAGATATCGGCGATTTTCGTTCCGCAAGAGCAGTGTTCATCGCGCCGTCTCCCGCTGTTCGATCTTACCCGCCGAAAAGGCGACCTGCTTCTCGCAGACCGCCAGCGCGGCGCTGCGGTGCGTAACAATGAGTACAGTCTTATCTGTCATCGCACGAAGGTTGCGCAGAACCTGTGCCTCCGTCGCGTCGTCCAGCGCGCTGGTGCATTCATCCAGCAAAAGAACAGGACACTCCGAGCAGATGGCTCGCGCAATGGCGATGCGCTGCATCTGCCCCTCAGACAGGCCCGCGCCCCGCTCTCCCAGCATCGTGTCGATCCCAGCAGAAAGTGTGCGCACAAAGTCATCTGCGCAAGCGATCTCCAGCGCTTTCCAGAGCAGAGAATCGTCCCGCATTCTCGTCTCATCTCCAAAAGCGACGATCTCCCGGATGCTGCCGGAGAGCAGCTGATTTCCCTGCGGCACATAAGCAAACAGCGTGCGCCATGCACCGGTAAGAGGTTGCTCTCCCTCTGCTGTGCGCAGATAGCGTTCCCCGCTGTCCAGCGGATACAGACTCAGCAGAAGCTTCAGCACCGTACTCTTGCCGCAGCCCGAAGGTCCGGTAAAGGCAATGTATTCGCCCTTCCCTACCGCGAGATCCACATGCTCGAACACCTGCGGCATCTCCGGTGACTCACCGTCCCTGACCGGCGGGAGGTAGGTAAACGAAGCGTCGTGCAGCCCGAGGGAAACAAGTTCCTCGCGATAGAATCGCCGCGCTTCCCGCGTGTCAACGCTTTCTTTCACATCCAAGGGATAGCCCTCGACCTCCAGCAAGCGCTCCGCGCTGGCCAGCATGGAATAATACCGCGGAAGATACCCCGTGATGTTTGCAAACGGCGACTGGATCTGGCTGATGAGCTGGATAATCGCCATCAACGTGCCGTAGCTCATGGTGCCGTGCAGCAGCTGCCAGCCGCAGTAGACTACACCAAAGGCATATAGCCCGCGCATCGCCATGCCGAAGCCGATATTGCAGAAGTTGGAGAAGTGATTGCGCTGCATCCGCACGCGCTGATGCGCCTCCATCGCCGCGTTTGCGGCGGCTTCACTCTGTGCCTCTGCGCCGAAGGAGCGCACGATCAGCAAGCTCTCCAAGCGCTCCTGCAAGACAATGCGCAGTGCGCCGTCCTTTTCCTGCACCTGCTTGTGCAGTCGCTTGAGTACCTTGCGGAAGGCGTATGTCAGTGCAACCATCAGCAGACCGCCGGGAATCAGGATCATCGTAAACAGCGGTTCCAGCGCCGTGATGACGATAAGCGCGCCAACGAGCTTGACAACCAGTTCCGCGAGTCCGGGTACGATGTGGGTAATGCCGTTGGCTACCACAAGCGTATCGCTGGTCAGGCGATTCATCCACTCTCCTGAATGCACCGCCGTGATCATGGCGTAATCGCGTCGCATCAGATTGGAAAACAGCCTCGATTTGAAGCGATTTTCCATCGTTGAGTGGGTCCACTCGGTCAAAAAGCGCAGCAGCGCGCGCAGCACCAGCTGTACGACAATCAGGCCGCAGAAGCGAAGCACCGCCTGCAGAAAGCCGTCCCGGCTGCCCGCCACCGCGGTGTCAATGATATCCCGGAACAATATGGCATAGAGGACGCTGCTGCCGCCGAGAATCCCCTCGAGTACCATCAGCCAGATCACATAGCGCGCCTTTCCACCCGCTACGCTCAGCATCCATTGAACCGTATTCTTTTGTGTAGACTGGTTTGTATTCATGGTTTCAGCAGTTTTCTCGCGGCTCGTCTTCCCAGCCGGTACACCCGGCGCAGAAAAAAGCGGATCGGATAAGCATCCCACCAGAAATGCACATATAATAAATAGCCAAAATCGTTGACGGAGATCGTTTTACCATTGCGAACCATCTCAAATAAGACGCCAAGGATCTGATCCTCCCGCACCGGCTCCATCTGCTCCAGATTGTCACCGCAAATGATGTAGTCGTGCTCACGCACCCGGATCACGCGATGGAGCACATAATCGCCGTTGTCACGCTTGAAGAGCGCGGTATCGTATTTTTTCAGCCGTTCCTCCGGGCGTTTATGGATGATGATCAGGTCACGATTCTGCCGCAGCAGCGGTCGCATACTGACGCCCTTTGTCGTATAGGCAAATTTTCCGCGCTCAAGAAGCTCCTGCTCGATCATCCTTTTTCCTCCTCAAGCGGTCTTCCGCTCATGCCTTCATACGAAACACGGGCGGCGTCCAGTTCCATGTTGCAGTGGAGTCTGTAAAGCGCAACACCTTGCGCCAGCCGGTCCACCAGGTTGAGCACCCGCAGCATCGGCTCGGTCTCTTTCGGGCGGTATGTCTGCCCAAGCAGGTTGGGATAGATCTCGGCAGGCGTGCAAGGCATGATTTCATTTTTCGCTCCTCGTTCGAGAAGGCAGATTGCCTTCAGCGGTACGCTGACATTTCTGCTGAGTCGATGCTTTCCGTCCCAAGGTGTCCCGTATGCCAAAACGCCGCTGTCTGAAATCTTCAGCAGCGGTTTGTCATCATTGACCATGTATGCGCGTTCGCCAAACAGCCTTCTCCAAAGCCGTGCGTGGGTACTCTTGCCTGTGCCGCTTGGCGCGGTAAAGAGGTATGCTTCGCCGTCGACCGCGATGACAGAACCGTGAAACAGGATCGTATCACAGGAGGACATCGCAACCGCCAGCTTGCGATACACAGCAAGCGTCTCCAGATACTCGTCTGTAAAGCGGTAAGGCTTGCGCCCCTCAGCAATCGCTGTCCGGTCGGATATCGTCCGCTCGTAGGCGATATCTTCCGATGTGGTCTCCACCGTGAAAAGCGGTTCGCCATTAGTCAGATAGTCCCGGCAAAACGCCTCCGTCTCTGGGTACAACGCACGAATGCGAACGTTGGTTCCAGCAAAAGAACAGGTGAATTCCGTCATTTTGATTCATCCAACGCGTCGATTGAGCGAAGGATATCCAGCACCTTGCCGAGATCCGCACGGATGCGCTCCTCCGGTGCGTCATATTCCGCGCACATCTTCTCCACGATCACGTCCGGCGTGGTCTCGTCCTTGAGGCATTCCACGATAAACGCCGCCGTTTCATTGCTGCGGGCAATGCCGCGAAACTTCTCCGCAGCATCACCGGTGGCGATGAGAACGTGTTCATCCCCCATGGAATGCGTGATGAATCCAGCTTTCAGTTTCATGTTTATAACCCCTTTATCACCGCGGTACCCTTGTTTCGGATCGCTTTTATTCTGTTGATGATCGCTCCGGTGCCCATATCCCAGCTTTGCTTCAAACTGTTCCGAGTCTGCTCCACGGAGTTTCCAAGCCAATTATCAGTATCCGCGTCGTGCCAGCGAGAGTAGATGCCGTCGATGATTCCATTCAGCTCGTCAATTCTCGTCTGACGCTCCGCGACATACTCATCATACATCTTCTGGCGCTCCTCCTTGCTTGCGTTTGCAAGGTTGATCTCCTGAATGATTTCGCCGGTCGATGTAAATTTCAGGTTTCCCTCGGACGCGTACTGCTCAACCGCGCTCAAAAACGCCTTGACACTCTCCTCCGTCAGCGCTCCGGAGTGGATCGCCTCCATATCCAGCGTGATGATCATGGCGCCACTGTTTCCGATCAGGCTTGAAAGCCATGTGCTGAGATTGATCTGTACGGAACGGTAATAGATATAGCTGAACCAAGGCAGTCCATTTTCGGCAATACCGCTGCCAGCCGTGCTCTGATATCTGGCGAAGCCGCTGAATCCATCCGAGTCAAGCATTGCAACCGCTTCGGCAGAATCATCACTGTTCCTCAGCAAAAACACATTGGAATCCGGCAGTTCCCGCTCTTTGATCTGATCCATTGCCGATGTGATCAGCGGATTTGTCTTCGCATTCAGCGGCGATGTCGTCAGCATGATCTCCCAGCCCGTTTCCGAAGCCGCATCCAGGATCTCCGCAAACTTTTCCGACTCACAGTCCAGTACCAGGACAGGGGAAATACCTCTGCCCCGCAGCAGCGTTTCGATCCACGCAATGTCTGATTCCTCGACCGCCCGCACACCGAGCGCAAGGCATGCCGTCTCATGCGTAGAGAAGAATCGCTTCTCCGCCGTTCTCAGCTCGGACTTGATCGTTTCCAACTCGACTTCATAGGGTCGCGCCTCAGCCTGAAGCTCAAACACATGCTGCCTCTGCTGCTCCTCGATCGCGTTTGAGCGGAAGACAAGGCCGGCAAGCGCAAGGCCCATGAGGATCGCTATGATACTTAAAGCAATTCTTGCTTTCATTCAAAAATCTCCCAACTGGTACGATCTCAATCTATGCGCCCACCGGTTCGCGCGGCAATTCAGCCGCAGTCTTCGGCTTCATCGGTTGATAGGTCGGCACGATCTCTGCGATTTTGTCACGGATATCCCGGCGATTGCGATAGGCATCCTGCATCAACGAAGCGAGCTGCAGAAAGAACTTGTCCGCATCAAAAAGGATCGGAGACCCGATGTGGATCATGTCGTTCTCCGTCTTACGAAGGCCTTCCTCCGCCATCAGCTTCTCCTCATAAAGCTTCTCGCCCGGACGAAGGCCTGTGTACTCGATCTTGATATCGACGTCCGGCTTCAGGCCGGAAAGCTTGATCAGGTTTCGAGCCAGCGTGTCGATTTTGACAGGGCTTCCCATATCCAGCACGAAGATCTCTCCGCCCTTCGCATATGTACCCGCCAGCAGCACAAGGCTGACCGCCTCGGGGATCGTCATGAAATACCGAATGATGTCAGGATGCGTGACCGTGACCGGCCCGCCATGCTCGATCTGTCTGCGGAACAGCGGCACCACAGAACCGTTGCTGCCCAGCACGTTTCCAAAGCGCACCGCCACGAATTCCGTCCTGACCTGATCCAGAGGCTGCAGGAAATCCGAGGTCCCGTCGCTGTCCTCGTCAGCATGGATGAACAGCTGTGGAATCTCATCCGCCCGGCCCGCCTTGATCTTGGCGTCAAAGCTCTGGATCACCATCTCGCACAGACGCTTGCTGGCACCCATGACGTTTGTCGGATTGACCGCCTTATCCGTGGAAATCAGCACAAACCGCTTGCAGCCGAATACCATCGCGGCATAGGCGGTCTTGTAGGTGCCGATGGCATTGTTTTTGATCGCCTCGCAGGGCGAATCCTCCATCAGCGGCACATGCTTGTGGGCAGCCGCGTGATAGACGATCTCGGGCCGATAGTCTCCAAAGACCTGATAAAGCTTTCGGCTGTCGCGCACCGAGCCGATGATGACCGCCAGATCAAGCTCGGGGTACTTCTCCTGCAGCTCCAGCTGGATATCATAGGCGTTGTTCTCATAGATGTCAAAGATCACCAGCTGCTTCGGCTCATGTGCCGCAATCTGGCGGCAGAGCTCACTGCCGATCGAGCCGCCTCCGCCTGTGACCATAACTCTCTTGCCGTGAATGAAGCGGAAGACTTCGTCAAGGTTCGCGTGAATCGGCTCACGACCGAGCAGATCCTCCACGGAAACATCCCGCAGCGTCTGAACGCTGACCTCGTCGTGGCGAAGCTGGTAAATGCCGGGCAGGTTCTTCAGCTCACAGCCCGTCTCGTTGCAGATGCTTAGAATATCGCGCCGCTGCGCCGCGGTGGCGCTGGGAATAGCGAGATAGATCTTGTCGATCTTATACTTCTCAACGCTGGCAAGAATATCGTCCCGTCCACCGACAATCGGCACGTCATCAAGATACCGTCCCCACTTGTTTGCGTTGTCGTCAATGATGCAGACCACGCGCTCGCCGGAGCCCTCCGCCGCTTTGATGTCACGTAGGATCAACTGCCCCGCACCGCCGGCGCCGATGAGCATCACGCGCACGACAGTCTCATTCTTCCTGGCATTTGAACGAAGCAGCAGCAGAAACCGGTAAGAAAAGCGAATACCCAGAATAAACAGGAACTGAACCAGCGGGCCGACAAAATAATAGGAAACCGGCATGCGCCCGAACAGCACCGTAATGCCAATCGTATGGACAACCGCCGTGATGGTCGAGGCCATCAGCACATGCATCAACTCAGAATAGCTGGCAAAGCGCCACAGGCTATGATACAGGCGAAGATAGGCAAACACCGCTAGGCAGATCAGCGTGTACACCGGGGCAAATCTCAGCCATGCGCTCAGATATCCGCCAGGAATCTCGCTGAATTGACAGTCAAAGCGGAGCCAAAGCGCAAAAAAATAAGCAATATTTACGGCCAGCGCATCATAGAACAGCAAAAGCAGCGAAATACCCTGCCAATGCTCCAGCCGAAGTGTATGGGAGTTCTTCTTGCTTGACAAAACAGCACGTCCTCTCAAAAATCGGTCTCATGCGTAAAAATCTCCAATACAGCGCAATACACGCCGCATTGGAGAGCATTGAATTTCATCTCTTCCGTTCAGCGGCGCACATGCCCGCGACGAAGGCCAATGATCAAAATCACACCCGCCGCAGCCATCATGCAGCAGCCGGCACCGACAATCATCCGTGCGACGTCGGAACGTCCCACGCCCGGAAGTCCCGCAAGCGGAGTATCCTCGTCCTCGATCTCGATTTCCTCGAAGGACTCCGCCGTTGTCTCCTCCACCGCTGCGTCGGAGGATTGCGCCTCAGCAGCCGCCGCGACCGGCAGCGCAAATGCAACCATCAAAAACCCAACCACCAGAAACAAGCAGCATAGCTTTTTCATTACTGCACTCTCCTCCAACTTCTCAATTCGCAATATACACAATAATACATATTATATTAAAAGTACTATACCACAGCATTCTATGCTTGACAAGTAAAATTTCTTCAAAAAAAAGAAAAAGCCTGAAACCTTTCGGTTTCAGGCTTTGTTCCAATGGTGGAGATTAGCGGGATCGAACCGCTGACCTCTTGACTGCCAGTCAAGCGCTC